>CAZQDD010000027.1:0-54291 GCA_964591805.1 uncultured Acidobacteriaceae bacterium | reverse complement strand
GCTGCCCGCGGTGCTGACGATTCAGTCGGGCATCAACAAGCTGCGCTACGCCACCTTGATCGGCATCAAGCAGGCCAAGAACAAGCCGCTGCGCAAGGTGGGCTTCGACGAGGTTTCCCCGGCCTTGCAGCCGAACCAGTCGAAGATCGAGCGCCTCTACGTACCGGTAAAGACCAAGCAGACCGAAGTGATGCAAGGCTCGCCCCAGGATGTAGCGAAAAAGCTGGTGGCCAAGCTGCGCGACGACATGCGAATTCTGTAATGCAAGTTCTTTGAAGGAGCGGCCATGACGGCGGAGACGGCAAAGCAGGTGGACCGCGAGCAGGCGCGCGAGAAGGTGAACGCCTTGCGGGTTCTGGGCGGGTTGCTTCTGATGGTGGCGCTGCTGCTGTTCTTCTTCCACCTGGGAGAAAATCCCAAGGGGCAGCACACCCTGGGCTGGCTGGCGCTGGGGTTCGGCGTGTTGGGCGCGGTGCTGCATTGGGTTGGACGGCGCAAACTGCGCAGGCTGCCCTAGGAATCCAGGATTGCGAACCGGCGCCCCACGCCGCACCGCACAGAGCGTGCTTACGAGGGTACGCGAACGAGGACAGACGAGATGGCAGAGACGATTCTGGTGATCGCCGAACAGAGGGAAGGCAAACTGAACCGAGTCTCCCTGGAGACGCTGGCGGGCGCGCAGGCGCTGGCCAAACAGACCGGCTGGACGGTGGCGGCCGCGGTGGTGGGCGGCGGCAACCTTGCATCCGTGGCCGCCGAACTGGCCAGGACGGCGGTGGCAAAGGTCTACGCCATCGAAGACGCGGCGCTGGAGCGCTACACTCCCGACGGCTTTGTCACGGCGCTCAAGGGGTTCATCGAAAGCAACCGGCCGAAGCTGGTGCTGCTGCCGCATACCTACCAGGTGCGCGACTTTGCGCCCAAGCTTGCCGCCGCGCTCGGCGCGGTGCTGATCAGCGACGCGGTGGGCTGCCGGTTGGCGGACGGAAAACTGCTGTTCACGCGGCTGATGTTCCAGGGAAAGTTCGCCGCCGATGTTTCGCTGACGGGCGAAGGCCCCTGGTTCGCCAGCTTCCAGACGGGCGCCTATCGCGCGGACCAGGTCGAGGCCGGAGAAGCTCCAGTGGAGCAGGTGAGCGCCGCGACCGGTGAAATCCGCACCCGGCCCGAGGTTCCGTTCCAGGAGGCCCGGCAGGCGGTGGACCTCTCGCAGGCCGAGATTATCGTCTCCGTGGGACGCGGCATCAAGGAGCAGAAGAACATCGCCATCGGGCAGGCCCTGGCCGACGCGCTGGGTGGCGAGCTGGCGGCATCGCGCCCGATCTGCGACGCGGGCTGGCTGCCCATGGAACGCCAGGTGGGTTCCAGCGGGCAGACGGTGAGCCCGAAACTGTACCTGGCGCTCGGCATCAGCGGCGCCATTCAGCATCTGGTCGGAATGAAAGGCTCGCGCCATGTTATCGCCATCAACAAGGATGAGGAGGCTCCGATCTTCGAGATTGCCGACGTGGCCGTGGTGGGGAATCTGTTTGAGATTGTGCCGGCGCTGACAGAGGAGATTAAGAAGGCGAAAGGGTAGGAACAGGTTTCAAAGTTTCAAGGTTTCAAAGTTTCAAGGTTGGAAGGCAAAGGCGCGGAAGCAGGTTTCAGGTTGCGATGCCTCGAAGTTCGCAGGGTACAAGGAGATTTCCTGGCTAACACTTACAGAGATCTGCTCGTCTGGCAGAAGGCGAAGGCGGTTGCCGTCGGAGTCTATCGCGCAACGGAGCAGTTTCCTAAAAGCGAATTGTTCGGTTTAACGAGCCAGATGCGCCGGGCCGCAATCTCAGTGGTTTCGAACATAGCCGAAGGCCAGGGACGTGGCAGCAAACCGGATTTTGCCAAATTCCTCTGCATGGCCCGCGGTTCGCTGCTCGAACTGGATACCCAACTCGAAATTGCAGGGGAACTCGGATTGGGCAACGCGGATGAACTCAGCAATCTGCGCGAACAGTGCTACCGGACTCTCGGGCTCCTCAACCGGCTACTGAGCGCAATCGAAACCAAGGTCCGGAAGTAGAGGTCTTCAACCTTGAAACCTTGAAACTTTGAAACCTTGAAACCTTGAAACTTTGGAACCTGATGAGGCAGCCATGATCTTCCGCACACCGCTTGAAGGTATCGAACATCCGGAGATGGAAGCCGACGTGGTCATCGTGGGCGGCGGGCCAGCAGGAATGGCTTGCGCGCTGCGTCTTGCGCAACTGATCGATGCGTACAACGCCACGCATCCAGGCGCCGAGCTCTCCAAGGAAAACATCTACGTGCTGGAGAAGGCGCGCGAGGTGGGGCAACACTGCCTGTCCGGCGCCTTGCTGGACCCGCGCGCGATGAACGAACTGCTGCCGGGATGGCAGAAGGATGCGCCCATTGAGGCCGAGGTATCCAGCGACAGTCTCTATTACATGACTCGCAAGAGCGCCTTCAAGGCTCCCATCACGCCGCCTCCCATGCAGGATCACGGCAACTACGTGATCAGCCTCAACCGCTTCACCAAGTGGCTGGGCGCAAAAGTCGAGGAGACAGGAATCACCATCTTTAGCGGCTTTGCCGGAAGCGAGCTGCTGTGGGAAGGCGAGCGCGTAGCCGGGGTGCGCACGGACGACAAGGGCGTGGACAAGACGAACCAGCCCAAGGCGAATTTCGAGCCGGGATACGATTTGAAATCGAAGCTGACGATTCTGGCCGAAGGCTCGCGCGGCTCGCTCACCAAGCAACTTGTCGGGCGGCTGGAGTTGACCAAGGATCGCAACCCCATGACCTACGGCGTGGGCGTGAAGGAGCTGTGGGAACTGCCCGCCGGACGCCTCCAGCCCGGCAAGGTGATTTACACCATGGGCTACCCGCTGACCACGAAGGAATATGGCGGGGCGTGGATTTATGGCGGCAAGGACAACACGGCTTCGCTCGGCTTTGTCACCGGCTTGGACTATCCCGACCCGCGCACCGATCCACAACACGCGCTGCAATCCTTCAAGCAGCATCCGTTTGTGGCGCGGCTGCTGGAGGGCGGCAAGATGGTGCGCTACGGCGCCAAGACCATGCCTTACGGCGGCTGGTGGTCAATGCCTCCGCTGGGCGGCGACGGATGGATGATCGTGGGCGACGCGGCCGGCTTCCTGAATTCGCAGCGCCTCAAGGGCATTCACCTGGCGATCAAGAGCGGCATGCTGGCCGCCGAGACCGCCTTCGAGGCTTGGACCACAGGCGACAGCAGCGCCCGCCAGCTCGGGAAATTCCAGCAAAAGGTGGAGGCGAGCTGGATTAAAGAGGAGCTATACCCGGTGCGCAACTTCCACCAGGGATTCGAGCACGGATTCCTCAGCGGGATGGTGAACACCGGCCTGCTGATGGCCACCGGCGGATACGGCCTGCGCGACCGTTATCCGGCACACCCCGGCCACGCGCGCATGCTGCCGCTGTGGGACATCATGGGGCACGCCGGAGGCCGTGAGCAGCTGCTCGGGCCGTCCAAGGGCGACGGCAAGTTGACCTTCGACAAACTGACCGACCTGTATCACTCCGGGACGCGGCACGAGGAGGATCAGCCCGCGCACCTGGTCATCCAGGACACCGACATCTGCAACGGCCGCTGCACCAGGGAGTATGGCAATCCTTGCCAGTTCTTCTGTCCGGCCAACGTTTATGAGATGGAGGACGCGCCCGAGGCGCCGGGTGGCAAGCGCATTCACCTCAACCCGTCCAACTGCGTACACTGCAAAACCTGCGACATCATGGACCCGTACCAGATCATCACCTGGGTGCCACCCGAGGGTGGCGGCGGGCCGAACTACGACGGCATGTAGCCGGGTAAAACTTATTCGCGCGCCTTGCTTGCGCGGGCCAAAGCGTTTGCGATTTTCTTTTCTTCCTTCAGGAGCGTCTCCCGGAGCAGCATCTTGAGGTAGGTCTGATAGCGCAATCCCTTTGGCTCAGCTTGCGCACGGGCTCGATCAATATCCTCCTGCTCCAGACGAATGGTGGTAGTGCGAGTCGCTCCCTTGCGCTTGGCTGTGCCGCGGCCAAGGCGCCCCTCGGCGGCGGCGCGCCGGAACGCCTGCGTGATGTTCTTGCCCTGGGAATCCCACCACTGGGCTTCTTCGGCCTCGTTTTTGAACTTCGGAACCTTGAATTCCTCCGGCATCGCTCTTCCTTTCTGCTGATGAATCATGACGTATTCTGCAGGTAGAACTCGCGCAACTGCCTCGGCGCCGGGTAGGCGGTGATCACGCGGATCATCCCTTCGCGCCACGTAGTGACGACGATAAGAATGCGGCCCTTGTTGGTGGCGCCAACCTGCACGATGCGTTCTTCCCCGTCGCTCACCTGCAGGGTAAGATCGATGGGATCGTTCAGGACAACTTGTTCCGCCTCTGCCGGGGTCACCCGGTGCTTGACGATATGTTTGCGGTTCTCCTCGTCCCAATCAAAAACTGGGGGCATAGATGACTTTTCTCCGGCTAGATCACTTCAGGGTGCGATCTAGCTTTCTCCCCTTTCGCAACCTTTTCCCCTCCACGCCGCCGATAACGCCTCCTGGGCGCTTTCCTCCCACATAGAAAGTAGCTACATCGTAGCTACATGTCAAGCATAAATCATGATTCGGTGCGAGCGACATCGCCGGCCTGAGCCATTGCCGCGCCGCCGGCATCTATTAGGATGGTTTTGGCGAGTCCTGGCTTGGCCCGCTCCTCTCATGCCGTTAGTCGATCAATTCGGGCGCAGCATCCGCGACCTTCGCATCTCGATTACGGACCGCTGCAACTACCGCTGCGTCTACTGCCGCACCGGCAACGGAGGCGAGCAGTTCGCCGAACTCCCGCTGGCGGACTACCTGCGCATGGCGCGAGTGTTTGTCGAGCTCGGCATCACCAAGATTCGCCTGACCGGAGGCGAGCCCCTGCTGCGGCGCGACATTGTCGAACTGGTGCGCTCGCTGGCCGCTTTGCGCACCGGGGCAGGCACGCCGCCCGAATTGGCCCTCACCACCAACGGACATTTGCTGGCCGCCATGGCCGCGCCGCTGAAGCAGGCGGGACTGGACCGGGTGACCGTGAGCATGGATGCCGTGGAGCCGGCGCGCTTCGCACGCATCACCCGCGTGCCTGACGGCTACGCCGCGGTGATGGAGGGTCTGCGCGCGGCGCGGCGCGCGGGGCTGGGTCCGGTCAAGGTGAACTGTGTGCTGCTGCGCGGGTTCAACGAGGATCAGATCGAGGCGTTTGGCGCCTTCGCCCGCCGGGAGCAGGTTGCGGTGCGCTTCATCGAGTTCATGCCGCTGGACGAGGGCCGCCGCTGGACGCCGGACGTGGTGGTGCCGCTAGCCGAAATTCTGGAGCGCATGGCGGGCTTTGCGCCCTTCCATGAGATTGCGCACGAGCCCAGCTCGACCTCGCGGCGCTACCGCTTTGACGACGGCGGCGCGGAGTTCGGCGTCATCGCCCCGGTGACGCTTCCCTTCTGCGGCGCATGCTCGCGCATCCGGCTCACCAGCGATGGAAAAATCCGCACCTGTTTGTTTTCGCTGCGCGAGCATGACCTGTACGCGGTGCTGCGCGCCGGTGGCGGCGATGAAGAGTTGGCGCGGGCGATCGAGCACGCCGTGGCCCACAAGGAAGAGCGTCACCACATCGGCGAGGCCGGATTTGTGCAGCCCGGCAGGACAATGGTGCATATCGGCGGCTAGTGCGGGACGAAGTTCCACCCTCCACCAGGTCCCCGGATTGCCAAAAAAGCTTGCTTCCTGGCCCCCGATTCATGCATCATTAACAAATAGTAACGACTACGGCTTCAACATCCCCGCGGGTGGGGCCAATCGGTATGTGCATCCGCTGGAGCCGGAGATAGCGCTTTCAACATCCCCGTTTTCGCGTCGCGGTCTGGCGGCGAGAACTGAAGGCAGACAAAACGTGGCTACTGCGGTTAGTACGAACTCTACGTGTTCGCTGGACAATTATCTTGTCCTCCCGGATCACTCGATGGATGCTCGCATTCGTGCGGCTCGCGAGACTCTCGGGGAGGAGTGTGTCGTGCTCGGGCATCACTACCAGCGCGACGAAGTGATTCAGTTTTCAGACTTCCAGGGCGATAGTTGGCGGCTCTCCGAGCTCGCCTCACAGGCCCGGGGCCGCTATATCTTATTCTGTGGCGTACACTTCATGGCCGAATCCGCCGACATCCTGGCGCGTCCGGACCAGCAGGTGATTCTGCCGGACCTGAACGCCGGCTGCTCGATGGCGGACATGGCCGAGATCTCGCAGGTGGAGGACGCCTGGGAGCAGTTTGTGCGCCTTGGCCTGACCACCGAGCACGGACGCGGCATTTCCCCGCTGACCTACATGAACTCGACGGCGGCGATCAAGGCCTTTGTGGGCGAGCGCGGCGGAACGGTCTGCACCAGCAGCAACGCGCGCCAAGCCATGGACTGGGCCTTCGATCGCAATGAAAAAATCTTCTTCCTTCCCGATCAGCACCTGGCGCGCAATACCGGATACGCCATGGGCATTCCGCTCAATGAAATGGTGGTGTGGGACCCCTACCAGTTGCAGGGAGGCCAGTCGGCGGATGCGCTGCGCAAGGCGAAGGTGATTATGTGGAAGGGACACTGCTCGGTGCATCAGCGCTTTTTGCCCGAGCACGTGGACCGCATCCGCGAGCGCCATGAGGGAATCAAAGTCCTGGTGCATCCCGAGTGCCGCTGGGAGGTTTGCCAGAAGGCCGACGACACCGGCTCCACGGACAAACTGCGCCGCCTGGTGGCCGAGGCTCCGGCGGGGGCTAAGTTTGCCATCGGAACCGAGATCCATCTGGTCAACCGGATGGCCAAGCAGCATCCGGACAAGACGGTGGTGACCTTGAACGACGCCGGTTGCCTCTGCACCACCATGTACCGCATCTCGCCGCAGCACCTGGCGTGGTCGCTGGAAAACCTGGTGGAGGGCACGGTGGTCAACCAGATCAAGGTGCGTCCGGCGGTAAAGCACTGGGCCAAGGTGGCGCTGGACAGGATGCTGCAGATCAAGGGCTAGGTGCGCGCCGCCGATATGACCGGCGTGCCCCGCGCGGCGGGGCAGCCGGAGTCGGGTAGAATGGAGGCAGATTATGCGAACCTTTACCGTGCGGGAAGCGCAATCCATGCTGCCGATTCTGGAAAGCCTGTTGCGCAAGTCGATTGAGTCCAAGGCCCTGATTGAGCAGGTCGATCAGGAATTCAACGAATTGAGCGAACGCATCTTCCTCAACGGCGGAACCCTGGTGAATGTGCGCGCCTGCATGGCCCGCAAAGCGCAGCGCGAAAGAGCCATCCAGATTGCCAAGGATACATTGTCAGAAATCAATGCCATCGGGGTGCAGGTCAAAGACCTCGACATCGGCCTGCTCGACTTCCCTTGCCGGGTGGACGGCGAGATTGTGCTGCTGTGCTGGAGGATGGGCGAACCAACCATCTCACACTGGCACGGAACCGAGGAAGGCTACGCCGGAAGAAGGCCCATCGACGAGCGCATGAGCGAGGAGTAGATACACAGGTTTCAAAGTTTCAAGGTTTCAAGGTTTCAAAGTTAAGGGCCTCGGGCCGGCCTTGCTGCCGAAAGGCAAACCGCCCGAAGACACGGCAACGTGTTCTTCCGGGCGGTAAAGATGAAGGGTGCCAGTGCTGGCACCCTTTTCGCAGCTCCAAAATGCGGCGAGTCTCAGGTTTTCAACCTTGAAACTTTGAAACTTTAGAAACTTTGAAACCTGGGAATTTTGAAACCTGTTCCCCGCCCTTACGCCGTTTCCTTCATCGCCTCATCGAATTTTGCCAGGAAGCGGTCCACGCCTTCATCGCTGGCCAGCGGGCCCATGATGCCGATGCGGAAGATTTTTCCCGCCAGCGGGCCGAAGCCTCCGGCGATTTCGATGCCGTGTTTTTCCAGCAGGTAGGCGCGCACCTTGGGCTCGCTCACGCCTTCGGGCACGCGCGGCGTGTTGAGGTTCCAGAGGCGGTGTCCCGCGGCGACGTGCATGGCGAGTCCGAGCCGTTCGATGCCGGCCACGAAACGCTGGTGCGCCTTCTGGTGGCGTTGCTGGCGCAGCGCCAGTCCCTCCTCGTCGATGATCGCCAGGGCTTCGTGCAGGGCGTAGAAAAGCGTTGCCGAAGCGGTGTGATGATAGCGGTGCGAGGCGGTCAGGTAATCGGAAATCAAAGAAAGATCGAAGTACCAGCTACGGTTGGGCTGGCGGCGTTGGCGCAGCCGCTCCTGGGCCCGCGGCGAGATGGTGATGGGGCTCAATCCCGGAGGTGCGCTGAGTCCCTTCTGGGTGCAGCTATAGGCAACGTCGATGCGGTTGGCGTCCACGTCTACCGGCATCGCGCCCAGCGAGGTCACGCAGTCGCCAATCACGATGGCGTCCACTTCATGGGCGGCGTCGCAGAGCGCCTTGCTCTGCTGGAAAGCGCCGGTCGAGGTTTCCGCCTGGACAAAGGCCACCACCCGCGGACGTTCGCGGCGGATGAACTCCACCGCCTCATCGTCGCTGAAGACTTCGCCCCAGGGCTTTTCCAGGCGCACGATTTCAGCCTGGTGCCGGCTGGCCATTTCGCCGATGCGCTCGCCAAAATATCCGTTGACGAACAGCGCCAGCCTGGTGCCCGGCTCGATGAAGTTCGATACCGCGGTCTCCATGCCGCCCGAGCCGGTGGCCGAGATTGGAAACGTCAGTTCATTCGCCGTGGCAAAGACCGTGCGCAGTCCCTTTTGCACTCCCTGCGATAGCTGAAAGAAATACGGATCGAGATGGCCCACGATGGGCTGCGCCATCGCCTGGTAGATGCGCGGATACACCTGGCTGGGGCCCGGACCGTAAAGCGATCGCTTGGGCGGATGGACCGTGGTTTTGATGCAGTTGATTAGAGTTTCACTGATTGAGCTCATCTTCACTTCTTCCTGATCTAGGAATGCTACGCTGCTGAAGATGAATTCGGAAGCATCAGGATTCGAATTGGTTGCGGAAATCGGAAAATCTCCGGCGCAAGTCCTCGAATTCGTCGCGCAGTTGCGCGATTTCGGCTTCCAGCCTGGCGACGCGTTCCTCGTGCCCGGCCAAGGGTTGGCTGGCGCCTTGCGGAGCCGGCGCGTCTTCGCCGACACCGGCTTCATGCGCGCCGAACAGATCCACGTAGCGCGCCTCCTTGGTTCCCGGCTGCCGGGGCAGCATCCTCACCAGCGGCGGGTCGTGCTCGATGAGCTTCTGCAGCACCAGTTGCACTTCGTCGAGATCCTCCAGGCGGTGCATGCGTTCGCTGCGTCCGCGCAACTCGCCCGGGGTTTGCGCGCCGCGCAGCAACAGGGTGCACAACAACGCGCTCTCCCGCCGGCCAAGATTCAGCGCCTCGCCCATGCGGTGCTCGAAGCGCGCAACCCGTCCCTCGGCCGGCGCGGCTCCGGCCAGTCCCTTGGCTTCCAGCGAATACAGCGAATCGCGCAGCGCGGCCTCATCCAGCTCCATCACGGGTTCGCGATTCGACTTCTGATTGCAGGCGGCCAGCAGCGCGTTGAGAGTGAGCGGATAATAATCCGGAGTGGTCATTTCTTTTTCCAGCAGCGACCCCAAGACCCTGGTCTCTACGGCATCCAGATGCAGCTCCAAGTTTTTCCACCTCGGTGGATGTATTCTGCAACCGCCCGCCCTCGCCGGGCAAGCCGCCGGGGCCGGAACAGGCGGCTGCGGGCGGATTTGCCGGCGCGCGGCCGGGGCTCCATGGGCTTCGAATTCCGCCGGAAAGACTAAAATCTATGGGATGGAGTAGAATCTCCTAATCCGAGATAGGCAAATTTCCCTGGATTGCTGCTTAACCCAGCGGTAAATTCCGGCCTAGCCGAATTATGATTGGGCAGGATTGATTTTCGAAAAAAATGGGCGGGGAGATTTCTTCCGCGCCGGGAGCTTGCATGAAGCGCTTGATCGGCTATACGGTCGCACTTTGCCTCTTGGCAATCACGGCCGGTTGTGGTGGGGTTTCCAGTACCGGAACGCTGGCGTATATCAGCAATTCCACGGGTACGGGTTTCACCCTTTACACGGTGAACACCGACGGAACCCTGACCACTTCCAGCATTTCCCCACAGGATACTCCGGCAGCACCCAAGGTGCTGCAGTTTGCCAACAACGGAAAATGGGCCTACTTCCTGGACAATGGCGGTTTGAACATCTACGCCTACGTGCGCGCCGGCAACGGCACGTTGACGACCCTGATCAACACCTATCCGGTCAGCGGCGCGGCAAGTTCGCTGGTGGTGGCTCCCAACAGCCAATTCCTGTATGTCGCTCTGCCTGGCACGCAGGAGCTGGCCGTCTATTCGATTGACACCTCGACTGGCATTCTGGCGCAGCAGGGCAGCGCGGTGCAGGTCGGCTATGCCATCGATCAACTGGTGATGGCTCCGGGCGGCAATGTTCTGTTCGGCCTCTCGCGCACCCAGGCGGCCATCGTGAGCTGGACCCTGAACTCTTCCTCCGGGGTGGTGACGCAGTCGGCCACGCTGCCGGTGGGCATCAGTCCTTCCTTCATGGTTTTGTCGGCCAACGGCTCCTACATGTATGTTCCGGACAGCGTGGGGACTACGCCCATTTACGTCAATGGAAAGCCGTACTGCCCCGTTGTGAACGGCGCGCCAAGCTGCCAGAGCAGCCCCAACATTTACGGCTACAACGTTTCCAGCAACGGCATTCTGCTGGCGATGGCGGGCTCGCCGTTTGACGAAAACGCGGACGCGATTACCGGCATCTATCCCACCCAGCCGACAGGCGGCGCAACCGACAGCGACACCCGTTTTCTGTTCATCGCCAACCAGGGTTCGCACAACGTTTCCGTGTTCAAGATCGCGACCACTTCGGGCGAACCGTCCGAGGTTCTCGGTTCCACCACCACGGTCAATGGCATCCAGGTTTCAACCGCTTCGCCCTATGACTGCGGCACGACCTGCTCGACGCCTTCGTTTGTTGCCGTGGCAAAAGCAAACAATGCGTTGTACCTGCTTGATACACCTGACGGCAAGATCTTCCAACTCGCCATTGACCAGAACACCGGCCAACTGCGGGCTCTGAATCCGGCCTTCGTAAGCGCGGAAAGCGCGACAAGCAATCCGACCTGGATCACGATCCGATAGGTGCGGTCCATGAATCGGTTTCTCACTCTCATTGTCATCGGGCTGGCCGGGTTGCTGGCAAGCTGCGGCAGTTCGGTCAACAGCAGTACGCAACCCGGCAACAGCGACGTCTACACGATGGTCGTGTCGCCGACCCAATTCACCTTGAATTCGGGCGACTGGTCCTCGCTGGCCGCAAGCGTTGATCTGTCTTACGAGAACAGCGCGCCCAAGGCGATTTCGCCGCAACCGCCCATCAAGTTCTATGCCTCGGATGCGCGGGTATCGGTTTCGCCCGCTGGAGAAGTCTGCGCCGGACAATGGGACAGCCGCTACCTGACCTGTACCGCAAGCAGCACGCTTCCCACCGGATACGTCATCATCACGGCCTACGACGCCAGCCACAACGTCAGCGCCACCTCGCTGGTCTCCGTGCACGAGCGCGCCACCAGAATTTCCCTGAGCGCCCCAACCTGGGGAAGTGCTCCCAAGGCAGGATTGGGCGCTACCTGCGTCTCCCAGAATGACCAGGTGAAGTACATTGCCGCCCCGGTGGACGCCAACGGCAATCCGGTCGGCAACGTCTTCGATAACGATTACACCTGGGTCGTGGACAACGCCAGCGTGGCCACCGTAAGCCTCTACGGCTACGTGATTGCGCACAACCCGGGCGTGGCCAACGTGTTTGCGAAGCTGAACGGGACGGTGAGCACGCCCTTGTCATTCATCACCTGCCCGCCTGCCGCCATCGTGCTGGCTTCCTCCGCCTACACCAATACAACGCCGGCTCCGCCTTACTCCACGGCCGACCTGGACAATGTGGACATTGGCGATCTGTACTACCTGACCACCACGCTGGAGGACATCAACGGCCAGCCCCTGGTCACCGCGCCGCTAACCGCGCTGAGTTCGGACCCGCTGACGGGCGGCATCACCCCGGTCCTGGCGCTGACCTCGAAGCTGACGGCCAACTCCTCGGGACGCTTCACCGTGATGGCGTCCTGCAGCCCGTCGGCCTGCAATCCTGGCGTGGCCAACTTCACCGTACCCGGCGCCACCACGCCGACCACGGGAGAAGCATCCGGCTTCGGCTATCCGATTTACAGCAACCTGATCGGGGTGACGGTGCATGGCGCCACGGGCAGTTCCGTGCTGGTCACCGGAACCACTTTGATCGACGGCGTTACTCCGGCGCACCGCCTGCTGGTCTATGACAGCGAGTCCTTGTCGCTCATCCAGACTGTCGAGTTGGCCAATCTGCCGAACTCCCTGGTGGTTGCTCCCAACGGCGCCCTGGCCTACCTGGGCAGTGCCGCCGGCCTGATGATCGTGAATCTGAGCAGCTACCAGTCAACCCTGAAAAACTACCCGGTCGAAGGTGGACTGAGCACCGACGTGGTCACCGGCAAGGTGTTGGGCGTCTCGCCTGACAGCCGCTATGTTGTGCTTTCCGACGTGGCCAACGGCCTGGTCTTTTTCATTGATACCACGGGAACCAGGGTCGCCGAGCGCTATCCCATCCCCGGCATCACTGCGGCTGCCTTCACCACCGATGACTCCCACTTCTGGATTGCCGGCACCAGCGGCGTTTACACCTTTAACGCGGACACCTTTGTGCCGACCTTGACCAACGTCAGCTCGAACGTCAAAGCGTTGGCATGGAGTCCCGATGGCCAGTCCTACTTTGCCAGCGGCGACCAGTTGCTCAATTATTCCACCTGCAATGATCAGAACCCGCAATCGCCCTCCGTCAACCTGACGAGCAGCGTTGTGGGCGGTATGTCAACCACCGCATTGAGCGGCGTGCCGCACCTGCTCGGCCTCAATGGCAGCCAATGGTTCGACTATTCCGTCACGACCACGGCGCAGATTGGCAATGCAGCGCCGGAGGGCAATGTTTGTCTGTCCACGGTGAGGGTCAACGCGCCCGTCACCCGGACCGCGACCCTGCCCTGCACTGCCCAGCAGATCAGCTTTTCGCCCACGCTGGAACAGGAATTCATCACCGGAGTGGATCCTTCCTGCGCCAGCGCGGAGCAGGTTCTGCACGGCTATGACGTGGTTGCCCAGCAGGAAATCCTTCTCACCACCACCGCTCCGGTGGTTCCGCTCAGCGGCGGCGTGTTGAACGATGGCCGCAAATTGTATTTTGGAACCTATGACAGCGCGGCCCAGACCGCTACCTTGCACCGCATCGATTTAGCAACCGGCACGGGCGCGCCGGGCACGCTCACCGAAGACCTTTCCGCCCCCGTCGCACTGGTCCCCAGCCTGGTTGCGGTTGTGCCGAAGTAAAAGGAGAGATATTTGAAACTCAAACTGATTCTCATCACCGTACTGGCGCTTGGCAGCTTGGCTCACGCGCAGGGTTTCTTGTCGAATTTTTCCATTGGCGCCGGCCTTCAAGGAATCTTCCCGGCGGCGACCACGACCAAGGGCTCAGCCAATCTCAGCGGCTTCCCGAATACCCAGTCCACCACCAACTCGGTGGGCATCGTAGCCGACGCCCGGTATGACTTTGGCCACCACAGCGCGTTGGACGTGGCCGTCACGGTCAATCGCAATACCGAAGTCTTTTTCAACGGCGAGACACAGAACACCGACCGGGTTCAGACCAACAACCTTGAGATGATCGGCACCTACATCTTCCGCCTTCCTTCGAATGAGCGTGTCAAACCCTATGCGTTGGTCGGCGGCGGCCTGGTTCGCTTTATGCCGAACAACAATTACACCACCGGGCTGACCCCGGCAACCGACATGAAGGCAGCCTTCGCCTACGGTTTGGGAGGCGACGTCAAGGTCACCGACCGCTGGGCCGTACGCCTGCAGTATCGTGGCCTGCTGCGCACCGATCCTGACTTCAAGCTGTCCAGTGCGCCCTTTGGGACCGCGCTGCGCGCGCACGTGCCGGAACCTTCGATCATGGTCGTCTACCACTTTTAGGTTTCTGGAAAGTTGCCATGCCGGGGCGCCATGCTCCGGCATTTCCTTGCGCTCCGGCGGAACCGGCCGGCCATCGAACCGCTCCGCTTTGCTAGAATCAGCCTATGGCGGAGTTGGGAAAAACATTTGTCGGCCTGGGTCTGCTACTCGCCGCCCTGGGCGGCGCAATGCTGCTGGCCTCGCGCTTCGGCCTTCCCTTCGGGCGCCTCCCCGGCGACCTGCACTGGCGCAGCCGCGGCGGCACTACCCAGATCTATTTTCCCGTGGCGACGTGCCTCGTGCTGAGCCTGCTGTTTTCGCTGATCCTCTGGCTGCTGCGTAGTTTCCGGCGATAGCCGGGCCCATCCCGGCAATGCATCGGGGCGCACTGTTCTTCCGTTGCGACATTCCAACTCTGGATCGCCATTCCTGCGTGCATCGTCACTCCCCTGCTACACTTTTCAGGTGGGCGATTCTCAGTTCTCCTTCGAATTTTCCGCCGCAGCACCCTCGCGCCGCATCTTTGCCGTGCGCGAACTGGTTGCCGCCGTCCGCACCCATCTGGAAAAGGGATTCCCGGATGTCTGGGTCGAAGGCGAAATTTCCAACTACCGTCCCGCCGATAGCGGCCACCTGTACCTCACTTTGAAGGATGGCGACTCCCAGCTCCGCGTGGTAATGTTTCGCGCCCAGGCGCGCCTGCTGCGCTTCCGTCCGCAGAATGGGATGCAGGTCATCACCCGCGGCCGCATCACCACCTACGAGGCCCGCGGCGAGATGCAGTTGCTGGCCGAATACATGGAGCCGATGGGCGCCGGAGCCCTGCAGGTTGCCTTCGAGCAGCTCAAGGCGCGGCTGGCCGCCGAGGGACTGTTCGCCCAGGAACGCAAGCGGCCTCTGCCGGCGCTGCCCCGCCGAATTGGCGTGGTCACCTCGCCGCGCGGCGCCGTCATTCGCGACATTCTCAACGTGCTGGCCCGCCGCCACCATTCCCTGAACGTGCTGATCTACCCGGCCCAGGTGCAGGGAGCGGGCGCTGCCGGCGAAGTCGCGGCCGGGATTGGTTATTTCAACCAGCAGAGCGAGGGGGACGAAACCGCCGTCGATGTCATCCTCCTCGCGCGTGGCGGCGGCAGCATCGAGGATCTGGCCGCCTTCAACGATGAGTCCCTGGCGCGCGCCATCGCCGCCAGCAGAATTCCCGTCATCTCGGCCGTCGGCCATGAGACGGATTTCACCATCTGCGATTTTGTCGCCGACCTGCGCGCCCCCACGCCATCGGCCGCCGCCGAGTTGGTCGTCCGCTCCAAGCAGGATTTAGAGGACCAGGTGGCCACCCTGCGCGAGCGTCTGCGCCGCGCCATGCAGTACAAGTTGCTCTCCCAGCGCCAGGCCCTGGCCGCGCTCGGCGGCCGCGGCGTTTTTGTCCGCATGGCAGACGCCATCGCCCGCCGCCAGCAGAGGGTGGACGATCTCGCCTTCCGCCTGGAGCAACTGCTGCGCGCCCGCGTGGGCAGTGCTTCGCGCCGTCTCGAGCTTGCCCTGGCGGGACTGCGCCAGCGTGATCTTCGCCAGCAACTCAGAATGAGGAAGCGCGAGTTGGATTCCCGCCTCGACGCGCTGGTGGCGGCCGGCCGGCAATCGCTCCTGCGCCGCCGTTCCCGCCTGGAACAGGCGGTGGGAACACTGGCTGCGCTCTCACCCATGGCAATCCTCGGGCGTGGATATTCACTGATTTTTGACGCCCACGGCACGCTAGTAAAGGACGCCGCGCAACTTGCTCCCGGAGACGCCATCGCAGTCCGGCTGGCCCGGGGCGGCCTGGATGCCCGGGTTGAAACCCTGCGCCAGAACGGGCCCGGCGCCGGAAAGACGTGACCGAAGCTCACTGTCGGGCGTCGAGGCTCTGCGTTCTCCCGCGCCCTGCTTTACAATAATGAGTTCATCTCTCTTACGCGCCACCATGCGCCCGGATGCATCCGATCTCGAAAGGGGACCATGCCGAAGCTTCCGAACCTGTCTGGATACTCGCCGCAGCTGACGACCGGATCCGTTCTGGACATTCTGCTCGTCTCATTTCTCATCTATGAGTTTCTGTTGCTGGTCCGGGGAACGCGCGCCGTTCCCATGCTGACCGGGGTGGGCGCGCTGGTCATTGTCTTCTACATTGCGCATCTCAGCAATCTGCGCACCCTAGACTGGCTGGTCGGCACCATCCTTCCCTACAGCATCTTCGCCCTCATCGTCATCTTCCAGACCGAGATACGCCAGGCCCTGGCGCGCCTGGGCCGGAACCTCACCCTGTCCCGTGGCTCGCAAAACGGCGCCAGCGACGCCTACGACGACATCGTCATGGCGGCCAGCACTTTTTCCCAGGATCAGACCGGGGCGCTGATCGTCATCGAGCGCGAAATCGGATTGCGTACCTACATCGAGAGCGGGGTCGCACTTGACGCCCATCTCTCCTATGACCTGCTGGCGACGCTGTTCCGTCCCAGCGCGCCCCTGCACGATGGCGCGGTCATTCTGCAAAAGGACCGCATCGCCGCCGCGGCCTGCTTCCTGCCGCTCAGCATGAATCCGCTGCTCTCCAACCAGCTTGGCACCCGCCATCGCGCCGGCATCGGAATTACCGAGGAAACCGACGCGGTCTCCGTCATCGTTTCGGAGGAAACCGGGGGCATCAGCATCGCCGTCGGCGGCCAGGTGGAGCGCGACCTTACCCCCGAGCGCCTGCGCCAGCGCCTGGGTGAATTACTGATGCTCTTCACGCCGCAACCCGAACCCGCGCATGCCTTGTCCATCCCCGCTGATTCCGGCCAATCCCAGAACCTGAACCGCGCCATGCACGCCCAGGAACACACCGGCGAGCCGAGAGAGCAGCCGTGATCAAACGCCTCCGCCATCTCTTTCTCGACCACATCGGCCTCAAGCTGCTGGCGCTGGTGATCGCTGTCCTCATGTGGTACGGGGTGGCGCGCGATCCCGTCTCCGAGCTTTCGCTGCGCGTCCCCATCGAGTTTTCCCGGCCGCCGCACGATCTCGACTACACTTCCGACGTCATTCCGCAGGCGCTGATCCGCCTCCGCGGCCCTGCCCGCGTGCTGCGCGAACTGCAAGCGGAGAGCGTCCACGTCGCCATCGACCTGCAAGGCGCAAGCCTCGGCGAGCATACCTATGACCTCGCCGCCAACCAGATCAAGGTGCCGAACGAAATCGAGGTTCTGCAAGTCACTCCCAGCCGCTTGCGCATCGACTTTGATACCCATGCCACGCGCATGGTCGCCGTCAAGCCCCGCGTCGTCGGCACCCTGCCCCCTGGTTATCGCATCCAATCGGTCACTGCCAGTCCGGCCGTGCTCGCCGTTACCGGACCGGCGCGCCATGTCAATGCCGTCGAAAACGCCTCCACCGATACGGTCGACGCCACCGGAGTCGCCGGACAGGCCACCTTTGAAACCATGGCCTATCTGCCCGATCCCCTCGTACACCTGTCCCGGACCAGCCCCATTCATGTCATTGTCATCACCCAGAAAACACCTTCGAAAGCGGGGGTTCCATAGCTTGGCCACTCCCCAGAAAACAAGCATCCGGAAGCTTTTCGGCACCGACGGAATTCGCGGCGTGGCCGGCGAATTTCCCCTCGACCTTGCCACCGTGTACGCCATTGGACGCGCATGCGGCGCGCGCCTGGTGCGCCGTGCGCCCGGCGCCAGCATCGTGCTCGGCCAGGACACCCGCGAATCCAGCGGCTGGATTGCCGAAGCCCTGGCGCGCGGACTGAACGATGCCGGGTGCGGCTTTGCCAGCGCAGGGGTCCTCACCACGCCCGGCGTCGCCTACCTTGCCCGCACCCACCGCTTTGCCGCCGGCGTGGTCATCTCCGCTTCGCACAATCCCTGGCAGGATAACGGCATCAAGCTCTTTGGACCGAACGGGATGAAGCTCGCCGACGAAATCGAACACGGGATTGAAACCGAGATCTTCGAGCACATCGACCAGCTCGCCGACCAGCAGCACGGCGCCGGCAGCCTGATGGAGGACATTCTTCCCGGCCACTCCAGCCTGCGCGCCGACTACGAAGCCTGGCTCGCGGCGAGCGTGGACACCAGCCGGCTCACTGGCCTGCGCGTGCTCATCGATTGCGCCAACGGAGCCGCCAGCGCCGTTGCCGCCGAACTTTTTGCCCGCATCGGCATCCCCACCGAAACCCTGCACACCACGCCCGACGGACGCAACATCAACGACGGCTGCGGCGCGCTCCATCCCGAACGTGTGGCCGCTGAAATCCGGCGTCGTCCCGGCCAGTTCGACCTTGGCATTACTCTTGACGGCGATGCCGACCGCGCCCTGTTCAGCGACGCCGACGGCAACGTGGTCAACGGCGACGCCGTTCTGCTCATCGCCGCCCGCGACATGAAGGCCCGCGGCACGCTCGCCCATGCCACGGTGGTGGCCACCACCATGAGCAACATGGGACTGGAAAAAGCTCTCGCCTCAAGCGGCATTCGGATGCTGCGCGCCGACGTCGGCGACAAATACGTGCTCGAACAGATGCTTGCCACGGGCGCCACCCTGGGCGGCGAACAGTCCGGCCACATCCTGTTCATGGACGCCGACTCGACCACCGGCGACGGCCTGCTGACCGCGCTGCGAGTCCTCGACGTGGTGGCACGCTCGGGCCGATCCCTGCGCCAGCTCACCGCCGAATTCAAGGTCTTCCCGCAGGAGATCCGCAACGTGCGCGTGCGCGAGAAAATTCCGCTGAGCGAGCTGCCCACGGTTGCCGCCGCCATCCACGCCGCAGAGCTTGCGCTGGACGGCAATGGGCGCGTTGTCGTGCGCTACTCCGGCACGGAAAAACTCGCCCGCGTCATGATCGAAGCCGAAAGCGAAGCCCTCATGAACGAGCACGTCAACGCCATCGCGGAGGCATTGCAAGAAGCAATAGGGATTTAGTTCAGCTTAGTTGGAGTTGGAATAGGTTGAGTTGCTCAGCCGGATGCCCCGCCTTCGACACGCCGCTTCTGCGCGGATAAAGCGGCAAGAAACGCATTCCGCCTTACATCGTTGCTGCTTTTCGCATCCGGCTCTCCTGCAGAAACGATCGAAGGATAAATCGCTTAGGCTTTTGCTTGGCCCAGCGCGAGACGTTTCTTGTTTGCTTCGGCGATGGCCGCAGTATCAGGACCGTTCATATAACGCTTCACAAATTTGCCCGGTAGGTCATTTAACCTCACGCAATCCTCAATTATTTCGATTGCTAAGCCAGAGTTTAGGAAGAAGCCGTATTCCTCCTCAGGGCCAAACACCTCGCGTATTGCGCTGTAAAGCTCAGTAATCGTAGTGCGTTCCCTCAATTGAATAAACACGTCCTTGTGGTCCTCGGCGTATTTCTGTCCCTCGAACTTCAGGAAAAGTTCTCTGAGCTGCCTCTTCCTCCACTCAATGTCTTCCCGTTCAGGTAGGCTTGTTTTTACGTCATGAAACTGGACGAGCCGGGAATACATAGTCCCAAGCTCGGAATAAATTATCATCCTCATTTTGGCGCAGGCTCTGTGTTCGCCGTACCAGTGCTGGAACATCTGGCTCAGGATGGAAGCTAAGAAACCCAGCAACCCTGAGATGACGGCTATCAACCAGGTTGGGACGCACGGGCGATTCAGCGCCTTCGCGATCTCTTCCAGCTGCGAAGTGTAGTCAACCGGCATAGAGTCTCCTTAGCTATCTTCGAGCGCGGGCGACGCAAGGACAGGATTCAGTACACCCCCTCACTCCATATCCCGCCAGTTTGCGCCGACGCTCACCTCTACCTCCAGCGGAACGCTGAGGGCGTAGGCGCCCTCCATGCACTCTTTCACCAGAGCCTTTACGGTTTCCACCTCGGACAGCGGAGCCTCCAGCACAAGTTCGTCGTGCACCTGCAACAGCATCTTGGCCTGCAAGCCGCGGGCGCGCAGTTCCGCGTCCAAACGCAGCATGGCGATTTTGATCAGGTCCGCCGCGGTGCCTTGCAGCGGAGTGTTCACCGCGGTGCGCTCGGCGAACCCGCGCAGGTTCGGATTCTTGCTCCCCAGGTCCGGGATGGGACGCTTGCGTCCAAACAGGTTGCGCACAAAGCCGTCGCGCCGCGCCTGCTCCAGCGTGCGGTCGATGAAGCCGCGCACTCCCACGTAGCGGGCGAAGTAGGAATCGATAAAACGCTTGGCTTCCTTCTGCTCGATGCCCAACTGCTGCGCCAGTCCAAATGGCGAGAGCCCATAGACGATGCCGAAGTTGACGGCCTTGGCCCGGCGCCGGTGCTCGGCGTCGATCAGCATGGGCGGCACGCCGAAGACCTCGGCCGCCGTCAGCGTGTGGATGTCCTGCCCGGTGCGATAGGCCTCCAGCAGCAACGGGTCCTGCGAGTAGTGCGCCAGCAGGCGCAACTCAATCTGCGAGTAGTCGGCCCCCACCAGCAGCTTGCCTTCGGCGGCCACAAACGCCGCCCGAATCTCGCGCCCCTGTTCGGTGCGGATGGGAATGTTTTGCAGGTTGGGATTGGTCGAGCTGAGCCGTCCGGTGGCGGCCACCGTCTGGTTGAAGCTGGTATGCAGCCGCCCGTTGCGGCAGAGCAGCGGCAAGGCATCGACATAGGTCGATTTAAGCTTGGTGAGCTGCCGGAACTCCAGCACCAGGCGCACAATCTCATGCTCGGCGGCCAACCCTTCCAGCACATCCTGCGCGGTTGAAACCGTCTTGCCCTTGCCGGACTTGAATGGCCGCGGCAGTCCCATCCGGTTGAAAAGTACGTCGCCGAGCTGCTTGGGTGAATTCACGTTGAACTCCACCCCGGCCTGCGCGTGAATCATGCGCTCCAGCCGCCGGATGTCGCCCGCCATTTTTCCCGACATTTCGGCCAGCACGGCGCTGTCGAGTTGCACCCCGGCCTGCTCCATGCCGTGCAGCACAAACGCCAGCGGCAAATCAATCTCGCGATAGAGCCGCGCCAGTTGGGTGTCCGCCTCCACCTCGGCGCCGAGCACGCCGGCCAGGCGCAAGGTGATGTCGGCGGCCTCGGCCAGCGAACCCGTGAGCTTCAATCCCAGCCGCCGCAACGCAACTTCGGGAAGAGTGTGCGCGCTGTAGCTCGGGTCCAGCAGGTACGAGTAGAGCATGGTGTCGGCCCTCACCCCGGCCAGCGCCACCGCGCTCTCGTCCAGCGCATGCAGCGCGGACTTGGCGTCATGCACCGCCTTGGGCACCGTGCCATCGGCCAGTAACCGGGCAATGCGCGCGCCATGCGCGCCGCCCAGCTCCGCTGTAAAGCTCTGGGCCTCGGCCATGGAGAATGCAATCTGCTGCCGTTCCGCCGCCGGGGCGGGCGCGGTGTCCGAGGCCGCAACTTCTGCCGCAACTTCTGCCGCAACTTCTGCCGCAACCCCGGCTCCGCCCAGCGCCAGCGAGCCCTGCTCCGGCGCGGTCTCCCGCTCCGGCGTGGCGTCTTCGGGCGAGCCTTCCAGCGAGTCTTCCGCGGCGGCCCTGGCCGCGCTGATTTCGGCCTGGGTCAGCCGCACCGCCGCGCTCAAGGCAACGGCCAGCAGCGGCGCCCGCGTCAAGGGTTCCAGCGCCGCATCCGTCAGTTCGCCATAGCGGGTCTCGCCCACCGCTTCGCCGGAGGCAAGAAACTCCTTCTGCAGGGTGGTGAACTCCAGCTCGCCGAACAGCTCGCGCGCCGCTTCCACGTCGGGCTCCTGCGCCCGCATCAGTTCCGGCTCAAATGGAATCGCCACATTGCAGTCGATCGTCACCAGTTCCTTGCTCAGCAGAATCATCTCGCGGTTCTGTTGCAGCGATTCGCGGTAGGTTTTCTTCTGCACCTCGCCGGCCCGCGCCAGCAGCGCGTCCAGGGTCCCAAACTGCTGGATCAGCTCCACCGATCCTTTATCGCCGATTCCGGGCGCGCCGGGCACGTTGTCAATCGCATCGCCGCGCAGGGCCATCAGGTCGATCACCTGGTCCGGCCTCACGCCCAGCAGCTCTTCCACCTTGGCCGCGTCGCAAATCAGGTTGTCCTTCGGGGGATTCAGCACGCAGACGTGGGCGTCCACCAGTTGCAGCATGTCCTTGTCGCTGCTGACCACGTAGACGGCGTAACCTGACTCGGCGGCGCGGCGGGCCAGGGTGCCGATCACGTCGTCGGCCTCAAAACCTTCGCGCCCCAGGACTGGAATGCGATAGGCCTCCAGCGCGCGCCGCATGTACGGCACCTGCTGCCGCAAATCCTCGGGCATCTCGGCGCGATTGGCCTTGTAGCCCGCGTACTCCACGGCAACGATTTCGCCCGTCTCCTTGTCGCGCTTTTTCAGCGCGGGCATGGCCTCGGCCTGCGCCTCGCGGAAGCTTGGGCCCATGTCGAAGACGGCTGCAATCAGCTCGGGCGAAAAGTCCTTGCGCAGCTTGTTTAACATATTCACAAATACGAATGTAGCGGCGGTCGGCAATCCGCTCCGGGTTGACATGGGACGCTGCCGCGCCATGGCATGATAGGCGCGGAAGACAAACGAGTACGCATCGATCAAAAAGACGCGTCCTTTGCCCGGAGGCGGAAGCGTGGGTTCGCGGGTTTCGGCTACGGCGTCAGAGGCGGCGGATTTTTTCTTGGCAGGCACAGGGAAATCCTAACAAATACGCGCCATCTCCGTTGGCGTGGCGCGCGGCTCGCGGTTTTCCGTGGTCGCCGAAAATGGTTACGCTGCGATTCGTCCGTCAGGATTCCACCACCCGGCGCGTTACTCGAGGAACATGCAGTCGCCGTAACTGAAGAACCGGTAGCGTTCGCACACCGCGTGTTCATAGGCCGCCAGCACCCGCTCACGCCCGGCAAAGGCCGACACCAGCATCAGCAGCGTGCTCTTGGGCAGGTGGAAATTCGTCAGCAGGGCGTCCACCACCCGGAAGCGGTATCCCGGATAGATGAAGATGTTGGCCTCGCCGCTATGCGCCGTGATGGCGCCCTCCGGATTCTGTCCCGCCGCATACTCCAGGGTCCGCACCGTGGTTGTTCCCACGGCCACCACGCGCCGCCCCTGGCGTTTGGCGCGCGCAATCCGCTCCGAGGTCTCCCCGGGAATCCGGTACCACTCGCTGTGGATTCTGTGCTCCTCCACAACCCCGGTCCGGATCGGCGAAAACGTTCCCAGGCCCACGTGCAGCGTCACCGAGGCGGTTTCCACGCCGCGCTCTTGCAGCCGCCCCAGAATCTCCTGGGTAAAGTGCAGCCCCGCCGTGGGCGCCGCCACCGATCCCGGGTCGCGCGCAAATACCGTCTGGTAGCGTTCGCGATCCTCGGCCGTGTCGGCGCGGTCGATGTAGGGCGGCAGCGGAATGTGTCCCAGGCTGTCCAGCCGCGCAAAGAAATCCGGCACCGGCAGAAAGCGCAGCGTGCGTTCGCCGAACTCGCCTCGGGACAGCACCTCGGCCTCCAGCAGCGGCGCGCCATCCGCCTCGCCAAAATACAGCCGCTCGCCCGGCATGATCTTTTTTCCCGGACGCACCAGCGCCTGCCAAATCTGTTCTTCTCCGGCGGAAGACAGCCGGGTCAGCAGCACTTCCACCCGCCCGCGCAAGAACTCCCGCGACGCGGGATTGTGCGGGCTCAGCCTTTGCGCCCGGCTCCCGCTGCGATGCCCAAACAGACGTGCCGGCAGCACGCGCGTGTCGTTGAAGATCACCAGATCGCCAGGACGCAGCACGTCCGGAAACTCGCTGAACACCCGGTCCCGCAGGATGTCGCCGTTCCAATGCAACATTCGCGAGGAGGCGCGCTCAGCGGGAGGATGCTGCGCGATCAACTCCGGGGGAAGCGCAAAATCAAAATCGGATACAAGCACGGAAATGATTATAGGGCGGGAAAAGGTTTGACCGGAGCCCTACAAAAATGTGGCGCAGCTCTTTCAGCTACGGTACTATGCGAGGGAGGGAAATTTTTCACTGGATTGAATCCGTAATGAGCGACCACGAGTCCCGGTTAGAGATTTTGCGCTTCGGTCACATGCTGCACGACCACGGTTTGATCGCCGCCACCGATGGCAACATCTCCGTGCGCCTCAACGGGGGCTCCGTCCTGGTCACTCCAACCGGTATGAGCAAGGGCATGATGTCTCCCGACGATCTGCTGGTCGTGGACATGCACGGCCGCAAGGTCTCCGGCTTCCGCGACGTCACCAGTGAAATTGCCATGCACCTGACGATTTACCGCATGCGTCCGGACGTCAACGCCATCGTGCACGCGCATCCGCCCACCGCAACCGGCTTTGCCGCCTGTGGACTGGCCCTGGATCAGGCCCTGATCAGTGAAGTCCTGCTCTCGCTGGGCACCGTCCCGCTGGCCCATTACGCAACTCCAGGAACCTCCGAGCTTTCCAGCGCCCTGGAGCCATTCATTCCCGATCACGATGCCGTTCTCATGGCCAACCACGGTGTGGTCACCTACGGCGGCGACCTGCTGACGGCCTACATGAACATGGAGACCGTCGAACACTTCGCCAAGATCGCTCTGGTCGTCAAGCAGCTCGGCTGCGAGCGTCCCCTGGCCGCCGAGCAGGTCACCAAGCTGCGGGAGATGCGCCTGCGCATCCAGCACTACAAGTCCGAACAACGCAGCCGCGCCTAGCCCGCCACCGCTTCCAGACTCACGCCTGTGCTCCCCGTCCGCCGCGGTAAGCAGATGCGGGTTTGCGCCTCTTACTGGCGCCGGTGCACAAACTCCTGCAAGGCGCGCCGCGTGGTCTGCTCGGGAACTTGATCGCCATAACCCACCGGCAGCACCGCCAGCGGAACGTGTCCTTCCGCCGCTTCGACCACCTCGGCAACCTTGGCTGGAATGAATGCGCCGACCCAGCAGGTTGCCAATCCCAGTTCCACAATCGCCAGATGCGCCAGGGTGGCGGCGATGCTGGCGTCCTGCAACGCCCAGTGCTCCGGGCCGTCGTACTGGCAGCGGGCGGCGTGGCTGCACACCACCAGGGCCATCGGCGCCTGCGCAATCCAGTCATGGTTAAAGGTTGCCGCGGCCAGGGCTCGCATCCGCGCCTCACCGCTCACCACGTAAATCTCATACGCCTGGAAGTTTCCCGCCGTCGGCGCCGTCTGCACCGCTTCCAGAATCTTTGTCACCAACTCTTCGGCCACCGGCTCCGGTCGAAACCGCCGCACGGAGTGCCGCGCCCGCACCAGCTCAAAGAACTGCATGCCCATCTCTCCCATCTCAATTCAGATTCAGCTTCCAGCATATCGCGAGTTTTGCTCATCGTATCTGGATTGGTGGCCCAAGAAACGGGCGGTTGCAATCAAAGTCAATGGGTTATGGCCTCTTGGCGGGCTTTTTTTGCGGACCGTTCCGGAATTCACGCCGACCCGCCTCGAAATTGATTGACCGGCTGCACCGCTCACGAGAGAATCCCATGCGGGAGGTACCCGCACATGAAAAAAACCGCTGTCGGTACTGAGCTGAAGGTAAGCAAGGAAGAAGTCAATATCGAACTTTCTAAATTAGAACAGAACGAACCAGTTTTCATTACGACCTCCATCTTTCCTGGGCGGTATGTTCAGGGCGCCGGTGCATTGAATTCACTAGTGCAGGAGATTGCACGCCTGGGCTCAAAAGCTCTGGTGATTCTTGGCCGTTCCGGCAAGCGGGAAGTGGCCCCATACTTGAAAAACGGCGACGGCATCAGCTTTGCGTCCGAGAGCTTCTGCGGCGAGTGCTGCGACCAGGAGATCGAGCGCCTCTCGGTGGTGGCGCGCGACCAGGGTTGCAATGTAGTGGTTGGCGTCGGCGGCGGCAAGTTGCTGGATACCGCCAAGGCGGTTGCGCATGGCATGAAATGTCCCGTGGTCATCGTGCCCACGGTTGCCTCCACCGACGCGCCTTGCAGCGCACTGTCGGTGATCTACACACCGCAAGGAGCGTTTGCACGCTACCTGGTGCTGCCGCGGAATCCGGATGTGGTGCTGGTGGACACTTCGGTCGTCGCGCGCGCGCCGGCTCGCTTCCTGGTATCGGGCATGGGAGATGCACTGGCAACCTGGTTTGAGGCCGAGGACTGCCGCAACAAGCAGGCTGGCAACATGACCGGGCGCATGGGCTCCATGTCCGCTTTCGCCCTGGCGCGGCTCTGCTATGACACTCTGCTCAGCTATGGCTCCTCCGCCCGGCAGGCATGCGAAGCGAACGTGGTAACGGCGGCTCTGGAGCACATCGTCGAAGCCAACACGCTGCTCAGCGGTCTGGGCTTTGAAAGTGGCGGCCTGTCGGCGGCTCACGCCATCCACAACGGCCTCACCATTCTCCCTGAAACCCATCAGTTCTGGCACGGCGAAAAGGTTGCCATTGGAACCCAGGCCCTGCTGATGCTGACCGACCGGCCGCCCAGCGTGATTGCCGATGTCTATGACTTCTGCGAAGAGGTTGGCCTTCCCATTACCCTTGAGCAGATCGGTCTGGGCTCGGCCACTGACGCGCAACTGCTGGCGGCTGCAACCGCGGCCTGCGCGCCGGGCGAGACAATTTACAACGTGCCCGTCCTGGTCACGCCGAAGCGCGTCTTTGCCGCTCTGAAGGCAGCCGACGCCGAAGGCCGTGCCCGTCTCGGAGTTTTGGTAGCGCATTCCTAAGTTTGGCGAGTGCGCTGCGCGCGCCTCCCCGGAACCGGAAAACAGCACGGGCGCCTCAGGTTGGTGTCGAGATCCTCGACCCCAACCTGGGCGCCGGTGTGTGGGCCGGAGTTGGCCACGGCTGACGGCGCCTCCAGGTTCTGTCATTCCCACCGTTTGGGATGCGGCCGCCGCCTCATCTACACTAGAAACATATGGTCCGCTTCATTGCAATTCTTCTGCTGGCGGCGACTCTCTGGCTGGCCTGGGCGCTGTTGATTCCAGTAGCTCCGCCGGTGCCGCAAGTGCTGCTGTTCCCTGCCGGTTCCTCGTCCAAGTCCATTGCCGCCGAGCTTGAGGGCGCAGGCGTCGTGCGCAGCCAGCTCGCCTTTCAACTGCTGCACTACGTTACCCCGCAGCAAACGCTCAAGGCGGGCGAATATCGATTTGTGCGCCCCGCCAGCGGACTTGAAGTCTTCAACCGCGTGGCGCGCGGAGACGTGCTGATGCGCATGGTCGTCGTTCCGGAAGGTTACAACGTGTTTGAGATCGCCGCGGCCATCGAAGCTGCCGGCCTCGGCAAAAAAGCAGACTTCCTCAGCGAGGCCATGCATGACACCGCCCTCATCCACGCCGTCGATCCCGAGGCGAAGTCGCTCGAGGGCTACCTGTTTCCCGACACCTACCAGTTTTCCCGCATCATGAGCATGCGCGACATGGCCGCGGCCATGGTCAAACGCTTCCAGAAGGAAGCGCAGACCCTCGGCCTGCCGCAGAACCCGCATCGCATCGTGACTCTCGCCTCCATTGTCGAAAAGGAAACCGCTGCGCCCGACGAGCGTTCCGAGGTGGCCAGTGTTTACCGCAACCGCCTGGCGAAAAACATGGCCCTCGCCGCCGATCCCACGGTGGTCTATGGCGCGCTGCTCAAGGGCAACTATCGCGGCACCATCTACCAGAGCGATCTGCAATCGGACTCACCTTACAACACCTACAAATTTGCCGGACTGCCTCCGGGCCCGATATCGAATCCCGGGGCGGCATCGCTTGAGGCCGCCCTGCGGCCGGCCGACACCGCATTCCTGTTCTTCGTCGCCGCTGGAGACGGCAGCGGTCGCCACCACTTCTCTGCCGATTTTGAGCAGCACGAGCGCAACGTCATCGCCTATCGCAAGGCCGTTAGGACCCGCTGATGCAACTGCCTCCGGGGTTGCAGCGGGCCATCGGGCAGGAGTTGGCCGCCTGCGATCCTGCGCGGCTGCGAGCGGCTTGTGCGCGTCTTAGCCTCGGCTATCGCGAGGCGATGGAGAGCGCCGCCGCAACAGCATCTTCCCTCCAGCCAAGTTTGCCCAACGCGCTCTCCACTCCCGAGTTGCGCGCCGCCTATCTCGGGGTGCGCATGCCCGCAACCTTTGCCGCCGCCGTTGCCGCGCTCGGCTGGACGCGCCAGGCTTGTGGCCTGGAAAGCCGCGAGGAATTCCGCAGCGTACTCGATCTGGGCAGCGGATCTGGAACCGCGCTCTGGGCAGCCACGCAATCGTTCCCCTCGCTCGAGTCCGCAACCGCCCTGGAACGCGATCCCCGGATGATCGAAATTGCCCGCCGCCTCGGCAGTCAGTCCGAGCACCGCGCCTTGCGCGAGGCCCGCTGGGTCCAAGGCGATCTCACCGCAACCCTGCCCGAAGGCGCCTGGGACCTGGTCGTCTGCGCCTATGCGCTGAACGAACTCGGCGAGGCCGGGCGTAGCGGATTGATTCGCCAGGCCTGGGCGCGAACCGCCAAGGTTCTGCTGGTGGTGGAACCGGGAACCAAGGCGGGTTTCGCCAATGTGCTGGGAGTGCGCACCCGCCTGCTCGCCGCCGGCGCAACTCTGGCCGCGCCGTGCCCCAACTCGCTTGGCTGTCCCATGGCTGGCGGCTCCGATTGGTGCCACTTCGCCGCCCGTATCGAGCGCACCGCCGAACACCGCCGTCTGAAGGACGCAACCCTGGGACATGAAGACGAAAAATTCTCCTACGCGGCGTTTATGCGCGGTGCGCAACTCGACGCGACGCCCAGCGACGCGCAGCCAGACGAGAAGTCAGCGGGCTCACCGGCGCGCATCGTGCGTCATCCGAAAATTTTCAGCGGCTACACCCGGCTGGTGCTTTGCCGCGAAGGCGAGATCGCCTATACCACCATCACCCGCTCGAAGAAAGAAGATTGGCGCAGGTTGAAGCGCCTGGGCTGGGGCGACCGCTGGTGATTCTTGCCGTGCCTCAAGCCGCGCCCTGCGCTCACTCGTGCTCGGGCAGAAAGCGGTAGCCAATGCCGCGAACCGTGATCAGGTATTTCGGCGTGCCGGGCGAGTCCTCGAGATAGCGGCGCAGACGCACGATGAAGTTGTCGATGGCGCGCGTGTCGGTGTCTTCGTGCAGTCCCCAGACCTCTTCCAGAATCTGTTTGCGGCTCACGTTCTGGTTGCGATGCTCGATGAAGTAGCGCAGCAGCGAGGCCTCCATCATGGTGAGCTGAATCTTGCCCGCCGGCGCGGTCAGCTCCAGGGTGTCGAAGTCGAGGGTGCGTCCGTCAAAGCTGAACACGTCGTGCGGTGCGGGAGAGGCAACCGGCGCCGGAACGGATTCAAACTTGCCCGCCCGCGCCGCGGCTCCGTCACCGGCCACTGCGGGAGCGGCCGCGGATTGGCGCCCGGGCGCCGATTGCTCACGCTGCCACTGGGTGCGGCGCAACAGTCCGTGCACGCGCGCAATGAGAATGTTCAGATCGAAGGGCTTGGGCAGATAATCATCGGCGCCGGAGGCAAAGCCTTTGAGCACATCCTCGGGACGCGAACGCGCGGTGAGCATGAGAATGGGAACGTAGTTGTGCGCCGCGCGCAGCTGGTCGGCGATATCAAAACCGTTGACTCCCGGCAGCATGATGTCAAGCACCACGGCGTCAAACCATTCCTTGCGATCGAGCAGAAGCTCCAGGGCGGCTTCGCCGTTTTCCACCGTGGAGACCTCGTGGCCCTCGGCCTCAAGGTTGAACAAAAGACCCTGCGCCAGGTGACTCTCATCTTCGACAATCAGAATGCGCGACATCGCAGATGATGGTAGCGCAGGCGACGGGCACAAGGCGAGCGCGAAAGACCGGGGACACGGCTGGCGCAACCATGGACCATCTGGTCAATGGCTGGAATGACTCACCGGGCAATCGTTCGCGACCCAGGCCAACGATTGCCGGATCAATCAACTTCGCCGCGGAAACGATTATCCAGAAGAACAATCGTTGGCTTACGCCTTCACCGCCTGGCCGGCACGCGCCAGGCTGGCCATGTGCCCGGCGGCTTCCTTGCCGGTGCGGATGCAATCCGGCACGCCGATGCCTTTGTAGAAGTTTCCCGCAATCGAGAGATTCCGCATCTGCTTCAACGTCGCGCCGATGCGTTCAATGCGCTCCAGGTGCCCCGGCGTGTACTGCGCCATGGAGCGCTCCCAGCGATAGACCTTCACAAACCACGGATCGGCGCTGAGCCCGGTGATCTGCTTGAGTTCCTTGCGCACGATCGCGATGATCTCCTCGTCGCTGAGCTTGAGCACCGCCTGGTCATTGGCTCCGCCGAGGAAGCAACGCACCAGCGCCTTGTTGTCTGGCGCGCGGAATGGAAACTTTATATGCACGAAGGTGGTGGCCAGCATGCGCGTGCCTTCACTGCGCGGGATCAGAAAACCAAACCCCGGCTTGCACATCTGCAACTGCTCACGCTGGTAGCCGAGGGTCACGGTCACCGAGGAACTGTACTCGACCTTGCCCAGATCCGCGGAGAGCTGCACGTCGATCGAGGCCAGCATCTTCGAGGCAACGTGGGCGGGAGTGGCGAAGATGACGGCGTCGAATGGTTCGGCTCCGGCGGCGGTCGTCAACTCCCATCCGCCATCCTTCCGCGTGAGCTGGTGGACCGCGGTCGACAGACGCAGGCTGTGCGCATCGAGGCGGGCTACGATGGCGTCGATCATCTGCTGCATACCGCCTTTCAGCGAGCTGAACAGCGGCTTGGGCGCGAATCCATTGGCCTTCCGCATGGCGGCCAGCTTCTTGCGTCCGGCCAGCATGGCGCGGCAGAGCGAACCGTAGCTCTCCTCCATCTCCACGAACCGGGGCAGCACGGCGCGCACGCTGAGCGAAGCCGCATCGCCGCCGTAGACGCCGGAGAGCAGCGGGTCGGCCAGGCGATCGACAACCTCGGAACCGAAATGCCGCTCTACCATCTGCGCAACCGTTTCGTCCTTATGCACGGGACGCGGCGGATGCAGCAGTTCGCCGAGCATCTTGAACTTGGTGCTCCAGGAAAACAGGCTGGTGAGCGCCGTGGGAATCAGCTTGGTGGGCACCATGAACATCAGGCCGTCGGGCATGGGAATCAGGCGTCCCTTGACCAGGATGTAGGTGATGCGCTGGGAATCGTTGGAGCCGATCAGGTCGCCGGCAATGCCGAGTTCGGCGCAGAGCTGGTTGGCCCAGGGCTTCTCGGTGAGGAACGAGTCCGGGCCGCCTTCCACCACGCAGTCGCCAATCCTGTCGCTGAACATGACGCCGCCAAGACGGGCGCCGGACTCGAACAGAGTATATTCGACGGGCGCTCCCGCGGCGCGCTCCTGCTCGAGATAATAGGCGGCGCTGAGTCCGGAGATGCCGCCGCCGATGATTGCAATACGCATGTAGAAAACTCCTCGAACTTTTCTGCGGTGGCTCGTCCCCACATTCGCCAACTGCGGGCGGATGTGGGCCACCCGCCTCTAGAGCCACCCGCCGATGAAAATTGCCAGGCGGCGGCGCTAGGAGCCCGGCTGTGGCACTGCGGCAAGACGGGTGCGCGCCAGTTGCGCGACGGCGCGGGCAAACAGCACGGAGTCATTGAGCGACTCAGCCCGCGTCAGCGAGATGCCGCGGGCGGCGGCGAAATTCATAAACGCAATATCGACATCGTAGAGCACCTCGACGTGATCGCATACGAAACCGATGGGCTGCACGAACAGATGTTTTTGCCCGGCGGCGGCCAGCTCCGTAATCACGCTCTCGACGGTGGGACCGAGCCACTCGCCACCGCTCATGCCCTGGCTCTGGAAAGCGAAGTGCCAATGTCCGGCAATCTCCGGAACACTGGCCGCGACCAGCGCGGCGGTCTCGCGAGCCTGGCGCTCGTAGTCATCCCCGGCGGCAATGGTTCGCAGCGGAACGCTGTGGGCGGTGAACAGAACGGGCACGGGCGCGTTGGCTTCCAGACAGGCGTGCGACCAGCCGTCGCGAAGCTTCTCGGAAAAGGCGCGGATGAGCAGCGGCTCGGCGTGCCACTCGGCAACGAAGTCCACCGTAAAGGGAACCCTGCCCGTTTCCCCAATCACGGCGCGGCGATAGAGTCCAACGCTGGTGCGCGAATTGTGCGGCGCAAGGCAAATGGCAACGGCGTGAGTAACGCCATCGGCGGCCATGCGCAAAACCGTGTCGTGGATGTACGGCTTCCAGTTGCGCATGCCGACGTAGGTGGGCAGAGCCAGCTCGGCGGAGATGCGTGCCGCCTGCTGCATGGTGATTTCCGTAAGCGGCGAGCGGCCGATGAGCGCGTAGCGGTGCTGAATCTCGGTGACCACGGCGGGCGGAAGCGGCCGCCCACTGGTCACGTTGGCCAGGTAGGCCGGGATCTCCTCGACGCGATCCGGAGTTCCATGTGCAAGCAGCAGGATGGCAGGCTTCGGCATTGCTATTGCACCCTGGCGGCGGCGCGATGCTGCGCCGAATACTCTTGCACGAAGCGGGCCAGCTTCTTCACGTTCTCGACCGGAGTCTGCGGCAGAATGCCGTGACCGAGATTGAAGATGTGTCCCGGACGATTGGCGGCAAGATCGAGAATGGTTTGGGCACGCTGCTGGATTACATTCCACTCGGCAAAGAGCAGCACCGGATCGAGATTGCCCTGCACGGCGGGGCGGTGCTGCAGCAACTTCCAGCCTTCGTCGAATGGCACGCGCCAGTCCAGGCCGATGACATCTGCCCCGGTCTCATTCATCGAAGGCAGCAGGGTGGTGCTGTCGGTGCCGAAATAGATGATGGGCGCACCCGTCTTTTTGAGCGCGGAGATGAGTTGCCTGGTGCGCGGCAGAACGTAGGTGCGGTAATCCTCCACGCCGAGGCAGCCAACCCAGCTATCGAAGACCTGGATGACGTCGGCGCCGGCCTTGACCTGGTCGGCGATGTAGGCGGTGAGCACGACGTTGAGTTTGCCGAGCAACTCGTCCCACACCTGGGGCTGGCGGTACATCATCTTCTTGACTTCGACGTAGTTGCGCGAACCACCGCCCTCGATCATGTAGCTGGCGAGAGTGAAAGGCGCGCCGCAGAAGCCGATCATGGGAAGTTTGTTGCCCCAGTGCTTGACACAGGTGGCAATGCCCTCGGAAACGTAGCGCAGTTCCGGCGCGCCGTTGGTGGTGAGAACCTTGATGTCGGCGGCCGTGCGGATGGGCTTCTCGATGACCGGGCCTTCGGTGGCCGAGAAGTGAAAGGGCAGACCCATGACTTCCAGGGGAAGCAGCAGGTCGGCAAAGATGATGGCGGCGTCAACCCCGAGCGCTTCGGCGGCCGTGATGGTGACTTCGGCGGCCAGCGCGGGCTGTTTGCAGATTTCGACAAGGGAGTGGTGCTTGCGGACTGCGCGGTACTCGGACATGTAACGGCCCGCCTGGCGCATGAACCAGACCGGAGTCGAGTCAGTAGGAAGACCTTTGCAGGCACGGACGAAGATCGAATTCGGAGACGACATGTAGGGAAGATTTTATCAGAGCGGGGGAAAACGGCGCTGGTGAGGGGAAGCGACCGGGTTGGCGGACGTACGCCGCGTCCCACATTCGCCAACTGCGGGCGGATGTGGGACACCTGCGGAGATTAGGCGAAGGACTTCTTCATCGTCGGCCGCAACCGCTTTCGGCCCCCCAGAGTTGGAACTACGCCAACTCTGGGCCACCCGCCAAAGGGGAAGTTCGATCCAAAGCGGGCCTGACGCGTCGGCGCAGTCCGTCGGGCGAGTTGCGCGACTAAGCCGGAACGTACGTCAACCTAATCACGTCCTCGTCAATTAGATCGCTGGTAACAAGGCGGAGCCGCGGCCGGGGGCCGGCGAAGAATGGCTTGCCGCGACCAAGCACGACGGGGTGGAGGTAGAGTCGATACTCATCAATAAGACCAAGGTTGGTTAGGCTTCCTGCCAAGTCTGGTCCGGCAACTTCAATCTCCCCAACGAGCTGAGCCTTCAGCCCACGTATCACCGCCTCGATGTCATCCTCGACAAGTGTGGCGTTGGGTCCGACCGACTTCAACGAGCGCGACACAACCCACTTCGGCTGGCTCCGCCACGCCGCCGCGAAGTCGCGTTCCTCCGCGACCCAGTCCGCAAGGTCTTCGTCCCAATAACGCATTACCTCGTACATGCGGCGACCGTACACAATGCCCGCCAAGTCGCGCACACGCTCTATGAAGTGACGAAAGAGCGCCAGGCTTGGCCTAAATTCCAGATGATCGACGTAGCCATCCAAGGACTGGTTCAATCCATACACGAGTTTTGCCATGGTACAAAATCTCCACCCCAGGGTTCTTCAGAATAGCTTGAGGCGACAATACGCGAAAGTGAGGTTAGGCGCAAACTGCACGCCGCTTTGCCGGTGTGGCGAATAACCAAAGGTTCGCTAACCACCCTCCTGCGACATTCGGAATTTCTGCTTCCGGGCAGGGTTGGAATGCCCTTCCTCGACCGGGACGAAGGTTTCTGCGCGGGTATCAAGCGTCAGACTCTATCCACTAGCGGCGACAGCTCCCGCCTCAGGCTTATCGGACCCGCGTTCCGGCTTCTACCCAGCCACCTCCGGGGTCAGTGGCGGAAGTGGCGGACGCCGGTGAAGACCATGGCAAGGTTGAGGCGGTCGGCGGCGTCGATGACCTCCTGGTCGCGCACCGAACCGCCGGGCTGGATGATGGCGGTAGCTCCGGCCTGGGCGATGACCTCGACGCCATCGGGAAATGGGAAGAAGGCGTCACTGGCGGCGACGGTTCCCGCCAGCGGCAGCACGGCCTTGGCGGCGCCGATGCGGGCGGAATCGACCCGGCTCATCTGGCCGGCGCCGACGCCGACGCTCTGGCCGTCGCGGGCGTAGAGGATGGCGTTGGACTTGACGTGCTTGCAGACCTTCCAGGCAAAGAGCAGGGCGCGCATCTCCGCGGCGGTGGGCGGCCGCTTACTGACTACCTTGAGGTCGGCTTCGGCGAGCGCATGGACGTCGTTCTCCTGCACCAGAACGCCGCCGGAAACATTCTTGAGCATCCATTTCTGCTGGCCACTGGAGATCTCGACGAGGCGCAGATTCTTGCGTTTAGCGAAAGCTTCGCGAGCCTCGAAGGTGAAACCGGGCGCGGCGATGGCCTCGACAAAGAGCTTGGCCATCGCGGCCGCAGCTTCGCCATCGATGACGCCATTGACGCCGATGACGCTGCCGTAGGCGGAGACGGGATCGCACTCCAGGGCGCGGAGGTAAGCCTGCTGCAAGGTGGCTCCCGTGGCGGTGCCGCAGGGATTGGTGTGCTTGATGATGGCACAGACCGGCTCGGTGAACTCCTGGGCGAGGTCGCAGGCGGCCTGGAGATCGACAATGTTGTTGTAGCTAAGCTCCTTGCCCTGGAGCTGGCGGCCGTTGGCTACGCCCTGGCCGCTGCCGTCGGAGTACAGCGCCGCCTTCTGATGCGGGTTCTCGCCATAACGGAGATCGCACGCCTTGTGGAACTGGAGGCGCAGCGTCTGGGGAAAGCTGGCGCGGTTGCCGAGCTGGCTGATGTCAAAGTGCGCGGAGGCATCGACGGTGATTTCGGCAAGGGCGTTGGCGATGGCCGTGTCATAGGCGGCGGTGGTGGCAAAAGCCTTCTGCGCCAGGGCCCAGTGGGTCTGGAGCGAGAGCTCGCCGGCGTGCTGCTCCATCTCCGCGGCGATGGCCTCGTAGTCGGCAATCGAGGTCACAATGGCAACGTCCTGGAAGTTCTTGGCCGCCGAGCGCACCATGGAGGGTCCGCCAATGTCGATGTTTTCGACGATCTCCTCAAAGCGCGCGCCCGGCTTGCCTGCCGTCTTTTCGAACGCATAGAGATTGACTACCACCATGTCGATGGGCTCGATGCCATGCGCCGTGATGGCGGCGACGTGCGCGGGGTTGGAGCGCCTGTGCAGGATGCCTCCGTGAACCTTGGGATGCAGGGTCTTGACCCGGCCATCGAGCATTTCCGGGAAGCCGGTCAGATCGCTGATATCGCGCACCGGAAGACCGGCCTGGCGCAGCGCTCCCGCGGTACCGCCGGTGGAGATCAGTTCCACACCCAGGGCGGCAAGCCGCCGGGCAAATTCGACCAATCCTGCTTTGTCTGTGACGCTCAGGATGGCACGTTGAATCTTCGCCATGATGATTTCCTCGCTAACCTTGAGACCTTCCGGAAAATTGCGAAAGGGATGGGCGGATGGAGCCGGGCAGAATCCTGCCGGTGCTGCCGTTGCGTGTCAGCCAGCCGCTCCGGGGCGTCCTGGGACGCTACCGGACTAGATGTCTTTGCGGGGACGCGCCTTGAGACGCACCTTCCCACTCTTCGCCAATACAGTGTACTCGACAGCCTGGCAATGGAACTGGGTGCGAATCTCCTCGGACTTGTTGTGTACAAAAGTCGCGAAGGAGTCAAATGCGCCCAGCGGCAGACCGGCGGCCTCGCGGGCCCGAACCACGGCTTCATAGAGGGCCACGACCTCCAGGACATCGCCGGTAAGGAGCAGAAAACTCTCTACCTGTTCCTGGTCCGGATCGAGCCCGTGAGGTTGTGGCGCCTCGAGGTGGCCAAAGCCTCCAACGCCCACCAGAGTGTCCTTTGGATGGCGGTAGCCCTCATCCTTGATTTTGGTTTTGCGGCGCCAGAGATCGGTGAAAACCGAGTACCGCTGAGCCACGGCGTGGAGACGGAACCGCTGGGTGAAAGTGAGATGACCGTTCTCCAGGTTACGCCGGATGAGGCCCTGGACCCGCCCATCGATATCGACCGGGGGCTTCTTGGACCCTCCGGCGAAGTAGATGTCGTACTCGATTTTCAGGCGGCGGAAGGAATCTTCCAGCAGCGCTAATTCTTCTTCAATGGTCAAGAGTGCACGCGATAGCAGCCGTGGAGGAGAGCGCCGGCGAAGCAGGCGCATCCCTCCGGGAAATTAGCGTACGCAAGATTGTGCGGCCTGGCGTAAAACGATGCCAAAGGGCCGCTCCATGCAAAGCCGCCAGTGCCGTCCGCTCGCCCTGCACTACCGGGTGGAAACCGCCATTTTCTTCACCATGGCCAGCACCAGTTTACGGTCGCTGTCGTTCAAGCCGCTGGCATAGCGCCGGATCTGGGAGAGGAAGCGCACCTCTTCGTCGCTGAGCTGTGGCAGGCTCTTGCCGTTGCCTCCATTTTCGTTGGGAATGTCCGCGAAAAAGTTTCCCAGCGGGGTATCCAGTGAGCCGGCGATCTTTGCCAGTGTATCCAGCGAAGGAACGGTGTGCCCGTTCTCGACACGTGAAAGGTAGCAGCGCAGCAGCCCGGTGCGCTTCTCAATGTCGCCTTGCGACATACCCTTTTGCAGACGGAAGTTTCGGATGGTCTCGCCTATGTTCATTTTTTTTCCGACGCGCACAGACACGCAAACTACCGAAGTTGGGGGAATCTGAATAGTAATCAGTGTGTCAACCCGAGCGCAAGTGAATTCTTAAAAGTTAATGGGTGTCACAACATTCTGTGATGAATGGCAGCCCGCCGCGGGCTTGCCGGCCACGGACCTTGACGATCCCCGGGATGCGAACGCTTGCGGATTGGCGCAAATCGTCCGAAATCGAACTCAGCGGGCGCTGCGAATTGCCGAATAGAGCCGCTCGGCCACACCAATGGTCAACAGCGCGAACACAATGTGGACGACCTGAATGGCTGCCAGGGTGTGAAAGGTGAGCGGCAACTGCTTCAACCCAACCACTGGCAGCAGCACGGCCAGGACGACTCCGAGAATGCCCGGCAGCACCGCCTTTTTCAGCAGCGCCATCACGGCCAATATGAAGACCAGAGTGGCCACCAGGAAGCCGCAGCCGATGTGCGCTCCGAGATACTGCTGGTGCTCGCTCCAGACCAGCACGCCAAGAACGATGGATGCCAGGCCCAACACTCGTACCAGCATGATGAGAGCTTTTGTCAAATTCTTACTCCTCCATGTCTACGATTCTACCCGGCTTGGATTCCGTGGCGTACGGTTCGGTTCGCCGTTCCGGAAGCGGCGGAGCTTAGAATTGCAGGCGCAAAGCAAGTTGAACCACCCGCGGTCCGCCTCCGCCGAGCCCCGGATTGCCCTGGGCCACATCGGGCGTCTGGGTGATGAGGCCAAAGGTGGAAGACGATGGATCGTAGCTGCCGTTGGGCAGCGCGAAGTTGGGATGGTTGAAGATGTTGAAGAACTCTGCCCGCAACTGGGCATTGAGTCTCTCTCCGATTTGGGTCGTCTTCTCCACCGAGAAATCGGTGTTGATGAAGTGCGGCCCAAAGATTGCGTCGCGGCCCAGGTCTCCAAACGTTCCGTCTGCCGGCTGCGAGAAGGCGGCCGGATTCAGATAGCCGGTTGCGGGAGTCCAGTGCGGCAGAATTGGATTGACGCCGGGAACCACGTTGGGACGCTGGCGGTAGTTGTATCGTCCGCTGGTGTCATTGGCATTGGCAATCGGAATCGGGCGGCCGCTTTGCAGGCTTGCAATGGCGCCAAGCTGCCAGCCATCGCGGAGACACGACGGGCCCGAGCGAAAGCGCGGCAAGGCGTAGCTGGCGGCAGCCGTCAAACGATGGCGGGTGTCAAACGTGGAGGGTCCGCGCTCGCCGCGGAGGTTGGTGGAATCCTGTGGGAGAGCCGCGCCCGGGGTGAAGTCAATGCCATCGGAGGCATCGTCGAGCGACTTCGACCAGTTGTAGTTGGCAAAGCCGGTCAAACCCTTCCACGAGCGCGCCTTCACCGTGGCCTGCAGGGAATGATAGCTGGACGCCGAGTTGGTTCCCAGTATGTCCATGGCGTAGTAGTTCGGGTTGGGATAGTTGCCGGATGCGTCGGTTTGGTTTTCATCATAGAGGCGGGTGAGATGGGTTCCCTTGGAGCCCACATAGCCGAGCTGAAAAGAGGCAGCCTTGGAGATTTCCTGCTGAATGTTCAGATTCCAGCTCTGTACATACGGAGTGGTGAACCTGGGCGAAGTGATGAAGATGTCATAGGGGCCGCTGGTGACCGGGGTAAAGACCGGACCCACGCCGGTGACCCAGGGGGTTGGGTTGAAGTTCAGCGGAAATACCGGCTCGGGGCCGATGGGATTGGTCGTGATACCGGCGACGTTGGTGTAGTTGGCGGTGATCTCGTCTTGCGGAATGTAGTCGTAGTAGAGGCCGTACCCGGCGTGCACGACGGTGCCCGGCAGAAGTTCCCATGCGAGTCCGACGCGGGGCGAGAAGTTGGCCAGCTTCCGCTTCCATGCGCCGCTGACGCCACCGCTGCCAACCAGGTGCAGGAAGCCGTCGCTGCCAAGCTCAGACAGCAGATTGTTCTTTTCCGAGAGCGGTCCAAAATACTCCCAGCGCACGCCCAGATTGAGGGTCAGCCTGCTGGTGGCCCGGAAATCGTCTTGCACAAACAGCGAAGCGCCATTGTTATAGGTGGTGCGCTGGGTGCTGCCGGTGTAGGCCGAGGCGCTGATGTTGCCGGTGAAGTAGCCGTAGAGGGTGTCGACCACCGGGTCCCCGGTGTAATTGGGCTGGCCTGGCGAGGTGCCGTTGACATAGAGCAGGCCGCGCTCCAGGTTGTTGTTAAAACCGTCCACGGACATGCGCCGGAATTCGCCGCCGAACTTCAGGATGTGCCGGTTGCGGGTCCAGGTGAAATGATCGAGCAACTGGAAGGTCTGGCTGACGCGTCCGCGCGGAATGCTGTAGGCCGAGGCGCCGAAATTTTCCAGAATGCCGTTGAAGTCGATCTCCGGCAGTCCGTTTTGTCCCGTGCCCATGTTCAAACCAAGCGATGCCGGATTGACATTGGCGTCGGCGCCGGCAAAGCTGGTGCGGTAGCGCGTGTAGCCGAAGCGCAATTCGTTGAGCTTGGCGGCGGTAAAGGCGGAGAGCAGGCTGGCGGAAACCACCTGCACCCGGGTGGGCGAGACCTGCGCGAAATCCGCGATGCGCGAGCCCGCGCCGTAGCCTTCGCCTCCCAGCGGAAAGACCTGCTGGCTGCTGCTGTAGGCGTAACGCGCCGTCAGGGTTTCATGATCGCTGAACTGGTGATCGACCTTGCCGATGGCGCTGTTCAGGTCGTTCTTATCCTGATCGACGCCGTTTGCCGTACCAATACCGCCCTCGGTGCCGGTGGCAGCCGGGAAGTATTTGGTCAGCAGGTTGACCAGCGCGGGATTGACCGAGCCCTGGGCCGACTTCGCCAGGGCTTCGGCCTGGGTGATCTGCGCCGTGGTGGGCACGAAGAACAAGAAGTTGCTGGTGACACGCTCGCGCTGGCCCTCGTAGGCGCCGAAGAAGAAGGTGCGGTTTTTTGCGATGGGACCGCCCAGCGAACCGCCAAACTGATTGTTCTTGAAGGGACTGTGCGGATTGGATGAGCCGTCCGGGTTTTGCTTCACGTCGAAGTAGTTGCGGGCGTCCATCGCCGAGTTGCGCAGATATTCGAAGAGCGTCCCGTGGAATTGATTGCCGCCGGACTTGGTCAGGACGTTGACGGCGGCGCCGCTGTTGCGGCCATACTCGGCCGGAGCCTGGGTCTGGAGATTGAACTCCTCGATGGCGTCGATGGGCAGCAAGGAGGCGGGCGCGCCGGTGATTCCCACCTGGTTCAGGGCTGAGTTGTTGAAGAATGGATCGTTATTGTCGGTGCCATCCAGCAGGTAATTGTTGGAGCGGTCGCGATTGCCGTTGATATTGAATTGCCCGAAGCCTTTTTCCGTTCCGGCAACTCCCGAGCCTTCCACGGTGACGCCGGGGGTGAGAGCAACCAGTTTGCCGAAGTCACGTCCATTCAGAGGAAGATCGATGACGAGCTTGTTTTCGATGACCTGCGAAAGCGTGTCGCTGGAAGACTCGAGCAGCGGCGCCACGGCCTGAACCTCGACGGCCTGCTGCACCTGGGCGACCTTGCCGAGGTTGAAATCCAGCGCCGTATCCACGCCAACATCCACCTTTGCCGTCATTTTGACTGGCTCCAGATTGGCGCTGGAGGCCGTCACCTCATAGTTTCCGGCCGCCAGTTCGTTGATTGCATACCTGCCGTCGGAGGCCGTGGTCGCGCTGCGCGTCTGCGCGGTCCGGAGGTTTCGCGCCTGGACGGTGGCACCCGCAATGGCGGCGCCGGAGGCGTCCTTCACCTGTCCGCGCAGCGATCCGCGAAAACTCTGGCCCAGCGAAGCCGCGGCAAGAGCGAAAAGGATGAAGAGTAAGAGTGAGCTGGATCGTATCTTTGTCATCATGGTTTCTTGCTCCTGAAATGAGTTGCGGAACCGCTTACCGGGCCGGGACCTTGACCGGCAGATCGAGCGTGGCGGGAACCTTCACCTGGTAGCGCATGGCAAAGCTGCCCTGGTTGACGGCAAGACCCAGGCGGCCACGGGAATCGATATAAAACAGCGGGGTGCCCAGGGGTACGTCGCTGAAAGTCTTTACAAATGGAATTTCCAGCGGCTCGCCCGCAAGAGTGAATTTCACCTTGTCGCCGAGGGCGTAGCCCAGGCTGGCAAAGTCCGCGCGCGTCACGTTGGTCACCAGGTTTCCAAAGGGACCGTCGGTGCCGATCACGGTTGCCACGATGCCATGCGCGTCGAGCACGGCTTTGCGAATTTCCAGGCGCACCAGTTTGGTCACGTCCAGCGCCGGGCCGACCTGGGCCGGATCATCGCCGCGCGCCAGGTGCGCGCCTACGGGAGAAAAGATGTCGCGTCCGTGGAAAGTGGACGACAGCGCGCTGCCGATCATCCAGGCAGGGTTCTGCACCTCGTAGGCTGCGTCAATTCCGTCCTGGTCCGCGACCATCGTCAGCACTCCGTTGTCCGGCAGCACAAAGTACTGGCCGCGCCGGGAGCGGGCGACGATCGCTTTGCGCGTGCTTCCCACCGTTGGGTCCACGACCACCACGAAGACTGTCTGCGGCGGAAAATACGGCGTGGTGCCAGCCAGGAAACGGGCCGCATCCAGAATATTGAACGGGGTCACGTCATGGGTGAGATCGACGATGCGAAGCTCCGGCGCAATGCCCAGCATCACGCCCTTGCAGATGGGCACGGAATCGTCCACATGACCGAAGTCGGTCATGAAGACCACGGTTGGGTGCGGCGGCGCCGTGGCGGGCGTGGTTTGCGGAAAAATGCAGCCACACAACAAAACCATCAGCGCAACCAACGGGAGAACGCGAACTCGCATCTTGATCTGCTTCCTTTCCCGATGATCCCAAGACATTGCTCCGGCCCTGGGGACAGACACAGCGGCACGCGCACCGGTGAGCGGGGCGCGTGATCGTTGAACTCTGTGCCAATCGGAGAAACTTACCTGGGCACATTCACGCCGCGCCGCCTATGGCCGCAACCGATGGCGCGACAGAATCGACAGGCTTCCCGGGCGTGAATAAGGATATCCATTGTAATGGGTTCTTACCGTACGGCGGTATTTTACTCTAGTCTTTCGCCTCGCGGTTGTCGAGAGTTTCGCGGATTTCAGGGTACACTCCAGCATGCGCTTCCAGTGCCAGCCCGGATGCATCCTCTGCTGTGAGCAGAAGGGTTTCGTATATTTGAACGGCGACGACATTGGACGCATCGCGCTTCACCTGGGAATCACGCGTACGGAGTTCCGGCGTCGTTATCTGTGCGGCAGGGCGCCGCTGCTGCGCTTGCGTAAGCCGCGCCTGAAGCAGTGCCCTTTCCTCGCCGCCGGCGGCTGCTCGGTGCATGCGGTCAAGCCGCTGCAATGCAGTGCCTTCCCCTTCTGGCCGGAGTTGCTCGTCCGCGGCAGCCCGCGGCGCGAGGCCGCCAGGTACTGCCCCGGAATGGGCAAAGGCCCGCTCGTCAATCTCGAATCCGCCGGCGCGATCGCCAGCCAGGTGCAGCGGGCATTTCCTCAACTCTACGATGAGAAGCCGTGAGGAGTTCCAATCCGCGCGATACCCGGAATGGCATGGGCGGGGAAAATTAGCGCACCGGGGAAGCCATTCGTTGAAGCATCTCCTGTCACTTGAGCATCTATCGGAATAGTGTCGCTTATCGCTTTTGTATCTATCGCCGTAGCATCACCTAACAGTTTTATGCGCTCTTTTGATTCTGCTGATTGTGGAGGACCCTTGTGCTTGTTGCAATTCTGAAGGAAGCGAGGCCGGACGAAACTCGCGTGGCGCTGATGCCCGACGCGGTGAAAGCGCTGGCCGGAAAAGGATTTAGCGTTGCCATTGAAAGCGGCGCGGGACTGTACTCCGGAGCCAGCGACGCCGACTACGAGGCCGTTGGCGCCAGCATTGCAACCGACCGCGCCCAGTTGCTGGCCTCTGCCGACGTGGTTCCCGTGGTCAACGCCCTGCCCGCCGCGGACCAGGAAAAACTGAAGAGCGGCAGTGTGATGATCGGCTTCCTGCGCCCGCTGGACGACCCGGCGGCGCTCGGGATCGCCGTCGAGCGCGGGGTCACGCTGTTCTCCATGGAGTTGGTGCCCCGCATTACGCGCGCCCAGTCGATGGATGCGCTCTCGTCGATGGCGACGGTGGCCGGATACAAGGCGGTCATCATGGCCGCCGATCACCTTCCCAAACTTTTTCCGCTGCTGATGACCGCCGCCGGAACCATTCCCCCGGCCAGGGTTCTGGTGCTGGGCGCAGGCGTTGCCGGATTGCAGGCCATCGCCACCGCCCGCCGCCTTGGCGCCGTGGTGGAAGCCTATGACGTGAGGGCCGCCGCCGGGGAACAAGTGAAGTCACTGGGAGCCAAGTTCATCGAGGTCGATCTGGGTGGTCTCCAGACCGAGGACAAGGGCGGCTACGCCAAGGAGTTGAGCCCGGAGGCGCTGGAGTTGGGCCGGCAGGCCATTGCCAAGGCGGCAAAGATCTCGGACATCGTGATCACCACGGCGCAAGTTCCCGGACGCCGCGCTCCGCTGATGATTGCCACGGCGGCGGTGGAGGAGATGCGCCCCGGCTCGATTATTTTCGATCTGGCGGCGCCCGCCGGAGGCAACTGCGAGGTCACCAAGGCGGGTGAGACCATCGTCTACCACGGCGTCACCATCTTCGGCCCGGCCAACATTGTGGCCCTGATGCCGGTGCACGCCAGCATGCTGTACTCACGCAACGTGAGCAACTTTCTGCAACTGATTCTGAAGCAGGGCGAACTGGTCATCGACCACGCCGACGAGATCATCAAGGGATCGTGCGTCGCCCATGCCGGACAGGTTGTGAACGAAAGAGTTTCCGCGGCGCTCAAGGCGCGCGCGTAGCCCGCCGCAGTTGGAGGAAATTGTGAGTCCACTGGTACGAATCGCCATGCAGGTCAGCCAACCATCCGCCTCCGAAGCGATGGATCCGATGGTCCTGATCGCTGCTCTATACGTTTTTGCCCTGGCCGCGTTTCTGGGCTACCTGGTTATTTCCCGTGTTCCGCCGCTGCTGCATACGCCGCTGATGTCGGCCACCAACGCGATCTCGGGTATCTCGCTGGTGGGCTCGCTGGTCATCGCCGGCTCCTACCAGTTTGACTACCACAAGCTGATCGGCGGAGGCAGCGCGGCGCATGCGTCCATGGCAACGCTGATGGGCTTTGTCGCGGTCTTCACGGCTACGGTCAACGTGGTCAGCGGCTTTGGCCTCACCGACCGCATGTTGAAGATGTTCCGCAAGGAAATCAAAGGGAAGGAGGCCCACAAGTAATGGACCCCGCGACCCAGGCAGCGCAGCACTTTGCGCAAGCCCCGAATTACATTCTTGAATTCACCTATCTGATCGCGTCCATTCTGTTCATATTCGGTCTGAAAGGACTGAGCCACCCGGACACGGCGCGCCGGGGCATGTTCCTGGCCGAGGGCGGCATGGCCGCAGCCATCATCGGCACGCTTTTCCATCACAATATCCAGTTCTTTGGATGGATCATTACCGGACTGATCCTGGGCTCGCTGGTTGGCGCGGCCTTTGCCATCTGGGTTCCGATGACCGCGATGCCGCAGCGAACCGCGCTTTCGCACGCTTTTGGCGCCATTGCCGCGGCGCTGGTGGGCATTGCCGAATTCACCATGCACGCCCAGACCATGTCGCTGTTCACGCGCAGCGCGCTGGGCCTGGAGGTGATGCTGGGTTCGCTGACCACCACCGGCTCGCTGATCGCCTGCGGAAAATTGCAGGGCATTATTCGCGGAACTCCGGTCCAGTTCAAGGGACAGCAATACCTGAATCTGCTGATTTTTCTCAGCATGGCGGGCTGCTTCGGCTACTCGCTTTACGATCCTTCGGCCACGGCATTCTTTTACGGCATGGTTGCGCTCGGATTCCTTTTCGGCATCATGCTGGTCATTCCGATTGGCTCGGCCGACATGCCGGTGGTGATGTCACTTTTAAACAGCTATGCCGGGCTATCATCGGCCGCCACCGGATTTGTGCTGGGCAACAACATCCTAATCATTGCCGGCACGCTGGATGGATTCTCAGGCTTCATCCTTTCGATCCTGATGTGCAAGGCGATGAACCGGTCGATCACCAACGTTCTGTTCGGCGGCTTCGGCGCCGTGCATCACGCCGCGGGCGCGGGCGCAACCGGGGAGATGCGCGAGATTTCTCTGGACGACGCGGCGGTGCGGCTGGCCTACGCCAGCAAGGTCGTCTTCGTGCCCGGCTACGGCCTGGCCACCGCCCAGGCGCAACACGCCGTGCGCGACCTGGCCAACGCCCTGGAAGACCGCGGCATCACCGTGAAATACGGCATCCACCCCGTGGCCGGACGCATGCCCGGACACATGAACGTACTGCTGGCCGAGGCCAACGTTCCCTATGGCGAGTTGTACGAGATGGAGCAGATCAATCCCGAGTTCCCCACCACCGACGTTGCCGTGGTTGTGGGCGCCAACGACGTGGTGAACCCGGATGCGCGCGACAATCCCAACAGCCCCATTGCGGGAATGCCGATCATCGAAGTGGACAAGGCAAAGTCTGTCATCGTGCTCAAACGCGGACAGGGACGCGGCTTCTCCGGCCTGGAGAATCCCCTGTTCTTCAAGCCTGTCACCAGCATGTTGTACGGAGACGCGAAGTCGACGCTGGCCCAGCTGACGCAGCAGGTCAAGAACGTCTGAGCAGGAATCGCTGCAAGGCAAAAACCCCGCAACGGCGCGGGGATTTTGTCTTCAGTGGGCGATCGGCGAAAGCGCGCGCCGGCCTCGGCTGGGTGTTATCGTATCCGGCATGAGGGTGCACTCTGCAATGCTTCAGGATGCGGAGCACAGGGCGCAGCCTTCCGGAGAACTGGGTTAGGCAGCTATCCTACCTGCACCGCCAGCATCGAGATGGAGCCGCCATCGAAACCCTCGACCGGAAAGCTCACCCGCTCGGCGGGGCGCCTGGCGCCGATGATGTAGAGCAACGGCAGGTAATGGTCCGGCGTGGGCACGGCGAGCAGTGCGTCCTGTCCGAGATGGCGTTGGTAGTCGATGAGCGCCGCGGACTGATCCGCCAGGAGCATTTCCTTGACTCGCTGCTCGAAGGCAACCGCCCATTCATACGGTCCAGCCGACGGGGCTCTCCATGCAAAGGCCTGGAGGTTGTGCACCACATTGCCGCTGCCCATGATGAGAACGCCCTCCTCGCGCAACGGGGCGAGGCGGCGGCCCAGTTCGAAGTGGAACGCGGCGGGTTGAGTCGCGTCAATGCTCAGTTGCACGACCGGCACATCTGCCTTTGGGTAGACGTGGCGCAGCACCGACCAGGTTCCATGATCGATTCCCCATTTTTCATCGAAGCGGACCGGCAGCGGCGCCAGTATTTCCGCCACCCGGGCGGCCAGTTGTGGATCGCCTGACACGGGATACTGCAACTGGTAAAGCTCTTTCAGGAAACCGCCAACGTCGTGAATCATCTTGGGAGTGCTGCTGACGGTTACCGCAACTTCTTCGATGAGCCAGTGCGACGAGATGGAAAGAATCGCCTTGGGGCGGGGAAGATTGGCTCCGACAGCCTCCCACTGGCGGGTGTAACCGTTGCGGCGGTTGGCGTTCAGTGGATTGCCGTGCCCGAAGAAAATGGCTGGCATGGGAGCAGACATGAGGGTTCCTCTTGTCCCATTCTCCCAGAAACTCAACCGTTGCGGGAATTTTCCGTGGTTCCCCCGCCAGGGCAGGGATCGTGTGCCCACGGCCTGGCGCATTTGTTCCAGGGCGAGCATGGAGTTGGCCAGCGCCGCAGCCGCCAGAGCAACTCCCCCTCCAGAAGGCGCTTGCCCCTGAAAAAACCGAGCTGGCACCCGTAATTTCTGCGAGAGTTGCAACCGCGCATCAAACCGCTCCATCCTGCCCCGGACGCCAGTGACAAACGTCACGCGGAAACAGCGGCGAATGACCCGAGATGATTCCGGGAATTAGTTTCACTACGATCGATGTTCCGTGGTCACGATGCGTGGCGGGAGGTAACCTTTAGAATCAAGGTTATCTTTCGATACCCAGGCTATCTTTGAGCTTGAAGACCTCCAGATTGTGCCGGGTTCGGAGAAGCTAGGAAGACGATATGCGACTCTCCGCGGCTCTTTCCATCTACACTGCTTCCAACCGGCGAAGGCTGCTGATTCTATCCGGCTTGATGGTAGTGGTGATCGCCCTGGTGGACTGGTGGACCAAGCCCTACATTTCCCTTGGCTTCCTCTACCTGTTCCCGATCATGATGGCCGGCGGCTTGCTGTCGCGCCCGCAGATCGTCAGCTTTGCCGCGCTGTGCGCCGTGCTGCAGGAGGAGTTCAGCAACCTTCCGTCCGGTGACGCCTGGCCGCGGTTGATCCTCTCCTCGGCGGGATTCATCGGCACCGGCTTGTTCATTTACGAGTTGCTGCGCAATCGCCGGATGGTTCTGGAAAACCTGAACGAAATCGAGACCCAGGTACAGGCGCGCCGCGAGGCCGAGGAGCAGTTGCAGGTACTGGTGGAGAGTAGCCCGGCGGCCATCGTCACGCTGGATTCGGATGGAACCATTCTGCTGGCCAATGAAGCGGCCCAGGAGATGCTGGCTTCCGGTGACCCCGCCTTGCCGGGTCAGAACGCCCGAGCCTACATGCCGGCTTTGTGTTCTGCCGTCCAGTCCGGAAACTGGAAGAACTTTCGCACCACTCTGCAGTGCAAGGGACAGCGCAGCGATGGCGAAGTATTTCTCGCCGGCGTCTGGTTTTCCACCTACTCGTCGAGTTCCGGCAACCGGCTGGCCGCAATCTTCGTCGATCTCTCGGAAGACCTGCGGAGCCGCGAGGACCTGAACCTGGACTACCTGCTGACCAACACGAGAATCCTGATGAGCGCCGTTTCTCACGAGATCCGCAACCTCTGCGGCGCAGCCATGGTCGTGCACAAAAACCTTACGAAGGTAAGCGCACTGCGGGGAAATGCCGACTTCGAGGCCATGGGAACCTTGATTCAGGGTCTGGAACAAATCTCCGCCATGGAACTGCGCGGCTCCTCCGAGCAACGACGCTCGGCCATCGAGCTAACCTCCGTGCTGGACGAGTTGCGAGTGCTGATTGAAACCGTTGGCCGCGAACAACAGATCACCATGGAGTGGGAGGAAACCGGCAAACTTCCCCTCGTCTGGGCCGACCGCTACGGCCTCATGCAGGTTTTCCTGAACCTTGCCAAGAACAGCATTCGCGCCATGGAAGGCGTTGCCGCAAGGCGGCTCACCATCGGCGCTTCGGTGCAGCAAGACTCGGTCATCGTGCGCTTTGAGGATACCGGAACCGGGATTGCCAATCCCGAGAGTCTGTTCCGGCCCTTTCAAAAAGATGCGCAAGCCACGGGACTGGGCTTATATGTCTCGCGCGCCCTGCTGAAAAGTTTTGGCGGCGATCTTGTCCACGAACACCGGGAAAGTGGGTGTTGTTTTAATGTAGTGTTGGAAAGGGTGAGCCATGCCGATGGGGCTGCCAATCTCTGAGAACCGGGCAAAGATCCTGCTGGTCGATGATCACGCTCTATTTCGCGAAAGCCTGGCCCGCTTTCTCAACAGTGAACCTGGCTTGAGGGTTGTGGGAGGTTGCGCCACCATCGAGGACACAACGGAATTTCTGAAGGCAAACCAGGTGGACATTGTCCTCCTCGATTTCGATCTCGGCCAGCGTGACGGCGCCGACTTCATGCGCGCGGCCGAGAGTATCGGCTACCAGGGACGAGTTTTGCTGGTGACCGCTGGCGTGGACGAAACCCGGGCCGCGGATCTGATCAAGCGCGGCGTCGCTGGCGTCTTCCTCAAGCACGACTCGCCCGCCATGCTGGTGGACGCAATCCGCGAAGTGTTGGCGGGGAGGGTTTCCTTCGACCAGGACTATCTGAGGAAAATTGTCGGTCGCGCTACCAAGGCGGAAGTACCACGTACAAACAAGCTTACGGAACGCGAGCAGCAGGTGCTCGTGAGTGTCTTTGAGGGACTTGGAAACAAGCAGATCGCCGAACGCCTGCAGGTATCCGAGAGTTCCGTCAAGGCCACTCTGCAACAGCTTTTCCAGAAAACAGGCGTCCGAACCCGGAGCCAACTCGTTAGAATTGCGCTCGAACAGTACCGCGATCTGATCTGAACTCTAAGCCGGGGGAGGACCGTCTTTCTTGGCGGCCGCAGCCTTGGCAGGATCGTCGTTGACGGCGTCCTTGAAGTTCCTGATTCCCTGTCCCAGCCCTTTGCCAAGCTCCGACAATTTGCTTGGGCCAAAGATAAGCAGGGCAATGAACAGGATCACAAGCAAATGCATCGGTTGCATAAGTCCTTCAAACATCTAAAGCCTCCCAATCACCCTCGGTGCACGCGTAGGTTGCGTAGTTCAATCACGTTAGCAACTGGCATTCCTGAAAGCTGTGCGGTGCTTCACAATTCTAGACTATCTTTTGATAGCCGGTCTGGATATTCTCCAGAAGGTACAGCGATGCACTCACGGGAATATGAATCCCCACCCCAGATCTATGCCACTGTAAACAGTTTACGCCTCCCGGCAGCGCGAATCCAGTCGCCGCGCCACGGGGGCCTCAATTAAAAGGACTTGCCTCTTCGCGGGCGGACTCCATGGGCCCGCGGTTGGCGGATTGGGGAGGCGGACACTGTAGTTGTGGCGGGCACCCAAAACCCTGTCGAGTGCCAGCGAGACGCTGACTTGGCGTATCCAGCAGACGGCTCTTATTGCAGAGAGATAACTTGCAAGACAGGGTGCAGGGATATTTGCCGGGTTCGGCCCTGACCTTCCGGTTTTCATTTGCGCAATCGAAACAGGACTCAACGGATCAATCGCGTTGGCTGCAAAACTGTGCCAGAGTGGACCGCCGGGCAACTCTTGTCCCGGCTCCATTCCCCCACAGACCGCCAGCCGGAATGCCGCCCTGCAACCCATTGAGCGGATGGCCGCACCTCTGCCTGGGGATGGCGGATTTGCGGGCCGGACCCCGGCAGGGCGAAGCAATAGGACTGCCATAAGGTCCTACGGCTGCGCTTCTGAAGGATCCAGCTCCGCGACAATCCGGGTCTGGCATGGAGATCGATTACCCGCAGTTACTGCTGCTGCTGATCGGTTGTTGTGCTCGTGGTCGTTGTGGTGTCGCGCTGCACATCATCGTGCCGTGGCTCGGCGGTCGTGGTTGTTGTCTCGGTTTGCTTCACACGCTTGTGGTGGTGGTGCCTGTATTGCGTTGTCTTGGTATCAGTCGTCTGGGTGGTCTCGGCCCGCGGCGGCGCATCCTGTGATGTCGTCGTGGTGCTGGATTGCGTGCTGGTGCTCTGCGCCATTGCCGGCAGGGGCAGGGCAAACACGAAGAGCGAGCCCAGGACGGCAGCAAATAACTTCTTGGATTCCATTCGATTCTCCTTGTGGTACGTCGTCAGAGAATATGGTAGGGCTCTCCTTACAACTTAATCTGTGCATAGTTGCTCACTCCTCCGGCTCCTTTGGAGGAAGATGGAGGCGTATCCGCGGTAAAGGAGGGTGAACTGGCGAAGCCTGCGCTTCGAGCACTTGCAACCACGCCGCAACCTCTTCACGAAGCGGTCGGACTTCGACGCCTGCAAACAGCGCGGGATAGGACTCCAGCTTCCGCAGGGCCGCCTTGAGCAGGGAAACAGCGCCTCGTAAGTTGTTTCGCTGAAGATGATGGAATGCCGCGGCCATCTGGATCAGCGCTTGCAGAAAGCTCTTTTCCGGCTCCTGGCACTCGAGCCAGACAATCTCCCAGTGTTCGTGAGCAAGAAAGAACTCCTGACGTTGATAGCACTGTAGTCCGTCGGCAAGCGGCTCCAGATTCCAGTCAAGCTTCATAACGTCCGTCATGGGCGAGAGAGAAAGTACCATATCCGCAGCCACGGGCCAGGCCGCTCTCGGATGGATGCGCTGAGGAGCCGTCGCCGGCTTACGAGGTCCGCGCCAACTTCTGCGAATAGAACGAAGCGCCCTGGTAGCCGGCCTCGGCCTCGCGGGCAAAGGAAATCATGTGGTGCGACACCAGGCTCACATGAATCACCGTCTCGATATCGCCGCTCTTCAACGCCGGCTTGGCCATCCGCCAGAAGACGTCGCGGTAGTCACTCTGCATGCCCACCTTCACCACCAACTTCGCCAGGGTAGACAATCCCCTCCAGAGGTTGGCCAGCTTCAGCTTGCCAGTCGGCGGAATCTCAATCCGGTGGGGATAGGTATGCTCCTGGTTATAGCGAAAGCGCCGGTAAATGGCCTCGGGCGCAAATGCCGTGCAGAAGGTCCGGCGCCACATCCCGACCACGTCCTCATACGGCAGCTTGAAGTCCACGTTGGACTCGCGTCCTTCGGCCTCGATCAACCGTCCCTCGGCCTGAAGGCGGCGGTACAAGGGAGTGCGCGGCAACGCCTCCAGCAAGTTGATGGTCAGTACTGGTATCTGCGATGCCTCCACAAATTCCAGGATCCGATCCGGGGTTGTGTAGTCGTCCGTGTCCAGACCCATGATCATTCCCGACACGACCTCGATGCCAAAGCTGTTCAGCGTCTTCACCGCCTCCAGCATGCCGATCTCATTGTTCTGGTCCTTGACCATCGCCTTCAGAGCCGCCGGGTCCGGCGTCTCGATGCCACAGAAAACGGTCCAGAACGATGCCTCGCGCATCATCTCCAGCAGGTCAACCGACCTGGCGATATTCAGGGTCGCCTCGCAGGCAAACTCCACGGGATACTTGTTGCGCTTTTGCCACTCGATCAGATGTGGCAGCAATTCCTTGGCTGCCTTGCGGTTTCCTACAAAATTGTCATCCACGAAATATACCGCTCCCACGCACCCGTCCTCGACAATCACGTCGAGCTCGGCCAGCACTTGCTGGGGCGTCTTCAGGCGCGGGTTGCGGCCATAGAGTTCCGGGATATCGCAGAACTCGCAACGGTACGGGCAGCCGCTGGAAAACTGCACGCCAGCCAGGAAATAGCGCGACATTCCGGCCAGTTTGTAGGCGGGGACCGGAAACTGGTTCAGCGCGACCCGCTCTGTCGTGGTGAAGCGCTGCTGCGCGGGCGGCCGTTCCGGGCTGGCAGCCAGGGTCGCGATCAGCGCGTCGGTTGCATCGCCCAGTTCACCAAGATGGAGGTAATCGAACTCCGGATAATACTCCGGGCTGGCCGACACCGACGGGCCGCCCAGCGCCGTTACCTTGCCCAAGGCGTGCGCGCGCCGGTTGATGTCGTTCATCTGCCGTCTCTGGATGTGCATCCCGCTCACCAGCACCGCGTCAGCCCAGCGAAAATCCCGCTCCTTTACCGGCCCCACGTTTTCGTCGACGAACCGTACCTCCCAATGCTTGGGGAGATAGGCGGCGATGACCAGCAATCCCTGCGGAGGCATGAACGCCTTCACGCCCAGCAGCGGATAGGCATTGTGAAAGCTGCCAAAAGACTTGGTATAGCTTGGAAATACGCACAGAATGCGGCGGCGAACGCCATCGGCGTCCGCCGCAATCGGTCGCGCGCCGGATTTAGCTTCGCGAATCTGCTCCAGCTCCATCGCCGCTCCCTGGTTATTCCGACACCGATCACTTCTGAGTGTTCCGCATCATAGATGGTTCAGAGAATGCCTCTAGAAATTCACCACCAGCCCGGTCGAGATTCTGGCATCCTCCTGCCGTCCGCCGTGGAAGCGGGTTTGCAGCCAGTCGCCTTGCACCCGCCACGACAGCAGCGGAATCAGCTTGTAATCGACACCGCCGCCGATGGCGTCGGCAACGCAGGTCTCACCGTAGGAGTAATCCAGCGCATCCTCATGGAGGTGTCCGATGCCGACCAACGCGGTTGCAAACGGCCGGATCTTTCCCACCGTAACCGAAACGCGCGGCCCGAACAGAAAGCTCTCCACGCGCGTCGTTGAATTGGTAGTCCCTGTGCCCCCGAAAATGTGGATGACGGGCATTTGCAGGGTTCCATACTGGGTTCCCAGATCGGCGACAAATCCAAGGTTCGGTGTGAACTTGCGTTCCGCCGATAACTCCCACCCGTTTAGATTGCCCGTGTTGCTCCACCCCGTGCTGGCGTGATTGAACGAGTATCCAAGGAACACGTTTCCCGCCGACGAAGTTTGCGCGAATCCGGCAGCGCTCATCAACCACAGCGCCAGTACAATCGCAATGCGTTTTGCCAAAGTAGTCTCCTTCTATTTTTCTGAATCCAATATCCGGCCGCGGCAACCATCACCCACGCCCCTTTGAGAACAACAACATCCCAGAAATCGTTTGTCAATACGTTATTGTTCAAACGCATGACACGATACCTAGGCGGAAATCCCCAACGCCTCAAAAATCTGCCTCCGCCTTAACTCTTACGTTAGGAACCAATGGTGGCGGGAGCGGTTCAATCACGTCGTTCCCCATCGGAACTTCATTCCCGGCCGGCACTATTGTAGAATTGTTCGCCGAGCCGTCCGCTGGCTCAACTTTTGCGGGTTGGAACGGAGCTTGCGAAAGAACAGTTACCGGCGCCCTGACGATGAGCCAGAACCAGGAAGTGACGGCTGGTTTTGGATTCCCTGCCCCTCCGCCCAGCAATTGGACTGGAAGACGGACCGGAACTTTTGCTGAAACCATCGTGCAGGATACTGGAACTTGCTCATTCGCTGGATCGGCGATCCTTCCTTTTACCCAAACGGGTACTTTTCTATCCGGCTTAATCCCGGAAAGCTTAAACTTGACCTCAGCTTCCAGGGTTCAGCCTAGATGTTGACTTTATAAGGTGGCGCAGTTTCTAACCAGGGTGAGCCAGGCGGGAGCGGG
>CAZQDD010000026.1:0-56809 GCA_964591805.1 uncultured Acidobacteriaceae bacterium | reverse complement strand
TGGCGAAATACGAAGAGCAGGTAAAACCCGGCATCCAGTTGACTGGCTACGCACCGGTGGAACATTAATCCACGACATTGACGAGAAGGTTTTTATAACATGGCGAAACGCATAACGATCGACCCCATCAGCAGGATTGAAGGCCACCTCCGCATCGACGTGGAAGTGGAAAACGGCGCGGTCTCGAATTCCTGGGCCTCCTGTACGATGTGGCGCGGCATTGAGAACATTCTCAAGGGCCGCGACCCTCGGGAAGCCTGGTTATTTACCCAGCGCTTTTGCGGCGTGTGCACCACGGTGCACGCTATAGCTAGCGTCCGTTCGGTGGAAGATGCACTGAAACTTGAGATTCCGCTGAACGCTCAGTACATACGCAATCTAATTCTGATCAACCACGGGCTGCACGACCACATTGTGCACTTCTACCACTTGTCGGCCCTGGACTATGTGGACATCCTGAAGATTCCCGCCGCCGACCCGAAGAAAACCGCTGCCCTGGCGGAAAGCCTCACCAGTTGGCCAGGTAACTCTTGGAAGACGTTCCAGGCGGCGCAGGACAAGGTCAAGACGGTTGCCGCCAGCGGACAGCTGGGTATCTTCACCAATGGCTATTGGGGACACCCGGCGATGAAGCTGAGCCCCGAGGTCAACCTGCTGGCGTTTGCGCACTACGTTCAGGCCCTCGAGTACCAGCGCAAGTCGGTTCAGGCCGTTGCCATCCTCGGTTCCAAGAGCCCGCACATCCAGAACCTCACCGTGGGCGGGGTCTCCAACGCCATCAACCTCGACAGCCTTGCGACCCTCAACATGGACCGCCTGTTCATGCTCAAGAAGCTGATGGACGAGGTCAAGCCGTTCGTTGACCAGGTTTATCTGCCCGACGTCTGCGCCATTGCCGCGATGTACGCGGACTGGTTCAACTACGGCTCCGGCGTCACCAACTACCTGGCTGCCCCGGATCTTCCGACCGACTCCAAGAACACCAAGTTCGACCTGGTCGGCGGCTACATCATGGATGGCAACCTATCGACGGTACACCGCTTCGACGGCTTCCGCGACAAGGTGTTTGTCGACGGCGTCACGGAAGAAACCAAGCACGCCTGGTACAAGGGCGAGGAACCGCTACAGCCGTGGAAGGGCGAGACCGATCCCGACTACGGCGACTGGAATGCGGAAGGCAAGTACTCCTGGGTCAAGGCTCCCCGATTCCAGGGCCGTCCGATGCAGGTTGGGCCGCTGGCCCAGATCCTGGTCGGTTATGCCTCGGGAGATCCTCTTACCAGGGCACACACGGACAAGGCGCTGGACCTGATCTCGACCATCGCAGGACACAAGGTCGGGGTTGCCCAGTTGCAGTCCACCATGGGCCGCCACGTGGCTCGCGCCATCCGCGCCTCGATGCTGGCGGAACTGGGGGCCAAGCACTGGCAGTTGCTGGTGGACAATATCGCCACGGGCGACGTTGCCATCCATAACAGTCCGGATTTCCCCGCGGGCGAAATCGAGGGCGTGGGCGTACACGAAGCGCCACGCGGCCTGCTCTCGCACTGGACGGTGATCAAGGGCGGCAAGATCGACAACTACCAGGCGGTTGTGCCTTCCACCTGGAACGGCTCTCCGAGAGACGCGAAGGGACAGCATGGCCCATATGAAGCTTCGCTGCTTCATAACCCCATTGCCGATTCGGTGCGTCCGCTGGAAGCCATCCGTACGATTCACTCGTTTGATCCTTGCATGGCTTGCGCCTGCCACACCTTCGACCCCGAAGGCAAGCCGGTAGCAACCGTGAAGGTGCTGTAAGGCTATGAAGAAGATCAGGATCTGCGGTGTCGGCAGTGTCCTCCTCGGCGATGATGCCGTGGGGCCCTATACGGCCCGCTGGATGGCGGCCAACTACGAGTTCGGGGAAAATGTCGAGGTCGAAGACCTCGGCACCCCCGGCCTCGACTTGATCGCGTACATGACCGGAATTGACGTGCTGATCCTGATCGACTCGGTTGAGAACCGCGAGCCGGCTGGCACGGTGACTGTCTATGACAAGGCAGCAATCACCCGCCAGCGGCCCGCCGTCCGGCTCGACCCGCATGCGCCGTGCATCACCGAATCCATCTTTGTGGCCGAGCTGGCGGGCGACGGCCCCGAAGATGTCCTCCTGATCGGAGTCACCGGCGAACAGATGGAAGTCGGGGCTCCGCTCAGCGATTCGGTGCGGAAGGCGATCCCGCGGACGGTTGCAACCGTGCTGGAACACGTTGTCCGCAACGGCGGCAGCTTCCGGAGGCGCGAAATTCCCCTTGATTCCCATATCTGGTGGGAGGAAGCAGCAAGCAGCGTGGGCGTTTAGAGCGATTCCCCTGTCTTTTCAAGATCCACGGGTGACTTGGCCGGTTTGGCATGGTCACCATTCGTGTGGGTACTAATGTCCAATATTCGCATGCGCAAATACAAGTTCAGGTTGTGTCCGATATCGCGTTTGCCTACACTGGAATAGGTTCTTGTAAGACAGGGGAATAACCGATGGCCGCCATAATGCCTCCCGATGATATCTCCACCTTGATGACGCGAGTACATCTGGACCGCTCACAGTACAAGGTTTTTGAAGGGCGCCGGAGCACCGCGATCGATTCCGGTGCGCCGCCTCGTGCGGCGTTCCAGCCGGTCGCCAAGATGGAGCCGCGCACGCATGTTCCGGCCGCCAAGTCCCCATCCTGCATCCAGGAGTGCGCCCGTCAGGAGAACACCCGTCAAGAGCCTCCCCGTCACCGTTGGAATGTGCTGAATTCGCTGCTTGGCGTTGGCCGGAAGGACGAAATTGCAGCCAGGCCGGAAGCTCTCCAGGTTCCGATGATCACGTTCAGCGCCGCCGCGGGCGGTGTCGGCAAAACCTCGATTCTCAGCACCCTGGCGCGCATTCTTTGCGGAATGGGTGAAAGCATTTTCCTGATCTACTCGGATTCACAGCGCACCCTGCCGTTGCACTTCGGCGGCAAGCAGGTTGTGCCGGGACGGGTTCGCACGTTAATCCCTCCGACGCGCGATCTTGGCCAGTTGCATCTTTACTCGCGCCCGCAGGACGAAAACGGGATGGCGGAGGAAGTTGATAGCTGGCTGCCGCGCGAGGTCAACGCGCTGGTATCCGAGGTTGGCCGGGTTCTGGGTGAGATCACGAACCAGGATATGTCCGAGCAGCAGACGCTCGGCTTGGCCTCCATCAACCTTCGCATCATTGTTCCGGATATCAATTCCGTGCTCACCGTTACCCGCGAACTGGCGGAAGTAGACGACGACCCGGACGTCCCTCCCACGTTCTACCTGTTGAACAAGTACGATCCCACGGTGGCTTTCCACAAGGACGTTCGCGAGCGCCTGGAGATGGTGCTGGGCGAGCGCTTGCTGCCGTTTTCCATCCGCCGCACCGATCTGATTCCAGAGGCTCTGGCAGCCGGTTCGACGGTGGTGGACTACGCCCCCGATGCACCGGTTGTCGAGGACTTCAAGAAGCTGGCGCGGTGGGTGCGCGAAGCGAAGGTGCGCAATGAAATCGCACCTGTACGCTCGATCGTTTAGCTCGAAGTTCAGCTTGAATCCCAGTTGTTACTGCATCTCCGTCAGATCCTGCTCGGCTGCGATGGCCAGCGACTCCTGGGTTAGACGGTCCACCTTGCGCAGGGCAGGGAAGAGCCAACTCCACAGACCTACCACGACAATGGTTCCAATGCCGCCGGCAACCACCGCAGGCACCGCTCCCAGCCACTGGGCGGTGATGCCGCTCTCGAATTGTCCGAACTCATTGGAGGCGCCGATGAACAGCATGTTCACGGCGCTGACACGGCCGCGCATCTCATCCGGAGTGGCCAATTGCACCACGGTTGAACGCACGATTACGGAAACCATGTCGGCTGCTCCCACCACGAGCAGGGCAAACATCGACAGGTACAGGTTCCGGGAGACTCCGAAGACCACGGTTGCGGCTCCAAAGGCGGTAACCGAGCACAGCATCTTTACCCCCGCCCGCCGCCGCAAAGGCGCATAGGCCAGAACGATGGCCATCAACCCCGCCCCGATTCCAGGGGAAGCGCGCAGCAGGCCGAGGCCGCGCGGTCCGGCGTTGAGAACCTCGCGGGCAAAGACCGGGAGCAGCGCGACGGCGCCGCCCAGCAGGACGGCGAACAGGTCCAGGGTGGTGGTTCCAAAGATCAAAGGGTTGCGCCAAACGTAGCGGAAACCTGCGAGCACCGTGTTCCAGTCGCGTCCCCGGCTCATCTGCTGCACTCCGTGAATGCGAATGGCAAGCAACAGTCCGACGCTGGCCCCCAGCGAGATGGCGGCCGTAAGGTAGACGGCAACCGGAGTGCCCCGCAGAGCATAAAGCAGGCCGCCCATCACGGGTCCAAGAATGGTGGCGGCGTTGAAGATGGAAGAGGCCCAGGTGGTGGCGTTGGGAAAGACCGCGGCCGGCACCAGCAGAGGCGAGAAAGCCTGCCCAGCCGGACCGTTGAAGACGCGTACAAATCCAATCGCCACAAGCACCGCGTACACCGGCGCAACGCCGTGGAGTCCGCGCAGGGTAATTGCCAGCAGAGCCAGCGAACAGAGCGCGAAACTTGCGTAGCAGGCAAGCAGGACGTGGCGGCGGTCGAAGCGGTCTGCCACGTGGCCGCCCAGCAGAAAGAACAGCAATCCGGGAAGAAATTGCGCCAGACCGGCCAGTCCCAGGTCCAGCGGGCGGCGGGTGATCTCGTAAATCTGCCAGCCTACGGCCACCGACTGCATCTCCAACCCGGCTACCATCAGGAAACGGGCGATCTGGAAGAGACGAAAGTTCGGGTAACGGAATGCGGTGCCTGCCGCTGGAAGCCTCACTGGTTCGGTCGTCATGCCTGCTACTACTTTGCCACAGGCGCAGCGGGTGTGCGCGCCTTGCGGAAGCGGTGGCCGTGCGGAATTGGGTGGCGGGATGACATAATCCATGCATGCCTCAATCCGCCAGGCCGCCATCGCTGGCCGCCGCCGTCCTGCGCTGGCAGCGCGACTCCATCCGTTCCCGCGGACTTGCGGGCTCGATCCGCTATCTTGCGGAGCAGTTTGCGGAATGCGTGAAGAACTCGCTGCCCGAGCGGCGCCGCAGCCGCTTCGGAGACATCGACTACGATTGCGATCACGGCGTGGACACGACATGGGCGCGGCTGCCGCTTTCGGTGCGCCTGCGGGAGGTCTTCAGCGAGCGCCTTTACCAGCCCACCGTGGAAGAGGAGTTTGCCGCAATCTTCGAGCACCTGGCGGGCCTGGATTTTGAGACATTCACATTTATCGATCTTGGTTCCGGCAAGGGACGCGCGCTGCTGATGGCGTCCATGTATCCATTTGCCCGCATCGTCGGCGTGGAAGTGCAGCCGCGGCTGGACGGCATCGCGCGGAGGAACATCGACGGCTTTGCCGAGCCTGGCCAGCAATGCCACCGCATCGAGCTGGTGTGCGGCGACGCCAGGGAATACGAATTTCCGCCGGGCAACATTGTGCTCTACCTGTTCAATCCCTTTCCGGACTATGTATTGCGCGAGGTATTAACCCGGCTGGTGGAATCGGCGCGGCGGTGTCCACGAACCATCCTGGTTCTCTACAACGCTCCCTTTGAGAAGCAGGAGTTCGAGCGCATCCCGGAACTGGAGCAAACGTATGCAACCTCGCAGTACCAGCTCTATCGGGTGCGGATAGAATAACTGCATGCCCGGTTTTGACTACCATATTTTCGTCTGCACCAACTCGCGCGAGTTGGGTCATCCTCGCGGTTGCTGCGATCCCGCCAAGGAGGGCGCACTGCTGCGTGCATTCAAGAGCAAGATTGCGGCCCGAGCGCTCCCGTGCCTGGTACGGGTGAACAAAGCCGGCTGCCTGGATCAATGCGAGCACGGCCCCACGGTTGTGATCTATCCGGAAGGCGTCTGGTACGGCAAGGTCAGCGAAGCAGACATTGACGAGATCATCCAGTCGCACCTGGTCGAAGGTCATCCGGTGGAGCGTCTGCGGATTGCCGACGACTGCCTGAATGCCCGCGCGTGTCCCCATAAACCTCGTCCCATCTGATGCTTGGACGAGACTGGCTGGGCCCGGGGCGTCATTCCGAGCATGAACCTTGAACTGTGCCGCACGTCACTGCATTGTGTGAATGTCACACGGCAGTGTGACGTATGTACTTCCCTTAGGTGCGAGCTAAACCTTACAAGCTAAGACGAGCATGTGTGCCTGGTTTCGTCCTTCAAGGCGTGTTTGCGTGGCAGACCGGCTCATGATGCAGAACTACAAAAAAGATGTGCGGCCAGGTTGCAGAGGCCGCCCTGCCAGCCGGTTGCGGAGCCGGGGCGGGCAACCCAGGGGGTACACAGTGCTTTCACCATACGGGCTGGACATTATCGAGAGTTGCCTCACCTGCAAAATGAGGGTAGACCAGATATTTTGCGATCTGCCCGAAACCGCCCTCCAGTGCTTTGAGCAGATCAAGTATGCGACCGCCTATCCCAAGGGTGCGATTCTGTTTGTGGAAGGTCAGGCGCCACGCGGCATCTTCGTGCTTTGCAAAGGTCGAGTGAAGCTGTCGATCTGTTCCACGGATGGCAAGACGCTGATTCTCAAGATCGCCGAGGCTGGCGAAGTTCTTGGACTGAGCGCGTCGGTCAGCGGCAAACCCTACGAGTTGACCGCCGAGACCATTGATCCCTGCCAGGTCAACTTCGTGAAGCGCGAGGATTTTCTGCGCTTCCTGAAGGAGAACGCGGACGCCTGCCTGCGGGTCGCCGAGCAGTTGAGCGAGAAATATAATACGGCGTGCCGTGAAATCCGCTCCCTGGGTTTGTCACACTCGGCGGCGGAAAAGCTTGCCAAGCTGTTGCTGGAGTGGACGGCCAAGAACGGCGAAGGCGCCAAGCAGGAACCCCGCATCAAGCTGGCTCTGACCCACGAGGAGATCGCCCAGATGATTGGCACTTCACGCGAGACGGTCACCCGCTTGTTTGCAGAATTAAAGAAGCGACAAATTGTTCAGGCCAAAGGTTCCACTTTGGTCATTCGCAACAAGAGCGCCCTGAAGGCGCTGGCAACCGTATAATCGTACTCGAAAAAGCACTCATTCTCAGGGTCCGGCCTCGCGCCGGACCTTTGTTTTCTGCGCGTTACGCATTTGCATTTTCCAGCGTGCATGGACCAGATTTGGTTGGCATTGCGAAACCTGCTGTGGCGGGACTCACGTTGGCGGGTGACTGTTATCACTGCGTGGATGGCGCACAAAAGATAAAAACCTTGCATGGAGAGTGATATGCAGCCCAGTTGCAACCATTGCGCATTCCGCTCTGAACGCCCGTTCTGCGAGATGTCGCCGGATGCGATTCACAGCTTCGACGAAATCAAAGAGCAGGCCGTTCTCGGAAAAGGTGCGCTTCTGTTCGCCGAAGGCCGCCCGTCGCGGGGAGTCTATGTACTTTGCGAGGGACGCGCCAAGCTCTCCATCTGTTCGGAGAGCGGCAAACGCCTGATGTTGCGCGTGGCTGGACCGGGCGAGGTCCTGGGACTGGGCGCTACCCTGAGCGGCGACGCCTACGAGGTGACCGCGGAATTGCTGGATACGGCGCAGGTCGTATTCGTGAAGCGGAAGGATCTTCTGAAGTTCCTGCACGATAATCCGCCAATCTGCATGGAGGTGGTGCGCCGCCTCAGCGACGACTTGCACGGCGCCTACGAGCGGGTACGCTCCCTCGGACTGAGTCGCGCCCGCCGGGTACGCATTCAGCGCGCTCGTCCCATGGCTTCCTGAAGGTTCGCCGCAGATTCGACCGTGGGCCGCCGAGCGCGGCCCACGGTTGTTTGAGCGGTCCGGCTGGATCGATGCTGGCGGCGGAGATCAGGCTGAGCCTGCCAATTCCGTTCCTGGAAGCAAGTTTTATTGGGGGCGTCTGGCTGCCTGTGCGCACGTCCCCGCCGATCCCATGGGTGGTCCACGCGGCCCCATTTCCGGGCAAAAAACGGTTCCAGCGCACCGCGACACCAGTTATATGTCAATCCGGATTGTGATGAATGTCACAGAAACTCGTGAGAAGACTCACTGCCCTCCGTGCGCTACGAGTGCGAAAACCAATGTGTCCTGTAAAAGCGGAGGAAATGCGTCTGGAACAAAGACCGCTTTCAGGATGAGAGAAAAGCACAGGAGAATCGATGAAGAGATTCTTTGCAGTCGCAATTGTTGCCACCATGGCAATGCCCTTGTTTGCCGCAGACGGCGCTGCGATTTTCAAAGCCAAGTGCGCCGGTTGCCACGGGGCCGATGGCAGCAAAGCCATGCCGGCCATGGGGATCAAGCCGTTGAATACCCCGGCCACAACCGGAAAGTCAGATGCAGCACTGTTCACCACCGTCAGCAAAGGGCAGGCAAAGATGCCGGCCTTCGCAGGCAAACTGAGCGATGACGAAATCAAGGCTGCGGTCACATTTGTGAAATCGCTGAAATAAGAGCAGATCTGCCAATTGCTGGATTGGGCCGCCCGGGCCAACGCGCCCGGGCAGCTACTTGAGGTGTTCATGCCGTACGCGAAGGTGAAGGGCTCGTGAAGAGACTAAAACTACTGTGGATGATTTGCCTGGTGCTTGGGTGCGCCGGGTTTGCGCACGCAGGGACCAAGGCCGTAGCTGAGCCCAAACCTACCAGCGACGATTGTCTGGCTTGCCACAACGATGGCTCGATGGTCAACGGCAAGGAAGTGCATGGCGACGCGTTCAAGGCCTCGATTCACGGCTCCATGTTCTCCTGCGTGGACTGCCACACCGACGTCAAGGGCATCCCGCACGATACGGGTCTGGCAAAACCCAAGTGCATCACCTGCCATGCCGACGAACAGAAGCTGTACGACAATGGCATTCACGGGAAGGCGCTGGCGCTGGGCAATGTGAAAGCTGCGCAATGCGAAAGCTGCCACGGCAATATTCACGAAATTTTACCTGCCGGCGATCCCAAGTCCCGCACCGCCAGAGTCAACATTCCCAAGACGTGCGGCCAGTGCCACTCGCAGCCGATCCCCGGCATGGCCGGCAGACCGGCTCTCGCCTACCAGGAGTCGATCCACGGCAAGTTGTCAGCCGCCGGGAACGATAAAGCGGCGGTTTGCTCGGATTGCCACGGCGAGCATCAGGTTCTACCCCCGAACGATCCTGCTTCCCCGGTCTTCCGCGCCAACGTGCCGAAGACCTGCTCCAAGTGCCACGGTGACGAGGCAGCCCAGTTCGCCAAGAGCATTCACGGCAAGGTTTTGGCCGACGGCAATACCCAGGGGCCGGTCTGCACGACCTGCCACGGCGTCCACACCATCAAGGCCGTCAAGGACAAGGATTCGTGGGTATCGCCCCGGAATCAGGCAGACATTGTCTGCGCCCAGTGCCACAACAACGTGAGAATGACGGCGGAGTTTGGCATTCCCGGCCGGCGTACGGAAAGCTATAACGCCAGCTACCATGGGATGGCGAGCGCGGTGGGATCGAATCGGACCGCGAGCTGCTCGTCCTGTCACGGAAGCCACGACATTCTTCCGCCGTCGGATCCTCTGTCGACGGTCAACCAGGCTAACCTGGTCAAGACCTGCGGACAGTGCCATCCCGGCGCCAACGCAAATTTTGCCAAGGGCAAGATCCACCTTGATCCCGAAGCCGTGGCCAAGGCTGACTTCGGCGCCAGGGTCAACAACTGGGTTCGCAGCTTTTATATCCTGCTGATCATCTCCGTGGTCGGCTTCATGGTCCTGCACAACCTGATGATTTTTGTGCACAAGCTGATCGAGCGCAGCAAGCATGGCGGCCATCTCACCAACGGCCCGCGCATTGTTGTGCGCATGACCAGGAACCAGCGCATTCAGCATTGCCTGCTGTTTATTTCGTTTTTCACCCTGGTGATCACCGGCTTTGCCTTGAAGTATCCGGATGCCGCGACCAAGTTCATCTTTGTCAACGAACTGGGCCGCAGCTACGTTCACCGTACCGCCGGCGTCTTGATGATTCTGGTCAGCCTGTACCATGTGGTCTACCTCGCCTTCTATCGCGAGGGACACCGGATGTTGCTGGACATGCTGCCGGAATTGAAGGACGCCACGGACGTGGTGGACGTGGTTGCCTACAACCTGGGATTCTCCCGCAGGAAGCCGCAGTTCAAGCGCTTCAACTACGCCGAGAAAATGGAATACTGGGCCCTGGTCTGGGGCACGTTTGTGATGGCATTCACCGGTTTAACAATTTGGTTCAAGATGATTTCGTCCGACGCTGTTCCGCGCTGGGTGATCGAAGTCGCCATTACGGTTCACTTCTACGAGGCGATTCTGGCCACGCTGGCGATCCTTGTCTGGCATTTCTACCAGGTTATTCTCGATCCTGACACTTATCCGGTGAACTTCGCGTTCCTCGATGGCAAAATGTCGGTTGAGCATTATCAGGAAGAACATGGCCTCGATTCCGCGACGCTGTCCCAGTATGCGGGCAGCGCTGGAGACGAAGTCAAAACCCATCATGAACCCAAAAAGTAGTGTGGCCCCAGGTGGCGGCAGACCCGGCGGTCTGCCGCTGCGTTTCCGGTGGCGGCTGTGCAACACAGGAAACCGGGCGCCGCACTTGCGCTGCAGGAGATTCGCATGACCGATCCCGGGCCCAACACGCCCAACCCCGCGGAAGACCTGTGGTTTTCCTACAAGTCCCTACTGCGCAACTACCTCAGTCTGTCCGGACTTGCGTTGGCGGCCATTGCTCTGGCCAACATCATCATCCTGTTCATCATCGACGTGACTTCCCCCGAGCCCAGCCCGTATACCGGAATCCTGGCATACATGGTGCTTCCCGGTTTCCTGGTGGCAGGCCTGGTCCTGGCGGGCATTGGCGTGGCGGTCGAGCGCCATCGCCGTCTGCAGGCGGTTCCTGGGGCTCCTTTGCTGCCGAAGATCGACCTGAACCAATCCGGGCAGCGCCGCCGTCTGGAATTGTTCGTAGGCTTTGTCGTTGTCTTCATCCTGCTCAGCGCGGTTGGCAGCTATCGCGCCTATGAGTTCACGGACTCGACGACCTTCTGCGGCGAACTCTGCCATACGGTGATGCATCCCGAACATGTGGCCCACGATCACTCGGCGCACGCCCGGGTGACATGCGTGGAGTGCCACGTGGGAACCGGCGCGAGCTGGTATGTGAAGTCGAAGATGTCTGGACTGCGGCAGGTTTTCCGGACCATCACGAACACCTATCCGCGGCCTATCGAGACTCCCGTCGCCAACCTGCGTCCCGCCTCGCAAACCTGTGAGCAGTGCCACTGGCCACGCCGCTTCTGGGGAGCCCAACTCAAGGTGTTCAATCACTTTGACTCCGACGAAACCAATACGCCGCGTCAGATTCGCCTGCTCATCAAGACCGGTGGCGGCGATCCGAATTCCGGCCAGGCCGCGGCCGGAATCCACTGGCACATGAACATCGCCAACAAGATTGAGTACCGCAGCGACGCCAAGCGCGAGACCATGTCCTGGGTGCGGCTGACGGATCGCAATGGCAATGTCACCGAGTACACGGCCAACGGCGCGGACCCGGCCGCCATCGGCAAACTGGAGCAGCGCCGCATGGACTGCATCGATTGCCATAACCGTCCGACCCACATCTACACGCCGCCCGACCGCTCCGTCGATCAGGCGCTGGCCGCCCAGCGCATCAGCGCCACGCTGCCGTTTGCCAAGCAGCAGGGGGTGCAGGTTCTTACCGCGGGGTACAAGAGCACGGATGAGGCAATGGCCGCCATCGCGCAGCAGATTCCGGCGTTCTACAAGGCGAAGTATCCGCAGTTGGTCAGCAGCCGGGCGGGCGACATCGAGAACATGGTGATGGAGCTGCAACGCATCTTCCGCGATAACATTTTCCCGGAGATGAAAGTGGACTGGCGTACCCACCCGGACAACGTCGGCCACTATTACTTCAACGGCTGCTTCCGCTGCCATGACGGCAACCACACCAGCAAGGATGGCAAGGTTATTACCAAGGAGTGCAACTCCTGCCATACGGTGCTGACCCAGGAAGAAGGCGTGCTGCCGGCGAACGTCGTGAACACCGCCATGATCTTCAAGCACCCGGTCGATCTGGGTGACTTGACCAGCGTGAACTGCTCGGACTGCCACAACGGCGGCGTGGGGCCGTAGAGGGAACGAAGACGCACATCGGCCCCGGTGGAGAGCATCCGCTGGGGCCGTTTAGTGTGGGATTGTGGGTTGTCTGAGATAGGGAGGTACTTGGCGATGTTGCGACAGTTATACTCTGCCGCCGTCCAGTGAGGTGTGGCAGCTTGGCCTACGGCTTGCATGGTACGCACGCGTAACGTGCGCGATTAAACCACATGCCGCAACCGGTTTTTCCCGTCTCATCTACACAAAAATCGCGCCTTCCATCCTCCCCATATGATCTCGCGGGCGCAGCGTCAATCGTGTACCCGCCCTGTTGCTCACAGTTGATCATGAACATATAGCCGTCCTGTTTGACGTAGTTACCAGTTATCCGTCGCCAATCTTCGTCGCTGAAAACCCTGCCTTCATAGCTTCGCTTCACAATAGAACCATCGCAGACGCCAGCTGGATTCACCGCTGCAACACGCTCTACAGCACGCTGAAGTGAGGCAACCCTTTCAGCAGCGAGGCGTTCGTTTCTTTCGACACGGTCGGCGACGACTGATGGCGTCAACGCCAGACAGACGGGGCCAAAGCTAGCGATCACCACCAGCACGACCAGGAAAACCTTGTCAAGTCCGGTGCCCACCGCCGGGAGCCGAGAACCCACAAAGCTGCTGATTAGCGAAACAAGCGCGACGACTATGGTGTCCGCGATGACTGCCAGGGGAATGAATGAGGCTGCTATTCCATCTTTCGGATACCAAATCGCAAATGCGATGCACAATCCAGCGAATGTTCCAAAAATGCAACCGGCCCAGTAACGCCGCCAAAGCTGCCTATATAGAGCGGCGGAAAGGGCAGCGGAAACTGCCACACACGCTGATGGCGCCCAATACGGAAGGTCCATGCTTGGATCAATGATCATCGGGAACCAGCACAGGGCTGCACTGAACACACATAGCCCTAGGAGAATCGCGCTCGGATAAACGGGTACGAGCCTACGTTCCATGGTGCTCAACATTATACTGTCGCGCTAGGCCTACTGGCGATACCTGTCGAGAACAGGCGAAGTATCCAGCAATCGATCGAGTTGGCATATTTACGGAGTGACGCACATCACACCAGGTCTGTGATATAAATCATGGTTGCTTGGTTGTCCGGCACCGTATCGTTAGGTTGCGGTCGAAGTTTGGATCGTTTTCAGGAGATCTCATGAGTGCAAGTCCTCGCAGCGGCGCCGGCCAACATCTGCCGCGCCTGGTTTTTTGGGAAGTCACCAAGGGCTGTAATCTCCGTTGCGTGCATTGCCGTGCCACGGCCACCGAGCTTGCATCCCCTTCCGATTTGCCCACCGCTCAAGCCCTGGACATCATCGATCAGATTGCCGCGTTTGCGAACCCAATCCTGGTGCTCTCCGGCGGCGAACCGCTCTACCGGCAGGACATCTTCCAGCTTGCCCGCTACGCCACCGACAAGGGTTTGCGCGTGGCCCTGGCCACCAACGGCACCCTGGTCACAAAGGAAGTGGCGCAGAAGATTGTGGATGCGGGGGTGAAGCGCGTCTCCATCTCGCTGGACGGCTCCAATGCCGAGACGCACGACAGCTTCCGCGGAATCCCGGGCGCATTCGACGCGGCCATCGGCGGCTTCAAAAATCTGAAAGAGCTCGGCATGCCGGTGCAGATCAACATGACGATTGCCAAGCACAACGCCGTTGAGCTACCCGCCGTGCTGGACATGGTGCGCGGCTTGGGCGCCGACGCCCTGCACACCTTCCTGCTGGTTCCGGTCGGCTGCGGCGTCGATATCGCCGAGTCGCAAATGGTTTCTCCCGAGGAGTACGAGCGCATCCTCAACTGGTTCTACGACCAGGCTTCGATCGGCGACATTGAACTGAAGGCCACCTGCGCCCCGCACTACTTCCGGGTGGTGCGGCAGCGCCGCGCCGAAGAACGCAAGCAGGAGGGCTACGGCGCGGCACCCGCCGCGGTTGCAGCCAAGCCCGCCATCGGCGCAACCGAGATGACCATGCCCGGCTCCACGGGCCTTGCCTTCAAGACCGACTACGAGAAGTTTGGCAAGAGCGGAATCCGCCACGACGGCGTGCCGCATCCGCACGGCCATCCGGGCGGCGATCCGAACGCAATGAACGCGATGACCAAAGGCTGCCTGGCCGGAACCGGTGTCTGCTTCCTATCGTTTGAAGGCGAGGTCTTTCCGTGCGGCTACCTGCCCGCCGTTGCGGGCGACCTGCGCCGGCAGCCATTCGCCGAGGTCTGGAACAATTCGAAGGTCTTCGCCGATCTGCGCGACACGGATAAGCTGGAAGGCAAGTGCGGCTGCTGCGAATTTCGCAATGTCTGCATGGGCTGCCGCGCGCGCGCCTACGCCGCTACCGGAGACTACATGGCCTCGGAACCCTTCTGCGTCTACCAGCCCAAGGCGATGACCGCCAAGGAATAGCCGCGGCACATCGGGATCAAAAGAAACGGCGCGGATCACTCCGCGCCGTTCGTTTGCCGTGAGAGTTCAACGCCACCACTATTTGTCCGTGTCCCTTGGCGCAGGAATGGTGATGTCGATGGGCGTGACCAGGCCCAGGGCCTCAAGCTGCTTTCGAAACTCGCCGGCATTGCCCACGACCAGCACCTTCAGGTCTTCCTTGTGTACGTATTTGTTGGCCACGCGCAGTACGTCGGCCGAGGTGACCCGCTCGACGCCGGCGCGATATTGTTCGAGGAAATCGCCTGGGTAGCCGTAGAAGTCGTAGGTCTGCTGCTCGCGCAAAACCTTGGCGGGAGTATCGAAGTTAAAGATGAAAGAGTTCAGAATCTGGTCCTTGGCGCGCTTGAGTTCCAACTCGCCCGGGGCATCCTTTTTCAGCAGCTCGACCTGCTCCCAGAGTCCCTTGATCGCGTCCACCGTGGTTTCGGTTTTGGTTGCGATCTCGAGGATGGTGAGCCCCGGATGATCCCAACTGCTGCCCACGCCGCCGCCCACCGCGTAGGCCAAGCCAGCCTTGGTGCGCAGATTGTTGAACAGCCGCGACGAAAATCCTCCGCCAAAAATTTCGTTCATCACCTGCAGCGCAAAGTAGTCCGGATTCCTGCGCTCGATTCCCAGGGCGATCATGCGAATCTCGCTCTGGTTCACGTCGCTTTTGTCGACCAGGTAGATGCCCGGCTTTGCGGGCGCGATGGCAATCTTTGGCGGGGTGACCTTTTCGCCGCTGGGCCACTCGGCGAAAGCTTTGCGCAGGGTTGCCTCCATTTCCGTGGAGTCGAAATCGCCGACCACGCCGAAGATGATGTTCGCGGGCGTGGTGTGCTGGCGGTGCCATTGCAGCAGGTCCTCGCGGGTGATGGCGGCGACGGTCGCATACTCGGGAACGCGCGCGTAGGCACTGCTTTTGCCGTAGCCGAGTATGTCGGTCTGCATCGAGGCGATGTCGTCGGACTCATCGTTGCGGCGCGAGATGCCGCTGTTCAGTTGCTTCTTTGCCAGTGCCAGCTTGTCGGCGCGAAATGCCGGATGGCGCAGCAGGTCCACGAAAATCTCCAGCACATCGGGAAAATCAGCCTTCAGACAATTGAAGCTGATGGTGGTATCCGCGTCGCCATCGGCGGTTTCCACCTTGGCGGCGCGCGCCTCCAGGTAGTCGTCCAACTGATCGCCTGATAGTTTTTCGGTGCCGCCGGTGCGCCAGGTTGCACCGTACAACTCTACCAATCCGGTTTTATCCGCGGGCTCGGAATCCGAGCCGCCGCGAACCATCGCCGAGCCCGAGATGAGAGGCAACTCGTGATTCTCGGTGAGGAAGACGACCATTCCGTTGGGCAATAGCACTCGCCTGGGCTGCTGCGGCTTGAACGGCGGCAGTTCAGGAATTGCGATCTGTCTCCAGTTGGTGGCTACGCCAAGGTTTGAGGACGGAGACGGAGGCGGTGCCGCCGCGTTGTCCCTGGTTGCTTCCTGCGCCTGCGCGGAACCCAGCAAGAGCGCGGCGCCGATGGCCGCCGTCAGGATTTTCGTGATCATCGCTGTGTCCCCTTTGCAGTGCCGGTGGTCTCAAGAATTCCCACGGTGCGGTTGGTATCGACGAATACCTGGTTGGCCACGCGCTTCACGTCCTGATTGGTCACCGCGTCAATCTTGTCGATCTCGCGGAACAGCTCGCGCCAGTCGCCGTACTTCAATTGATTCTCCGCGAGGTTGATGGCCAGCCCCTGATTGTTGGCAAGGCTACGTAGCAATGCTGCCTTGGAGCGCGTCTTTACCATCTTCAATTCGTCGGGACTCACGCCTTCGCGCTTCAGCTTCTCGACCGCTTCGTGGATGGCGCTGCCCATCTCGGCAGCGCTGTGTCCCTGCGCGGGCACGGCATAGAACGCGTAAAGGTTGCGGTACTTGTCTCCCGGCAAACCGGCGAAGCCCGCGGCGGCCACCGCGATCTTCCTGTCGCGTACCAGATCGCGATAGAGGCGCGAGGTGCGGCCTTCACTCATCACGCTGCTGATGACCGCATAGACCGCATCGTCGGGGTCGCGGAAGTCCGGCTTCTGGTAGCCCTCAACGTAGAAGGGCTGCGACGGATCCTGGAGCACCACCTTGCGTTCGGAGTTCTGCAAGGTCTGCGCGGTGACGTACTCTTCCGGTTTGGGAGCGGCGGGAATGCGTCCGAAGTATCGCTCCACAACCGCGAATGTCTTGTCCGGGTCGAGGTCGCCCACCAGGGCCACCACCATGTTGCTGGGCACGTAGTAGGTCTTGAAGAAGTTGGCCGCGTCGGTGGCGGAGAAGTGCCGCAGGTCACTGGTGTAGCCGATGCCCGGCCGATGATAGGGGCTGCCGTCAAAAGCAACGGATTCGAACTGCTCGACCAGTCTTCCGGTGGGTGAGGAATCGGTGCGCATGCGCCGCTCCTCCATCACCACGTCGCGCTCCTTGTAGAACTCGCGCATCACCGGATGCAGGAAACGCTCCGACTCCAGAAAGGCCCAGAGTTCAAGGCGGTTGGCGGGCAGGGAGTAGAAGTACTCCGTGCTGTCCAGCCCGGTGGAAGCGTTGAGTCCCACGCCGCCATTGCGCTCGATGATCTCGCCAAACTCATTTTTCACCACGTACTGCTCGGCATCTTCGCGCGCCTTTTCCCAAGCTGCCTTCAACCCGGCAATCTTGTTTTCATCGCGCTGGACGGTGCGGTTGTTTTCGCGGTCGTAATCGGCGTAGGTCTCCTCGACCTTCGCCAGAGCCTCGGTTTCCGCGGCGAAATTGGTGGTGCCGATATTGCCGGTACCCTTGAAAGCCATGTGTTCCATCATGTGCGCCAGGCCGGTTTTGTTGGCGGGATCCTGGGCATCGCCGGCATCGACAATGGTGAAAAAGGAAAAGACGGGTGCTTGGGGGCGAGTCAAGAGCAGGACGGTAAGTCCATTGGGAAGGGTTCGCACCTGGACTCGTTTTTCAAACGACGCTAAGTCCTGCGCCAGCGCTGTCTGCAGGGCGCAGAACAGCACGAGCAGAGGAAGGTAGGCGATCGCACGTCTCATCGTGCCTCCGCGAAAGCCGTGCAGGCTTCCGAAGACCCGAGTGTACAGCCCGGCGAGAGCGCGTGTCGAACCGGTGCGCGGATGCAATCGGCATGGGAGCCTTGCGGGGTGAGAGCGAGGTGTCGGCGGAGCGGCATCAGTAGAGTGCGGGTTCGCCGGGCGGACGGGTTTTCCAGCGGCGATGCACCCAGAGCCACTGATCGGGATGAGCCCGCACGGCCTGCTCGATGGCCGCGGTGTAGTTCTGCGTATTGGCCACGGCGTCGGCTGCGTCGTCTCCCGTGTCGACGGTGGGGATCGCGGGTTCGAAGCGGATGCGGTACTTGCCCAGGGCCTGGTCCCAGATGGTGAAGGCTGGAAGCACGGCGGCGCCGGTGTGCATGGCGACCTTGGCAAGGCCGACGGCGGTGCAGGCGGCGAGGCCGAAGTAGTTGACGAAGACGCCTTGGGGCGGCGTCATGTTGGTGTCCATGAGAGCACCGACGGTTTCGCCGCGCTTCATGGCCGTGAGCAGGCCGCGGGCGTAGAGGTCTTTGTTGTGCGTCTTGTTGCCATGCAGAGAGCGCAGACGGCGCACCCAGCGGTCGAGCAGGGGATTGTCCAGGTCGCGTACGACGATGTTGAGCCAGTGGCCGTGCAGGGAGTGAACGAAAGAGCCAATCTCCCAGCCGCCCAGGTGCGCGGTCATGAACAGCACGCCCTTGCCACGGTCGCGGGCGGCAAGGTAGTTCTCCAAGCCGTCGTAGACGGCGATGCGATCGACGTTCTCCAGGGTGTAGCCGGGGAATTTTGGAATCTCGGCCAGCAGACGGCCGAGCGAGATATAGACGCCGCGGAGAATGCGCGCACGCTCGGCGGGGGATTTGGCGGGAAAAGCGAGCTCGAGATTGCGCGTGCCGACGCGGCGCAGGCGCGGATGAATCCAATAGAAGAGAATGGCGATGACGCGGGCAAGAAAGCGCGCCACCGGACGCGGCAACCATCGCAGCGTCTGTGCCATAAGCCAGACGGGAAAGTACTCCAACCAGAAGCGCATGAGCGAAGGTTGACCGTATCAAATCACGAGTTGGAAGGTCAAACAGTTGGACGGAAGGGAGGGTAAATGGAATACGCGCCTCTCAAAAATGATGCTGGAAGTTTCCTGGTCCCGGCGCCCCTCGTCACGCAAGCGATGACACCCTCCGGAAAACCCTCGGCCCACGAAAGGATCCGGGCATAGCGGGATGCAAATACTGGACGAAAAAAAGCCCGCCAGGTATGCACCGAGGCGGGCAGGAAACCCGGCAGCGATTACTTGCCTGCGTACTTGACCAAGGATTCGTCCCACATTGCGGCTTCTTTGGGCGCGGCGATGTTGCCGCGAAGGATGGTCTTGAAGGGGACCATGCGGCCATAGAAGTCGCGGGTGTCTTCCTTGTGCTGGGCAACGACGGCGCCGTTGAGCGAGATTCCGGCGAAGACGCCGCGGGCGCGTGAGTAAGTAAGTACCTCGGCGCGCATCTTCCAGTCGGTGGAGGCGTCGGCGTGGCGGCCCACGGGACCGGCGGCGACACTGGCGTCAGCGCCAAGCTTGAACTTGCTTTGCAGCAGGTTGTTCATGCCGTGATCGTTCATGATGAGCATGACAATGTCGGCGGACTCTCCTCCGATCTGGAAGCCGAAGCTGCCGCCCTTGAGGGTGAAAAATGCGGGCGCGCTCCAGCCTTTGAGGGTTCGGCAACTGGCGACGCCCTTGCCGTAGGCTCCGCCCACGACGAAGGCTGCCTTCAACATCCCAGGCATGACGGCGATGCATTTGGCCCTGGAGATGATGTCCAGCGGTACGCTGTTGTCCGGAGCCTGCATGATCTCCTTGATCACGGTGGCCCCGTTTTGCAGACGCTCGATGTCATCGGCTCGGCCATCTGCCGCCAGGGCCGCGGTGGTGGAGAGAAGTACGGCGAGAGCAATCAACGCTTTGTGCATGGCAACTCCTTGCTGCTGCAATCGGAACAGCTCGGGACCATGATAACTCTTTGCGCCGATGGAACGCCTAGCGGCTGGTGACCAGCGAGTGAGTGATGGCGTGGACGGAGAGAGCGATGCGGTTCTGCACTCCGACCTTGCGCATGAGTTTGGCGACGTGGGCTTTCACGGTGCGCTCCTCGATGCCGAGGGCGGAGCCAATCTCCTTGTTTGAGCGTCCGGCGACGAGTAACTCGAGGACCTCTTTTTCGCGGTCGGTGAAGGTGACGCGGCCAGCGGGAAAGATTCTTCCGGGAGACGAGGTGACGCGCTCGATGAAGGTGGAGAGGACGCGGCGAGGCGCCCAGACCGAACCCTGGTTGACGATGCGGATGGCCATGACGAACTCTTCGGGGTTGGCTGCCTCATCGACGTAACCTTTGGCCCCGGCGGCCAGAGCCTTCAGAATCATTTCGTCATCGGCGCCTGCCCCGGTGACGAGGATGCGCAGGTCGGGGCGAGTGGCCTTGAGTCCGGCCATGACGTCGAATAGATTCTGGTTGCCGCGGCTGCCGAGAAGGATGAGATCGGCATCGGCGTTGCTGGCGATGTCACTGGCCGAAGCGGAGAACAGTTCCATGTCCGGCTCGCAATCGAAGAGGGCGCGAAATCCGATGAAGCGCAGAGGGTCACTCTCGACCACGGCGATCTTCACCTTGGTGGATGGATGGGACGGCTGCGGCTTCTGGGTGGAAGGCGGTTCCGCGGCTTTCTTCTTTGCCGCCGCGTAGGCCGGGGGCGGAGTCTTGGATCCGGGGAGGGTTACCATGGTGTAAGCATACTCATTTTCCGGAAGAAAAAACATAGAGAATGCCGCCATAGACACTGTACGTAAGGACAAGTCCGAAAGGACATGTCCCTTATTGGCCGGAGGATGGGAAGACGGACAATGGGTGCCGAGGCAACCGTCGCTGGCCGGGAAGCATCCGGGTCAGCGACCTGGCTGAGGCCGGCACAGGCTAGTCGCTGAACTCCTGGTGCAATGGCGCGTAGGACGCGACGCTGCGGCGCTCGGCCTCTTCGGCGAATTTTTCGCTGAGGCGGCTGAGCGCGTTGAAGATCCTGGTGGCGCGATTGACGTAGTCGGGCGCATTCTCCCAGACGGATTCAAAACGCTCGGGATACTCGCTGGCGATGAGGGCCAGGCCGCCGGCGATGGATGCGAGACCAAGGTTGCGGCGGCCGGAGAAGGCGAGCACCGTACCAGCTCCAACGGCTCCGCAAACCAGGGCTTTCTTCCATTTCTGCATGATTCCCTCCGCCGGCGGACGACCGGCAATCGACTCGAAATATTGGGCGCGCCGAACTGCGTAACGGCGGCATTTGCACGCCCAAGCAGCCCGCCGCGCGGTTTCACCACATGGTGCTACATTGTAACTCCGCCGGCAGGAGGGAGAAGAAACTGAATTCCGCGATGGTGGGCGCCGGGCGCGCGCGGAAAGTTAACCCTCGAAACAGGATGACGGGAGTGGTACAACGGACGCATGAGATCGATTGAGCTGGCGGAACGCATTGGCGCAGCCTGCGAGGGCGGCGAGGTCGAGGTGAACCGGGTTTCGAGCTTTGCCGGTGCAAGCCAGCAAAGCGTGGTTTTTGTGGAGAAGGCTGGATTGCTGGCGGCGGCCCTGGAGTCGCGGGCGGGCGCGGTGATCGTTTCGGCCGAGGTTGAAATTGCGGACCGGCGCGGCAAAGCGGTGCTGCGGGCCAGGCACCCGCGGCTGGCCTTTGCCTTGGCCGCCGGGGAGTTGCGGCGATGCGAAGCCCGCGAGGGCGGCGTGGACGCCTCGGCCATTGTGGATCCTTCGGCCGAGGTGCATGAGACCGCATGCGTGGACGAGCTGGTGGTGGTGGGCGCCGGGGTCAGGATTGGCGCGCGCAGCCACGTGGGGCCGGGATCGGTGATTGGACCCGGCGTGATGATGGGCGAAGACTGCGACCTGGTGGCGCGGGTGACGGTGTATCCGGGCACGACGATGGGCGACCGCGTGACGGTGAAGGCCGGCGCGGTGCTGGGCAGCGACGGCTTCGGTTTTGTGCCCGACCCGGCGACGGGACGCTACCACAAGTTTCCCCAGATTGGACGGCTGGAGATTGGCAACGACGTGGAGATCGGCGCCAATTCCACGGTCGACCGCGGTGCGCTGGATGCCACGGTGATCAGCGACGGAGTGAAACTGGACAACCTGGTGCATGTGGGACACAACGTACACATTGGGCGCAACGTGGTGGTGGCCTCGCAGACCGGCATCAGCGGCAGCACGGTGCTGGAAGACGGGGTGATCGTGGGCGGACAGGTGGGCCTGGCCGACCACGTCCGCATCGAGGCGGGCGTAATCCTGGGGGCGCAGTGCGGGGTTCCGAGCAAGAAAGTGGTGCGCGGCAAGGGCGTGGTCTTCTGGGGCACTCCGGCGCGGCCGATTGGCGAGGTTTTGAAGGAGCTGGCTACGCTGGCGCGGTTGGCGAGGAAGAAGTAACGGACAGGAAGTGATGCCGCCAGCCGCCGTTATCGTGCCGCGCGAATCTGAACGAAGTCGATGCCTTCATCGCCGGTGACCACATCCGGATGAGGTTGGCGGATGTGGGGCCGGGCGAAGTCGAGGGTCGAAGCAGCCTGCGGTGCGCGTCGCCAGGGCGCTTACAGGTCGCGCGACTTGGCGACCTCGTACACGCGTATTTTGGGCGGTCCCTGGATCAACTCCGGGATCTGCTTCATGAACTCCTGAAAATACGGTGTCTTCAGATGCAAGTCCAGAGCCGCCTGATCGGCCCACTCTTCGAAGAACAGGAATTCGCTGGCAGGGGGCTGCTTTTCATAGAAGTTGTACGCGATGCAGCCCGCTTCCGCCCTGGAAGGCTGAGCCACAGTGGCAACCAGACGGAGAATGTCAGCTCTCCGTTCCGGCTTCCCAATCATTTTTGCCGCGATTACGATCATATTCACTCCCGCATTGATGAAAACGGAAATCCTGCGTGCAAAGGCTAGGGGCATAGGGAAACAAATGTCAAGCGCGGCGAACGGCTGGATAGGCGGGCTGGTGGAGGGCGGCGCAGGTGCCAGGCGGCGGTCTGGAGCGGGGTTGGGCGGTTGAAATGCCTGTGGGGCGGTGCGGGATATTTGCGCTTTGCTGGGGTCCGTCGCTTGCGCTCAGGATGACACTCTTAAATAAAACAGCGCCCTGTGTGTGGATGGCCCTTTAGGAAAATCTACACTCGGCTGTTGGGCGGACGCGGTTCAGGCGTGAGATTATTAGCGCGATGCGCGACTTTGAGATTCTATTCGATTACGGCGAAGGTTCGGCGGTGGCGGATGGGGCGATGGCGCCGTATGGCAAGCTGGGCTTTCCTGCTGCTGCGGCGGGGCGGCCATGGGTGTATGCCAACTTTGTGCAGACACTGGATGGAATTGTTTCGCTCGGAGGCGCGGACGCGAGCGGAGCGGCGATCTCCGAATCGGCCGAGGATCGCTGGCTGATGGACCTGCTGCGGGCTCACGCAGACGCGGTGATGCTGGGGATGGGGACCCTGCGCGAGGAGCAGCAGATGGGCCGGCCACGGCCGCGCGGTCCGGTCTTTTGCATCATGGACGCGGGACTCGAACAACTGCGGACGAAGCTGGGGCGCGGGAGGCAACGCAATGTACTGGTGTCGGCGCGGGCCCAGTTCCAGATGAGCGACTATGCGGTCTTTGACGGCGAGCGGGTGGATGTGACGGTGGTGACGACCCGGGAAGGCGCTCAAAGGCTGGAGGCGCAGAGGGAGCCGGGCGGGTCGCACGCGTGGGTGGACATTGTTGCAGTGGACGGGGCGGGCGCGGCGGGCGTGGACCTGCGCCAGGCAGTGGCGGCGCTGGAGGAGCGGTACGGGATACGATATTTGCTGTGCGAGGGCGGACCGGTGCTGTATTCGGGCATGCTTGCGGCTGGGCTGATCGATGAAAAATTCCTGACCGTGTCACCGCTGGAGGTGGGACGGTTGGGCGCCGCGGGACCGCGGCCAACCGTGCTTCCGGAGGTGGGTTTCAGCAAGGAGGAGGCGGCGCGATGGACTTGGCTGAGCTGCCGGAAAGTGGGCGATCACCAGTTCCACAGATTCCGCCGCAAAGAGAAAGGCATTTGTTAGACTCGGACTGTGAAAGGCATCCATAAAAGCGCCTGGCTGCTGGCGATTGTCTCCGGCGTGCTGCAGGTGCTGATTTTTCCCCGGCCTAATTTTTACTGGCTATGCTGGATTGCGCTGGCGCCGCTGATGGTTGCGGTGATGCGGGCGCGCGAGGCCGACGCGGCGGAGCTGCTGACGGACGAGCCATACTCATTTCTGGTTCCGGCGCGGGCGGGCCAGGGATTTCTGCTGGGATGGGCTTCGGGCACGGTCTTCTATTTGGGGACATGCGACTGGGTGTACTCGGTGATGCACTCCTATGGTGGGCTGTCGCCGGCGGTTTCGTTGCTGCTGCTGATTCTGTTCGCACTCTACATTGGACTGCATCACGGGATTTTTGGGGCGCTGCTGGCGGTGGCGGGACGGTCGCGGGCGGGCTTCAGCCGGAAGGCGCTGCTGCTGGCTCCGTTTCTGTGGGTTGCGGTGGAGCTGTTGCGGGCGCACGTGGTGAGCTTTCCCTGGGCGCTGCTGGGTACGGCGCAGATTGACAACCTGCCGCTGGCACGGCTGGCAAGCGTCACTGGAGTGTATGGGGTTTCGTTTGAGATTGCCCTGGTGAATACGGTGTTTGCCGCCGTGGTGCTGGTGCATCGCAAGCGGCGGATGGCGATGCTGGCAGTGGCGCTGGCCGGGACGATTGCCTTGCAAGCTACGGTGCTGGTGAAGGCGGAGCCGAGCCAGGTGGACGCCCACGCCACCCTGGTGCAACAGAATGTGCCCATCGTCCGGCAATGGAGCTACGAGCAGTACAAGTCGCTGGTGGATACGCTGAGCGCCATGAGCCTGGCTCCGCAGGCGGCAAAGGATCCGAGCGTGGCGCCGCTGGTCGTGTGGCCGGAGTCTCCGGCGCCGTTTGAAAACGACGACCGGCTGTTCACGGAGTCCACCGCGGAACTGGCGCGGCGGCAGCGGTCGTGGCTGCTGGCGGGAGTGACGGCGGTGCAGCCGGGAACCAGGACGGACGAGAGCGGGCAGGTTTACAACTCGGCGGTGCTGGTTGCGCCCAGTGGCGCGGTGGTGCAGCGCTATGACAAGGTGCATCTGGTTCCGTGGGGTGAGTATATTCCGTTTGCCTGGGCGTTCGGGTTTGCGAAATCGCTCACCCACGAGGTGGGAACGTTTGTGCCGGGGGAAGCCGGGCGCACGCCGCTGGAGGTGGGGCCGCATCGCTACGGGGTATTCATTTGCTATGAGTCGGTGTTTCCGCACGAGGTACGGCAGTTTGCCGGGCACGGGGCCGAGGTGTTTGTAAACATCTCCAACGATGCGTGGTTTGGCGACTCCGGCGCACCCTGGCAGCACCTGAACATGGCCCGGATGCGGGCGGTGGAAAATCATCGATGGCTGCTGCGCTGCACCAACAATGGGGTGACGGCGTCGATTGACCCGCTGGGACGGGTGGCGGCCGTGGCCAGGCGGAATGAGCGGGTGGCGCTGGATGCACCGTACGGGTTGCTGAGCGATACGACTTTCTATACCCGCTATGGAGACTGGTTTCCGATTCTGTGTGCCATAATCTCAATCACGGGATTGCTCTGGCGCAGCCACGGTGGAGCGCACATCACGCACCCAGTGCCGGTATAGGAGTGGGACAAACATGATCGATCAGCAGCTTGAGCAGGAGTTCTCGGCGTTGCGCAGCAAGGTGCACGAGTTACAGGAGTATCTTTGACCCGCCTAGGTTGAAGGTGGAGCTGGAGAAGGTGGAAGAACAGGCCAGCGAAGCGAATTTCTGGAACGACCCGGAAAACTCACAGAAGACGATGCGCGAACGCAAACGGCTGGAGGACGCGCTGGCGGCCGGGAGCGAATTGGCGCGGCGGGTGGAGGATATTTCCGCCTATTTTGAACTGGCCGGCGAAGGCGAGCAGGTGGACGAGGACGTGGCGCGCGAGATGACCGGGCTGCGCGAGGTGGTGGAGAGGCTGGAGACAGAAACTCTGCTGAACGGAGATATGGATCACAGCAACGCCATCGTGACGATTCATCCAGGCGCCGGAGGCACCGAGTCCCAGGACTGGGCGGAGATGCTGCTGCGAATGTTCCTGCGCTGGTGCGAACGCAAGGGATTTGCGACCGTGGTGAACGACATGCAGCCGGGCGACGAGGCGGGGATCAAGTCGGTAACCTTCAGCGTGACCGGCGAGTTTGCCTACGGACTGCTGACGAGCGAGATTGGAGTACACCGGCTGGTGCGGATTTCGCCATTCGATCAGCAGGCGCGGCGGCACACGTCGTTTGCCAGCGTGTACGTTTCGCCGGAGATCGACGACAGCATTGAGGTGATCATCAAGCCGGAAGACATAAGGATCGACACTTATCGCTCCGGCGGCAAGGGCGGGCAGCACGTGAATACCACGGATTCGGCGGTGCGGATCACGCACTTTCCCACCGGGATCGTGGTGGCCTGCCAGAACGAACGCTCGCAGCACTCCAACCGCGAGCGCGGGTTCAAAATGCTGCGCTCGCGGATCTATGAGTACGAACTGGAAAAGAAACGGGCGGCGAGCAGGAAGGTGGAGGACTCGAAGCTGGACATCGACTTCGGTTCGCAGATCCGCTCCTATGTACTGCAGCCGTACCGGATGGCGAAAGACCACCGGACAAAGCTGGAAGTAGGCGACGTGGACAGGGTGCTGGACGGAGATATCGATCCGTTCATCCGCGCCTACCTGCAGATGCGCCGGGCGGAGCAGAGGTGAGAGGAGATGGGGAAACAGGCCAGTGTTGACCTGTCCAGGCAATTGCAGAAGCCGCTGAGTGCGCGCTTTGACCAGGCGCTGGTGCTGGCCTCCGCCCTGCACCGGGCGCAGGCGCGGAAGGCGAGCGGCGTGCCCTACGTGGCGCACCTGCTGGGAGTGGCATCGCTTGTCCTGGAAGAGGGCGGCAGCGAGGAAATGGCGATTGCGGCGCTGCTGCACGATGCCGCCGAGGACCAGGGCGGCGAAGAGGTGCTGGCGAGGATCTCCGATATCTTTGGTGGCGAAGTGGCGCGCTGGGTGAGGCAGGCAAGCGATAGCCTGGCGCTGCCCAAGACGGAGTGGGAGTCGCGCAAACGGCATCACATGGAGGAGATTCCGGCGGCGGACCGGGAAGCGCGCCTGATCATGCTGGCGGATAAGGTTCACAACGCGAGGTCGATCCTGGCCGACCATGCGCGGGTGGGAGGCGAGGTTTGGAACCGCTTCAGCGTTCCGCGCGAGCGCACCCTGTGGTACTACGAGACATTGCTGAAGGTGTTCGAGCGTGGGCTCTCGCCGTTCCTCTACGACACGTTGAGCGATTGCGTGCGGCGGATGAAGGAGCTGAACTGAATGCCGCGCATGGTGGAGTTGATCCGCGAAGGCGCGGTGCCGGCTTCGATGATGCGGCGGGCCGCACGGGGCGAGCTGTCACTGCCAGCCAGCGAGGCGATTGAAATCCTCGTGGAACTGGCCGCCAATCGCGAGCTCGGGGCAGAGGCGGAACAGACGCTGGCTGACTGGGACGAGAAATCAGTGGTCGAAGTTGCCAGGAATGAGGCTGTTCCGGTGGCGGTGCTGTGCTACCTGCTGCGAATCCATGGGCAACAGCCCGCGGTGATTGCGGCCCTGTGTGAGAACCCTGCCCTGGCGCTGGACGAGTTGGAAACGACGGCTAGCCAAGGCGGGGAAGAAGTGCTGGCGGCGATGGAGCAGAGCGCACGGGTGCGCAGCTCAAGCCTGCTGCTGGGGCTGATGGCGGAAAATCCGGCGGCGCAGCCGGCACAGCCGAAGTTGCGGCGATGGCTGGCCGCAGCCCATGAAAATGAGGCGGAAAAAATTGCTACGAATTTCCTGGCGCGCCATGCGGACGAGCTGAAGCGGGACGACTCCCAGCCCTTCCAGTTGGTGGCGGCCTTTGAGGGCGAGGACGATCCGCTGCAACAGTTGCTGTCGCGGGTGGCCAAGGGCCAGACGGTGGCGGCGGTGCCGGAGGAACAGGAACATCTCTCTATTTTGCAGAGAATCGGGCGGATGCGAGTGGGCGAACGCATCAAGCTGGCGGTGCGCGGCAATCGCGAGGAGCGGATGGTGTTGATCCGCGACCGCTCCAAGCTGGTCTCGCTGGCCGTGCTGGAGTCTCCCAAGGTAAATGACGCCGAGATGGAAACCTTTGCGGCGATGAAAAACGTCCAGGAGACGGTGCTGCGCGCCATCGCCACGAAGAGAAGCTACATGAAGAACTATGGCGTGTTGCGGGCGCTGGTGAACAATCCCAAGACGCCGCTGGACGTGGCGCTGCCGCTGCTGGCGCATCTGCTGGTGAAGGACCTGCGGGCGATGGCCGTGAACAAAAACGTGAACGAGACGGTGCGCAAATTGGCTGTGAAGATGTTCCGGGTCAAGACCGAGCGCAGGAGGGACTGAATAAACATGGCGCAACAAGAGCTGGTGGGAGATCGTGTTCTGGAGCTGTTGAGGAAGGCGAAGACGATTGCAGTGCTGGGGCTGTCAGACGATTGCTTCAAGCCGAGCTTCGTGGTTTCCGCTTATTTGCAGATCAAGGGGTACCGGGTGTTGCCGATCAATCCGAAGCTGCACGAGGTGCTGGGCGAAAAGGCGTATCCTTCGCTGACCGAGGCGGCAAAAGCCAACCAGATCGACATCGTCGACGTCTTCCGCCGTCCCGAGGCGGTTCCGGCGATTGTGGACGAAGTACTGGCGCTGGGGATTCCGGCGCTGTGGCTGCAGGAGACGGTCGTCCACGAAGAGGCCGCGAGGAAGGCTCGCGCGGCCGGGGTGCTGGTGGTGATGGACAAGTGCATCCTGAAAGAGCATCGCAAGTACGGGTTGTAGCGGGGGCAAAGGCGCCGGTGGGGACGCCGGCATCCCGGGACTGCGGCAGACGTGGGGATGCCCTCGAGGAAGATGCCGGGGGCGTTCTTATTTTGGGAAGAGAGGGCCAAACTACGGTATTGTGAGGGGCAGAAAAGCGACCGGGGCGGCTCGGGCTACATCGAATGCAGGCGAGGATGAGGCTTGCGGCGGCCGTTACCGGGGAAGCGCTGGTTTGGAGCGGCTGGCAGCGGGATTCAAACGCGAACTGTGAGGTCCTGCATGTTCTGCGAGTTCAGTTGGGGATGTGGGGTTAGAGACCGGGCGCTGCGCTCCTGGATGGAAGCTGTGGGCAACCGCAGGATGCGGAGCATTGCTTGGTGGCTGATGGTGTTGCTGGTGTTGACATGCCTGCCGGAGAGGTTGCCCGGGCAGAACGCAAGTGCGGGAAATACCGCCGACTCTTCTTCACAAACCGGGCAGAAGAGCGCTGCCGCCGGGGTGGGTGCCACGCCGGCGGCGGCCGGAAGCAAGGTTGCGCCGGAAGCTAACTATGACGAAGTCCACGTGAAGCCGATGGTGAAATCGGATGAGGCGGCCAAGTTCGATCCGAATTCGCCGGCGGTGGCCGAGGCGGAGGTGGATCCGAGTCTGCGGACGCACAGCAAGCCGATTCGCGTGGATGTGGAGCTGGTGCTGATTCCGGTGACAATTACGGATCCGATGAACCGGCTGGTGACCGGGCTGGGGAAAGAAAACTTCATCGTGCTGGATAACGGAGAGCGGCAGGCGATCCAGCAGTTTTCCAGCGAGGACGCGCCCATCTCGCTGGGCGTGATTTTTGACACCAGCGGCTCGATGGCGAACAAGATCGAGAAGGCGCGCGAGGCGGTGGTGAAATTCTTCAAGACGGCCAATCCGGAGGACGAGTTTTTCCTGATCGCGTTCAACGACAAGCCCGTCCTGAAGAGCGACTTTACGAGCAGCGTGGAACAGTTGGAAGCAGAGCTGGTGGACACGGTTCCGCGCGGGCTGACGGCGCTGCTGGACGCAATTTACCTGGGCATGGCGAAGATGCGCGGGGCGAAGTACCAGAGGAAAGCGCTGCTGATTCTTTCCGATGGCGGCGACAATCGCAGCCGCTACACGGAGAACGAAATCAAGTCGATGGTGAGGGAAGCCGATGTCCAGATGTATGCCATTGGACTCTTCGACCAGGCGCCGTTCAGCGACGAGGAACGCTATGGACCGCGGTTACTGTCCGAGGTGACCGAGGAAACCGGCGGGCGAACGTTTACCGTGGAGCGTCCCAGCGAGATGACCGAAGCTGCGGCCAAGATCGGAGTGGAGTTGCGCAACCAGTACGTGCTTGGCTATCGGCCCTCGCGGCCTGCGCACGATGGCAAATGGCGCAAGGTACGGGTGAAACTGGTCCCGCCAAAGGGACTGCCACAGCTCTCGGTGTATGCGAAGACAGGGTACTATGCGGCCAGTGATTAGAGGCAGCCGGACGAGCATCGGGATGGCGGCGCTGTTGCTGGCGCTGGCGGTGTGGAGCGGGGCAGCGGTTGCGCAGATAGCGGGCGCGCCCGATGGGCAGGCGGGCCAGCAGGGCGAAACCCAGTCGCAAAAAAACGAGGCCCTGGCTTCTCCCGAGGGTTCAAGCCCGGAGAAGCAGGCCGCTACGCCGGCTCCGGTGGTTACACCGGATGCCCGGCCACAGGCTGCGCCAGCTAACCAGCCAGGCGACACGGTGAGCCTTCCCGCTGAGCGGCAGCAGCGGGAAACCAACGGCAGCGGGACATACGTTTTCCGGGCCGACGTGCAGGAAGTGATCCTGCAGGCGACGGTGGTAGACGAGCACCAGCGGCCGGTGACGACCCTGGAACGGAGTGCGTTCGAGGTTTTTGAGGACGGCCGGCCACAGAGCATCAACTCGTTCCGCCGGGAGGATATCCCGGTGGCGCTGGGGATCGTCATCGACAACTCGGGCTCGATGCGCTCGAAGCGCCCGAGCGTGAACGCGGCGGCACTGAACCTGGTGCGTGCCAGCAATCCTCAAGACCAGGTGTTTGTGGTCAATTTCAATAACGATTTTTACCTGGACCAGGATTACACGGGGAATGTGAGCTTGCTGCGCGACGCGCTGGAGCGGATTGAGGCGCGCGGCGGGACGGCTCTGTACGATGCCGTGGTGGCCAGCAGCGACCACCTGATGAAGAACGCGAAGCTGCAGAGGAAGATTCTCCTGGTGGTGACCGACGGCGAGGACACGGCCAGCCGCCTGACCCTGACCGAGGCGGTTCGAGCGATCGCCGTGGATGGAGGGCCGACGGTCTATGCGATTGGACTGCTGGGCGAGGAGCGCGAACGGAAAACCCGGCGGGCGCTGCGAAAGTTGGCGGAGCAGAGTGGCGGAGTGGCATATTTTCCCGCCAACGTGGACGCGGTGGAAGCCATCTCACAGCAGATTGCGCACGACATCCGCAATCAATACGCAATTGGGTACAAGCCTTTGACGCCCAAGGTTGAGGGTGGTTACCGGCAGGTGCAGGTGAAGGCGTCGGCCCGCGGTTACAAGGGGCTGACGGTGCGGACTCGCAGCGGTTACTACGCGAGTAGCGGGAAAGCGTCCCCGTCGGGCAACTGACTAAGCCAGGGAAAACGGCACAGGAATCGATTCAGGTTAGGGAAGAACGGGCAGGACGGGGAAGGCTCGGGCGGCGGCCCGGAGCCTTTTCTTGTGGCGTGGAGGTGGGGTTGACCGGCAATCGAGGGAAGCCGTAGCCTGAAGGTTCGCAAATAAGATCAGTGCCGACAGGAATCTTTCAGATGAAAAGCTCGATGCGGGTGGTGGATAGCGTTCTAGAGTTGATTGGATCGACGCCGATGGTGCGCCTGAAAAGAGTTGTGCCGGTGGGCGCTGCCGAGATCTGGGTGAAACTGGAAGCATTCAATCCGGGCTTCAGCATCAAGGATCGCGCCGCGCTGGGGATGATTGAGCAGGCGGAGCGGGACGGCGTGCTGCATCCTGGAGATACGATTGTGGAGGCGACGGCGGGTAACACCGGCGTGGGGTTGGCACTGGTGGGAGTGCAGAAGGGATACAAAGTTGTTTTTTATGTGCCGGAAAAATTCTCCAGGGAAAAGGTGATGCTGATGGAGTGCTTCGGCGCCAAGGTGTACCGGACTCCGACGGAAGAGGGGATGGAAGGCGCGATCAGACGGGCCGGGCAACTGGTGCAAGAGAACGAGCACTTCTGGTTTGCGGCGCAGTTTTCCAATCCCGGAAATCCGCAGATTCACCACGACACGACGGGGCGCGAGATATGGGAGCAGACGGCGGGGCGCGTGAATGCTTTCATCTGCGGTGCGGGAACGGGCGGAACATTTACCGGGGTGGCGCGTTACCTGAAAGAGCAGAACGCGAAGGTTCTGGCGGCGGTGAGCGACACCCAGAACTCGGTGTACAGCGGACAGGCGCCAGGGGCGCACGATGTCGAAGGAATCGGATCGAGCTTTATTCCGGAGACCTTTGACCCGTCGGTGTGCGATGAGACGCTGATTGTTCCGGACGTGGAAGCGTTCGCCATGGTGAAGCGGCTGGCGGTGGAAGAAGGTGTGCTCGGAGGGTCCAGCGCCGGAGCCAATGTTTGCGGGGCGATCGCACTGGCGAAACGGCTGGGCAAGGGAAAGCTGGTGGTTACGCTGATTCCGGATTCGGCGGAGCGGTATCTCTCGAAGGACATTTTCAACTATCAGGGCGCGGCGGAGGCAAAGCCGCAGGAAGTTTCAAAGTAGAGGCGAGGATGACGACTGAGCACAAGGGGTTTGCAACCCGCGCGATTCACGACGGCCAGGAACCAGAAGCGCGGACTGGAGCCGTCGCGGTGCCGATTTATGCCACGTCGACTTACCAGCAGGACGAGCTGGGCAAGCCACGGCTGGGATATGAATATTCGCGGGTTTCCAATCCCACGCGGGACCGGCTGGAGACCAACCTGGCATCGCTGGAAGGCGGCGTGGCGGCGCGGGTATTTGCCAGCGGGATGGCGGCGGTAACCGCGTTCTGCCAGATGCTGAAGGCGGGCGACAACGTGGTGGCAGGAGACAATCTGTATGGCGGGACGCCGCGATTGTTCGACCAGGTGATGACGAAGTTTGGCCTTACATTCACCTATGTCGATACGACGAATGCGGAAAACGTGGCGGCGGCCATAACGGACAAGACGCGATACGTTTTCTTGGAAACGCCGACCAATCCGCTGATGGCGCTGACGGACATTGCTGCGGTCAGCGCCGTGGCGCACCGCGCGGGAGCCGGGGTGATTGTGGATAACACGTTCATGTCGCCGTATTTCCAGCGGCCACTGGAGCTGGGCGCGGACATGGTTCTGCACTCGACGACGAAATTTTTGAACGGACACAGCGACGGGTTGGGCGGGGTGATCGTCTGCTCGACGGCGGAGCAGGCGGCGGAGTTGGCGTTTCTGCAGAAGGCTTCCGGGGCGATCCTGTCGCCGTTTGAGAGCTGGCTCATTCTGCGCGGGGTGAAGACTCTGGCGGTGCGGATGAAGCAGCACGACGTGAACGGCCGCCTGGTAGCCGAGTTCCTGCGCCAGCATCCGAGGGTGAAAAAGGTGCTCTATCCGGGGCTGGCGGAGCATCCGCAACATGAGCTGGCGAAGCGGCAGATGACGGGCTTTGGGTCGATGATCACGTTTGACACCGGGTCGCTGGAGAACGCGAAGAAGTTGCTGAAGCAGGTGAAGGTGTGCGTGCTGGGCGAGTCGCTGGGCGGGGTGGAGACGCTGATCTCGCATCCGGCGACGATGACGCACGCGGCGCTGGGCGAGGCGGGACGGGCGAAGATCGGGCTGACGGATGGGATGGTGCGCATCTCGGTTGGCATTGAAGACGTGGACGACATCCTGGCGGACCTTGAGCAGGCGCTAAGAGCAATTTAGCGGGATTGCACGATCGCCGAGGGCCGGGCATTTGTTGCCCGGCTTTTTCAGCGGGGGCGGAAAGGTGGACGAATTGAGCGAGCGGGACTGGAATGCGGTGGCCTACGACGATCTCTCCGAACCGATGTTCGAGTGGGGAATGGCCGTACTGGGGACGCTGGAACTGAGGGGCGATGAGCGTGTGCTGGACGCCGGGTGCGGTAGCGGACGGCTGACCGAAGCGTTGCTCGACCGGCTTCCGGCGGGCAGGGTGGTGGCGCTGGATTCTTCTCCGAAGATGCTGGAGCAGGCACGGCAGCGGCTGGCGAAGTTTGGCGAGCGGGTCGAGTTGGTGCATGCCAGCTTGCAGGAGTTTGCACTGGCGCAGAAGGTGGATGGAATTTTCAGCAACGCGGTGTTCCACTGGGTTCCGGATCACCGGGCGATGTTCCGGGCTCTGCATAGAGCGCTGCGGCCGGGAGGCTGGCTGGTGGCGCAGTTCGGCGGAGTGGGCAATCTGGCCAGAACCTTTCAGCGGGCGCACGCGGTGGCGGCCGGTGAGAGATTCCGGGAGCGGTTGCGCAACGTCGAAGATGGACCACATTTTGAAGATGTGGCGAGCACGCGGGAGCGCATGGAGACAGCGGGCTTCCGGGTAAGCGAGGCGAAGCGGCATACCGTGGTGCCGGGTTTTGAGGGCAAGGAACGCTACCAGGCGTTTCTGCGGACGGTGGTTTTGCGTCAGGCGATGGCGGAGCTTCCGGAGGCGCTGCGGCGGGAGTTTCTGGAGGAGATCTCCCGCCGGACGTGGCACGAAGAAGGAGCCTACGTGCTGGACTACGTGCGGCTGACGGTGAGAGCGACGAGCTCCCTCATTGGATGAGCGGTTGGTCGAGCCCCAGCGCCCGCCGGTCTGCGTCGACGTGCCCGGCGAGCAGGGAATCGAGAAAATAGAGCAGGTCGATGACCGTTGCGGGATCCTTTGCGCTCCTTCCCTTGAGGAAGGATTGGATCATCGCGAGTTGTTGGGCGTGCCTGCTGCAGCACTGGCGATAGGAGGGGGAGTGGATTTGCCGCAAACTTTTTTCTTCCTCGGCGAAGTGTTCGCGGAGGAAGGGAAAGAGACGATTCATGACACGGGCTGCGATGGTTTTTCCCTGTCTGTTTTCCATTGCCAGGCTGAGATCGTTCAGCATTGTGTAAAGTTCCCGATGTTGCTCGTCGATGGCGGGAATTCCAAGGGTACACGATTCATTCCACTGCATGAGCATGGCAGCACGCTCCAGTCAGAGATAACGGCAGGAAAAAAGCCGGGCTTAAATTAGAAGTGTTTTACCTGCGAACGGAGGCGGCGATCCAGTCGAGATAGGATTCGAGGCCGGACTCGATGGTGAGGGAGATCAGCTCCGGCACCTGGTAGCTGTGCAACTCGGCAATTGCGTTCTGAATTGCAGTGAATTGGGCTTCAGTGGACTTGATGAAGAGGAGAAACTCGTCGGAATGTTCGACCTCGCCCTGCCATTGATAGACGGATGCGACGGGGCCGAGGATATTGACGCAGGCGGCCAGGCGGCGGGAGACCAGTTCGGCGGCAATGGCATGGGCTTCGACGCGGGAGGAAGCCGTGGTCAGCATCAGGCGTTTATCGGTCATCGGATGTTCCCCGTGACGAGCAGGAATTAAGGTATCCGAGGTAGAGCGCTGGTGCAAGTGTAATTCGATGGCGTTACAAAACGAGTCCGATGCCGCCTCGCGCTGGTAGAATCTGTGCGGGTCACCGGACCGATGCAGAACGCCCAGCTGAGGTTGCGGCGGGCGGGAGGACGGGTGCAGTTTTTAATAATCTGCAGGAGATAGAACAGCGATGGCGACACAGATCAAGTTTGGAACCTCTGGCTGGCGGGCAGTTGTGGCCGATGAATTTACCGTGGCCAACGTGAAGCGCGCAGTCACGGGCATTGCGCGGTATGTGGCAGGAACCCACAACGGCGATCTGAAGTTGGTTGTGGGACGCGATCCCCGATTCATGGGCGAGACGTTCGTGGAAATTGCGGCGAAGATTCTGGAGAACTATGGCATCACTCCGCTGGTGATCGGCGAGCCGTCGCCGACGCCGGCGATTGCCTGGGATGTGATGCGGCAGAAAGCCGATGGCGCGATCAACTTTACCGCGTCGCACAATCCGGCGGAGTATAACGGAATCAAATTTTCTACTCCGGATGGCGCGCCGGCACTGCCTGAGTTCACCAGCCAGATTGAGGCCGCGGTGGTGCAGGCGGACGAGGACGGCGGAGCGGCCCCGGCGGGAGTGAAAAAGGCGCAGCGCAAGAGCATAGAAGTGAAGTCGCACTACCTGGTGCGGATCAGGGAATTGGTGGACTTCAAGGCGATCCGCGAGCGCGGGCTGAAGGTTGCATTCGATCCGATGTGGGGCGCATCGCGCGGCTACAGCGACGAGGTGCTCAAGGAAGAGGGAATTGAGTGCGCGGTGGTGCACGACACCCGCGACGTGCTCTTCGGCGGACACGCGCCGGAGCCGGATGGAAAGCTGCTCGACGACCTGCGCCACAAGATGAAGGAGACGGGGGCAAAGATCGGCATTGCCTGCGACGGCGACGCGGACCGCTTTGGCATCGTGGATGGGGATGGAACCTACATCTCGCCGAACTACGTGATTGCGCTGCTGTTCGACTACCTGGTGGAGACCCGCGGCTGGCGCAACGGGGTGGCAAAGAGCGTGGCGACCACGAACCTGATCAACGCGGTCGCCGAGCATCATAACATTGAGCTGTACGAAACGCCGGTGGGCTTCAAGTACATTGGTGAGCTGATCAAACAGGACAAGATCGCCATCGGAGGCGAAGAGAGCGCGGGATTGACGATCCGCCATCACGTGCCGGAAAAGGACGGCGTGCTGGCTGGATTGCTGCTGTGCGAGATGGTGGCCAAACGGGGCAAAAGCCTGGGTACGCAATTACAAGAGTTATTTGGCAAGGTTGGTTCGTATTATCCGGAAAGACAGAACTTCCGCTTGACGGAGGAAGGCAAATCGAAGTTCACTACAAAGTTGGGAACAAATCCGGCGGAATTTGCCGGGCGCAAGGTTTCGCGGATTGTGCGGACCGACGGACTGAAGCTGGTACTCGACGACGGCTCGTGGGTATGCTACCGGGTGAGCGGCACGGAGCCGGTGGTTCGGGTGTACACGGAAGCACGGAAGCCTGAGGAGTTGGCGAAGCTGAGTGTTGCCGCCAAGCAGTGGGCGAACGAATAAGTTGGAGCCAGGAAAGGAATTGAGGATCCAGTGAACCGGGTGCGAGATTTCGTACAGAAATTGGTGGAGTGGCGCAGGCTGCTGGCCAGCGCCGCGCTGGGATTGATCGCGGTATTCATTTGCGCCCACGTCATGCAGGGAAATAATGGCTGGATCACCTATCGGGCAAAAAAGGCGGAGTACCGGGCGCTGCAAGAGGATTTGAAGCGCATGGACGAAGAAAATCAGCGGCTGGATGGGGAAATCAAAGCTCTGAAGAGCGATCCGAAGGCGATCGAAAAGGAAGCTCGCGAGCAGTTGCGCTATGCCAAGCCGGGCGAGGTGATCTATCTTTTGCCGGAGCAGCGCGGACCTGTTGGAACGCAGCCGCCCGCGCAGACCGAGTCGGCGCGAAGATAGCGGACCGAAGCAAGGCGGGAAGTTGAGCCACTGGAAACTCCGGTGGCTTTTTAATGAGCGGAAGAGGAGCGAAAGTTAAAGTGGCGCTTGAGGCCGAGGATGGGTTTTTCGAAGCGATACCACATGAGCCCGGCGAAACCGATGGAAACTGCGAGGCGAATGGCAACGATGGCTAGATTGCCGGGAATTCCGAAGCGGTCCAGATGCTTGTCCACGTAGCCGCCAAGCTCGGAAAAGACGAGGATGTGGGTGACGTAAAGTCCATAGCTGACCTTTCCGACGAACAGGAGCGGACGAAGGGTAAGGGCGCGGCAGTAGAGGGTGGGGCGAGGCGCTGCCTGGCCCAGCAGGGCCGCCAGCAGCATTCCGCCAAAGCCGATGGCCAGCAGGGTGTCGGTCCACGCCGAGCCGCGATGGAGCATGAGGACGACGCCGGCGGCTCCTACTCCTAGCGCGGCGCGGGCAATCCACTTCCAGACCTTTGGCCCCCAATCCAGCATACGCAAGGCAATGGCAAGCATCGAGCCGACGGCGAGGCCGTCAAGGTGGGTGATGGTGTGGGTGGGGGTAAGGCGCGTCCCGCAGAAAAGGCGCACCAGCGGCGAGATGGCCAGCATGGTGGCCGCGGCCGGCAGCAGCCAGCGGCGCGGAATGCTGCGTGCGATCGGAGCCCAGAAAAGATAAAACTGCTGCTCGATGGCGAGGCTCCAGGTTGGGCCGATGCTTCCCGGCAAGGATATGGGCCAGAGGTTCTGGACAAAGAGCAGGAGAAATAGCCAGGGCGCGGCGGCGACGTCGTGGAGCATCCAGCGGTAGCCGCTAAAGATCAGTGGGAAAAAGAAATAGAAAAGAAACAGCAGCAGCCAATAGACGGGCCAGATACGCAGGCATCGGCGGGCGTAGAAATTGGCGTAAAAACCCGAAGTGGCGCCATCGTCCAGGATAATGCCAGTGATGAGGAATCCGGACAGCACGAAAAACAGACTGACGCCGCTCCATCCCCAGACGATGATTGCCTCCAGAAACGTACCACGCAGGCGAGGTTCGCAGTGATAGAGGACGACGGCGAGGATGGCGATGCCGCGCAGTCCGTCGAATGCGGGAATGAAGCCGGGCAGCCACGCCGGGCGCTGGATGGGCGACGGAAGCGGCCCAGCGGTACTGACGCCGGTTGTGGCCGCTGCGGTGACTGCCAAGGCCACTAGCGGGAGATTCCTTCCAGGGGCGAACTGGCGGCGGCATAGAGCTTGCGTGGCATGCGGCCGGCGAGGAATCCCTGGCGTCCGGCGATGACGGCGTGCTTCATGGCGGAAGCCATGAGGACCGGGTCCGCGGCGGCGGCGATGCCGCTGTTCATGAGCACGGCGTCGTAGCCGAGTTCGAGGGCGAGGGCGGCGTCGGAGGGAGTTCCTACACCGGCATCGACGATAAGCGGAATCGAGGTGATAAGTTCGCGGAGGATGCGGAGGTTGGCCGTGTTCTGAATCCCGAGGCCACTGCCGATGGGAGCGCCGAGGGGCATGATAACGGCTGCTCCAGCATCCACGAGACGAAGCGCAACTACTGGATCATCAGATGTATAGGGGAGAACAGTAAAGCCTTCCTTGACCAGTACGCGGGTGGCTTCAATGGTGGCGGCAACGTCCGGATAGAGAGTTTTCTGGTCGCCGATCACTTCGATTTTGACCCAGTCGCTGAGGCCGACTTCACGCCCGAGGCGGGCGACGCGAATGGCTTCGTCGGCCGTGTAGCAGCCGGCGGTGTTGGGCAAAAGGAAGTACTTCTTGGGGTCGATGAAATCCAGCAGCGACTCCTTGCTGCGGTCCAGGTTTACGCGGCGGACGGCGACAGTAACAACCTCGGCGCCGCTGGCCAGAAGGGAAGCGGCAGTCTGGGGGCCATCCTTGTACTTTCCGGTACCGACAATGAGGCGGGATTGGAATGATCTTCCGGCAATGATAAGCGAATCCATGAAGGTATTGTAAATCCTGTCGTGTGCCGCCGAGAGGCGAAGAACGTGACGGCGCCAAGGTTGTGCGGAACCGCAGCTCTGGCAGGCGCACGGATTCCGGCGAGACCGGCCCGGGCTGGACGGGTTACAGACGGCAAGCATGGTTTCAAGGCCGAGCGTTCTAGGCGCTGTCGGCCGGGGTGGCATCGGCATAAAGCTTTTCAATCTGCTCTTTGTAACGAGCCTCGACGTTGCGGCGGCGCAGTTTGAGGGTGGGCGTGAGGGTTCCGTCTTCGATGCTCAGCTCTTCCGGGATGAGCAGAATTTTCTTGAGGCGCTCGAAGCGGGCGAGGTTGTGATTGACCTGCGCGACGATGCCCTCATAGAGCGCACTGACCGAGGGATGGCCGACCAACTCGTGGCGCGATTGGAAGGAGATTTCATTCTGCGCGGCCCATTCCTCCAAGGCGGCGAATGCCGGGACAATGACGACGGCGGGGAAACGGCGGCGGTCGCCGAGAATGGCTGCTTCGGCAATGAAGCGATTCGCTTTCAACGAGTTTTCAATGGGCTGCGGCGCGATGAACTTTCCGCCCGAGGTCTTGATGAGATCCTTCTTGCGGTCGGTGATGGAGAGGAAGCCATCGGCATCGAGGCTGGCGATATCCCCGGTTCTGAACCAGTCGCCGTCAAAGGCGGCAACGCTTTCCTCAGGCATATTCCAATAGCCTTTGAAGACGCTGGGAGCGCGGACCAGCAACTCGCCGTCTTCGGCGATGCGCACCTCGACGTTTGCGAGCGGGCGGCCGACGGTGCCGAGTTTGCAGGCGCGGGGCGAGTTGACGGCGATGACCGGCGAAGTCTCGGTGAGTCCGTACCCTTCATGCACGAGCAGGCCGATCTCGGCATACCACGTGGCGAGTTCTTTTCCCAGAGGAGCGCCGCCGGAGACAAAGATGCGCACATTGCCGCCCATGGCTTCCAGCACCTTGGAGAACACAAGCCGGTTGGCCAGCTTCCAGGTGAGCGAGGAAGGCCGCTTTCCGGCAAGCACCTGATCGAGATGGGCCCGGCCCACGGAAATCGCCCAGCGGTAAACCGTCTTCTTGAACCCGGAAGCAACTCCGCGCTGCACCTGGTTGTAGATTTTTTCGTAGACCCGGGGAACGGCGACGAAGAAGGTGGGATGGAGCTGGCGCAGGACACGTGGCATCTCTTCGATGAAAGGACAATAGGCAACGGTGACACCGCGATAGAGTTCGGCGAAATCGACGTGGCGCGCGGTGATGTGCGAGAGCGGCAGAAAGCTGACGGCGAGATCAGTGTCGGTCTGGAGGTCGAACTCATCCAGGGAGAGCGAGAGATTGGAGGCGATGTTGCCGTGGGTGAGCATGGCGCCCTTGGGCACGCCGGTGGTTCCACTGGTATAGATGAGCGTGGCCAGGTCATCCGGGGTGAGGGAGCTGGCCAGGGCATCGAGCTCCGGCACGCGCGCCTCGGGGCCGGCGGCCATAAGAGCCGGCATGGAGAGCACGTCTGCTTCCGGGGCCGGCTCGTCCATGAGGATGAAGGTTTCCACAGATGTCTCCGCCTGAATGGAGCGCAGCTTTTCCAGCTGTGCGGCAGTGGAGACAAAGGCGATTCTGGCGCCGGAGTGACGGAGCAGGAAAGAGATCTGGCTGGCGGTGAGAGTGGCGTAGACGGGCACGGTGGCGGCGCCGACAAGCAGGATGGCAAAGTCGGCGATGGTCCACTCGGGGCGGTTCTCGGCGAGAATGGCGACGCGGTCGCCGTGGCCGACGCCGCGGCGGCGGAACTCCTGGACGACTCCCATGACCCGGCTGTAGAGGCCGGAGGAAGAGATGGGATGCCACTGGGAATCACGCTCGAAGAGCATGACGCGGGACTGGTTGCGGTCCACAATCGCGAAGAAAATGTCAGCTAAGGTATGTGGTTTGGGCTTCGCGCTCATACTTGGTCCCCTCCACTGCGACGTCCGGCGAATTTACTTCTCCAGCCCCAATAAGATGATGTCGGCGACGGCATCGGCTACGTCCGACAACTGATAGTGAGTTTCGTCCAGCACCCAGGAGGTGACCATCTCATCGAGAGCTCCGAAGAAACAGTTCGCTGCGATTTTTTCGCGCAGCTCGGGACGGAAAATTCCCTGGGCCTGGCCATCGCGAATGGCGGCGCGGACCAAGCCGAAGTATTCGACCATGTGCTGATGAGAAAACGGCGCGAGAAAACGGGCGCTCTGGCGCAACTCCATTTGCAGGACCACGGCCAAGTCGTGATTGGAGCCAAGGGCTTCCAGGTGAAGATGCGCCAGGCGGCGAAGTTTTCCGGAGGGTGAGGCGATGGCGTCCAGCTCGCCGCGGGCACGGCTCATGAATGCGTCGAAGGCCGCGTGAATGGCGGTCATCAGCAGCTCTTCCTTATTCCGGAAGTAGAGATAGATGGTGCCATCGGCGACCGAGGCGCGGTTGGCCACGTCGGAGACACGCGCCGAATGGAATCCTTTTTCGGCGAAGACAGAGACGGCCGCATCGAGAATGCGCTGGTACTTATCGCCCAGTGCACGCGGTCTCGAGGCAACCTTTAGCTGCGTCTGCTTTCTTTTAGGAGCTCTCATACGAGCTGAACTTTCCGGAAATGTACAGCGCCGGCAAGATTATCACCGCGACAGGAAACAGCGCGCCGCACCGGACACGATAGCCTAAAACTCCGCCGGGTGGAAGAAAAGATTTGCGCCAATGTTGCAAACCGAGGCACGAGGATTGTTTCGGAGCACAACGGCGTTCGGCCGGGTTTGAGCCGGGTGGCTGGCGGGCGCGGAGATTGCCGCGGCGGGAACCCGTGGAAATCCAACCGGGGCAGGCTGGTTTTTTCGGATGGCGCCAGGGCGGCAGACGGCCAAGTGCGCCCTGCCTGGGCTGCGCTCCAGGTTGCGCTCAAGTGTGCTGAAGAAGATGCCGATGGATTGGACAGGAGCAATCCGGATGCCGGAGATTGACGGCCAATTATTCCGAAGTTTCAGCGACGCCATGCCGCTGGGTGTCTGCCTGGTGGACGTTCAAGGCAAGATTATCTACTGGAACGGAGCAGCGGAGGTAATCACCGGGTACCTGGCGCCTGAAGTTCTGGGACGAGCATATCGCGGAGACTTGCTGCGCCACGGCGGCGGCAACGCCGTCACCGATGCGCCGAGTCCGGTAAAAGCGGTAATGCGCGACGGCCGGGCGGTGACGGCCGAACTGTTCCTGCGCCACAAGGACGGGCACCTTACGCCAGTCCACATTTTTGCATTTCCGGTGCGCGATGCGGCGGAAGAGATTCGGGGCGTGGGTGAGATCCTCGTTCCCTGGCAGGGAAAACAGGAGGCCACGAGCTGGGCCGGACACTCGGACCGCGAGTTCGAGATGGCTACGGGACTGCCTGCGGTGGAGGAAGCCAGGGAGCACTTGCAGACCATGCTACGGTCACGCTCGGCGTCCACGTCGGCGCTGCTGCTGATTGAAATGTCAGAGCATAACGCGATCCAGCAGCACGGCGGCGCAGCCATGCTCCACCAGGCGCTGCGCGTACTGGCCAAGACGGTTGCCGGGCTGCTGCCGCCGCGCCATTACATTGGCTGCTGGAACGATTGGAGGCTGGTCGTAGTGGTTCCGGAGTGCGATGGCGGGACACTGGCCGCCTTGCAATCGCAACTGGAGGACGTGGGTTCGTTGTGCGCCGTGAAGTGGTGGGGAGACCGGCTGGTGGTGGGGATGCGCGCGGCGGCGCGCCATCTGGACCCATCGCAGACCGTGGATGCACTGATTGAAGGATTGGAGCAGGAGTTGAAGAGCAGCACGGACAGGAAAGAGTGAAACGATGTTCATCATCATTGGCATTGTGGTGGTGTTCGGCTCGATTGTCGCTGGTTACCTGATGGAGCACGGGAACCTGAAGGTTCTCATGCAACCGGCGGAGCTGATCATCATCGGAGGAGCGGCGCTGGGCACACTGCTGATTGCTAATCCTCTGCAAGTGGTCAAGAAGATCGTTGCCGGAGTGATTGGCAGTCTGAAGGGCTCGCACCTTACCAAGGCGTTTTACCTGGAAACGCTGAAGATGTGCTACGAACTTTTGAACAAGGCGAGAAAGGACGGATTGCTGGCCATTGAGTCCGATATCGAAGAGCCGGACAAGAGCCCGGTATTTTCCAAGTATCCAAAATTTCTGAAGGACCATCACACCCGGGACTTTGTCTGCGACACGCTTCGCATGGCGGTCACGGGAGGCATCGACCCGTTCGATCTCGACCAGATGATGGACCTCGACATGGAGGTTTCCCACCGCGACATGAACACGCCAATTGCTGCCCTGAGCACGGTTGCGGATTCGCTGCCCGGACTGGGCATCGTGGCTGCGGTGCTGGGAGTGGTGATCACGATGGGTGCGCTGGGCGGGCCGCCGGAAGAGATCGGGCACAAAGTGGCGTCGGCCCTGGTGGGGACGTTCCTGGGCATTCTGCTTTGTTATGGTCTGGTGGGGCCGGTGGCGTCGAGCATGGCGAAGCAGGCCGAGGAAGAACACGCCTACATTTACGTAGTCCGTGTGGTATTGATCTCATTCATCAAGGGCGCCGCGCCGATCCAGGCGCTGGAGTTCGGCCGACGGGCGATTCCGGGGCATCTGCGGCCAAACTTCAACGATATGGAGAAATCCTGCAAGGGAGGTGGCGCGGCCACCCCAACCGCCGAGAGATCATAAATGCCGAACGGCCCCATCATCATCAAAAAAATATCCAGCCACGGCGGCCATAATGGCGGCGCCTGGAAGGTGGCGTATGCCGACTTTGTGACGGCGATGATGGCCTTGTTCATCGTGCTGTGGCTGCTGAACTCCAGCAAGCAGGTGCAGGAAGCCGTGGGAGGATACTTCAAGGATCCGTCGGGTAATTCAAAGAAGGTTGGGAGCGCGATGCAGGGCTCGGGACCAAACCTGGATCTTCGAAAAGAAGATATGAAAAAGATCAAGGACGCCCTGCAGAAGCAAATCAAGGCGTTGCCTGATTTTGAGAAAATAAAAAAGCACATCGACATGACGATCACCGCGGAGGGTCTGCGAATCGAGTTGACGGAGGACGCCAAAGGTACGTTTTTCGAATTGGGCAGCGCTTTGCCAAGTGACAGCGGCAAGGAGTTGCTAGTTGCGCTGGCACAGGAGGTAGGTAGACTGCCCAACCAAGTTTCCATCGAGGGGCACACGGACTCGAAACCCTACTCGGGCGGGCTGAGCGGTTACAGCAACTGGGAGCTATCGGTGGACCGCGCCAACGCGGCGCGCAGGATCATGCAAAGCTCGGGGCTGCAGGCGAACCAGGTTTCACAGGTGAGGGGATTTTCCGATCAACGCCCACGCTCCGGTCTGAGCCCGGACGATCCCGCCAATCGGAGAATCTCCCTGATCGTGCAATACCTCGACAAGCCGTCTACGGAAAATGCCTTGGAAGAGACTGACAAATCCGGAAGCAACGGCGAGGCCGGAAGCAGTCCCGAAGGCAAGGGCGAAGGCGCGGCTACCAAAAAATGAGGAATAAAAGGAAGCGGCGGAGCCGCAGGGCTTCGCCGCTTTTCCGGGACTAGCTCAGAACTTGCAGGGCGGCGATACGTTGCTTCCACTCGCGCGGGCCCGTCTCATGCACGGCGTTTCCGTTGCAATCGACGGCGACTGTCACCGGCATGTCTTCGACCTCGAACTCATAGATCGCCTCCATGCCGAGATCGGCAAACGCCAGCACCCTGGACTTCTTGATCGCCTTGGACACCAGGTAGGCTGCACCGCCGACGGCCATCAGGTAGACGGCCTGGTTGTCCTTGATCGCCTGGATGGCGGCGGGACCGCGTTCGGCTTTGCCGACCATGCCGAGCAATCCTGTCTGCTCGAGCATCTGGCGGGTGAATTTATCCATGCGCGTGGAAGTGGTGGGGCCGGCAGGTCCGACGGCTTCGCCGCGCACCGGATCGACCGGGCCAACGTAGTAAATGAAGCGATTGGTGAAGTCGACGGGAAGCTTCTCGCCACGATTGAGCATGGCGATCATGCGCATGTGCGCGGCGTCGCGTCCGGTCAGCAGTTTTCCGCTGAGCAGAATGACCTCGCCGGTCTTCCACGACAACACGTCTGCGCGGGTCACCGTGTCGAGATTAACGCGACGCGCCCCGGCGGGATTGTAGGTAAGCTCAGGCCAGTCTTTGAGTGACGGAGGCTGGAGCGAGACCGCGCCGGAGCCGTCGAGGGTGAAATGCGCGTGCCGGGTAGCGGCGCAGTTGGGAATCATGGCCACCGGCAGATTGGCGGCGTGGGTAGGACAGTCCTTCACCTTGACGTCGAGCACCGTGGTGAGGCCGCCAAGACCCTGCGCTCCGATGCCGAGGGCATTGATCTTGTCATAGAGTTCGAGGCGCAGTTCCTCGGGGCGATTGCTGGCGCCGCGCGCCTTCAAGTCTTGAATGTCGATGGGCTCCATCAGGGCTTCCTTGGCGATCAACATTGCTTTTTCCGCAGTGCCGCCAATGCCGAGGGCGATGATTCCGGGCGGGCACCAGCCGCCGCCCATGGTGGGCACGGTCTTGAGTACCCACTCGACGATGGAGTCGGATGGATTGAGCATGGCGAACTTGGACTTGGCTTCCGAGCCACCGCCCTTGGCGGCCACAATGACATCGAGCTTGTCGCCGGGGACGATGGATACGTTGACCACGGCCGGGGTGTTATCGCGCGTGTTCTTGCGTGCGCCCGCCGGATCGGCCAGCACCGAGGCGCGCAGCTTGTTCTCCCGCAGCAGGTAAGCGCGGCGGACGCCTTCGTTGATCATTTCGTCCAGAGACAAGGCGCCGTTGATGTGAACATCCATTCCAATCTTGAGGAAGACGGTGACGATGCCGGTGTCCTGGCAGATGGGGCGATGACCTTCGGCGCACATGCGCGAGTTAATCAGCAACTGCGCGATGGCGTCCTTGGCGGCAGGAGCCTGCTCGCGCTCGTAGGCGGCAGTGAGGCTGCGGATGAAATCGACTGGATGATAGTAGGAGATGAATTGCAATGCGTCGGCGACGCTCTGGATCAAGTCTTCTTGCTGAATTTGAGTCATGAATGGGGTTCCTACGGTAAGAAGTGGAAGCTATGGAACATTATCGGCCAAAAGCGCAGACAGGGCCAACAATGTTTGGGAGGTGACGGCCGTGGCGCCGGCAGGGAGATTCACGGCGAACGTAGATGCGGGCGCCAGGGTTGGACGCCCGCGCGGAAAGGAACCACCTACTTCGATTTGCGCACGGCCACCGCGCCGGGATTGGTGATGGCGCCCTGCGACGCCGAGGCCACCAGGGAGGTGTACTTGGCATAGACGCCGCTGCGGTAGACAGGCGGGCGCGGCACGACCTGGCAGAGACGCTGCTGCAAGGTTACGGAATCGATGTCGAGCTCGATTTTGCGGGTGCCGACGTCAATGTGGATAGTATCGCCGTCGCGGATTGCGGCAATGGGACCGCCGAGCGCGGCTTCAGGCGAGACATGGCCGATCATGAGGCCGCGGGTTGCGCCGCTGAATCGTCCGTCGGTGATGAGCGCCACGCTGCCGCCGAGCCCTTCGCCGACCAGGGCCGCGGTTACGCCGAGCATCTCGCGCATGCCGGGACCGCCCTTGGGACCTTCATTGCGGATGACCACCACATCGCCGCCGCGGATGGTCTTGCCGGTGACGGCGTTCATGGCTTCCTCTTCACTCTCAAAGACGCGCGCCGGGCCGGTCTGGCTGAGGCGCTCGTGGCCGCTGATCTTGGCGACACAGCCTTCGGGCGCGATGTTGCCGCGCAGGATAACGAGGCCGCCCGTCTTTTTGAGCGGCTGGCCGGAGGGGACGATCACCTCCTGACCGAGCGTTTCCTGCGCACTGGCGGCTTCTGCGGCGATGGTTTTGCCGGAGACGGTGATGGCGTCGCCGTGCAGCAGGCCGAGCGCCAGCAGGCGGCTGGCAAGCAGGCGGATGCCACCGGCGGCGTGCACATCGGCGGCGACAAAGCGTCCGGAAGGCTTGAGGTCGGCGAGGATCGGAGTGCGCTCGCTGACCGTTTGGAAATCGTCGATGTCGAGCGCGACACCGGCCTCACGCGCGATGGCCAGCAGGTGCAGCACGGCGTTGGTGGAACCGCTGGTGGCGGCCACCGACGCGATGGCATTCTCAAACGCGTTGAGGGTCAGGATATCCAGGGGCCGAAGGTTGGCGCGAAGCAGGTTCATCACCACTTCGCCGCACTCGAGGGCCACCTTGTCTTTCTCCGGAGAGAGGGCGGGAACGCTGTTGAATCCCATCGGCGACAGGCCGATCAACTCCATGACGGTGGACATGGTGTTGGCCGTGTACTGGCCGCCGCAGGCTCCGGCTCCCGGGCAGGCGACGTTTTCCAGTGCCTTCAGCTCGTCGTCGCCGATCTTGCCGGCGGCATTGGCGCCCACGGCTTCGAAGACATCCTGAATGGTGACGTCTTTGCCTTTGTATCTGCCGGCGGCGATGGTGCCACCGTAAAGGATGAGGCCGGGAATATTGAGGCGGGCCATGGCCATGGCGGCGGCCGGGATGGTTTTATCGCAACCGACGACGCAGACGATGGCGTCAAAGAGCTGGCCGCGGCAGACAAGCTCGATGGAGTCGGCAATGACTTCGCGGCTGACCAGCGAAGCGCGCATGCCTTCCGTGCCCATGGTCTCGCCGTCGCTGATGGCAATCGTGTTGAACTCCATGGGCGTGCCGCCGGCAAGGCGGATGCCTTGTTTCACCTTGGCGCCGAGCTCCCGCAGATGGGAGTTGCAAGGCATGGTTTCAATCCAGGTATTGGCGACTCCAATGAGGGGCTTGGCCAGATCGGCGTCACTAAACCCGACAGCTTTGAACATGGAGCGAGCCGGAGCGCGGTCGCGGCCGTCGGTGATATTGCGGCTTCGATGTTTCAGATCCATGGAGAGTTCCATTCCGGCGCGGTCGCGGGACGAGCCACAAGGGTAAGAAAACGCCGCGCGCCGTTGGCGGCGCGCGGCAAGGAGAACGGCTTCGATCTTATGCCTTGGTCGTGCTGGGCACCTTCTTTGCGTTGCTCTTGGTGGCGTCTGGCAGCCAGTCCATCATGGAGCGCAGCTTGGCTCCGACCGCTTCAATCGGGAGCTGCTTTTCGATCTCGCGAAGGGCATTGAATTTCTTATTGCCGCTCCGGTATTCGGCGATCCATTCGCGCGCGAATTCGCCGCTCTGAATGTCGACCAGTACTTTCTTCATGGCCTGGCGGGTGGGATCGCCGACCACGGCTTCGCCGCGTGTCAGGTCGCCGTACTCGGCGGTATTGGAGATGGAGTAGCGCATGCGGGCCAGGCCGCCTTCGTAGATCAGGTCCACGATCAGCTTCACCTCGTGCAAGCACTCGAAGTAGGCGATTTCGGGCTGGTAGCCAGCCTCGACCAGGGTCTCATAACCCTTCTTGATCAGCGAGGTGAGTCCGCCGCAGAGCACGGCCTGTTCGCCGAACAGATCGCTCTCGGTTTCTTCCTTGAAGGTGGTCTGCAGAACCCCGGCGCGAGTGGAACCGATACCATCGGCATAGGCAAGGGCCAGCTCGTGCGCCTTGCCGCTGGCATCCTGATAGATGGCGATGAGAGAAGGTACGCCGCGGCCTTCCATGTACTGGCGGCGAACCAGGTGGCCGGGGCTCTTGGGAGCGATCATCACAACGTCCACGTCGGCCGGAGGCACAATGGTCTTGAAGTGGATGGAGAAACCGTGGGAAAAGCCGAGAACCTTGTCTTTGGTGAGGTAGGGCCGGATGGATTCGGCATAGAGTTCGCCCTGGGTCTCGTCAGGGGTGAGAATCTGGAGATAATCGGCGCGTTTTGCTGCTTCGGCGGGTGCAACGACCTCGAAACCGTCTTCACGGGCGCGTTGCGCGGTGCCGCGCGTGGGGTCAAGGCCGATGATGACGTTGTAACCGCTTTCACGCAGGTTGAGCGCCTGGGCATGACCCTGACTGCCGTAACCGAACACAGCGATAGTTTTGCGCTTGAGCGCGTCGGGATTGGCGTCGTGGGCGTAAAAGATTGTGGCCAAGGAAGCTCCTTTATGATGTGAAAAACCGACCGGGCGGTCGGTTTCTAAAATGCTCTGTCATTTGGGCTTCTGTGTCAATGGCTAATCGAAAAAACTAATAGCATCAGCTACGCGAATACTGAGCAGGTTCCCGGCGGCGCCGGGCTGCTCCCTTATCGAGCCAGCGGCAGGGTGAAGGAAAACACCGAACCCCGGCCCGGCTGGGTCGTCAATGAGATGGTGCCGCCGTGCGCTTCCACAATTGCCTTGGCGATGGCAAGGCCCATGCCGGTGCCCTGCACGCTCAGGCGCTGGTCGCGTCCGCGGTAAAACTTGTCGAAGACCATGTTCTGGTCGATGGCGTCGATCCCCGGTCCCTGGTCCGCCACGCTGGTGACCAGCATGTTTCCCTGGACCTCTGCGGTGATGGTGATGGTGGTGCCGGGCGGCGAATATTTTCCCGCGTTATCGAGAAACTGGGAAAGGATCTCCTCGGTGTGCCGCAGGTCCATCTTTACCCTGGGCAAGGAGTCGCTCAGGTTCAGCTTCACCTCGTGCCTGGCGAGGGTATTCTGATTGGTTTCGAGCGCGGCATCGATGGCCTCGCGGATTTGATGCGGTTCGAGATGCAACTCCACGGCATGGGCGTCGAGTTGCGCCATCTGGGCCGCCTCGCCCACCAGCCGGTCCAGCCGGTCGCTCTCTTCATTGATGATCGTGAGCAACTCCCGGCGTGAGGTTTCGTCCAGTTGGGCGTCACCCAGGAGCGACTGCGCCGATGCCTTGATGGCGGTAAGCGGGGTGCGGAAGTCGTGCGTGACCGAATCGAGAAGAATGGAACGGAGGCGCTCGCTTTCGCGCCCGGCCTCGGAATGGGCGAGCTTTTCCACCGCCCCGGCGCGTTCAATGGCGATGGCGACCAGGCTGCCGATCGCCTCCATGCTCTCGGGGGAGAGGTCTCCGCCGATCACGGCGAGAGCTCCCACGGAGCGGAGGCCGATGCGCAAAGGCCTGATGCGGAGGTTCTTGGCGGGATCGGTGACCGGCTCGCTGCGGCTGCTGACGCGCAGCAGATCTTCACTGGTAATCAGGGTTTGGGCACGCAGGTCGGAGTAGTACACCTTTTTGCTGTGCATGGAAAGCATTCCGGCGAAGGTGGCGTCAAAGATATTCACAATCTTGACAGGAATCGAATTGATGAGACCGAGTACGTTGTCAGCCGTCAGCATCTGCTGACTGAAGGCATAGAGCTGCTCCAGTTCACGGCGGCGGCTGTTGGCGTTGTCGGCCTCCCGGCGCGCCCGATCGGCCAGTTGGCTGGCAATGACGGCAGTGAGCAGGAAGGTGAAAAGCGCGATCCAATTCTGAGGGTCGGCGACCGTGAAAGTGCCGATGGGCGGCAGGAAAAAGAAATTGTAAGCCAAGGTTGCGACGACGGAGAGAAGGATCGCGCAGCTGAGTCCCCAGGAGGCGGAGACCACCAGCACGGCGAGAAGGAATGCAAATCCGGCGGTACTGGCATTGGCGTGCAGGAGCCGGCAAACAGTGACCAACACCCCAACCAGAGCACAGCAAGATGCGTAACGAATGGCTTTGATCTGCAGCAGCTTGTTCACAGCTCGGAATTGTAACGTATTCGACAATTTCGGGTTCTTGCCTGACAATAAGCGCTGAATGCCGAAGACCCCCGAGCAGTGGCTGGAAGAAACCGCGCCAACGAAGCAACGAGGACTTTTCAAGCTTTTCCTTGGCTACGCTCCCGGTGTGGGCAAGACCTACAACATGTTGAGCGAAGGCATCCGGCGCTTCAGCCGCGGCGAAAATGTCGTCATTGGAGTGGTGGAGAGCCACGGCCGTCCGGCGACCGCCGAGCTGGCCGGACGACTGCCGTTGGTGCCGCGACAACAGCTGGTCTACAAAGGCACAACGTTTGACGAAATGGATGTGGACGCAATTCTCCAACTGCATCCGCAAATTGTGCTGGTGGACGAGCTGGCTCATACCAACATCGAAGGCAGCCGGCACCGCAAGCGCTATGAAGACGTGATGGACCTGCTGGACGCGCAGATCGATGTGATTTCGACCATGAACGTGCAGCACATTGAGAGCGTGACGCCGCTGGTGGGGCGCATTACGGGCGTCATCGTGCGGGAAACGGTCCCCGACTGGGTGATGCAGCGGGTGGACGAGATTGTCCTCGCCGATCTGACTCCGGAGGCTCTGCAGGCGCGCATGCGGCGCGGTGACATCTATCCGCTGGAGCGCAGCGACCGCGCCCTCGCGAACTTTTTCCGTCCCGGAAATCTCATCGCGCTACGCGAACTGGCGCTGCACCAGGTTGGAAACGTGGTGGATCGCAGCCTTGAGATCTACATGGAAAAAGAGCACATGGAGAACCGCACGCCCATCACGGAGCGGATCGCCGTCTGCATCAGTTCCAATCCCATCGCCCAATATCTCATCGCGCGCACGGCCCGGATGGCGCAGAAGACGGGTGCGGAATTCTTTGTGGTGTACGTGGACATTGGCCGGGACGATTCTCCAGAGTACCAGCGAACCCTGCAGGAGAATTTACGCTTTGCCGAGAACCTGGGGGCGCAGATCGTGAAGACCAAGGGCAAAAAGGTGGCGTCGGAGGTGGCCAAGATCGTGCATGAAAAGCATATTACGCAGGTTGTCTTTGGCCGCTCGGCGCTGACTGGATGGAGGCGGTTCCTCTATCTTTCGGCGATCCATGAATTTCTTCGGGACGCGCCGGCGGTGGACGTGCATATCGTGACCCAGGAGCCAAAATGACCACGAGCAACGGCGACGTGCAGCGTAACATTCTGGTGGTGGACGACGAGCCGCAGATTACGCGAGTGCTGCGGACCGCACTCTCCAGCCACGGTTACAGCGTCAGAAGCGCTGCGGACGGCGACGAGGCGCTCGAGGTGATGCGGCAATGGACGCCGGACCTGGTCATTACCGATCTGTCCATGCCGAACATGGGAGGGCTGGAACTGTGCCGCAGAATCCGCACCAAGTCCAGCGTGCCCATCATTGTGCTTTCGGTCCGCGGCGAGGAACGGCCCAAGGTCGAGGCTCTGGATTCGGGCGCCGACGACTACGTGACCAAACCGTTCAACATGAACGAACTGGTGGCGCGGGTTCGCGCCGGGCTGCGCAGGGCGTCGCTGCCAACGCAGCAAGAGGATGCGGACCAGATTGAAGCGGGTGATTTTCATATCGACCTGCTGACCAGGCTGGTGACGGTGCGGGGACGGGAAGTGCGTCTGACCCCGAAGGAATTCGATCTGCTCAGCTACCTGGCGAAAAATCCCGGCAGGGTGATCACCCATCGCACTCTGCTGGCCTCGGTGTGGGGCGGAATGAGCACCCAGCAGCCGGAATACCTGCACGTGTTCATGAATCATCTGCGGAAAAAACTGGAGCCCGAGGATGGCTCGGTTCACTATCTTGTGACCGAGAAATGGGTAGGATACCGCTTTGAACCCGGGGATCCGAAGTAGTTTGCCTGGCGCTGGCGGCAGGCTGAAGCGCGAATGTTTCCTGCCTGATTTCTGACTTTCTTTTTTTTTGCCACCGCGTTTAGGAACTATTAAGACACTCTTTATGTGTGTTTTAGACCCGATGTTATCCAATCGAACTGAGGGCTGGGCGGGGCTGGCTTCAAGGCCCGTCCAGCGTGGAGGTTCGCATGTTGGTCCTGGGGACATTCCTTTTAATCGGCATGGCGGCGGTTGCGCTCATGCTGCGATTTATTTTCGCACTTGATGCCGACATCAGAGCCGCAAAAAGGCGCTCGGCGCACGCAGCTAAAAGCATCGCCGCGCATCGCAGTTACTCAGCTGACGCGGCCCGGGGGCTCAGGCTGGTTGAGTCCGGAGTGAGGCGGCAGGCGATTCCCGCCTCGGCTTTGCGGAGCGCATATTTTCAATCCGAGCAACAGCGCGTGTCCAAGGGAGCGTAGGGGGGCCTATGTTTGTCGAAACAGTTTCACCCGAAAAACTGGCGATGTTGGTCCACCGCTATCGCGAGGCGCTTGCACCCGACTTTGGATTAGGGGCGGCCGCGAGCCCGGAGTGGGCTGAAATCTCGCCGCAGGAGCGCAGCCGAATGATCGCCGCCACCCGGCTTGCGCTGCTCGATCTGCGCGATGCAAACCCGTACAAGGTTTCCGGGGAGTTGCCGCAGGTCGCAGAATTTGGCGGTGGCAGCGAGGGAAAAGAGTGTGGCTGCTAAATCTGGAGACGTCCAGAAATTCTCGCGAGTCGCTATCGGTAGGTAGAATCGCCAATCACCTTCCATGAACGGTGCGATAATCACTGTTTTACGGAAGGGTGGCTGCGTGTCAGGAGAGCAAGGATGCAGGATTTGGGGTTCGTGCTAATCACGATTGTCTTCTTCGTGCTGTCGATTGGCTATGTTTACTTTTGTGAACGGATCAGGTGAGGGAGATAAACATGGAAGCGATCATCATGCTGGTGGTGACTGGGCTGATGCTGGCGTACCTGCTCTACGCGCTGCTTTGTCCGGAGAAATTCTGATATGACCGCAAATGGGTGGTTGCAAATCGCGTTTTTCCTGCTGCTGATTTTTGCCGTCACAAAGCCGCTTGGCGTATTCATGGCGCGCGTGTTCAACCATGAAAAGACGTTTCTGGATCCGGTGTTGCGGCCGATAGAAAAGCTGATCTACCGGACCACCGGCGTGGATGAGAAACAGGAAATGGCCTGGACTGAGTATGCGGTCTCCATGCTGCTGTTCAGCCTTGTCTCCATGCTGCTGCTCTACTTGATCCAGCGGGTGCAGGGCTACCTGCCATTCAATCCGCAAAAGCTGGGAGCCGTCAGTCCGCCGAACCTGGCGTGGAACACGGCGGCGTCGTTTACGACGAACACGAACTGGCAAGCCTACTCGGGTGAAACCACGATGAGCTATTTCACCCAGATGGTGGGTCTGGCGTATCACAACTTTGTTTCCGCGGCGACTGGCATCGCGCTGGCCATTGCGTTTATTCGTGGCGTGGCGCGGCGCGAGATGAAGACGATCGGAAACTTCTGGGTGGACCTGGTGCGCGCCTCGCTCTGGGTGCTGCTGCCATTCTGCGTGATTGGCGCACTGGCGCTGGTGTCGCAGGGGGTGGTGCAGAATCTGCGCCCCTATGACACCGTGAAGCTGGTGGAGCCGCAGCAGGTGCCGCACCTGGGAAGCGATGGCAAGCCCACGGTGGGCGCGGACGGCAAGCCGGTGATGGATACGGTCACCGACCAGACGATTGCGCAGGGACCGGTGGCTTCGCAGGAGTTCATCAAGGAATTTGGCACCAACGGCGGCGGTTTCTTCAACGCCAACAGCGCGCATCCATTTGAGAATCCAACGCCCCTCTCCAACCTGCTGGAGATGTTTGCCATCTTCGCCATTGGCGCGGGACTCACCTACACCCTGGGCCGCATGACCGGTTCGCAGCGGCATGGCTGGGCGATGTGGGGCGCGATGGCGGCGCTGTTCCTGGCCGGAGTGATGGTGGCCTACTGGGCGGAGGCGCGAGGCAATCCACTCCTGCACGGCGTGGATCAGCAGGTGAGCGCGCTGCAACCGGGTGGAAACATGGAAGGCAAAGAGGTGCGCTTCGGCATCGCCAATTCCGCACTCTTTGCCACGGCCACCACGGACACCAGTTGCGGGGCGGTCAACAGCTGGCACGATTCGTTCACTCCTTTGGGGGGATTGGTTCCACTGGTGAACATCTCGCTGGGCGAGGTTATTTTTGGCGGAGTTGGCTCGGGCATGTACGGCATGATGATTTTTGTCGTGCTCACCGTGTTCATCGCGGGGCTGATGGTCGGGCGAACGCCGGAATATCTGGGCAAGAAGATCGAGGGATATGAGGTGAAAATGGCCATGTTGTTTGCGCTCATCTTTCCTCTCATCATCCTGACATTGACGGCAGTTTCCAGCATAAAGCCGTTCGGCACCTGGGCCATTGCCAATCCGGGACCGCACGGACTTTCCGAAATTCTCTATGCGTTTACCTCGGCAGCAGGGAACAACGGATCGGCGTTCGGCGGTTTGAACGCGAACACTGCCTGGTACAACATCGCGATTGGGTTTGCGGCCCTGGGTGGGCGCTTCCTGATGAAGGTTCCGATGCTGGCCATCGCCGGCAGCCTGGCGAGGAAGAAGTACGTTCCGCCGTCGGTGGGTACGTTTCCGGTGACCACGCCACTGTTCAGCGTGCTGCTGATTGGCGTCATTCTGATTCTGGGTGCGTTGACCTTTTTCCCAGCGCTCAGCCTTGGTCCAATTCTTGAGCACCTGATGATGAACGCAGGAAAGGCTTTCTAGGCAAATCATGTCGAGCACATCGAAAAATCGCAAGTCCATCTGGGATCCCGCGATCGTTCGCGGAGCGGCCATCGGTTCCGTGCGCAAACTCAACCCCCGCAAGATGATGGGCAATCCCGTCATGTTTGTAGTAGAGGTGGGCAGCGTAATCACCACGATTCTTCTGATCCTGCGCCCGCATGAGGCATTCAAGTTCAATCTTCAAATCACCCTCTGGTTGTGGTTCACCGTGCTGTTTGCAAACTTTGCCGAGGCCATGGCCGAGGGGCGCGGCAAGGCGCAGGCGGACACCTTGCGCAAGGCTCGCTCGGAAACCGTCGCCAACCGCCTGCGCGCCAATGGAACGGTGGAGCAGGTGGCAAGCTCCGTCCTGCGGGCGGAGGACGTGGTGGTGGTGTCAGCCGGAGAGTTTGTTCCCGGGGACGGCGAGATCATCGACGGCATCGCGTCGGTCGATGAATCGGCGATCACCGGCGAGTCAGCCCCGGTGATTCGTGAATCCGGCGGCGACCGTTCGGCGGTAACCGGCGGCACACGCGTGCTGTCTGACCAGATCAAGGTGAAGATTACCTCCAACCCCGGCGAGACCTTCATGGACCGCATGATTGCCTTGGTCGAAGGCGCCGAGCGGCAGAAAACTCCGAATGAAATTGCGCTGAACATTCTGCTCGCCGGACTCACCATTGTCTTCTTGCTGGCGGTGGTGACCTTGCAGCCGTTTGCCATCTATTCGGGCTCGCCGCAAACCGTATTCGTGCTGGTCTCACTGCTCGTCTGCTTGATTCCTACCACCATTGGCGGACTGCTCTCGGCGATTGGCATTGCGGGCATGGACCGTCTGGTGCAGCACAACGTCCTTGCCATGTCAGGACGCGCCGTGGAAGCCGCCGGCGATATCAACACTCTGCTGCTCGACAAGACGGGAACCATCACCCTGGGCAATCGCCAGGCCTCGCGATTTGTCGCCGCGCCGGGAGTATCGGAGGCGGAACTGGCGGACGCGGCGCAGCTTTCCTCGCTGGCCGATGAGACGCCGGAAGGCCGCTCCATTGTGGTGCTGGCAAAAGAAAAGTACAACCTGCGTGGCCGTCAACTGCACGAGCACA
>CAZQDD010000025.1:0-56847 GCA_964591805.1 uncultured Acidobacteriaceae bacterium | reverse complement strand
GCCCGCAGCAAAGGCATCAACGTCCGCCTGCGCGACGACGACGCCTCGGCCCCCACCGAACTCAACGTCATTGGCCGCAACGTTGACGAAGCCACCGCCGAAGTCGAAAAGTTTGTGGACCGCGCGTTCCTCGCCGGACTTTCCCGCATCCGCATCATCCACGGTTCCGGCATGGGCATCCTCCGCAAAGCTCTCCGCCACTACCTCAAATCCCACCCCCAGGTCATCGCAGTCACCGAGCCTCCGCAGAACCAGGGCGGCGGCGGCGCCACCGAAGTCGAATTGAAGGTGTGAGGGAAAGACGAGCCGCAATTTCCCCAAAACACTCGGCCAGAGCTGTTTCACACAAAGGTACTTGTTGACGAGGGGCGTTAGCAGCATCATGGTTCCTGAAAAATTCTTCGTTTTGGGAAAAAGGTAGGTGCCTGAATGGCAGATCCATGGGATGCGTGGGTACCTGGTGTGCTCAACAGGGACCAAATGGATGCATTAATAAAGGAAGGGTATATCAGCTATAGCGGAAAGAAGCCTAAGATTGGCCACTCTTCGATCGACCTTTCGTTAGCAAACGAGGCATACCAGATGTTGAACGGCTCCGTAAAGCCGTTCAGAACGGCATCGACGAACTCCTACCTCCAGTTAATAGAAATGGACGGTCTCGCCAAGAAACTTTCGCGCCCTGAAGACGGCATCTACGAACTGGAACAGCGAACTACCTACGTATTCAAGTTGCAGGAAAAACTCGAGGCCGGACTCCGCAATTCGAAAGCGATCTATGGACAAGCCACAGCCAAAAGCACAGTGGGGCGTGTCGACGTCCTCGCAAGGCTCATTGTCGATGGGATGCAAACTTATGAAAGTTTTGACCCGTATGGATTAGAAAATGCGTCGGGAGAGATGTTTCTCGAGATAACGCCGATTACGTTCAAAGTCAAAGTCAGGGCCGGTGAATCTTTATCTCAGCTCCGGTTTTTCTACGGCAAGCCGGATGATGCTGTGATTAAGGAAGAGAAGCTGTTTCGAACAGTTTTTTTCGACCCCGAGCACCGGGATGGAGCCCTGAGAGTCAGTTTGACAGATGCTATTATTGGAAATCCAGTAAAACGATATCCCTGTAAGGGTGTTGCGTTCCGCTCTAAGAAACTGGAGAAAACGCACGCCGCCGTTCCGCTCATGAAAGACGCGACTAGACCTGACCCGTGCGACTATTGGGACGTCGAGATGGCCGACGGTTCCAAACGGCTGTTGATAGAGCCGGACCGCTTCTACATACTGAGGTCAAAGGAGAAGCTTCACGTCCCCAAAGGAGTTGCAATCTACTGCCGTGCAAGCGACGAAACGATGGGGGAAATGCGAATACATTATGCCGGTTTCGTTCATCCATTTTTCGGACTTTATCGGGAGGATGGCACGAAAGGGACCCCGTTGATATTTGAGGTGAGGGGACATCAAGTACCTGTCAGCCTTGGCGACCAGGAAAAGATGGCGAATCTGATCTTCTACAGGATGTCACTGGACCCACCGGAATTGACACATGAAGAAGAGGAAGAGGAAAAAAAAGGATATAGTAGTCAAGATTTGAAGCTGTCCAAGTTCTTCGCGGATTGGCCGGAAAACATCAAAAGGAATGGTGATGGCAGTGTTGAAGCAGAAAAGAAATGAACGATCCGGCTCCTTGTTCCCGCTCGCAGCGAACTTCCGAATTGTGAGATTGGGAGAAGCCGATGCCCGCGCACAATCGGACGAACTCAAGACTCTGACTGGCATGATCAGGTCCAGCGAGGAGATGTATCCGAGCATCGGGCGATGGATCGCCGAAAAGGTCGTGCCCGGACTGAGATCCTCTGAGCGAGCAGCTTGGGTAGCCTACGAGGGAGAGAAGCCAATCGCCGCTGCCGTCCTGAAGCTTGGTCAGAGCGCTAAGTTCTGCCATCTGCGAGTCGAGCGCGACTTTCAGGATATGGACCTTGGACAGGTCTTTTTTACTCAGATGACGCTGGAGACGCGACACCTTTCCAAGGAGATCCATTTCACTTTGCCAGAGAGCTTGTGGGAATCCAGGATGAAGTTCTTTGAATCGTTTGGATTCAAGCGTGCCGCAAAATCGAGCCGCCAATACCGCAATGGAGACACCGAATTAGTCTGTTCAGCTCCACATGCTGTGGTGCGCGTTGCAGCTTTGGATCGATTGCAGGAACTGACAGCAAAATTCAGTGTGAGCGGGTACTCGCTGGGCGGGGACCTATTGGTTAGCATGAAGCCGCAATACGCGGCGCGGATTCTTGCCGGCTCCAAGATTTTCGAAATACGGAAGAAGTTCTCTGGAAAATGGATAGGCTGCAAGGCGATCCTCTACTCTTCCAGCCCCCAAAAAGCGCTTGTAGGGGAGGCCAGAGTGCGCTCGGTGACGTCCGGCGCCCCCTCGGATATATGGTCTCGATTCCACGCAAGCCTTGGATGCACCTCAAACGAGTTTGCCGCTTACGTCGGTATAGCTGCAGAGGTGAGCGCCATCGAACTTGAGGACGTGTTCCCATACACGAACCCCATAAGCCTGTCAGAAATCAATCACCTGTTGGGTACGGATCTCGGAGCGGACCTGAGACCGCCGCAGTCCTACTGCGACCTGAGACTTGACAGGAGTCAAAGCGCATGGGCAAAGGCCGCTTCTGTGGCGAGCATCTTGCACGGCCGTTTCTCACCCTCGCGACAGGACTCTGTGATAGCGGCACGTCCCTAACGCTCCTGGCATTCCAACTCAGAAACATCTCCAATCTAGGGGCCTGCGGGAGGCCCCCGGATTGCGTCAATCCTCCCCACGGCCTCCTGCCCTAACCGCGCAACATCAGTCTGCCGGGGTACACGGAGCTTCTTTCCCCAGCGATTGCATCGCTAGGCAGGTTGGCCCGAAGCGGCGGCGGCTAGGTTTTGCCGGAGCGATAGGAGCCGAACAGGCGCAGCTCAACGGTGCGCGACTGGAGCTCGGCCAGGGCGCGCATCATGCGAGGGTCGGAGGCAGCAGCGGCGACTTCGAGAAAAAATCGATAGTGCCACGGTGCTCCGACAAGGGGACGGCTGACCAGGCTCATGACATCGACCGAGTTGCGGGCGAACGGCTCGAGCGCGTGGAAGAGCGCGCCAGGCAGGTTGGCGACGGTGAGGACCAGGGTTGTGGCATCGGCGCCAGGGATGGTTTCAGGGGCGTCGGCGGATGCCTGGAGCAGGGCGAAGCGGGTGAAGTTGTTGGGATCGTCTTCGACGGCGGAGGCAAGGATCTGGGCGCCGTACTGGCGGGCGGCGAAGTCGCTGGCAATGGCGGCCAGAGTTGGGTCCCGGACCTCCATGATCTGACGGACGCTGCCGGCAGTGTCCTCGGCCACGGCCTTCGAGATGGCGGGATGGGCGGCGAAAAAATTCTCGCACTGGGCGAGGGCGACGGGGTGAGACTGGATGCGGCGCACGCCGCCAAGCGACGCGCCGGGGCAGCCGATGACGCAGTGACTGATGCGCAGGACGACTTCGCCGGTCATGGTGAGCGCACCCTGGTACAGCAGGTCATAGCAGCGCAGCACGGGACCGGCGAGAGTGTTCTCCAGGGGAACGAGGATGAGATCGGCGCGGCCTTGGGCGATAGAGTCGAACAGCGCTTCGAAAGTGGCGCAGGCGACGGTGACAACCTGGTCACCAAGCAGCTTGCGGGCGGCGAGCTGGCTAAAGGCTCCGGGCTCTCCCTGAAAGGCGATGCGGGCTGAGCTGGCTATTGCGTGCATGAGGACTCGGCTCCCAGATGATACTGGAGACGGCGGCTTTCGGCGAGGATGGAGCCGAAGATCCGGCGCAAGCTGGCCGCGTTGAGGGGCCCGGAGTTGCTCTGGAGGACGGCGTTCAGGATAGCGGCTTCGCGGGCTTCGTCGGATACGGGCAAGCTGTGTTCGAGCTTGAGGCGGGCGATTTCAGCCACGGCCTGGGCCCGGCGGTTGATGAGGCGGAGAAGTTCAAGATCAAGTTCGTCAATCACGGTGCGCTGTTGTTGAAGGGCCTGAGTCATGGTGTTGCTCTCCTTGATTGAGATTGGCGCAAAAACACAAAGGCCGCGATCTGGGATCGCGGCCGGTGAAGAAAGTATGTGCGAAGTCTAGAGCCTTAAATCAGAAGCGCACACCGTCCTGGCCGGCCGCGAGGTAAAGTCGCGGTAAGCAAAGAAACCGAAAGTAAATCGAGTGGTGTGCATAAACTCTGACAGAAACTTTAGCGGAAGACGATGGAGGCTGTCAACGGAGGAAAGGAAAAGATCAGTAGCGTCCCGCCGGGGTAGCTGAAAAGAACGAAACCGCAGTGGATACTTCAGCGTCGCTGGGGTCCTTCGCCGCGCTCAGAATGACACCCTCAAAAACAAAGACAAAAGCAAGAACAACTGCGCGAACTAGAGCAACTGCAAAAATCGGGGCAACAAGGCTTCCGCCACAGGTCGGGATAAGCGCTGCATCCACCCTGAAATGGCTCTAGTAGGGAGCGGTGCGAGCTTCGTAATCGGTGATGAGCTGCTCCTTCTGCAAGGTGATGCCGATCTGGTCGAGGCCGTTCAGGAGACAATGCTGGCGGAACGGGTCAAGCGGAAAACTGGTGCTCCAGCCGGTATCATCGGAGACGGTGAGGGATTCGACGTTGACCGTGAGCTGGTAGTTGGGCGTGGCTGCGGCGCGAGCGAAGAGTTCCGCCATGACGGACTCCGGCAGGGCGACCGTGAGCAGTCCGTTGGCGGCGGCGTTGGTGTGGAAGATGTCGGCGAACGATGGAGCGATAACGACGAGAATGCCGAAATCGATGAGCGCCCAGGCCGCGTGCTCGCGCGAGGAGCCGCAACCGAAATTTTTTCCGGCCAGCAGAATACTGCCGTGGCTGTAAGGCTCGCGGTTCAGGATGAAGTCCGGATTGGGATGGCCGGCGGAGTCGTAACGCCAGTCATTAAAGAGGAACGGGCCGTAGCCGGTGCGCTCGATGCGCTTGAGGAACTGTTTGGGAATAATCTGATCGGTGTCAATGTTGGCGCGGTCCAGTGGAATGACCTGGCCACGATGAATGCGCATTGGCTGCATGGAAGCTACTCCTTGTATTTCCACTGGCGGACGTCGGTGAAGTGTCCGGCGACGGCGGCGGCGGCGGCCATGGCCGGGCTGACGAGATGGGTTCGGCCACCGCGTCCCTGGCGTCCCTCGAAGTTGCGGTTGCTGGTGGAGGCGCAACGCTGGCCGGGCGAGAGAATATCCGGATTCATGCCCAGGCACATGGAGCAGCCGGGCTCCCTCCATTCGGCCCCGGCGTCGCGGAAGATGCGGTCCAGTCCCTCGCTCTCGGCCATGGATTTGACGGCCTCCGAGCCGGGAACAACGAGCATCTGAACCGCGGGACTGATCTTGTATCCCTTGAGGACGCGGGCGGCTGCGCGCAGGTCTTCCAGGCGGCCATTGGTGCAGGAGCCGACGAAGACGCGGTCAATGGCGAGGGCGCTGAGGCGCTGGCCGGGTTCGATGCCCATATACTCAAGAGCGCGTGCGATGGCGAGCTTTTCGGTCTCATCCTTGCCATCTTCGGGACGCGGGGCGCTGGCGTTGACGGGCGCAGACATTCCGGGCGAGGTGCCCCAGGTAACCCAGGGCTGAAGCGCGGAGGCATCGAACTCCACGACGCGATCAAACTGCGCGCCGGGATCGCTCGGCAGGGTGCGCCAGTAGGCGACGGCCTTGTCCCAGTGCTCGCCCTTTGGTGCATGGGCGCGTCCCTTGAGCCAGGCGAAGGTGGTTTCGTCGGGAGCGACCATGCCGGCGCGGGCGCCGCTCTCAATGCTCATGTTGCAGAGCGTCATGCGGCCCTCCATGGAGAGAGCGCGGACGGCAGGGCCGGCGTACTCGATGGCGCAGCCGGTGCCCCCGTCGATGCCAATCTGGTGGATGATGCCGAGGGCAAGATCCTTGGCGGTGACGCCCGCGGGCAGCGCGCCGGATACATTGATCAGCATCGATCCAGGACGTTTCTGTTGCAGCGTCTGGGTGGCCAGGACGTGTTCGACTTCGCTGGTGCCGATGCCGAAGACAAGAGCTCCGAAGGCGCCGTGGGTGCTGGTGTGGCTGTCTCCGCAGACGATGGTTTTGCCGGGCAGGGTGAGGCCAAGCTCGGGGCCGATGACATGCACGATTCCCTGCTCGGCCGAGCCTACGTCGGCCAGCCGGACGCCGAACTCGGCGCAGTTGTGGCGCAGGGTGTTGATCTGCTGGGCGGCGATGGGATCCAGGATGTGGAAGCGCTCGGCTGCCGTGGTGGGTACGTTGTGATCGACGGTGCCGAAGGTGAGATCGGGACGCCGGACTTTGCGGCCGGCCAGGCGCAGACCCTCGAATGCCTGGGGCGAAGTGACCTCGTGCACGAGGTGAAGATCGATATAAAGCAGAGCAGGCTGCGGCTCCTGCTGGCAGACGAGATGGGCGGCCCACAACTTTGCAAACAAAGTTTGGGGCGAGGCGGAAGCAGAGAGCGTGTTCAACTTAGAAACCTCAGACGGCAAAGTATGCCATGCGCGAATTCAGCGCGTCGACCGTGGCTTCGGCGATGCGCTGGCCGATTTCCGCGGTGCTGGCGGCGCGGGCGCGTTCGGCGGGCGGCAACAGGTCGGCGGTCCTCATGCCGGATTTGAGCACCTGGTCGATGGCGGCCTCGATGCAGTCGGCTTCATTATTAAGCTTGGCGGTGTGGCGCAACAGCATGGCGGCGGAGGCGATGGCGCCGATGGGGTTGGCGATCCCCTTGCCGGCAATGTCAGGAGCGGAGCCGTGGATGGGCTCGTAGAGATCGACCTTGCCGCCGATGCTGGCCGAGGGCAACATGCCGAGCGAGCCGGCGATCACGGCGGTCTCGTCGGAGAGAATGTCTCCGAAGAGATTTTCGGTGAGCACGACATCATAGCGGGTGGGGTAGGTGATGACGTTCATGGCGAAGGAATCAACCAGGGCGTGCTCGAGCGCAACGTCGGTGAATTCGGCGGCGATGCGGGTGACCACCTGACGCCAGAGGCGGGAAGTCTCAAGGACATTGGCCTTATCGACGGAAACCAGCTTCTTGCCGCGGCCCTGGGCGAGTTTGAAGGCGACGCGGGCGACGCGTTCGATCTCCTGCTCGCTGTAACGCATGGTGTTCCAGGCGCTTTTGCTGGCCACGTCGAAGGCGCGCGGCTCGGCGAAATAGAGCCCGCCGAGCAGTTCGCGCACGATGAGAATGTTGGCGCCAAGGATGCGCTCGGGACGCAGCGGAGAGCAGCCGGAGATGGACTCAAAGGCGATGGCGGGACGCAGATTGGCGAAACAGCCAAGGGCCTGGCGCAAGGCGAGCAGGCCAGCCTCGGGCCGCCGTTCGGCGGACAGCGAATCAAACTGCGGGCCACCGACCGCGCCCAGCAGCACGGCGCTGGCGGCAAGGCATCGTTCCCTGGTTTGCGCCGGGAAGGGCGAGCCGAGATCGAGCGAGGCCTGGCCACCAATGGGATACTCTTCAAAACGAAAATCGTAGCCGCAGAAGTCAGAAACCGCACGCAGGACGCGCACTGCTTCACGCGTGACCTCAGGTCCAACTCCATCCCCGGGAAGTACCGCTATGTTCAATTTCATTATTGTTGTGCCGCCACCAAATTCGCCGCGTTGGCGAGGGGACCGCGATGGGTGATGACCATCGAGATCAAGTCCTGATCGTAAACCTTTTTCTTGCGATCGGCCAAGTGAGTGAACTTGGCGTAGAGAGCATCAATCTCATCGCCAGCGACATCAAGGCCCAGCTCGGTGAAGCGATGCATCAGGGCGTGGCGTCCGGAGTGCTTGCCCAGGACGATGCGATTGGCGGGCATGCCGACCGATTCCGGAGTCATGATCTCATAGCAGAGCGGATTGCTGAGGACGCCGTGCTGGTGGATGCCGGCTTCATGGGCGAAGGCGTTGCGTCCGACGATGGCCTTGTTGGGTTGCACCTGGAAGCCCAGGGTGCGGGAGAGCATCTGGCTGGCGGCGTAAAGCTGGGAGCGGTCGACGGCGCAGGAAAAGGGATAGACGTCAGGGCGGACATGCAAAGCCATGACCAACTCTTCGACGGCGGCGTTTCCAGCGCGCTCGCCAATGCCGTTGATGGTGCACTCGACCTGCCGGGCGCCGGCTGCGATGGCCGCCAGAGAGTTGGCGACAGCCATGCCGAGATCGTTGTGACAGTGGGCGGAGATGACAAGGTTTTCGCCGTGGACGGTGTGGCGAATCCTCTCGATGAGGCGGGCGAACTCGGCGGGCATGGTGTAGCCGACAGTGTCCGGAATGTTGAGCGTGGTGGCGCCGGAATCGACCACCGCCTGCAACACTTCGCAGAGGAAATCCGGGTCGGAGCGGGTGGCGTCCTCGGGCGAGAATTCCACGTCATCGCAGAGCGAACGGGCGTAGGCGACCGAGTCGCGCGCGTGGCGCAGAGCGTCCTGACGGGAAATCTTGAGCTTGAAGGCGAGGTGAATGTCACTGGTGGCCAGGAAGGTGTGAATGCGCGGACGAGCGGCGCCCTTCAGGGCCTGGGCGGCGACTTCAATGTCATTGCGGACGCAGCGGGCAAGGGCGGCGATGCGGGCGTGGCGAATCTCGCCGGCGATACGCTCGACGGCTTCATAATCACCGCGCGAGGCGACCGGAAAACCAGCCTCGATGATGTCAACCCCAAGGCGCTCGAGCTGGTGAGCGACGGCCAGCTTTTCATCCGTGTTCATGCTGCAGCCGGGCGACTGCTCGCCATCGCGCAGGGTGGTGTCAAAGATGAGAACTTGCTCGGATGGGGCAACCACGTCGGGGTCCATCTGATTACCTTCGGCCGCAGAGAGACATTAGTCAAACTACTTTTATTTTTCTATGCATAAGGAATTATGATTTAATAAGCAGGGTTAATTCTCTGTTATGGATGGCTAATGATGGACCTTTATCAACTGGAAGCATTCGTTGCGGTCGCGCAGGAGCACAGCTTTTCGCGCGCGGCGCTACGGTTGCACCGCACCCAGTCGGCGGTGAGCCAGACGATCGGCAAGCTGGAGGAGACGGTGGGCGAGAAGGTATTCGAACGCTCCTCGCGCGATGGCACAATGACGGCGGCGGGCAAGGTCCTGCTGGAATACGCCGAAGAACTGCTGAATCTACGGGAGCGGGCACGCGACGCGATAACCGAGTTGCGCAGTCTGCATGAAGGCAAGCTGACGGTGGCGGCCAACGAGTTCACCTCGCTGTGTCTGCTGCCGGCGCTGCACCTTTACCACCGGATGCACCCGTCGATCAAAATCCAGGTTCAGCGCACCCTGTCGGGAGACGTGGCAAGGCAGATCCTGATGCACCGGGTGGAGTTTGGGGCGCTGTCATTCAAGCCGGAAGACGAGCAGTTGAGTTCGACGATTTTTTACCGCGACGATCTGGTGTTCGTGGTGTATCCGGGGCACTCGCTGGCGGCGGCCGAAAAGGTGAGCATTCATGATCTGGGAGCGGAGTCGTTTGTGGCGCATAACGTGACTTCGCCACTGCGGAACAAGGTGATCGACGCCTTCAAGAAGACTCGCACCACGCTGCACATGGACGTGGAGTTGCCGACACTTTCGAGCATCAAGGAATTCGTGCGCATGGGCAACGGGGTTGCGCTGATGCCAAGGATGAGCGTGGAAGGCGAGTTGCAACGTGGCGAACTGGTGGCGGTGACCGTAGATGAGCTGCGGCTGGAGAGGACGCTGCGGCTGGTGACCCGCAAGGGGGCAACGCTGTCTCACGCAGGGGTGGCGTTTATGAACGTCTGCCGGGCGATGGCGGCCGACCCGAAGAATCGCGCGGTGTTCGAGCCGGAAGGGGTGAAGAAAGGGAAACGGACAAAGACCCAGCCCACTGCCCCGCCCACCCCGAAAAAGGCGGAACGCGCCCCATCGCCGGTTCGATGAGGGTCAGCCGAGGAGTAACTCCATGCGGACGTCGGCGCGGGTGTAAGGCGAAGGTGGCAGCGTGTCCTCGGGGATGAGGCGGAAGCCGAAGCTGGCGTAGAGGCCAAGGGCGGGCGCGAGCTTGGAGTTGGTTTCCAGGTACAAGCGGCGGGCGCCAAGGTTGCGCGCCAGATCGATGGTTGCCTGCATCAGCAGGTGGCCGATGCCGTGGCCCTGGGCGGATTCGGCGACGGCCATTTTGGCGACCTCGAATGAGTCGGGCGCCAGGCGCATGAGAGCGCAGCATCCGACGAGTTCGGCGGCGCGCTGGGCAAAGAGAATCTGGCCGCCAGGCTGGAGAATGTACTTCTGCGGATCTCCCAAGGTGGCCTTGTCCTTGGCTTCAAGGACGAAAAAGCGGGTGATCCAGGCTTCGTTGAGTTGGCGGAAGGCGAGTTCGTCTCCGGGACGAAAGGCGCGGATGAGAACTTCAGCGGGAGTTGGGGAAGTGATCATGTTGGACGAATTTACAACTCAAAAATTGGATTTAAACAATCTACCAAATCATAGCCGCTGTTTGGCTCGGTAGTCCCGCACTCGTCAACTGCGGGCGGTTGTGGGATGCGTGGGATGAATCGGAGGCGGCAGCACCTTACATAAAAAGTCGGCTGCCTAGGACGAGCAGGCCCACAAGAACAGCGGCCGCCCCTGTAAATGCAACAGCTAACGGGTTTTCATTTAAGAATGGGACCGATATTGCGCCACGCGCGCTAGCATTGCCGCCAATGAGTCCTACTGAAAGTGCGCCCGAGAGCGCCAGGACTATGACAACAAGATATCGCGCTTCGTGTGGCACTATGAACCCCCCAAGCACTCATAACTACGAGGGACATAAAAAACAGTAGCGCCATAACTCCGCACACTACACCTACTTTTGCAGCAAGGTCGGAGCGAAGTGCCTCTGTGCTTCGTCGCCTCGGCTCATTGGGCCTCATTCTCCCGACCTGTAACTTCGTGCTCGCCACAGGGTCGTGGGTGTTTGGCGCGTCGCCATGCTGAAGGGCGAGAACCATCTGCCGAGCTAACAATTCGCTAAGCAAGTACTCCATCTCTGAAACGTCTAAAGAGCCTGTCTTGTCCGCCGCGTCCGCTGCTTCGAGAGCTTCATAATAGGGCCCCTTGTCTCCCGCGATCATCTCCGGAACTGTCGTAACACCTGGGATGTGAAACCCGAGTTTCACGCAGAGCACATAGTAGGACAGAGCGCGTGTCGTGCGACCGTTCCCGTCAACAAAGGGGTGAATCCAATTCAGTCGCCACATTACGTATGCTGCCAGATGGAACGGGCTGCGAACGTCCCAATTGTCGTTCACGTAGTCGCACAGGTCGTCTACATGCTTCGGCACTTCTTCCCATGGCGGCGGCTGATGCCCGCTGCCTTCGATAACGATTGGTTCGTTGCGCCATCTGCCGGCTTCAGCTTCAAGGTTGTTTATCGAGATACGATTCAACTCCTGAATAGCCGAGGGACGAAGACGAAAGCGCTGCGGGGAGCGCAGCGCTTCATTGATAATCTCGACCATCCTGTCATATTGACGGAGGGTATTTAGTGCCTCCTGGTTGGCTTTTTCAGGTTCACTCAGAGGCTTGAATCGTTCTCGCTTAACTGTTCGGCTCTGTCGATTTTGTTGTGATGGATTACCAGGCTTTTCGCTACCGTTTTCTTTGGTCATCCCTAGCACTTTCAGAGATCAGGTCACTCAGGCCGGGTTCCCTCACCATTCTTTCGGCAACTTCGTCGATCACTTTCCTCGTCACAGCTTCGTTTTCGATGTTCGCGTTCCCGTACGCAAAGCTTCGTCTTTGCTGTTCACGGTCACAGCTCGACATCCTTATTCCCTTGGCTTTTTCAAGCAGTTTAGCGAACTCTATGGTCGTCATGGCCCCCTCGTTTTGGCTCTATGCAGCATTGCCGCACAAAGATTCAAGCGTCTACTTGATTTGATGCTTACTTCGGTGTGCGTGTTTCGACCCCGGTCTCCCGAAGTGCACTCAAGCGTTAGCACACTCTATTTCATGACAGTCCATGTGTCAACGATCCACAAAATGCGCTGATTAATCGGGTGGTTCAATGGTTGCGTCCGGCTCCTTCTCAAATCCTGCGACGAAGGCGCGGTAGAGGGCGATGGCGCTGAGGGCGGAGAGTGTGAGCAGGGTGAACCCTTGGGCGGGGTGGTGGAGCAGGAGTTTGCCGGTGCCAAATAGGCAGAGGTAGACCATGGCGCAGCCGAGCAGCCAGGCGGTGAGGTTACGGCCAAGGTCGCGCGTAGGGACGATGGCGTCGGGTACCAGTTGGGCGGCGATGGGTTGCCAGCCGCGGACGTCGGGACGGACGAGGCGGTAGAAGGCTTCGAGAGTTGCGCGGGGTTCGGCGGGTGTGAGCAGGGTAACGGCGAGCCAGACCATGGTGGTGATGACCGTGGTGGTGAGCGCGGTTTTGGCGAAGAGCACCGGCGAGGAGCCGTGGAAAGGATGGACGGCGTTGAGGGTGACGGTGACGGCCAGCGAACAGGCCATGGCGGAAATTTCCGACCAGGCATTGATGCGCCACCAGTACCAGCGCAGGAGATAGACGGCTCCGGTTCCGGCGCCGATCTCCATGACGACCTGCCAGCCGCTGGCGATGGATTCAAGGTGGACCGAGACCCAGGCGGAGGCCAACACCAGTAGCACGGTAGCCAGCCGCGAGACCACGACATAGTGACGGTTGCTGGCCTGCGGACGCAGAAAGCGGCGATAGAAATCGGAGACCAGGTAGGAGGCTCCCCAGTTGAGCTGGGTGGCGACCGTGGACATGAAGGCGGCGAGGAATCCGGCGATGGCCAGCCCGCGCATGGAGTGGGGCAGGTAGTTGTTCATGACCAGCATGTATCCGGTTTCCGGATGGGCGAGACCAGGGTAGAGAACGATGACGCAAAGGGCGGTGAGAATCCACGGCCAGGGACGGATGGCATAGTGAGCAACGTTGAACCAGAGGACACTGAGCAGACCCTGGCGTTCGTCGCGGGCACTGAAGATGCGCTGGGCGATGTAGCCGCCGCCACCGGGCTCGGCGCCGGGATACCAGAATGCCCACCACTGCAATCCGATGTTGACGAGGAAAGTTGCGACCGGGATGGTCCAAAGCATTTCCGTGGTGAGGCCGCCGCAAAAACTGGGGAAAAACGAGAGCGGATTGCCGGTGGCGCGCGTCTGCATGGAGGCGTTCTGCGCTACCCCCAGGCGCGCGATCAGAGCCGATCTGCCGCCGACGGCGCGGACGGCGTAGTAGGCAATGGCGATGACGATGGACATTTTCAGGACGAACTGGAAAAGGTCGGTCCAGAGCACGCCCCAGAGTCCGCCGAGTGAGACGTAGAGCCCGGTGAAAGGAATGAGGAAGAAGACACAGACTGCGAGCGCGGCGCCATCGGGGCTGGCCCACACGCCGCCCAGCGGTGCGACCCAGCGGCCAACCGTGAATAGCAGGGGCGTTCCGCCCAGGGTGATGGCGACGATGCTGGTCATGGCTTTGGTGACCCACCCCAGGATGACGCAGTTCATCAGCAGGCCGAGGTAGACGGCGCGGAAGCCGCGCAGAAAGGCCGCGGGCTTGCCGCTGTAGCGGATCTCGGCGAACTGCACGTCGGTGAGCAGGCCGCTGCGCCGCCAGAGGCGGGCGAAAAGAAAGACCGTCATCATGCCGGAGAGCAGCGATCCCCACCAGAGCCAGTTTCCGCTGATGCCCTGGGTATAGACGAGTCCGGTGACCACCAGGGGGGTGTCGGCGGCAAAGGTGGTGGCGACCATGGAGGTTCCCGCCAGCCACCAGTTGACGCTGCGTCCGGAGACGAAATAGTCATCCACGCTCCTGGAGGAGCGCTTGCGGAAATAGAAGCCGAGCAGGATGGTGATGGCGAGATAGGCGAAGATGGCCAGCCAATCCAGGAGCGCGAGGGTCATAGAATCCGGCGAACGGTGAGATGGCGGAAGGCTAACACGAACCCATACCGGGGTGGTAGAGGGTAACCAGAGACCTCGGAAGGGCGCGGTGGGAGGAGTTCCGCGGACCTTCCGAGACCCGGTGGGGCGCGGCGCCATGGGAGCGTGAGTGGACTGTGGCGCCGATTTCCGCCTCAATCATCAGCCACGAGGCTGATCCGTTGCAGCCGTAGAGCGTCGCTGGAGACAGCCCTTATCGCTTGTAGGATGATCCATTGCAATCTCCCAAAGCTTCGGCGGCCATCACTTGGTTCTATCGGACGCCAGGGGCAGGAGCTTGAAGCCGCAGGGCACAAAGAAGACGCAATACGAGCAATCGTGCACGATTCTGTACACTAGGTGCGAGGAGCAAGAACAAGGAGCCGCACGCTTGCATATTCCAGACGGATATCTGAGCCCATCGACGTGCGCCGTGATGTATGCGGCGAGCGCACCGTGCTGGTGGACGGCGCTGCGGCGCACGCGCAGGAAGCTGTTTGGACGCACTCTGCCGCTGCTGTCCCTGTTCGCTGCATTCTCGTTCGTGACCATGATGTTCAACTTGCCCCTGCCGGGCGGGACGACCGGACATGCGGTGGGCGTGGGAATTGCGGCGATTGTGCTGGGACCGTGGGGTTCGCTGCTGGCGATCTCACTGGCGCTGACCATCCAGGCGCTGTTTTTCGGCGACGGCGGCATCACCACGCTGGGCGCGAATTGCTTCAACATGGCGATTGCAGGGTCGTTTGCCGCCTGGGGTATCTACCAGGTTGTGAGCCTGGGAGCGACGGCGGAGTCGCGGCGGAGGGTGGTGGCGGCAGCGCTGGCCGGTTATGGTGCGATCAACGTCTCAGCCCTGCTGGCGGCGATTGAATTTGGCATTCAGCCAATGCTGTTTCACGATGCGACGGGTGCGCCGCTGTATGCTCCCTACCCGCTGAGAATCGCGATCCCGGCGATGCTGGCCGGGCACCTGACGATTGCCGGAATGGCCGAGGCGGTGATGAGCGCGGGATTGTTCAGCTACTTGCGGCGCAACGAACCGGCACTGGTGGGGATTTCCCCGCTGGCCTCGCAGGTTTTGCCGCAGGTGCCGCGCAGGTTGTGGGGAGCGCTGGCCGTGGTGCTGCTGCTGACCCCGCTGGGAATCCTGGCCAGCGGTGCGGCATGGGGCGAGTGGGCGCCGCGGGATTTTGCGAATTCGGCTACGCGAGCGCAGATCGCCGTTGCCAGCCGGGCTGCTGCGCCACCGGCGGCGGTGCCATCCGGGTTGGCGCGATTGGCAAATGTGTGGACGGCGCCACTGCCGGATTATGCGCCGCACTTTGTAAAGAGCGTTGCCTTTGGGTATCTGCTGTCCGCGATGTTCGGGGTGGGATTGATTTTGGGCGTGGTTTGGATTGGGCAACGCGTGACGCGGCCGGGGGGCGAACCATGAGCGCGGGAGTGATGGCCAGGACGCTTCGCGGATTTACCCGGGCGCTGGGGCAGACGCTGGTGTCAGAGCACTCGGCGCGCGAGTCCGGCCTGCTGCAGGCGCTGGACCCGCGAGTAAAGCTGGTCGGGCTGCTGGCGCTGGTGGTTTCGGCGGCGCTTGCCCGCAGGCTGAAGGTGATGGTGGCGCTGTTCGGGCTGGGGATGGTGCTGGCGGTGGCATCGCGATTGAGTTTGTGGGCGTTGGCGAAGCGCGTCTGGCTGGTGGCGTTGGGATTTACGGCGATGATTGCAGCTCCAGCGCTGTTTCTTACGCCCGGAGTGGCGCTGTACCGGCTGCCGGTTGGCTCGCTTGCGATTACCGTGCAGGGAGCGCGCAGCGCCCTCCTGTTGATTGCGCGGGTGGAGAGCGCGGTGACGCTGAGCACGCTGCTGGTGCTGACCACGCCGTGGATGCATCTGCTGAAGGCGCTGCGCACGCTGCTGGTTCCGGTGGAGGTAATTGTGCTCCTGGCAATGACCCATCGTTACGTGGTACTGCTGACGGAAACCGCCAACCAGATGTTCGAGTCGCGGCAGAGTCGGATGGTAGGGCGGCTGAGCGGCCACCAGCAGCGGCGGCTGATGGTGAATACCGGCGGCGTGCTGCTGAGCAAGACCCTGGAGATGGGCAACCAGGTTTTCCTGGCGATGCAGGCGCGGGGCTTCCGCGGCGAGGTGCGGCTGCTGAGCGATTTCCGGCTGCGCGGTTGGGATTACCTGGCGATCTGCGGATTTGCGGTTGCGGCGGCGACGGCGGTGGTGGCCGGAAGATAGAAGAAAAGAGAGGAAGCGAACCAGTGCTGGAAGAATTCCAAGGCGAGCCGCGGCAGCCAGAAGCGCTTGAGTTTGAAGCCGACCGGGTGAGCTATGAATATGAGCGGGTTCCGGCGCTGCGGGGACTTTCGCTGCAGGTCAGGGAGGGTGAGCGGATTGCGCTGCTGGGAGCCAACGGGAGCGGCAAGAGCACGCTTCTGCGATTGCTGGACGGGCTGCACTTTGCTTCGGCGGGCAGCCTGCGTTTCCGGGGCACATTGCTGACGGAGGCTGCGATGGAAGTCGACAGCTTTGCGCTTGGTTTCCGGCGGAAGGTGGGGTTGGTGTTCCAGAATCCGGAGATTCAGCTTTTTAACCCGACGGTTTTTGACGAAGTTGCGTTCGGACCGCTGCAACTGGGCTGGCCGCGGGAGGAGATCCTGGAACGGGTCCATGCGACACTGGACTGGATTGGCGCCGGGCAATTGAAGGACCGCGCGCCCTACCGGCTCTCCGGCGGCGAACAAAAGAGGGTGGCGATTGCATCGGTCATTGTGCTGGACCCTGACGTGCTGCTGCTCGATGAGCCGACGTCCATGCTGGATCCGCGCAGCCAGAGCCAGGTGATCGAACTGCTGGAGAGCTGGAATAATGGGCGGAAGACGATCATCACGGCAACGCATCAACTGGAGATTCTGGGAGAAATCGCCGGCCGCGCGGTGGTGCTGGAGCACGGGGCGGTGGTGGCCGACGCATCGCCGGCCGACGTGCTGGCCAACACCGAAGTTCTGGAATCAGCGAACCTGATCCACTCGCACCGGCACCAGCACGAGGGCGTTCCGCACAAGCATCCCTCGCCGTACCTGCGGCATGAACATCCCCAACGCTAGAACAGATCCGTTGGCAGCCGCCAGCCCAAGGCGGTGAGTTCACAGTTCTGTAATGACCATTCCCTTGCGCCAGGCAGTACACTGGATGGCTATGCCGCCTCGCTCGTTGCTCAGTCCGGAGTTCTACCTGAATCGAAGCATGTCTTGGCTCGCCTTCAACCGCCGGGTCCTGGAGGAGGCGGAAGACGAGAGCAACCCGCTGCTGGAGCGGGTGAAGTTCCTGGCGATCACGGCCAGTAACCTGGACGAGTTTTTCGAGATTCGCATTGCCGGATTGCTGCAGCATCTGGAAGAAGGCCAGATGGATGCCGGACCCGACGGGTTGACTCCACTGGACGAGCAGGAGATGCTGGCCGAGGCGACGCACGAGTTCGTTGGCGAGCAGTACGACTGCTGGAACCAGAAGCTGCTGCCGGCGCTGGCCGAACATCGCATCCGGGTGCATTCGCTGGCGGATTTGAACGATACGCAGCGCGAGGTGGCGGACGATTACTGCCGCAACGACCTGGACGCGCTGCTGACCCCGGTGACCGTCGACCCGGCGCATCCGTTTCCGCGGGTGATTCACAAGGCGCTGTGCCAGGCGCTGCTGCTGCGGCGTCGTCGGCGGGCGGCTTCGAACGTAAACTACATGGGGGTGGTGACCGTGCCGCGCGCCCTGCCGCGGCTGGTGCGGCTGCCGGATAGCGACGGCGATTCCTTCATTTCGCTCTCCGACCTGGTGGGGTTGCACGCCGGGCGGATGTATCGCGGTTATGAAATTCTGAGCGAGGGCGCGTTCCGCATTACCCGCAACAGCAATCTTTATCTGCAGGAAGAAGAGTCGCGCTCGGTGCTGGAGTCGGTGCGCACGGAGCTGCACAACCGGCGCAAGGGCGACGCTGTACGTCTGGAAATCGAGGCCGACGTGAGCCCCGACATTGTCTCGCGGTTGCAAGGGGTCTTTGAGCTGGCTGACTGGCAGGTGTATCGCTCCCAGGGGCCGGTGAATCTGTCGCGCTTGATGGACCTGTACCGCGTGGTGGATCGCGCGGATCTGAAATTCAAGCCCTTCCAGCCGCGGGAGTGGTCGCTGCCCAAGGGCACGCGGGACATCTGGGGCGCGCTGCGGCAGCGCGACGTGCTCCTGCACCATCCGTTTGACAGCTACGACAGCGTGGTCTCATTCATCGAAACCGCGGCGCAGGACCCGGCGGTGCTTTCCATTAAACAGACGCTCTACCGCACCAACGATAATTCGCCCATTGTGGAAGCGCTGGTGCAGGCGGCGGCCAGCAAGGAAGTGACGGTCGTGGTGGAGGTGAAAGCGCGCTTCGATGAAGCCTCAAACATCAAGTGGGCGCGCGAACTGGAGGATGCGGGAGTGCAGGTCTTCCACGGACTGGTGGGGCTGAAGACGCACTGCAAGCTGACCCTGATTGCGCGCAAGGAGTCCGATGGGGCCATGCGCCGCTATGCCCACTTGGGAACGGGCAACTACAATCCGACCACGGCGGCGTTCTACACCGATCTCAGTCTGCTGACGGCAAACCCAGAGATGACGTTTGCGGTGCACAATGTGTTCAATTTTCTGACCGCCTACTCCGAGCAGCCGAACTATAATCCGCTGCTGGTGGCGCCGGTAGATCTGGCTGAGCGGATCGCGAACCTGATCGCACGGGAAGCCGACCACGCGCGGGCAGGTAAACCGGCGCAAATCATCGCCAAGGTGAATTCGCTGCTCGACAAGAATGTGGTGCAGGAGTTGTATCGCGCTTCGCAGGCGGGGGTGCAAGTGGACCTGATCGTGCGCGGCATCTGCTCGCTGAATCCTGGCATTCGGGGCATTAGCGACCGCATCCGGGTGCGCAGCATTGTGGGCCGTTTTCTGGAACACAGCCGCATCTGCTACTTCCGCAACGGCGGCGAAGAGGAGATCTACCTGGGCAGCGCGGACTGGATGCCGCGCAATTTGCACGAGCGGGTAGAGGTGGTTTTCCCGGTGCGCGACCCCCTGCTGCGTGACCGGGTGAAGAACGAGATTCTGGCGCCTTACCTGGCTGACAACGTGAAGGCGCGCCTGCTGCAGCGCGGAGGCAACTACGTTCGCGCTGAACGTAAGGGCAAGATCGTGCCGTTCAGCGCACAAGAGTTTCTGATTGACGCCGCCGAGGGCAAGCGCGACCTTTCGGCGATTCCAGTGGCGCCGGCCCGGCCGCCCCGGCGGAGGGTGAGAATCCGCGCCAAGGTAAAATAGAGCCATGATCGTATATTTTCTGCGCCACGCCAACGCCGGACAGAAACGGATGAACCCGATTCAGGACGAGAAGCGCCCGCTCGACAAGGAAGGCATTGAGCAGTGCCGCTACGTTGGCAGATGGTTGAGTTCGCAGGACACCCACGTGGACCTGATTCTCTCCAGCCCGCTGAAGCGGGCAACGCAGACGGCGTCGATGGTGGGAAACGAAATTGCTTATGAGCAAAAGATCGAGTTGAATGCGTCCCTGCGCCCCAGTGCGGCGTTTGAGGGATTCCGCGATCTGCTGCACAGACTGACCGGTCTGGAGGCGGTGATGGTGGTGGGGCACAATCCCAACATGAGCCGGTTTCTCTCTCTGCTGGTGACCGGCGGGCTGAGCGAGCGCGCCATCGAGATGAAAAAGGGCAGCGTGGCGCGGGTGGAGATGGGCTCCAAGCGCAGCGTGCTGAGCTGGCTGGTAACTCCGCGAGTGATCAAGAGCGCTTACAGTTCGGCGCAGATGAGTTCGCGGCCAAACACCTCGGAAAAATAGGCGCGTTCCTTTTCGATCGCCCACAATTCCAGTTCGGCGCCGCTGGGCCGGGTGACCAGGGTGAGGTGCACGGTCCGGGGTTCAAGCCGGGCGCGGACAGAAAGCACGGCGGCGCGGCGTCCCTGCTCCAGTGCCCGGGCAAGGCGCACCAGGACGACGGCGCGCGGCAACAGCGGGCGGTCAGCCGGAGCCAGGGCACGGAGCGCCTGGCTTACAGGAGAAATCTTCGATTTGCCCAGGTAGCGGGCGATGGCCGCGATGACGCGGTGCTGCGACGGGCTGAAGCCGAGCAACTCGGAGTGAGCCAGGATGTAGTAGGCATGGCGGCGGCGTCCGGCCCGGCTGATAAACGAACCCACCTCATGAAGCATGGCAGCGGCTTGGACCAGGTTGGCGTACTCGGGCGGCAACTGATGCACCGGCGCCAGCAGCTTGAACAGATTCTGGGCGTGCTCGGCGACGCGGTTGGAGAAGCGCAGATCGACGTGGTAGTGAGCGGCGAGACTCAGAATTGAGTTGTAACGCTCACTCTCCAGTTGCTTGCGCAATCCGATGTCCTGCTCATCGGCGGCCATCTGCGCCAGGATTCCGTCGCGCAAACCGAAGGGCAGATAACGGAAGCTGGTCAGGTCGAGCTCGGTGAACAGCTCGGCAAAGACGTGCGCTCCGGCGAGGATGATTTCAGCGCGGCGGGGACCGATGCCGATGAGGGAGCGGCGCTGCTCCACGTTCAAGGCGGAGAGCTTCTTGGTAAGACGCAGGAGTCCGGCCCGGGGCACGGTTGAGCTGGGGCTTGGCTGGCCGGCCGACCAGAGTTCGCTGAGCGCGGCAGGGGTTCCGGAGGTAGCAACCGTGAGGTTGATCTTGTGCTCCGTGAGCTCACGGCGGAGCCGGCCAACCTCTTCGCCAATGTAGCTGCGCATCTGTTCGAGCTCGGTCTGGGTGGGCGGATCGTGGTGGAGAAACTGGCGAGTGAGACGGACGGCTCCCAGAGGCAGGCTGTAGACATGCTCGATCTGCCCCTTCGAGGAGACGATGAGCTCACAGCTTCCGCCGCCGAGGTCGATCAGCAGCAGGCGTCCGGCGCCGATGCGGGCATTGGCCATGACGCCGAGGTGAATGAGGCGGCCTTCCTCGACGCCGCTGATGATCTCGACGCGCCAGCCGGTGGCGGCCTGTACCCACTGCAGAAATGCGCCTGCATTGTTGGCATCGCGCAAGGCGCTGGTGGCAACGACGCGCACGTGGGTGGCGCCGTGAGCCTGCGCCGCCTTTTGGAAGCGGCGCAGCACGCGCACCGTCTGTTCCATGGCCGCAGGGTCCAGGGCCCCGGTGCGGAACACGCCCTCGCCCAGGCGCACCACCTCGCGGTCCTCATGCAACACCTGCAGACGCTTGTGAACGACCCGCGCAATCTTTAACCGCACCGAGTTTGCGCCGATGTCTACGGCAGCCAGTGTCGCCATTGCTTCATCCCGCCTGTTTTCATCGTCGCCACGGCGAAACGATACGCCATTGCCTGTGGCGAGGGCAAATGGGACCGGCCCCAGCCAGGAATCGCAGTGTGGTTTGGCATTAGGCGGGCTGGGCCAGGGATGATCGCGCGCCAGTGGGCCGCAGGTGATAAATCGGCTTCCCGCAGTATCTTTCACGCAACATTCATGGATGGTTTATCACTGCGTAACCGCGCTGGGTAAAACTGGTGATGCTATGGCAGAGCAAGGACTGGATACCCTGATTCTCTCCGACTTGCACCTGGGCAGTGAAGTGAGCCGGGCACGGGAAGCGACAGAACTGCTGGAAGCGACAAAGTTCCGCCGCCTGCTGCTGCTGGGCGATATCTTCTGCGACCTGAACTTCCGCCGCCTGACCAGCGATCACTGGAAATTTCTCTCCCGCATCCGCAAGCTTTCCAACCCCAAGCGCAAAGTGGAAGTGGTGTGGGTGGAGGGCAACCACGACCAGGGTCTATCGCAGATCATGTCTCACCTGGTGGGCGTGCCGGTGTACCAGCGCTACGTTTGGGAGTACGAGGGCAAGCGCCACCTGGCGGTGCATGGGCACCAGTTCGATTACTTCTGCCAAGAGAATGCGTTGCTGAGCCGCATTGGCGAACGGATCTTTTACGAGTTGCAAAAGCTGGACGGCGGCCGCAAACGAATTTCGCGCTTCATCGACCGGATCAACACGCGCTGGCTGCGCATGGAAGCCCGGGTGGCCGAAGGCGCATTCCTGTACGCCCGCGCGGGACGGGCGGAGCGCATCTTCTGCGGACATACCCACGTGGCCACGCACCAGCATCGTCATGGCATCGACTACTACAACAGCGGAAGCTGGATCAACGCCAGCCCGACGTATCTGACCATCGGCCACGAGGGGGTTCGGATTTGCGAGTACGCGGGTCCGAAGTACGATTACGCGACCGAGGCGAAAACCGAAGCCGGACAACTGCCGCTGGGCGAGATGCTCGATCCGGCGGGCCTGCTGGAGCCAGCCTTCGGTAGCTATGAGAGCGTGCGCTGCTAGGGGCAATCAGCGAATATCGTTGCGGATGTGCAGGTAGTCAGCGACAATTCCTCCGTGAAACTTCCAATCCTATCCACCTTCTTTGCCACCGTCTTGGTTTTTGCGGGGTGCGGATATGTTGGCTTTGAAGCAGCGGGGTACATCTCTTACCGCTGCAAAGAATCCGTGTCATTCGCGTCGCTGGGGCCGGAAGAAGCGCGGCAATTCCGGCAAGTCACCCAGTCACTCTGGGGATGCGCGTCGTCCGGAGTCGTGGGAGTTGCCGTCCCGAAGTTGATTCCGCAGCAAATTTCTTACCTGCAGTCTCTGCGTGCAACGGCTCCTGAGGATGTGAGGCCTATCCTTGACCTGCAGATCGCGACCGACCACGCTGTGCTGGCCAGATTCGACGAGCAGTCTGGTAAACCGGCTGACGGGGCTACTCATCGCGAGGCCGCGCGCTCTTTTTTGCGCAGTTTGGGATGGAAGGATGTATCAGACGGCGTGCTGAATGATGTTGCTGAAAGGGCGCTGAGTTTAAGTTCGGAGTTCCCGCTATGAATAGAGTCTTCATGGCTGCCGTGGTCACAAGCGCCATTCTTGGACTTGTGGTCGGCGGCGTACTCGGAGCACATGAGGGTGCGGACCACGCAAAGGACATGGAGTCTGTAATGGTCATGATTACTGAGGACATCCCGTCCAAATTTGCGGCCACCCAATTTCGGCACGCGGACGCGGATCACGCCCGCAGCGCGCTTGTTTTCGCAATTCGGAATTTGGAAGACGTGCAACGCCTCAACCCAAGCCCGGCGGCAGGAGCGAGGTTTATGTTCTCATACACCCGCCTTGGCATAGTCGAAGAAGCCGCCGGACACCCGGCCGCCGCGCATGCGGCATTCGACCAAGCAAGAACGTGGGAACGAAAATCGGCAAGAAGACCTCATCCCGCAACGGACATGTCCGACACGGAACTAAAAGACACTCTGCAACGCAGTGAGCAGCAATGGAAGATTGCCACGGAACGAATGGCGGAAATCATGAAAAAAACTCGCCACTAACCTTTGCCTAAGGCCGGCTTTCCGGTGCTTTTTCCCAGCGCTCCAGGGTCTCGCGGCGGATGCCTTTGTCGGCGATGATCTGGCGGTAGAGTTCGGCGCTGGGGCGGGCGATGCGCTGCTGGGTGGCCGGATCGAGAGCGTAGAGGCCGAAGCGCAAATGCCAACCCTCACTCCATTCGAAGTTGTCGACCAGGCTCCAGTGGAAATATCCACGCACGTCGTACCCCTGCTGCCACATGTGGCGCAGCTCGCGCAGAGAGTTTACCAGTAGCCAGGGGCGGATGCGATCGGCACGGTCGGGAACGCCATTCTCCATCACATACATAGGACAGCCGAGGGCGGAATAGACTGCAACGGCGGCCGAAACCACCTTGGGATAAGCTTCGCCATAGGACGCGGCGACGCCGTGGTCTCCCTGCGGCACTCTCCTGGGCACGTAGAGGCCGCCGGGCCCGAACTTTTCGCCGAGTGGGGCGCGCACGTGCAACCGGTTGTAGACGTTGAGGCCGACGAAATCGATTTTGCCCACGCATTCCGGGACGCTGGGGGCCATCAGGGCGAAGGGCAGGGGCAGCGGTTCGCCCCGCAGATAGCTGAGAGCAGCGCGGTTGAACAGGGCGTCATAGGAAGCGGCGAGCGAGCGGTCAAGCACGTTGTCGCGGGCGGGCTCAAAGACCACGTAGTTGACCGCCAGGCCGACGTTGGCCTGGGGTTGCTCGCGATGCAGCACCTCGTAGGCTGCGGCGTGGCAGCGCATCATGGAGGCGAAGACGCTGAGGGTAGAGTTCAAATCGTTGAGGCGTCCGGGAGGAAACTCGCCAAACAGATAGCCGAAGGCGGCATAGACATTGGGCTCGTTGAAGGTGACCCAGTCGGTGACCAGATCGGCCAGCGAGCGCACGGCACGCTTGGCGTAATGACGGAAGAGTTCGGGCGCCTGCGCATCCAGGAACCCTCCGCGCGCCTCAAACCATTGCGGATGGGTGAAGTGGTGGAGGGAGACGAAGACCCGCATGCCGCGGCGGCGCGCTTCCCGGACGATCTCGCGGTAACGGATGACGGCGGCGTCGCTCCAGTGGCCGAAGGACGGCTCCATGCGGCTCCATTCCAGAGAGATGCGGATGGCGTTGAGCCCGAGGTGGGCACAGAGGTCGAGATCGCGCTCGGCGTTGAGCCACCAGTCGCAAGCCGCTCCGCAGGCATCGCCGGAGCGGATACGTCCGGCACGTTCCCAGTCATGCCACTGGTTGAGCGTGTTGCCTCCCTCGAACTGGTGCGAGGAGGTGGAAACGCCCCAGAGAAAATCGTCGGGAAAAGAAATGGGAATCGCGAGCATAGGCGACTTCAGCCAACAGGGACATGCAAGACTAGCACAGGCGCTGCCCAGCAGGAGCCGCGCAGATTCGGCAGGTCAGTGCGACGCGAGCGCCGGCGACGGGATGAAGCCATATCGATTCATGCCTGCGGCGGAGCAGCCCCACAAAGACGAACGAAGTTGGCGAGGATCTGGACCCCGTTACTGGTGAGCACGGACTCGGGATGGAACTGCACCCCCTCGATGGGCAGGCTGCGATGGCGCACCCCCATGATGATTCCGTCGGCGGTGGCAGCCGTGACCTCCAGCACCGGCGGGCAGGATTGTGGCTCGATGACCAGCGAATGATAGCGCGCCACGTCGATCTCAGCGGGAACCCCGGCGAAGATGCCGCGTCCGTCGTGGGTAACCCGGCTGGCCTTACCGTGGATGGGCCGGGGCGCACGAACGATGCGCCCGCCGAAGGCTTCGCCGATGGCCTGGTGGCCGAGGCAGACGCCGAGAATCGGGAACCGGGGACCAAGTTCGCGGATGGCCGCCAGAGAAACTCCCGCGCCGCTGGGCTCGCCTGGGCCGGGTGAAATGACGATGCCGTGATAGCCGCCGCTGGCAATTTCGGCGACGGTGACCTGGTCATTGCGGCGCACCACGGGTTCTGCGCCCAGTTCGCCCAGCAACTGCACCAGGTTGTAGGTGAATGAATCGTAGTTATCGATGACCAGCAGCATGGTTATCCCTCCGCCTCGGCCAGGGCCACGGCACGGCGCAAGGCTCGCGCCTTGTTAATGGTCTCCTCCCACTCGCTGGCCGGGACCGAGTCGGCGACAATGCCGGCGCCGGCCTGCACACTAAGTTCGTTGCCGGCCAGCTCCATGGTCCGGATGGTAATGCAGGAGTCGAGATTGTTGGCGTAATCGGCATAGAGCACCGCGCCGGAGTAGGCTTCGCGCGCGCCACGCTCCAGTTCGGCAATGCCCTGCATGGCGCGAATTTTGGGCGCGCCGGTCACCGTACCGGCGGGAAAGCAGGCTCCCAGAGCATCGAAGCGATCAAGCTCGGGACGCAACTCCGCCCCCAGTTCGGTCACCAGGTGCTGCACGTGCGAATACTTTTCGACGGTCATCAGCTTGCTCACCTTCACCGTGCCGTAACGCGCCACGCGCCCCAGGTCGTTGCGTCCAAGATCGACCAGCATCATGTGCTCGGCGCGTTCCTTCTCGTCGGCGAGCAGCTCAGCCGCCAGGCACGCATCCTCTTCTGCATTGGCGCCGCGAGGCCGGGTGCCGGCGATGGGGCGGTAGGTCAACTGGCGATCGCGGCAGCGCACCAGCATCTCGGGCGAGGCGCCGATCAGCGCCTGCTGCGTCGTGGAGCCAGGCGAAGCGCCAAGGTTGAGCAGGAACATGTAAGGCGAGGGATTGGTGGCGCGCAGGGCGCGATAGAGGGCGACGGCATTGGCCGTAGTCTTGCGGCGGAAGCGCTGCGACAAGACGATCTGGAAGCACTCACCGGCGAAGATCAATTCCTTACCCGCGGCCACGGCGGCCTCAAACTCGGCGCGGGCAAAGTTGGACTCGAAGGAGGCCTCGCTGGCGCTCGCCACGGGCACGCCATGCAAGGGCAACCGCACGGCGGCGCCAAGCTGGTTGACCACGGCGCGATTCTTTGCCGCCGCCGCGTCGAAGGCTTCCCTGAGCGCGGCTTCGGACGCACCCGGCTCGACTTCAGCCAGGGTACGAATCTGGATCTGCTGGCGGGCGTGATCGAAAGCCAGGACGGTGCGGAAGATGAGAAAACAAGCGTCATCGCCCGTGCCGGCAATGGCCTGCATCGCCGGATCAAACCAGCGCGAAGCAGCATAGCCGAGGTACCCTACACAGCCTCCGGCCATGGGCGCCACATTCTCGGCCACCCCCAGCTTGCGATGAGCGAACTCGCGACGCAGAATGTCCACGGCGGTGCCCGGCTCCTGGCGCTCGCCATCGGCATCTTCGACGGTGGTGACGCCGCGGCGGCTGCGAACTACCATGGCGGGATCGGCTCCGAGGAACGAGTAGCGCGCCAGGTGTTCGCCACCTTCGACGGACTCCAACAGGAACGACCGCGGCGCATCCTGCGCCACCCGCAGGTACGCCGAGAGCGGAGTGAGCAGATCCGCCGAAACAGTTTCATTGACGGCGACCAGCCCAGCGGAGGAAGCCAGGCGGCAAAACTCGGCGAACTGCGCGGGGGCCGTCACTGGGCCACTTCCGTGCCCGCAGTTTTGCTGTGCGGTTCATACATTGTGCGGCCCACGAGTTCCGCAATGCCACGCAGGTTTTGCACCATGGAGTCAAACTGCGCGGGGAACAGCGACTGGGCGCCATCGGAAAGGGCATGATCGGGATCGCAGTGGACTTCGACGATCAGACCGTCGGCGCCGACGGCGACCGCGGCGCGCGCCAGCGGCACCACCTTGTCACGCTTGCCGGCGGCATGGCTGGGATCGACGACGATGGGCAGGTGGGTCAACTTCTTTACCGCCGGGACGATGCCGACATCCAGGGTGTTGCGGGTGTGGTCGGCAAAGGTGCGGATGCCGCGCTCGCAAAGCACCACGTTGTAGTTGCCCTCGCTCATGATGTATTCGGCGGCCATGAGAAGCTCGTCGAGGGTGGCGGCCATGCCGCGCTTGAGCAGCACCGGCTTGCGGGCGCGTCCAGCCAACTTGAGCAGCGCGAAGTTTTGCATGTTGCGGGCGCCGATCTGAATCATGTCGGCATACTGATCGACCAGGGCAAGCGATTCGTGATCGACTGCCTCGGTGACCACGAGCAGGCCGAACGTTTCGCGGGCGGCGGCCATGATCTCGAGCCCCTCCTCACCCATCCCTTGAAAAGCATAGGGCGAAGTGCGCGGTTTGAATGCGCCTCCGCGGAGGAATCGCGCACCCGAGTTGGCCACCGCCTCGGCGGCGCGGAAAAGCTGGTCGCGGCTCTCGATCGAACACGGCCCTGCCATCAGCGCCAGCTCGGAGCCACCCACCGCGGCGTCGCCTGCCTCGAAGCGCACAATGGTGTCCTCGGCCTTCATGTCACGGCTGACCAGCTTGTAAGGCTTGGAGACGGCGATGACTTCAGCCACGCCGGGTAACTGGCTGAGGGCATCGGCTTCCACCGCGCCCTTGTTGCCGGTGATGCCGATGGCGCAACGGGTTGCGCCGGGCAGCGGATGAGGCCGGTATCCCATCTCTTCCACGCGTTTACAGACCGTCTGCGTCTGTTCTTCGGTTGCATTCACATTCATCAATACAAGCATTGCCTTATGCCTCCACCGCCTGGGACGCAATCAACTCGCGCACGAAGCGTTCCGCTTCCCCAGGAGCACGAACTCCGAATTCTTCGATCCTTTTGACGATGGCCGATCCCACGATGACGGCGTCAGCGCCTTGTGCCCAGGTCTCGCGCGCCTGTTCCGCGTTGCTGATGCCGAACCCAACGGCAACCGGCAAATCGGTGACGCCACGGATGCGGGCGATCAGCGCGGCGGCGTCGGCGCTCAATTGCTGGCGCGTGCCGGTGACGCCGGTGACCGAGATGGCGTAGAGAAAGCCAGTGGCGTGTTCGGCGATCTGTGCGATGCGATGCGCGGTCGAGGTGGGAGCGACAAGCGAAACCAGGTCCAGTCCGCGGCGTTGCAGGGCGAGGGAAAATCCCCGCGCCGATTCCGCCGGAAGGTCGGTGACCAGGACTCCGGCGAGGCCCGCATCGGCTGCATCCTGGGCCAGTTTCTCAAGGCCATGGCGCAGCAGCGGATTGAGATAGCTGAAGAGTACGATGGGAACCCCGGTGGCCTGGACGGCGCGGCCCGCAACCTCGATGACGCCAGTTAGCTTGACGCCATGCGCTAGGGCTCGCTCGCAGGCGCGCTGGATTACCGGGCCGTCGGCCGCCGGATCGCTGAAGGGCATGCCGACTTCGATGGCAGTGGCCCCGCCACGCGCCATGGCAACCAGGAGTTCGTAGGTGGTTTCGAGGCTGGGATCGCCGGCCGTGATGAAGGGCACCACGCCCTTGCGGCCTGCCTCACGCAGAGATTTGAAAGCCTGCTGCAGCCGGGTGGTCATTGCGGGCCGCCTTCCTTGAGTTTCGCCACGGTGTCCACGTCCTTGTCACCGCGTCCTGATAGATTCACAATGATCAATCCATTTTCGCCAAGCTCTTTCGCCAGCTTCACTGCGTGGGAGACGGCGTGGGCAGACTCCAGCGCGGGAATGATTCCTTCGCGGCGCGAGAGCAAGTCGAAGGCTTCCAGCGCCTCGGTGTCGGTTGCCCAAACGTACTCGGCGCGACCCTGTTGGCGCAGATGCGCGTGCTCCGGGCCGACGGATGCGTAATCGAGGCCGGCACTGACCGAATGGGTCGGCGCGATCTGGCCGTCCTCATCCTGCAGGACGTAGCTGTAGGTTCCCTGCAACACGCCCGGCGCGCCGCCGCGGAAGCGCGCGGCGTGATCGCCGAGCGACTCGCCCCGTCCGCCGGCCTCGACGCCGACCAGGCGCACATCCGGATCGGCGAGAAAGGCGGTGAAGGCGCCAATGGCGTTGGAGCCGCCGCCGACACAGGCCACGACCGCGTGAGGCAGGCGGCCTTCGCGAGCCAGCACCTGGGCTCGCGCCTCGTCGCCAATGACGCGCTGAAACTCGCGCACCATGGTGGGATAGGGGTGCGGGCCGAGCGCCGATCCCAGCAGATAATAAGTCTCGCGCACGTTGGTGACCCAGTCGCGCAGCGCCTCGTTGATGGCATCCTTCAAGGTCTTGGCGCCGGCTTCCACGGAGCGCACCTCGGCTCCCATGAGGCGCATGCGGAAGACGTTGAGCGCCTGGCGCCGCATGTCTTCCGCGCCCATGTAAATGACACACTCCAGGCCGAAGCGGGCGCAGACCGTAGCCGTGGCCACCCCGTGCTGGCCGGCGCCGGTTTCGGCAATGATGCGGCGCTTGCCCATGCGCCGTGCCAGCAGGACCTGGCCGAGGGCGTTGTTGATCTTGTGCGAGCCGGTGTGGCCGAGGTCTTCACGCTTGAGCAGGATGCGCGCTCCGCCCGCGTATTGGCTGAGCCGCTCGGCGAAGTACAACGGCGTGGGCCTGCCGCTAAACTCGGCGAGCAGGCCGCTCAACTCGCGCTGAAAACCGGGGTCCTGGCGCGCCTGGGTAAACGCGGCGGTCAACTCGTCGAGCGGTTCGACCAGGGTTTCGGCCACGAAGCGTCCTCCGTAGGGGCCAAAGTAACCCTCGCCGGAGGCGCTCAAAAGGCTCTCCAACACTGCCTCATCTTTCATGGGTCCTGCCTTTCCGCGGCCCGCACGGCCGCGACAAACCTGCGCATCTTCTGCACGCTCTTGACGCCTTTTTCCGACTCCACGCCGCTGCAGACATCGACCAGGTCGGGATGGGCAATGGCGATGGCCTCGCTCACATTGGCCTCGTGCAGGCCGCCAGCCAGCCAGAGCCTGGCCGGCGGGAACGCGCCGCGCAGGCGCTTCCAGTCCACCATCGTCCAGCTGAAACTTTTGCCCGCGCCGCCATATTCCGCGCTGGGAGCGTCCAGCAACAGCGCGCGGCAAGCGGCGAATTGCGCCGCGTATGCCTCGCTGAATTCCGCATCCACCTTGAGGGCGCGAATCACCTCGAACTCGGCGGCCAGGGTCTGGCAATCGCCGCCAGATTCATCGCCGTGCAACTGCACCGCGTCCAGCGGCACCCCGCGCGCGATGTCCAGCACGTCCGATACATTCATATTTACGAATACACCAACCAGCTTCACCCGTCCCGCGGCTGCCTTTGCAATCTGCCGCGCCCGCTCCAGGGTGATCGAGCGCGGGCTTTGCGGATAGAAATTCAATCCGAGCATCGCGGCGCCCAACTCGATGGCCGCCAGCGCGTCTTCGACGCGGGTGATGCCGCAAATCTTAATCTCGACCGGACTCATCGCTTCGGCTCCAAACCCTGCAACTCAGCCAGCGCAGAAAGCGGATCGGCGGAGCGCATCAGCGTCTCACCGATAAGGAACGCCTTGTACCCGGCGGATTGCAGGCGTTCGATATCGGCGCGCGTGCGCAATCCGCTCTCGGCCACCAGAAGCGCATCCGGCGGAGCCAGTGCGGCCAGACGCAGGGAGGTTTCCAGATCGACCTTGAGAGTTTTCAGGTTGCGATTGTTGACCCCGATGAGGCGGGCGCCGAGCGATGAGGCGCGCTCCAGTTCCCCGGCGGTGTGGACCTCGACCAGGGCGTCGAGGTGAACCAGGTGGGCGGCATCGAACAGCTTCAAGGCATCGGCATCGGTTAATCCGGCGACAATGACCAGCACCGCTTCGGCTCCCGCAATCGCGGCTTCATAGACTTGGTGACGGTCCACCAGAAAGTCTTTGCGCAGCAGCGGCAGCCCGACAGCGGCGGCGACGCGGCGCAGATCCTCGAGCGAGCCCTTGAAGTGCTCCGGCTCGGTGAGCACGGACATGGCCGCGGCGCCGCCAGCCTCGTAAAGGCGCGCGCGCGCGACCGGCTCGGCTGCCGTCTGAATATCTCCGGCCGATGGCGAGTGGCGCTTGAATTCGGCGATGATGGCGGTCGCCTGGGCCAGCAACGCAGCCTGGAAGCGCGGGCTGCGCCCTTGGCGCGCCGCCAGCGCGGCCGCGCGCACGGCTTCGCGCTCGCCGTCGGCAAGCAGGCTCATTTGGCGGCGTTTGGCGTCCATCACGCGTTCGAGGAATTCGGCGCTCACAAGGCCGCTCCTACCTGTGGCTGGGCCGCGTCTTGCGCGGCGCCGCCTGCGTTTGAGATTCGAATCAAGGCCTCCAACTTGGCCAGGGCAGCACCGTCGTCGATGGCGCGCTGGGCGCGGGCGGCACAGTCGAGCAAGCCATCCCCGGTGCGCACATGCAAGGCGGCGGCGGCATTCAGCAGCACAAGCTCGCGTGCCACGTCGCGGCGCGCACCAGAGAGCACCCCGCGCACCGTGGCCGCGTTGTCTTCCACGCTGGCGGCACGGGCGGCGGTGGTGGGGCGTTCGTCGAATCCGAAGTCGCGCGGTGAAATCGTTTGGAGCTGGACGGAGTGGTCCTGGCGCACTTCTAGCACACGGGTGGCACAGGCGGTGGTGATCTCATCGAGACCGTCGCCGCCGCGCAGCACCCACGCATGGGAGACTCCGATCTGGGAGAGCGCGCCGGCCACATCCGGCATGCGCGCCTCATCGGCCACGCCCAGCAGACGATACTCTGCCCGGCATGGATTCACCATGGGACCGACCAGATTGAAGCTGGTGCGGAATGCCAGGGCGCGGCGAATCGGCGCCAGACGCGCCAGCGCGGGGTGGTAGAGGGGCGCGAAGAGGAAACAGATTCCCAGCTCGCGCAAACAGCGGACGGCGGTTTCCGGCTCGCAGTCGATGCGGACCCCGAGGGTGGTCAGCACGTCGGCACTGCCGCTGCGGCTGGTGGAGGCGCGGGCCCCGTGCTTGGCGATGGCGCATCCGGCGGCGGCAATGACGAAGGAAGCCGCGGTGGAGACATTGAAAGTCTTGACCGCGCTGGCGCCAGTTCCGGCGGTGTCCAGCAGTTGCGAGGGAATCGCAACGGGTAGCACGCGCTGGTAGAGCGCATCAGCAAAGCCGGCTAACTCGTCCGGGGTTTCGCCCTTGGCGGCCAGCAGCGCCAGCGCCGCTGCGATCTGCGCATCGGGGGTATCAGTTTCCAACATGGCGCCGACCAGTTGCGCGGCCTGGTCACGGGTAAGGTCGCGCGCCGCCAGCAGCGCGGGCAACAACTGGCTCAAGGTGGACGTGGCCGATGCGATTGGGGAGCTTGGTTGCATGTAGTTCGTCCTGAATTTCGGCTCGAAACGCAATCGCGTTACGGCAGAGGCAATACATTCGGTTGCAGGGGGAAAATCTAGAGATGCGCCTGGACTAGAAGCGCGCGACGGTGTTAGGCCACCATCGACGGGAGGAGCAGACAGCGCAGGATGAAGTTGCACGGCTCACAGAAAAAAGATTACGACGAATGAGGCACGAGGTCAAAGGAAAAATCCAATGGACTATCGCAGGGACCACAGGTAGGTGGTAATGTCGCGGGCTTCGGCGACGCTGATTCCCAGCTCCGGCATATGCGTCTGCGGCTGGATGGATCGCGGCGAGCGAATCCAACGCATCACGTTCTCCGGCGTGTTGGGCAGATTTCCCGTGATGTAGGCCTCCTGTGGCAAATATCCCAGAGACGGCGCCGAGCGTCCCGCCGCGCCCGCTACGCCGGGAATGCGATGGCATCCACCGCAGCCGAAATGCTGCATCAGGGTCACCCCACGTGCGGGATCGCCTCCGACGCGCAGCTTGGCCTCGGCGAGCGCCTGCTCCTGCGCGCTCCGGCAACCGGCAGCGCAGACTAGCAACAGGAGGGAGGCAACGGCGATGTGTGGCAGACGGCTTTGCCATGCATTGCTTCTCACAAAAGCCTCCGCGCCGCCCCGATCACGGCGCCCACTCCGGGCTGCTTTGCTCCATTGGCGGCAGCCGCCAGGAATATGGATAAGCGCGCGTCCTCCAACTCGCCCACGAACAGCAAACCATGAGCGGTGCGCAAGGATTCGCGCAGCAGCGAGGGTGCGAAGATGGCGGCTCCGGCCGCCAGCGCATAGAGCTCCGGGTGCGGCATCTCCGCCAGCTTCTCCACCCGCTGCTTACGCGAAGTCAGCCAACGGTCAGTTTGCTGGCGCAATCCTCCCGGCGAGGGCATCAGGACGGGCACGGCGGCCAGGCGCGAGGGAAAATCTTTGCGCACCTTGCGGGCCAGCGCTGGCGGCGCGAACATCCCCACCGGACTCTCCAGCAGCAAGTGGCTGTGCACGAGGCCCGGCGCGCTGTTGGCGAGCTTTACGTCGGCCAGGGCAAAGTGCAGGGAACGCGCCCCCAGTTGTGCGGCAAGCACCTGGGCTGGAGCTTCGACGATGGTAACCAGAGGAGGCGGCTTGAGGCTGAAGACCTCCTTCAGCAGAATCGCCGCCAGCGCCCGCGGGAGCGAGGAAGTGACGCCAACGGCCAGCTTGGGAGCGGGGGCGGCGTGGCTGTCGAGTGCCATCAGCATCTCACCGCCGAGGGCGAAGATGCTCTCAGCGTAACGCAACACGGTCTCCCCGGCGGGAGTCACCTTGAGGCCGCGGCCGCTGCGCTCCAACAGCTTGCATCCCAGCCTGCGTTCCAGGGCATGGATCTGCGCGCTTACGGTGGGCTGCTTGAGACCCAAACGCAGGCTGGCGCGGGCTACCGAACCCTCGCGCGCGACCGTGAAAAAGTAGAGCAGATGATGGTAGTTCAAGTGTTCCATGGCACGATGAATGTAAATCATCGAGGGCGCGGCTGGCAGAGGATTTCGTCCGGCCTGAGGATGTGGAATTTGGAGATGGCTTCCAGGCGCGCGTCCCGGCTGGCGGAGACAGCAGGCCACAACGGGGCTGGACAAGGAATGGAGACAGCCGGGAGAAAATCTGGAGGCGCGGGGCGGAATCGAACCGCCGATAGAGGTTTTGCAGACCTCTGCCTTACCGCTTGGCGACCGCGCCTCGTTGCATGGAAGGTATACGCCAGACTGTTCGATGCTATCGTGGCCTGGGCTGGGACGCAATGTTTACGTTGCAACTTTTGGACCCTCTAGATTCCGGCGCCGAAATCGGCAAAGTTGCTCTTGTCAAACTCGCTGCGATAGTCGCGGCCCTCCTTGTCCTCCCGGGCCAGGCCGGCCACGGTACCGTCCTCCGGTTCCTTTCCCTCTGCCAGGTGGGCCAGTTTGTCGAAGCGCAGGCGCAGTTCATCGACGTCCTTGGAGAGCGCAATCAGCGCATCGCTGAGCGGATCCTTGATATCGTGCGGATCGGTTATGAGCACCCGCTTGCCGTCGCGATAGACAATGTGCGCGGGCACCCCGACGACGGTCGAGTTGGGCGGCACGTCGCGCAGCACGACCGAACCGGCGCCTACGCGCGAGTTGTCTCCCACCACGATGTCGCCGAGCACGCTGGAGGTGTTGCCGATCACCACGCCATTGCCGAGCGTCGGGTGGCGCTTCTTTTTTTCCAGGCTGGTACCGCCCAGGGTAACGCCATGGTAGATGGTCACGTCGTTGCCGACGATGGACGTTTCGCCAATCACCACACCCATGCCGTGGTCGATGAACAGCCTTCGTCCGATGGTGGCGCCAGGATGAATCTCAATCCCGGTCCAGAAACGGGAGATCTGGGAGAAATAGCGTGCCAGGAGGTGGAAGCCACGGCGCCAGAGCCAGTGATTCAGGTGATGCATCCACACCGCGTGAAGGCCCGGATAATTCAGCAGCACGGAAAATTTTCCGGTGGCCGCCGGATCCCGGTCCAGCACGGATTGAATGTCTTCTCGAATGGTTTGCAGCACGCGCTTGTCTCTCCGTCCGTGTTTTGCCGGCCATGGACCGCATCCCAGGAAATGCTGATTGCGGGACGCGCAGGCGTTAGGTATCGCTCACTATGTAACTACGGCTTGCATCCTGCTGTCCACCTCGCTGGTCAACGCAGTTCCGGCAACCGGCTGGCGAGAGCCTGCGCCTGGATAGGGCTGAATGAAGATGGCGGACGCGCGTAAGAGACAATTGAATCGACTGATATAATTACAGAATCCAATCGAATGTGCGTCCACACCGGGCAATCATCGCTTGACACTTTCACGCGACACTTCCACAAGCAGGTATGAGTCTTTGATCGATGGGTGATGCTCCCGCAACATCTTCTCCGGCAGGTCCAGTTCCCGTCTCCAACCCTTGGTTGGTGGCGATCTCGGTCATGCTGGCCACCTTCATGGAGGTTCTGGACACTTCGATTGCTTCGGTGGCGCTGCCCTATATTGCCGGATCTGTTTCGGCCACCAACGACGAAGCCACCTGGGTTTTGACCAGCTACCTGGTGGCCAACGCCATCATACTTCCCACCAGCACCTGGTTTTCGCAACGCTTTGGGCGCAAGCGCTTTCTGCTGACCTGCATCGTGATTTTCACGATTTCCTCCTTTGCCTGCGGAGCCGCCGACAGCCTGGCCATGATCCTGATCGCGCGCGCCGTGCAAGGCGCGGGTGGAGGAGCGTTGCAGCCTCTGTCGCAGGCGATTCTGCTGGAGAGTTTCCCACCGCACAAGCGCGGCCAGGCAATGGCGCTGTTTGGACTGGGCGTGGTGGTGGCCCCGGTGCTGGGCCCCACGGTCGGAGGCTGGCTGACGGAAACCTACTCGTGGCGATGGGCTTTCTATATCAACATTCCGGTGGGCATTCTGGCCATTCTGATGATCATGCATTATGTGCACGACCCCAGCTATATCCGCGACGCCAAGCCGGGACGCTTTGACAGCATCGGCTTTGGACTGCTGGCGATCTGGCTTGGAGCCCTGCAAATCGTGCTCGACAAGGGGCAGGAAGACGACTGGTTCGGCGCAACCTGGATACGCTGGGCGGTCGCAATTCTGGTGGTATGTTTTATCGCGTTCCTGGCATGGGAATTGAAGCGGCGTGACCCATTGGTAAAACTGCGTGTCTTTCTCAACCGTAACTTCGCTCTCGGCTGCGTGCTGATCGGAATGTTCGGCGCGGTCATCTACGGCATGATCACCATGTTGCCCCTGTTCTACCAGGAACTGCTTGGCTACAACGCGCTGGCCGCCGGAATGGCCGTCAGCCCGCGCGGCTTCGGCTCCGTGGTCGCCATGCCGCTGATTGGAATCATCAGCAGCCGCATCGACAACCGGTACCTGCTGGCCACCGGCTTTGCGATTTTTGGCTTCTGCGGGCTGTGGTTTGCGCGCGTCGACCTCCAGATCGCGCAGTGGAGCATGCTCTGGCCGGTGATCATCAGCGGTTTCGGCGCCAGCCTGATCTTCGTTCCGCTGGCCACGACCAGCATGGCAGGACTGCCCAACGAGCAGATCGGCAACGCCGCCGGACTGTTCAACCTGCTGCGCAACGTGGGAGGCTCCATCGGAATCTCGATTGTGAACACCGTAGTGTCGCGCCACGAGCAAGTCCACCGGGTGGAAATGTCTGGCCACATGAACGCAGCGAACGTAACGTTTCAGCAGATGCTGAGCGGTACCACGGCGCTCACGGCGCGCACCGGCGGTTCTCCCCTGCAAGCTTACGAAATCCTGAATGGAATACTTTCGCAGCAGGCGAGGCTGCGGGCTTACGTCGATGACTTCCAGTACATCGCAGCCGTCTGCTTCCTGTGCATTCCTATCGTCTTTCTGCTGCGCAAGTCGATCGCGAAGAAGGGTGCGGTGAGCGCGGCACACTGATGTCCGCGGCGGGCGCCGCCGGCGCAAGTGGCGACAGCTCTACAATTCGTGGTGGAACCAGGGATGGGTGACCACTTCCGCGAGGATCAGCAGCAGTGCGCCGATCGAGGTGGCAAGCTGCATCCAGCGCTGGCGGCGCTGCTTCGGCGTCAGCGGCTCGAGCCGCCACGCGGCCGCCGGGTTCTGGCGAATCCTGTGTTCATTCCAGAGCAGCAGAAGTGTGAGCAGCGCCAGCACGCCGGAAGTCCACAGGATGGGCAGCCGCAATCCCTGGCGATGGAAGCCGTGCGCCGGACCCGCGGCGGTGGCGGCGATCAGCGAGCTCATGCCCAGCAGTACGCGCACCCCGCTGAGCGCGACGGCGGCGGCGCAGAGAGATTCGATGACGGCAAGAAACAGCGAAGACCAGCCCAGAATCGTTCCCTGAACGCCTCGCCCACCCGCCTGTCTGCCAGCGTTCATTGCTCTCCCTCCGCCGGTGGTTATTGCTGATCCTGCTCGATGGCGTGCGCCAGCCGGATCAGCGTCGCCTCATCAAAGTGTTTTCCCAGAATCTGGATTCCCAGCGGCAACCCGTCGCGGTTGTTTCCGCACGGCAGCGAGATGCCTGGGATGCCGGCGAGGTTGGCCGTGACCGTGTAGATGTCACTCAGATACATCGCCATGGGATCGTCGGTCTTCTCGCCCAGCTTGAAGGCGGGTGTAGGCGTAACCGGGGTCACGATGGCGTCGACACTTGTAAATGCATTGTGAAAGTCGCGGGTGAGCAGGGTTCGAACCTGCTGTGCTTTCAGGTAATAGGCGTCGTAGTATCCCGCGCTGAGGGCGTAGGTGCCGAGAAGGATGCGGCGCTTGACCTCGGCGCCAAAGCCCTCGTCGCGGCTGCGCCGGTACATGTCGGACAGGGTCTTCGCCTGCGGCGAGCGCGTGGTATAACGCACGCCGTCAAAGCGCGCCAGGTTCGCCGAAGCCTCGGCGGTGGCGACAATGTAGTAGACCGGAATGGCGTACTCGGTGTGGGGGAGCGAGATAGAGACGATTTCGCAGCCGGCGCGGCGCAGTCCGTCGATGCGGAGCTCGATGGCCTGGCGAATCTCCGGGTCCAACCCTTCGGCGAAATACTCGCCGGGAATGCCGATGCGCAGTCCCTTGACCTCGCGCCCGCACTCCGATGAGTATGTGCCCACCGGCACATCGGCCGAGGTGGAATCCAGCGAGTCGCGTCCTGAGATCACTTCCAGCAAGGTCGCCGCATCCTCGACCGAGCGTGCCAGCGGTCCCACGTGATCCAGCGAGCTGGCAAAGGCGATCAGTCCGTAGCGCGAAACCCGGCCATAAGTGGGCAGGATTCCGACGACGCCGCAGAAAGCCGCAGGCTGGCGAATGGAGCCTCCGGTATCCGAGCCCAGGGTTGCCACCGCGAAGCCGGCCGCCACGGCGGCGGCAGCGCCGCCCGAGGAGCCTCCAGGGACCCTGGTGGTGTCGCGCGGATTGCGTACCGGATAAAAGGCCGAGTTCTCGTTCGACGAACCCATGGCGAACTCATCGCAGTTGAGTTTTCCCAGGCAGATGGCGCCGGCGGCTTCAACTTGGGCGACGGCAGTGGCGTCATACGGGGCGATAAACTTGTCGAGAAAGCGCGAGCCCGCGGTGGTGCGCACGCCGCGGGTCATCAGCACGTCCTTGAAGGCGACGGGAACTCCCGCCAGGGGGGGCAACGGGTCGCCTTTTTCCGCCAGGCGATCGATGCTTTCCGCCTGCCCCAGGGCGCGCTCCCGCGTCAGGGTGAGAAAGGAACCGATCGTCTCATCGCGGCCAGCAATCTGGTCGTAGTGCGCTTCGGCCAGCGCCCGTGCGGAGACCTGGCGGCTCTGGACCAGCGCGCGCGCGGCGGCGATTGTCAATGTATTGATATTCATCAATCTTTCTCCTGCAGCTTCGCAGCCGCGTACGCGGCAACCGACGCCGCTCCAGCCGTAGGCGCGGGCCTCAGCGCTCAATAACCTTGGGAACCTTGAAACAGGTTCCATTCGTGTCCGGTGCGTTGGCGAGAGCAATCTCCCGGCTCAGTCCCGGCTTCACCTCGTCGGCGCGCTCGGCATAGGCAAACCTTTCGCTGCCTTGGCACCGGGCGGAGGTAAACGAGGAAGCCACTTCGACGAGCGGCTCCACGTTGGCGGTATCAAGCTGGTTGAGCTTGTCGATGTGGTCCAGGATGGAGTTCAGATCGGCGACCATGCGGGTGCTTTCCTCGGGCGTCAGTTCCAGGTTGGCCAGGTCGGCGACATAGGCTACGTCTTTCTCTGTGACCTTCATGCGATCCTTTTTCCTGCGAATGCAATCACTGCAATTAGATTCCTCGCGCCAGCTTCACAGCCGGGTGCGCGGCAACCGACGCCGCTCCGGCTGGTGCCGGGTCCTGCGGGCGGGCGAGTTCGAATTTGATGCGTTCAATCCGCATGAACGGGTTGAGGCGCGCCAGAAACTGCGGCGCCATGGCGTAGAGTTGCGCGCGCCAGTTGGCGTCGGGAACGCCGATTACCAGGGTCTGCAACTCAAAGGCGAGGACGCGGGTTCGTTCGGCAACCGCGCGTCCGGCGGCAAAGTCCCATGCGGCCTGGGGCAACTGCTGGGCCGGCAGGTTCTTCAGGGCCTGCGCCATGATGCGCTGCAATGTATTGGAAACCTGTTCCATCGTAACCGCGATTATAACGGAGAGCCGCGGCGGCATGAATGGGAAGATGGAAGCCCCGGTTTAGGAAGGCGGGAAATGGCTGGCGAGAAATCCCATGGCCTCGTCTCTGGTGGCAATGGCGCCATCGAGTTGAGCGTCCTCGACCGCGGAAAGGATTTCGGCAAAGCGCGGACCGGGGCGGAATCCGGCGGCGATCAGGTCGTGGCCGTTGATCAGGGGCGCGGGACGAGCGGCTCCGGAAGGCAGCGCGGCCAGCCGTTCGCGGGTGTAGCCGAAGAGATCGAGATTCCCGTGGCTGGCGAGGCAGTCGAGGCGGTGCAGCGCCAGATGTTCCTCAAACTCGGGCAGGCGGACGAAGCGTTTGAAAGTGGAGTCCTTCATCCGGCGCACGTCGGCAAAGCGCATGTGATTGCCCACCAGGGCGAGGATCTGCTCACGCTCGCGATTGCTGAAACGCAGGCGTGAGAGCAGGTCGTCGGCCATGCGCACACCAATTTCGACGTGGCCATCAAAGCGAATGCGATCCGGCGCGCGGCGGAACGTGGCAGGCTTGCCGACATCGTGCAGCAACGCGCCCCAGGCGAGGGTGAGTGAGCAGCCGGCCGGCAAACCGTGCAGCAGAAGCAGGGTGTGAACAAAGACATCGCCCTCGGGGTGAAATTGCGGAGGCTGTTCGACACCTTTCATGCGCGCGATTTCCGGCAATACCTGGCGCAGCAGGCCGGTTTCGTCGAGCAACTGGAAGGCCCGTTGCGCCTGTCCCTCGGTCAGCATCTTTGAAAGTTCATCGCGAACCCGCTCGCTGGATACCTGGTGGACCTGCGGGGCCAGGCCCAGGATTGCCTCCGCGGTCGCGGCTTCGATGCGGAATCCGAAGCGCGCCGCAAAGCGAACGGCGCGCAGCATTCGCAGCTTATCCTCGGCGAAACGCTCGCCGGGCGAACCGATGGCGCGCACGATTCCAAGCTCCAGGTCGCGCCGCCCTCCGACGTAGTCCAGCAGCTCTCCATGCGGCATGTTGGGCGGCGTATTGGGAGACCCAGAGAGCGGATCGAGAAACAGTCCATTGATGGTGAAGTCGCGACGCTGGGCGTCATGGCTTGCCGAAGTGGTGTAGCGCACCGAGTCCGGATGACGGCCGTCAAGATAAGCGCCATCGGAGCGAAAGGTGGCGACTTCGATATGGCCGCGCGCCTCGGCCTCACCCAGCACTTTGAGCGGTACCAGCACCACGCCGAACTGCGCCCCGACGGCCGAGGTCTGGGGGAAAATGCGCATCACCTCCCCGGGCGTGGCCGACGTAGCCACGTCGTAGTCGGCGGGGTCGCGCCCCAGCAGCAGGTCGCGCACACAGCCTCCCGCCCACAAGGCCTGGTGGTGATGCTGCTGGAGAACACGAACTGCCTGCAAGGCGGCGCGGCGGTGCATGACGACATTGTAGATCGGAGGCAGTATCCTCTAAGAGTGGACAAGCGAGCGTTGATTCTTGGCATTGAGAGCTCCTGCGATGAAACGGCGGCGGCAATCGTGCGTGGTGGCGAAGAACTGGTGTCAAGCGTGGTGGCTTCTCAGATTGCCACCCACGCTCCCTACGGTGGCGTGGTGCCGGAGCTGGCCAGCCGCGAACATCTCCGCAACCTGGTGCCGGTGACCCGCGCCGCACTGGCCAAGGCGGGGCTTACCTACGCGGAAGTGGACGCCATTGCCGTAACCAACGGCCCGGGCCTGGCCGGGGCGCTGCTGACCGGCGTAAGCTTTGCCAAATCGCTGGCCTGGGCCCTGGGAAAGCCGCTGATCGCGGTGAACCACATTGAAGGCCACATCCACGCCGTGCTGCTGGAGGAGCGCCAGAAGGGCGCTGGCGCGCTGGAATTTCCCGTGCTCGCCCTGGTCGTCAGTGGCGGGCACACCCACCTGTTTCTCGCGGATCACCAAGGCGACGGCTGGCACTATGAAAACATCGGACACACCCGCGACGACGCCGCCGGGGAAGCCTTCGACAAGACCGCGAAGCTGCTTGGGCTTGGCTATCCTGGTGGGCCGATCATCGACCGCATTGCCAAGTTCGGCGACCCGGGGGCGGTCCAGTTCACCTTCGCCCAGCTCAAACATGGCGCCCGCCAGGAATCCAAGCGGGCGGGCCGAATCGAGCCGGATCGCAAGCGCTTCGACTTCAGCTATAGCGGAATCAAAACGGCCGTGCTGCGCTACGTGGAGAGCCACGGGATGCAGGGCGCGATTGAGGCGCGCCGCCGTGGTCTGCTGCAGATCGCCGCGCCCGCGGATGAGGATTTCAAGAGGCTGTGCGATCGCCAGACCCTGGACCTGGTTGCCAGCTTCCAGGCAGCAATGGTCGGCGATCTGACCCAGCGGACGATGGCAGCCTGCAAGGAGTACGCGGTGCGTACCCTGCTGGTGACCGGCGGGGTTGCCGCCAACAGCGCCCTGCGCGCCAGCTTTGAGCAGAGCGCTCGCGGCAGCCGGGTGCGGGTGCAGTTTCCTTCGCGCCAGCTATCCACCGACAATGCCGCCATGATCGCTGCCGCAGCCTACTCAAAATGGATGTCCAGGGAGTTTGCCGGGCTCGATGTTTCGGCGGAGGCAAACCTGCAGTTACGTTAGGGCGGAGGCTGGCGATGAGCGCGCGGGAGGCAATGAAGGCGGCTAACAGGAGCCGCCTTCACTTCAATAGAACTTCAAGCGCAGGTGCAGCTTGTGACTCCTCCCCCCGGAGGCAAACCACACATGCGCTTGCAATAAATATAGAGCCAGATTGGCAATGAGAATACCTCCCAGACGGGAGTTACTTTCATCGTTCGGTGCTGGAGGGCAGTCTGGTCAGCAGCCTGATCAACTGTACTTGGCCGCGCACCGCAGTTCTGCGGTAAACGCATTTCTGGTAATAGCGAACCGTATCCACCTTGATTTTGATCGCCTCGGAGATTTCCGCAACATCCATCCCCAGCTTCATCATCTCCGCCACTCGGCACTCGGCAGGAGACAAGCCGAACATCGACTGCCATAGCCGGTGCTCACCGTGCCCCTGCTCCTCCGGCGTGGTGAGGAACAGGATCGCCGCCGGATTGTCTTCCAGAAAAGCCCGGTTCGAGTGATAGGGCAGCGCCGACAGGTAGAGCGGAGTTCCCCGCCCGGAGTGCAGCACGGCGGCGCCCGCGCCAGGGTCAGAAGAATTGCCATCGCCGCAGGCGCAGGCCGGCAGGATGCAGGCGTCCAGCACACTCTGCTCCGCGGCAACGGCCGCCAGCAGCCGGTGGTTCCTGATGCGCAGGGTGGTAGCGCCTGCAATCAGGTCCTCGGCCCGCCGATTCATCGATAGCACGTGGCCATGCGCGTCCAGCGAGATGCAGGCGGCGCCGATCAGGTCCAGGGCATATTGCCCGGCGGCATTGCTGTGGCGCAGCGCGGTCATCGTGCCGTGAAGTTTGAAGGCCCGGCGCAGGTGCGGCACCAATTGCCGGAGCAATTGCTTGTCGCCGTGGCTGAACGGTTCTTCGGTTTTCGGGCGGGAAACGGCGAAGCCCGGCAGCACGTCCCCGGGGGCGAAAATAGATACCCCTGCAGCCCACTCGATATTGTGCTTGCGATACACTTCGTTGAAGAACTTCGACTTACGGAAAGTCTCCATGGACAGATCGTCTGCAGCGGCACCGCTGTACCAGCCGGTATTCTTATGCTTCCGGATCTCCGCCAGCCAGGGATTGAACCTCGTCATCTTTTCGGTGTCGCGCCGCAGCTCTTCGCTGAATCCCAGATCGGCGTAGACCTCTGTCTGCACGGATGCGGGGGAGCAGACCAGAATCGCTGCCTTGTCGGCGCGGAGCACCTCGGAAGCCTTTTGCAGGAAAACCTTCCACATGTCGGGCTGCGCGGCCGCATCGTATAGCGGATCCAGCAGTGCCGCGGTGATCCCCGGACGTTTGGGTTCCACTTTCCTGCTCCAGACCTATTGCCAGCAGAATAGCTATATCACAGCCTCTCCGCGAGCGTGGTGAAAATAACGGGTCGAAATTGAACACGGGACGCCAGAACCGTGGCAGGACGGCAAGAAATGCAGCAAGCATGCCCGCTCAACTCAGAGTAGCGTCGAGCGCGCGGCAGAGTTGTTCTTCGATATCGATGTCTTTGAAGATCACGGCCGCAGCTCCCGCCGGCAGGTCCGTGGTCAGGAGGCTGGCGCTGGTGCGCGCCGCCAGAACGATGATGGGAGTATCGGCATAGACATCCATCTGCCTGATCCTGGAAACCAGCTCTACGCCCCCCATGCGCGGCATGGAAAGGTCGGTAATGATAATCTCCGGGACGAAGTTGCCCAGCACGGCCAGCGCTTCGACGCCATTGGTAGCCGATTCGACGACAAAGCCTCGTTCCTCCAGGAATCGGCAGACGGTGTGGCGGATGAGCATGGAGTCATCTACGACCAAGGCCATTCTCGGGATTGGGGGCGGGGCAGACATGTACGGGACGAGGACCTTTTCTACAGCCCCCAACACAAACCATATATACCACTTCCCGATGAATTGTGCCGTGTTCTGACTTGGTTGGCGGGCTTTACACACTACGGCGCACGTCCCGAAACGAACGCTGTTCCGTCCCGGATCAAGCTTCGCCGGCGGCGGATTCCTCGATGGCCATGTCTTTGAATTCGCTACTTTCGAATACCTCGCGGCATTCCAGGCACTCGACGAATTCCGAATCCTCTTCGCGGGCAACAATCTGCACGCGGGGGTGGCGGCACTTCTGGTTCATGGGACTGCTCACTGACGGCTCGGTATGGCGCTGAGGTTGCGGTGAAGGCATAAAGGGAATTTCTCCGCCGAAGCGGCAGGTGGGGATATTTTAGCTTGGCCGTCCGGGAAGTCAAGTGTGGAACGATGAGGAATTCGGACAGGCAGCAGACCGGCAAATGGCGGATGGTGGAAGCTGCCAGGGACATCAATGCCGATTGTCCGCTGCCAGGCGTCTTTTTTGATCGGTACATGGATTTGAGCGCCCACAGGGTGCCAATTTCCGGCCTCTGGGAGTGGTGGCGCGAGCCACAATTCCGCTGCAAGCTTGGCACAACCCGGGAAAGCTTGCGGGCGAAGGCTGCCGGTTGCGAAGGCGGAAACGCAGATACGCAAGCGGGAACAGCGGCCAGGAGTGCATTCAAAACGCGGAACGATTAGAATCGGGCGCATGAGCTACCCGGCGAGGCGGAGCCTGCAATGAGACAAATGATCGCGATCGCGTGTGCGCTGCTAATGATCTCGGGCGGGGTCTGGGCTCAGCAATCTGGTGCGCAAGCGCCCTCGCCGCGGCCGCCGCAGGCGGTGAAAAAAAAGAGCACGCCCGCAAGAAGGAAGAGCCGCGCCTTGGCTGCACCGGCGCCGCTTCCCGCGCAAACCATGCCGCCGGTTCCGGCCACGCTGATGAACAGCGAGCCGGTAACGCCCAATGTGACGATGCAGAACGGGTTGCTGACGATCGATGCGCCCAACTCGACATTGAGCGACGTCCTGAACGGAGTTCACGAGGCCACGGGCGCGTCCATCGAAGGCGCATTGCCGATCGAGCGCGTTGCCGTGCGGCTGGGACCGGGTAACCCCGGGCAGGTCATCGCTGCGCTCCTGACCGGGACGCGCTATGACTATTTGATTCTGGGATCGCTGGAGAAGCCGGATGCGGTCGTGCGGGTACTGCTGAAGCCATCTTCACAAGGGGCCTCCAGCGACCAGGCGGCAAAGAAAACCATGGCAGGCGCGGGAATGCACCGGCCGCAGCCGATCGGCATTCGGCAACCGCAGGAGGACAATCCGCCCGATGCGGCTTCCGACGATACAATGGCGCAACCGGGCACGGATACCAGCGCAGACCAGACGCCGCAAGACTCAAATCAGCCCAGGACGCGGGACCAGATCTTCCGCGACCCGCAGCCCGTGGATCCGCAGAGGCAGAGATAGCGCCCGGTTTCCATCTGCCAGCCAGGGCTCAGCGAGGGCAGAGAAACTCAGGACAAGCATGGGCGCCGCCGAAACCGGGGGCGGATTGCGGCCGGCAGCTTGGCTAATTGCTGCCCGTGGAGGTGTCGAGAAGCCTTGCGGGAGTGGTTTTGATCGACTGCCGGCTGAGGTCAAACAGGCGGAGAATTCCAAAGATAGTGGCGTATCCAAGTCCGACCCCGGCGGCCAGCGACAGGGCGATTACGGCGAACATTGCGAGCGACATTGCGAGCGATAACACGTTGTACCCATTTCCACAAAGTTTGGCTGCTGGCCCGGAATGCCGCGGCGATCACAGCCTTGCACGATTCCATGGTAACTCTACTGCCGTTTGAAACCTGTGACCGCGGGCACGAAAAGGCTCCAAATTCACGAGCCTTCAGCCGACGGAGCAGCCCGGCGATGCTTCGCCATGGCCCGCGGCGCGGCTGCAACCAATATGCGGCGGTTTGACCTGGACCGCTATTGGCAAATAAGATACCTGAGTTGAACTATCTCTCCCGCCTTTTTAACTCGTCCGTGGGGGCGCGTCCAATTACGACCGGCCTTGTACCAATCGTGGCACCGGCGGCCGGGCGGCAGAGTCATTCAACAGGAACCGATCGACATGGGCATCCGCAACATCAAGGTGCACGGCGCGCGCCAGCACAATTTAAAAAATATCGACGTTGAGATCCCGCGCAACACCCTGACGGTGATCACCGGGTTAAGCGGTTCGGGCAAATCGTCGCTGGCCTTCGACACCATCTATGCCGAGGGGCAACGGCGCTACGTCGAAACCCTGTCGGCCTACGCAAGGCAGTTTCTCGACCAGATGGAGCGGCCCGACGTGGACTCGATCGATGGGCTGAGTCCAGCGATCTCGATCGAACAGAAAACCACTTCGCGCAGCCCCCGTTCGACCGTCGGGACCGTTACCGAGATTTACGACTATCTGCGCCTGCTCTACAGCTTGATCGGCATTCCTCATTGTCCCAACTGCGGCAAGGAAATCTCACGTCAGTCGGTGGAGCAGATTGCAGCACGGGTGATGGATCTGGCCGGGATTGCCGGCGCCGGAGCCGAGCCGCGCGTCATGCTGCTGGCGCCTATCGTGCGCGGACGCAAGGGTGAGTTCACCAAGGAACTGGAGAAACTGGCGGCCCATGGATTCAGCCGGGCGCGCATTGACGGCGAACTGCGCTCGATTGAGGAAGAGATCAAGCTGGACAAGCGGCGCAACCACACCATTGAAGTGGTGGTGGATCGTTTGCTGGTGAAGGAGGGGATCGAGCGGCGGCTGGCAAACTCGATCGAGGTCGCCATGAAGCTGGGCTCCGGACTGCTGGTGGTCAGCGTGGTGGGCGGCGATGAGCAAATGTACTCGTCGCGCATGGCCTGTCCGGAATGTGGCGTCAACGTGGCCCAGCTTGAACCGCGCTCGTTCAGCTTCAACAGCGTGTACGGCGCCTGCCCGGAGTGCAATGGACTGGGGTCGAAGTATGACTTTGACCCGGCGAAGGTCATCGTCGATTGGTCCAAGCCGCTGCTGGATGGTGGACTGGGTCCCGGCGCCGGTTCGGTCTCTCTGAAGGCGATGGTCAAGCGCGCCGCGGAAGACAAAGGAATCGACCTGGCCACGCCGTTCGAGCTTCTGGCGGAGGAGCAGCAGAAATTTCTTCTCTATGGCGACGGCTCCAAGAGGATACGCACCGGCTTCAAGGGCATTCTCGCCTTCCACAAGCGGACGCTGGAGGAGGTGACCACCGAGGCTTACCGCGAATACCTGATGCAGTACATGTCGGCGACTCCCTGTCCGGTGTGCCAGGGCCGCAGGTTGCGCCAGGAGAGCCTGGCGGTGAAGGTAAACGGCATGAGCATTGCGGAGTTCACCTTGCTTCCAATCTCGCGCGCGACGGCGGTGGGCGCACAACTCCAGCTAAGCGGGCGCGAGGAAAAAATCGCAGGCCGCATTGTCGAGGAAATCCAGGGGCGGCTCGGCTTTCTGAACCATGTTGGACTGGGATACCTGTCACTGGACCGCTCGGCGGCGACCTTGAGCGGCGGCGAAGGCCAGCGCATCCGGCTGGCGACGCAGATTGGCTCCCGGCTGCGCGGCGTGTTGTACGTGCTCGACGAGCCCTCGATCGGCCTGCATGCGCGCGACAACCAGAAGCTGCTGCAGTCGCTCGAATCGCTCCGCGACCTGGGCAATACGGTGCTCGTGGTGGAGCACGATGAGGAAACCATCCGGCGCGCCGATTATGTGATCGATCTGGGACCGGGGGCGGGAAAACTGGGCGGAGAACTGGTGGCCGCCGGCACTCCCGCCCAGGTCGCGCTGGTTTCCGACTCTCTGACCGGGCAATACATCTCCGGGCGTAAAACGATCCCGGTGCGCGAGGAGCGGCGCAAGGTGAATGGCCACTGGATCGAGGTACTGGGCGCGCGCGCCAACAATCTGAAGAACGTTGACGTAAGCTTCCCGTTGGGAGTGATGACGGTGGTCAGCGGTGTTTCAGGCTCGGGTAAATCGACCCTTGTGAATGACATTCTGTACGCGGCGTTAGCGCAGAAGATCTACAAATCGCGGCAGGAACCGGGCGCGCACAAGTCCATCCAGGGGGCCGGGGAGATCGACAAGGTCATCCGCATCGACCAGTCGCCGATCGGCCGCACACCGCGCTCCAATCCGGCGACCTACACCGGCGTCTTCACCCAGATTCGCGAGTTGTACGCCATGCTGCCGGAGTCGCGCGAGCGCGGCTACAAGGCGGGACGTTTCTCCTTCAACGTTGCGGGCGGACGCTGTGAAGCCTGCCAGGGCGAGGGCGAGCGGCGCATCGAAATGAACTTTCTGCCGGACGTTTACGTGTTGTGCGAAGTCTGCGGCGGCAAGCGCTACAACCGCGAAACGCTGGCCGTCCGCTACAAGGGATACACCATCGCCGACCTGCTCGATACCCCCATCAGCGAAGCATTGGCGGTGCTGGAGAACTTTCCCCAGGCGCGCCAGAAGCTGCAGACGTTGGTCGATGTGGGGCTAGGATACATTCATCTCGGTCAATCCTCGGTCACCCTGAGCGGCGGCGAGGCGCAGCGCATCAAACTGGCGCGCGAGCTGAGCAAACGGCAAACCGGACGTACCCTTTACCTGCTGGATGAGCCGACCACCGGCCTGCATTTTGAGGACGTGAGCCGGTTGCTGGATGTCTTGCACCGGCTCACCGATCTGGGCAACAGCATCATCATCATCGAACACAACCTCGACGTGATTCGCAACGCGGACTGGATTATTGACCTAGGCCCCGAGGGCGGCGAAGAAGGCGGAAGAATCGTGGCGCAGGGAACGCCCGAGCAGGTGGCGAGAATCAAGAAGAGCTACACCGGCCAGGCGTTGAGCGCCATGCCCAATCGCTAGTTCTGAGTGGGGAATTAATAGCGGCGCGGAGCTCCGCCAAGGATGCGCGCGGGCAGAAATATTATCGCCCGGATCAACTCCAGCACCCCATCGACGGCAATTCCGATAATCCGGAACGGCAATAGAAGCAGCCATACAATGGGATAAAGCACGATGGCCAGCAACGCAATCGGCCAGCAGAAGAACAGCAGAATCAACCAGAGGAAGAAAGTCATCGCCGCGCGCCTCTGCCTTTGGTACGCAAGAGCGGGAAAAATGGTTCCCTGTGAGCGATGCGAAGGGTTCGGATGGCCTTCGCATCGGTCGCGATTCCGCCGGCGTCAGTCGGCGCCGGAAGCAGCCAGGGCGCGTTTATCGGTCTTCCCGCTGAGGGTCCGCGGCATCTGCTGGATAAAGGAGAAGCTGCGCGGAACTTTATACTGCTCGAGCATCTGGCGGCAGGTGGCGCGCAGAGCCGCATCGGTAAGACTTGCACCCGGCTGAAGCTGCACGAAGGCGTGCAGACGGGCTCCATGCTTCTCATCCGGGAAGGCGATCACGGCAGCTTCTTCCACGCCGTCGATCGTCTCCAGCGCGTTCTCCACCTCGGAGGGATACACCTGTTCGCCGGAAACCTTGACCATGTCATCGGCGCGGCCGAGCAGAAACAGGAATCCTTCCGGGTCGAGATAACCTTTGTCGGCGGTGTGCAGCACGCCGTTGCGAATCTTCTGTGCCGTCGCCCGCGGATCGCCCAGGTAGCCCAGCATAACCGAGGGACCGCTGACGCAGACCTCGCCGATTTCTCCCGTGGAAAGAATTTCATCTTTCTCATCGCGAATGGTGACCTGGATGTTAGGCAGCGGTCTGCCGACCGAGCCGGGACAATTGTCGTCCGGCGGACTGAAGGCGACAACCGGCGACAGCTCGGTGGTCCCGTAGCCCTGTACCAGTGGATAGTGGAAGCGCTCCTGGAACGCGTGGGCAACGCTTTCGGGCAGGCGCTCGGCTCCGGCGATGCACAACCAGAGCGAGCTGGAGTCGATGGGCGTGGGATCCTTGATCAATACCCGGTACTGGCCGGGCACGGCGAGCAGGCAGGTAACGCGATGCTTGTCGATCAATTGCAGGATCTGCCGGGGAACAAAGCGCTCGGGCACGACCACCGAGGCTCCCGTAGTAACCGGCAGCAAGGTGGTTACGGTGAGTCCGTAAGCGTGGAAGAGCGGCAGCACGGCAAGCATGACCTCCGATTCGTCGTACCCGGTGGCCTGCTTCATCCCGTCGATGTTGGCGAGAATATTCGCCTCGCTGAGCGCGACCGCCTTGGGGCGTCCGGTGGTTCCTGAAGTGTAGAGCAGGGCCGCCACGCCGGACCGGTTCGCCTGCTGCGGAACCTCGCCCGGTTCAAATTCAGCGGAAGTATCGCCAATCCAGCATTGCATCCCGACGGCCAACATGTGGGGCAGGAACTCCTCGCTGGTGATGACCAGCTCGACTCCGGTCTCCATGGCCATCAGCTTCAGCAGCGGTGGCGGCGCCAGGGTGGGCAGCACGGCAACCGTCTTGCCTGCCCACAGAGCCCCCAGGACGAGCGGGGCGAACTCCGGCGTATTCGAGTAAAGCAGGGCGACGGTGGGTCCCTCCGCACGCTCGGCAATGCGGTGAGCGACACTGGCGGCGCGCCGCTCCAACTCCCTGTAAGTGATCGAATCGTTGGTGCCGATGATGGCGGTGCGATCTGGATAGAGACTAACAGCCGTCTGGAAGCGCTGAAGGATGGCGCTGGTCTGCATTACATTCGCTCGTGTACCCGTAGAGTTGATGGATCGTTGCCGGCTAATTCTAGCACGCAGGGCGGCGTCGTACTAGATGATGGAAGCCGGCGCCGGAGGCAGGGTGCAGAGCCGCTCGGGAATGGTTGCGGCCAGGGTGAGGGCGCGGGCCACGCGGTTAATCCACTCCGTGGCGGCGTCCTCCGGCTCAAATCCGGCGGATGGCCCAGCCTGCGCGATCCCGGCGGTGATGGTGACCGCGATCGGTTCGAGAACCTCGCGTAACTGTCCGACCAGGGCTTCGGTCTCGGGCACTTCCATGCGGGGCAATAGCAAGGCCACGGTGTCGCTGTCAAAGCGGAAAGGCATGGCTTGGTCCTGTGCGATGGAGCGCAGAGCACGCACCAACTCGGCGACGGCGAACTCGGTTTGCGACTCCGAGGTGAGCGAGGCAACCTGGAGTAGCGCTAGGGTGCAGGGAGAATCTCCCTCGGTACGATGACGTTCCAATTCGGCGATCACTGCATCGATGTAGGAGGAGCGCTTCAGCAGTCCTGTTTTTTCTTCGGATACGCCGAGGGTGGAAACCAGCGAACGCAAGCGAGCGCCGTGGACCGCCAGCGCGACCTGGTCCGCCAGCGAGCGTAGCAGCGCAATGTCGTCCGGCGACCAGCGGCGGCGCGCTCCACACTGCTGCACAATGAACAATCCGATAGGTTGATCCTCGCTGAGCAGCGCCAGGATGACCAGCGAATGTACATTGAGGCGGGCGAGTTCCTGGCGAATTGGGGCGAGCGGTTCGGACAGCTGCACGTCGGCGGCACGGAAAACCGGCTCGGTGGCCGTGAGGCGCTGGCTGAGCGCGAGCAGGCGAACCATCGCGTTGCGCTCGGATTTGGGCACATCCGGCGAACAGTACTCCACCACCAGCGACGGCGGCTTGCCGGGAGTCGCCAGGGCAGCCAAGCAGCGGCTGTACTGCCAGCGCGTGCCGACCTGGTTGACGGCCGTCACCAGCACCAGGCGGGGATCGCTCTGGCGCGCGATGAGGCGGCTGACCTCGGCGGCGCGCGCCATGGCGTCGGAGGTGCGAAGCTGCTCGGCGGGCTCTTCGCGAAGCACGGGAACCTCCAGCCCGGCGTTGATAAAAAGCTGCCGCACCCGCGCATCGCTTTCCACCTCGGCGGCAAAAGAGGTCTTGAGCTGCTCGATCTTCTCCAGCGCCTTGTCGCGCATGCCGTACTGGAGGAAAATTTCCGCCTGCAGAATCAGATCCTCCAGAATCTTTGGCGCAGGAGCCGCCGGCGTGCTGTCTTCCTCGGCGTGGACCGTGAAGTGCTCGATGGGACTGATGGCAAGGCGCTTGACCACCGTCTTCAGCCGGTCCTCCGGAACGTGGCCGGCGAGCTTGTGTACCCGGTCCCTGTGCGCAGCCTCGTAGGAATCAATATCGACGGCGCGGTCCAGCGCATCCAGTGCCTTGGCGTAGTTGCCTGCCGAATAGTAGATATCGAACAGCTGGGAGAGTACCTGGGAATACTCAAGCTCGCGATTGGCGCTGTTATAGAGTTCGGCGAGGTATTCAAGAAAGGCGACGTTGGGCTTGGCCTTCTCGGCAAGGTGGGCCATGTCGGCCATGAACTCGGTCTTGCGTCCGGCCTTGCGGAAAAACTCCTCGAGGCGACGAGTCAGGAGCAGGGCGCGATCGGGGCGCTCACGGTCAAGCAGGCCCCCGATGACCGAGTGCAGGACGGTGAGATTGGCGCCGGGATTGCGCTCGAACACTCCCCAGATGAAGGGTTCGGCCTCCACCACGCGCCCGACGGCGAGCAGGGCAAGAGCATAGGGCTCGCGCGCCTCCTCCGGGCTGGAGGGATAGGTGGCGAGCGGTTCCAGCAGTTCGATGGCCTCGTTGGGACGGTTGTGTGCGATCAGCGCGCGGCCATACCCGAGGCGGGCCGCCATGTTGGTGGCATCGTCGGCGTAAGCGCGCCCGTAAGCATCGGAAGCATCCTGCCCCAGCCGTTCCAGCATGATGCCGAGATGCACCAGCGCGCCGGCGGCGAAGGCGGGTTTATGCAGGGCTTCGGCGATGCGCGCCTGTTCGCGGTAGTCTTCCAGGCGCGGATCGAGCTCGAGCGAATAGGAAATGCAGTCCAGCGAGCGGGCCGGATCGCCGAGGCGTTGGAACTCCTGGAAGGCGACGCGATAGGCCTCGGCTGCTTCCCTGCGGCTGGTGCTCTGGCACAGCTCGGCGTAGCGGCACACCATCTCCGGGTCCAGAGTTTTGAGCCGCTGCAGTTTGCGGAACAGCACGCCGGCGGTGCTGAGTTGCTTGCCCTCGACGGCCAGGGAAAACAGGCGGCGCAGCAGTTCTGACGCCAGGCCGAGCTGCCCGATCGAAATGCTCAGGTCGGCGGCCTTCTGCAGTAACTGTTCGTCCGCCGGCTGCAACTCTAAAGCCGCGCGGTATTCAGCCAGTGCAAGTTCCGGCTTCCCCTTGTCGAGAAGCTTTTCGGCGCGGTCGATGATCTTGGCAACGTCACCCATGGTTGCTAGCGATTCTAAGCCCGATCACAGATTGACGCACGCGGGGCCGGAATGGAAAATGTGACCGAAGGGGGTATCCGCGAAGGCACAGGTCTGGGACTCCCATGGTAAATATCCCTTGACAGTAGGTATATCGTTGTAGCAGGTTATTCCTGAAAGTAGGGAACGCCATGAACTCCAAAGCCAAGATGACGCGCTACACCTTGAAAGACTTTCAAACTCAGTTTCCGAATGACGCGACCTGTCTGGAATGGCTATTCCGGCGCTTCTATCCGAATGGCACTGTGTTCTGTGAGAAGTGCCAGAGGGAAACCAAGCATCACCGCGTCGTGAGCCGTCCGTCCTACTCCTGCGATTACTGCGGCCATCACGTTCACCCCACGGCGAACACGATCTTTCACAAGTCGCCCACGGCCCTTACAACGTGGTTCTATGCCATCTACCTCATGGCCTCGACGCGATGCGGTGTTTCTGCAAAGCAGATCGAGCGTGAAACTGGAGTCACTTACAAAACAGCATGGCGCATGTTCAAGCAGATTCGCTCCATGCTTGAGGAGGGCGTAAATCCTTTGGGCGGTCCTGGCAAAGGCGTTGAAGCTGATGAAACGTACATGGGAGGAAAACGTAAGAACAAGGTCGGACGCCCGATGCGCGGTGACAAAATCAAGATTCCGGTAATCGGCATTGTGGAGCGCAAGGGCCGCGTGGTGGCAAGGGCAATTCCCGACACAACCGCGAAAACTCTCTGCGGTACGGTTCGGACTTATGTGCTTCCCTCCAGCACCGTGTTTACCGATGAACTGAACTCCTACAACACCGTCGCCGCCGGTCGCTACTACACGCACCACAGAATCAACCACAGTTCCAAGGTGTACGTCATGGGAAACATCCACACGAACACCATTGAGGGCTTCTGGAGCCTTCTTAAGACAGGGATTCGCGGTGTCTATCACTCAATCGGGCAGGGTCACTTACAGTCCTACCTGAACGAATATAGCTTCCGCTACAACCGCCGCCATGACGTGCAACCGATGTTTACTTCTTTCCTTCATCAGATCGAGAAGGTTCAATCTGTCGTGATACCTTCCGCAGAGCCGATTCAAAGTCTGGTTGGGTAAACGGTTGTTCTTCTGTGAAGCCAGAATCTAGGGTTGGAGCGTGCTCTTTCCGGTATTTCCGAATATCTGCTTGGCGCTGTTTCTTAAGTTCATCACTCATTAGAACCTTCTCAATCTCTTGGGCTGGCGTAACGATTGCTATTCCCATATTTAGACGCTCTACGCTGTCTCCAAAATCACGCAGAATTTCCCGATCCTCTAAATCCCAATGGCCACGAATTAGGCCGAGCAGTGCAAGGGAATGGACCCACGTATTGAAACCCCTTGGCGCTGGGTGCATTTCTCCCTTGTTTTTAATGGCCATAAAAACTGGCGATCCGCTCAATCCTCCAATAGAGCGCGCCTCAATCAGAAAAGCTCGGTAATCTAGCCCCGTGTCTAAGTCTTGAATGGGCTCACCTGGCATGGAGGCGATGATTCCGGTTCGCATGATCGGAATGTTTTGCTTATTTCCGTGTAGATTTTTGAAGAGCCCAATAGAGAAAATCTCATCGCCGAGCCCAATCTGTTCTTTATCTATCACCGCATCCGTCGCGAGCATTTCCGGAGAGAGACTCAGGACATCTTCTCCGGTATTTTCGAGAGGCATCACCAGCGCGGCGACATCGGCATCCTCAGACATCGCCCAGCTAGACGAACGCGGGAGAGTGACAACCTTCGTTCCTCCGGTTTTCATATTCATCCGACAAGATAGATTGCCATATCCGTCCCACGCTTTTTCTACGCAATGCTTGGCGGTTACGAGATAATCCCACGCAAGGTCGTCCGGGCATTCCGGTTCACGTAATTGAACGAAAAAGCCAGTTCCGCCGTAGAACGTTTTTCCCGCCCTATCTTGGGCACAGAGGAAGCAGACAGTCTTAGTGATCCAGTCCGGCATCCGCATATCGACGTCCTTTGGAGGCTCAATACTCCAGCGCTCCACTCCGTACAATCTACGATCACAATACATCATAGCGAATACCTACCGTCAAGGGATATTTACCACTCCCATTGACACTTCGCTTTTTATTCGCCAAACTATTCACCATTCCACGGGGTTGACGAAAGGCCGGGCATGGCTCTGACGAAACGGCAACGCCAGATATATGACTTCATCGCTGAATTTGTGGAGAACAACGGGTACTCTCCGTCGTTCGAGGAAATCGGTGCGGCGCTCGGTCTCAGCTCGCTGGCCACGGTGCACAAGCACATTAACAACCTGGAGCGGAAAAAGTTTCTGCGCCGCGACTATAATCGCAGCCGCTCGATCGACGTGCTGCCTCTGCCCGAGGGAATCCCAAGCCGCGCCCGCCCGATGGCCGTAAGCGGGCTTGAGCTGCCGCTGGTAGGGCGGATTGCTGCCGGCAAGCCGATCGAGCAGGTAGAAACCCCGGAGACCATCTCGCTCACCGATTTTACCCGGGCCAAGGATGTTTTCGTGCTGCAGGTGATGGGGGAGAGCATGCAGGACGAACACATCATGAACGGCGACTATGTACTGGTGGAAAAGACCGAGAGCGCACGCGAGGGCGAGATTGTGGTGGCGCTGGTGAACGGCTCGGAGACAACCCTGAAACGCCTCTACCACGACGGCGCACAGATTCGCCTTCAGCCCTCCAACGCGGCGATGCAACCCATTTACTTTCCGGCCGACGCCGTGCAGGTGCAGGGACGGGTGGTCGCGGTTTTGCGGAAATACTGAGACCGCCAGCAACTTTGCGGCGTGCCAGATTTTGTGGCAGGCGCGTCTCCGCCCCGCCTCAGAAAAAAGCCCGGCCGCGGGGCCGGGCTGGCGGGTCAAGTTCGACTCAAGCGAGCTTTTCCAGCGCCTTTTCGATCGTTTCCTTTGGAACATAGCCGACGATCTGCTCCTGCACCTGGCCGCCTTTGAAGACAAGCAGGGTTGGAATGCCACGCACCCCATAGCGCTGTGGAGTGGCCGTGTTGCGGTCCACATCCATCTTGGCAACCTTGATCTTGCCTTGATAAGACTTCGCAATCTCATCCACCACCGGGGCAAGAGCCTTGCAGGGGCCGCACCAGGCAGCCCAGAAATCAATCAGCACGGGCTGCTCGCTCTTGAGCACCTCCTGATCGAAGTTTGCGTCGGTTACCTCCAGGATTGCTTCGTTCGCCATTCTTCCTCCATTCCGTCGCAGAAATGCTTCTCGACCGCTCGATGGCCGGACAGCACTGCTAAAACTCAATCGTAACACTTCTAGTTTGATGCGCAGGCGCGGCTTTGGACGCAGAAGCAATCC
>CAZQDD010000024.1:20043-60500 GCA_964591805.1 uncultured Acidobacteriaceae bacterium | reverse complement strand
TCAACGACGGCCCACGCATCGGAGGCCGGTTGACGCTGAAGGTTGTCTGGCAGGTTGCAGAACGCTGGTGTACGCCTCTGCCGTTATCCCATACCTTGGCGCTTACCGTGTAGCTTCCCGGAGCCAGCCCCGTGGTATCCACCGATGCTGTTCCCGTATTGCCGGTCACCTTGACGCTGGTGCTCGTGTACGAATAGCTTACGGTGCGCTTGGGCATGAAGCCGGAAGGCGTCACGCTAACCCTGACTGCGACTCCGGCATCCACTGCCGATGGTTCTACGCTGCAGGTTGCGCTCACTTCACGTTCCATTTTCGGCAGGCCCATGTCGAAGCTCACGCCGGCCTGAAGCCGAACGCCGTTGAAGAGGTCGGTGTGCCCCGGAGGCATGCTCTGGCTAAACTTGGTCAGGACGTAATCGGCCTGGAACGGACGAATCGACCAGTGCGGGCTGATCTTGTAATCCAAGCCGCCGCCCAGAAACAAAATGGTAGAGTTCTGGTCGTGAGTCGGATACGAATCAACATGCTGGAATCCGTACAAGGCCTCTAGAAACGGCATGAAATGCTCGGTGCGGTAGGTGAACTTCGGACCTACTGAGTAGGATTCTAAACGGAAGGTGTCATTGTAGCGGCCGCCGGCGTCAAAAGTGATTCCGGCCCAGCGGTTGAGGTTGTAGGTGAACTGCAGTCCTACGCCCTTCTTGAAGTCCGGCACATCGGTAAGCGAAGGGGTGATTTGGCCACCCATGTGGTACCAGGAATATCCCAAGAATACTTCAGCCTGGGGTGCATCCGTGCTCTGTGCGGCCAGCAACGACGGCAGGCACAGTACTAACGCGGAAACCAACAACATCGACAGAAAGCGCCGTAGAGACATTTTCTAAGTCCTCCCGAACCTTATCGGCAACAAGTCAACAAACATCACAGAAGTGGCAGCGGGCACCCCAAATCTTTCACCGGATGTCGTACTGCCACGCTTAGGTTCAAAATCCATGCTGCCCAATGGTAACCATCAGCGGGTCATTACAGTGGTCATTCTAGCTCATTTTGAATATCATTTTTAGCATTTTCGATTCCGCCGCCGTTTTTCGATAAGCTTGACTTATGCACCGGCGCCGCTCCCAAGCTCTCCATCCGGACAGGGGGTACGGCGCCAAGGTTTCCATGAACCCGGCCTTCATCCTCCGGGCGGCCTGTTCCGCGGATGCCTGTCACGGCGTGGGACCAGCGAAGGGACTGATTCGGAATGGAGTCGGAAAAAGTACTGATCGTGGAAGACGAAGAGCACGAGCGCTGCGGACTGGCCGAACTGGCCGCTGCCTGGGGATACCGCACCCAGACCGCCTGCGACGGCCTCGATGCACTGGAAAAAATCCTCTCCTGGAGTCCCGGCATCGTTGTCACCGACCTCAAAATGCCGCGCATGGATGGCCTGGAATTGCTGGAGCGAATCTCCCAGACGCCGCGCGAGATTGCATTCATCCTGCTGACCGCGCAAGGTTCCATCGATGCAGCCGTAGCGGCCATGAAGCTGGGCGCCTACGACTTCATCGAGAAACCTGTCAACCCGCCGCGCCTGCGCAACATCCTGCAGAACGCCGCCCGCCAGCGCGCCACCGAACGTGAACTGGAAGCCGCACGCCGCCTCCTGCGCGACACTGGAAAGCTCGGCGCCCTGGTCGGATCTTCGCGCAAAATGCAGGAAGTCTTTCACCTCATCGAACTGGCTGCGCCAAGTACTGCCTCGGTCCTGATCACCGGCGAGACTGGTACGGGCAAGGAACTGGCCGCCCGCGCCATTCACCAGCTTTCCCCGCGCAACCGCAAACCCTTCGTCGCCATCAACTGCGCCGCCATTCCTGAAACCCTCATTGAAAGCGAAATCTTCGGCCATGAAAAAGGAGCCTTCACCGGAGCGCTCGAACGCCGCACCGGCTGCTTTGAGCTGGCCGAAAGCGGGACACTGCTGCTTGATGAAGTTGGCGAGATGCCGGTCGCAACCCAGGCCAAGCTGCTCCGTGTCCTCGAAGACCACACCTTCCGCCGTCTGGGCAGCAAGACCGAAACCACCGTCGATGTTCGCGTCCTCGCCGCCACCAACAAGCTTCCCGAGGAAGCCGTCGCCTGCGGCCAGTTGCGTAACGATCTCTACTACCGTCTCAACGTGTTCAACATCCACATGCCTCCCTTACGTAACCATAAGGAAGATATCCCTGCTCTCACCCACGCCCTCATCCAGGAGATGAACGCCAAGCATCAGCGCAACGTCCTGGGCGCCAGCGATGCGGTCCTGCAGTTGTTTGAAAATTTCTCCTGGCCGGGCAATGTGCGCGAGTTGCGCAATGTCCTCGAACGGGCCGTCATCGTTTGCAGCTCCAGCGTCATTGAAGCACGCCACCTGCCCCCGGCCTTCGCCCACACATCGCCGCGTCCGCCGCTCAGCCCGCTCGACGGCATCCACCTCGGCGTCGGCACCACCGTCGGCCAAGCCGAGCGTCAGTTGATCGTCAAGACCTTGGAATCAACTCATAACAACAAAACCCGCGCCGCTGAAATCCTCGGCATCAGCCTAAAAACTTTGCACAACAAGCTGAAAGAGTACGGAACCAGGGAGCAGCAACCTTCTTACGGCGCGATTGACCAGCGCAAGATGGGGCACTGACGGTCGAGTCAGCAAGCTCCGCCTCCAAGATCCCGGCTATGGGTGCGCCGGCTTTGTTACCCATGAGACATGAATTCCAGGAGATGCTGGCGCTTCCGCCAAGCGGGCCGCTGGGGTTGGCTGCGGAATCCTGATTACTTGATGGCGCGGAATCGCCTCACCCCTGATTATGGAAGTCTGATCACGGCCGCGGCGGAATTCTTGCAATGCTGCGCCAGAATAGTAGAATTCGGGTGATTTAGAGCTGCACAAGGAGGGTCCGATTGAAAACCAAGGATGGAGCCATCATCTATTACGAAGACCACGGAAGCGGCCAACCGATTCTGCTTGTACATGGCTGGAATTGTTCCACAAAATTCTGGCAAAGAAATGTTCCCGAGCTGTCCAAACAGTTTCGGGTGGTTACCCTCGACCTGCGCGGTCACGGAAACTCTTCGAAAATACTAACTGGCCATACTATTTCACAATATGCTTCCGACGTCCGTGCACTCATCGAACATCTAGGATTAGACGACGTAACCCTGGCGGGTTGGTCCCTGGGTGGTCCAGTCGTGCTGTCCTACTACGAGCAGTTCAGGGATGACAGCCGGCTCAAGGCTCTCGGGTTGGTGGATGCCAATCCCTTTCCTTTCAACCCCGCCGATTGGAACGACCATACCCTGAAAAACTACAACTACGAAGGCATGAATGCCACGTTCCGCGAGTATATGGACGATCCAAGAAAATTTGAAGCCGGGCGCGCCGCCAAAATGTTCAAAGACGGCAAGGTAACCGACAGCGACCTCGAATGGGTTAGCGCGGAGTTGAACAAAACTCCTGTCTGGATTGGGGTGGCCGCGTACTCTGATTATCTTATGACCGATTATGCCCATGTATTACCTACCCTTAGAATTCCGGTGATTGTCTTTGCCTCCAGTTCGGAGGGCCATAAAACGGGCATTGAAGTGGGCAAGAGTATTGCGGCTCAGATTCCAAATTCAACGTTCGTTCGGTTTGAAGGTGCAGGTCACATTCTTTTTTACGAACAGCCGGAGAAGTTCAATCAAGCCTTGATCGATTTCATCCGCAAGAACACATAAACACGTTTGTTGCGCGTTTGCCGGTTTCCAGACCGTGGAGGTGGATTTCCTGAAGATGTTCACGCCGTGATAGCGGGTGCGTGGGCTAGGGTAAACTTGAAGCCATAGTGAACACGAATCCCTATCAGCGGCGCGAGCATGGCACCTTTTACAAAGCGCGCCCAAGACAAGATCAGCTCAGCTCCCAGCATAAGGCTGACCATGCTGCGGCTTAGACTCAAGACCAAGTTGGTGCTCGCAATCAGCGCGCTGGTCTTCGCCCTGGTTGCCGCGCTCTCCGGCCTCTATCTCTCCCAGATTCTTCGCCAGCGCATCAGCCAAAGCTACGACAACGCCGACTTCATCGCCCACCAGGTGCTGCACGCGGCCCGCCAGGCGCTGGAGACCGAACTGCCTGCCACTGGCCTGCAGCCACAGGACTCCAACCAGGCCCGTGACACCATTGCCGCCATTCTCCAGCGCGACCCGGCGCTTCGCACCCTTCTGCAGTCCGTGGTGGGCTACAACCTCGAGGTCTATGACACGGCTCTCGCCGACCGCAACGGCGTCCCGATCGTCGATACCAGCGCCGGCGCCATCGAGGGACCCATGCCGCGCCGTCCCGACCTTGCCGCGCTGCGCGATGGCGGCTTCCTCGCCCAGTTGCGCGCCGTTTACGGTCCCGCCCGCGTCTATGAGGTGACCTTGCCCGTGCAGCGCCAGGGCTCGCCCTTCGGTGAAATCCGCGTCGGCATCTCCACGCTCTTCCTCAAACAGCAGTTGGTGCCGCAACTCACTCGCGCTTTCCTGCTCTCAGGTGTCGCCGTGCTGCTCTCGCTCATTATTGCAGCCGCTCTTTCCAACCTGGCACTGCGCCCGCTGGAACTCATCGCCCGCCGCCTGGACGCCATGACAGCGGGCAGCGAATCGCCTGCGCCGGAGACCGCGCCAAGCGACGAATTCGGCGCCGTCAGCACTCGCATCGACCGCCTCGGCCGCCAGATGAACGACGTCCGCCAGGTCTTCAGCGCCCTCAAGGAAAACCTCGACCAGCTCATGTCCACCCTGCAGGATGGACTGATCCTGTTCACCCGCGATGGCCGCATCGTTCTGGTCAGCGCCTCGGTGGAACGCTTTCTCGGCCACCCGCGCTCGCAGATGCTCGGTCAGACCGTTGAGGAGATTTTTGACGACTCCACGCGCCTCGGCCGCATCATCCTCGACGCCTTTGCGCTGCGCCAGGAACTTCCCTCGCGCGAGATCGAAATCGAACAGGGGCGCCGCGTGCGCATCGCCCTGGATTTCATCTCCGAGCGCGGCGTTCCCATCGGCGCGCTGCTCACCCTTCGCGATGCCGAGTCGGTCCGCCGCATTGAAAACGAGATCGAACTCTCGCGCCGTCTCGCGGCCATCGGACGCCTCACGTCCGGCGTTGCCCACGAGGTCAAGAATCCCATCAACGCCATCGTCATTCACCTTGAACTGCTGCGCGAGCGCATCCTCCAACCCGACCCCGACACCCACCGCCATATCGACATCATCAACTCGGAAATCCACCGCCTGGACCGCGTGGTCAAAACCCTCGCCGATTTCTCCCGCCCCGTCGAACTCAACCTTGTAACGCTGGATCTCCGCTCCCTCGCCGCCAGCGTAGTTGCGCTCGCCTTGCCCGAAGCCCGCTCCCACAAGGTGGAAATCGTTCCGGAGTTCGGCCCGCAACCGCTCCCCGTCCGCGTCGACGCCGACCTGATGCGTCAAGCCGTGCTCAACGTGGTCATCAACGGTGTCCAGGCCATGCCCGACGGTGGCACCCTTACCCTGCGCGCCTTTGCTTCCGCGCAAGCCGCCGTACTCCAGGTGCAAGACAGCGGCGGCGGAATTCCGGCCGAGATTCGCGATAAGATCTTCAATCTCTACTTCACCACCAAAACGTCGGGCAGCGGAATCGGGCTGGCACTGAGTTTCCGCGCCATGCAATTGCATAACGGCGCCCTCGAACTCGACCCGGAATCCGGTCCAGGCGCAACCTTCCGCTTCATGCTTCCCCTGGCACTACAGGATTTACCCGCAGGCAGAGCCTCCGATTCGCCCGTTGGCCCCATGCCCGCGGCGCCGTGCGAACCGATCATTCCTCCGCGGCAGTAAAATAAGGCTTATATAAAAAATTATGTCTGTTCTCTGTCTCGAGGCTTTCATCCCGACCCGCACACTCACCGCACTGGCCCTTGCCCTCACACTGCTTGCCGCGGGATGCCACAGGAAGCTCGCGCCCACCGCCCCGCCCGCGCCCGTTCCTTCCATCCAGACGCAGCCCCTGCCTGAAGCCGCGCCGCAACCTGCTCCCAGCGAAATCCCTAGCGCCGCGCCCGAGGCCGCACCGCCCGCCGCCGCGCGGCCAGATGCGCCCAAGCCAAAGCCAAAACCAAAGCCGCGCAAACCCGTTTCCCATCCGCCCGCGCCGGCCGAACCAGCCAAGCCCGCGCCCAGCAGTTCCGTGCAAATTACCGCCGACGTTCCCCGCGCCGCCGTGCAGTCGCAAACCCAGAACGCCAGACAATTGTTGCGCAGTTCCCAGGGAAAACTCGCCCGCATCACCCGATCCCTCAGCGAGGCGGAGCAAGGAATGTTCCGCCAGGCGCGCAGCTACATCGCCGAATCCAACCAGGCGATAGAGGCCGGAGACATCGAGCGCGCCTACAACCTTGCCGTCAAAGCCAGCCTGCTGGCCAATGAACTGGCAAAGTAGCGCTCGACCCCGGCGCCGCAAGCACGGGGAAAATCAATCGCCGCCGGAGGAAGAAAGCGCCGCCGCGCGGGGTCAATCCCTTGGCCGCAATCAACTGCGGACGGTTCCGTTCGCTACTCGCCCACCGGTGTTGCCATCGCCTCGTTGAGCCCCCCGAACACCGCGTCATAAACTCCGCTCTCGGCCGCCAAGCGAAGCCGCTTCACGTTCTCTACGCAAATCTCGGTTAGCGCCGGCTGCGTCTTCAGGATGTCCATTACCTCGGCGATGAACGCGCCCAGCGGCATCGCCCTGGGATCGTCGGCTCCGTTCATCAGGTCCGTCGCCACGTACGGAGGAATCAGTTCCAGGACCTCCGTCGCCGTTCCCTTCAACTGGTAGCGCAGCGATTCGGTATAGGAGTGGATTGCCGCCTTGGTCGCGCTATACGTCGGCGTCAGCGCCAGCGGCACAAACGCCAGTCCCGAGGAAACGTTCATCACCGCCGAGTAAGCCTGCTTCTGCAGCAGCCCCAGCAAGGCCGCCGTCAGCCGGATCGGCCCCAGCAGGTTGGTCCGGACCATCGCCTCTGCGTCCGCCAGGTCCGGCTGCTGCGCCCGCACGTTCTCCGCCCGCATGATCCCCGCGTTATTGATCACCACGTTCAGCGCTGGATACTGCCTCGTCAACTCCGCTGCTACCGCGCTGATGCTCGCCGCATCTTCCACATTCAGCACCACCCATTTCATCCCCGGATGCTGCGCCACGGTATCCACCAGCGCCTGCCGGCGCCGCCCGGCGATGATCACCCGGTTTCCCAGTGCGTGAAATTCCTGCGCCAGCCCGCGCCCAATGCCCGAACCGCCGCCCGTGATCAGAATCGTGTTCCCCGTCAGTTTCATCTTCCGCGCTCCTTGTTCCATAGGATGTCAACGCAACCCGGTGGGAAGCGCCACCTGCCACGATTTCTGCCGGAATCCCGCCGCTAAGCTACGGAAGCCTTTTTCGGCAAAATCTGCGCTGCCCGGCGAATCCAGCCCCGCCGGGCCCCTGCACAGGCGCGCACGGAGGGGACTCGCCGGTGGGGAATCAGCTACATGCATCGTTGCTATTTGAATTCTTCACGCGATATTGATCTTTCTTTTACGTGATATTAAATCTGCCAGCCTAAACTCAAGCCCAGAGAAAGGCAGGTTGACCATGCCCACGCAAACCATTTACCGTCCCTACGGCGAAGCGCGGCCGGCCACCTTTGGACGCCGCTCCGGCCAGCGGCGCCTGGTCTCGGGGTTCACGCCGCCTGGCCGCTCGCGGGCTCTGCGGGGACTGCTGATAGCATGTGCCCTGGCGACGCCGTTCTGGCTCACCCTCTGCTACACGGTCTTTCTGTTATTGCGCTAGACCCGGCCCCGCCGGAAGCCGGTCCGCGGCAACCCGCACCCCTTCGCTAACTCCAGCCAGGCCCGCGCAGCGTGAGATAAATAGGCGCTGCGGCGCCAGATCAGCGCCAGGTTCCAGTTCATGCCGGGGTCGGATACAGCGATGTGGCGGACGTCGGCACGGCTGCGTTGCTCGGCAATCATGCGCGGAAGGAAGCCGATGCCGAGCCCGGCGACAACCAGTTCGATGATGAAATCAACGTGACCCGACCGGGCTGCAACCGTGGGCGTGAAGCCGCTACGGCGGCAGGCCTCCAGAATCACCGGGTCGAGAGCAAATTCTTTCCCGAACAGAATGAAATCGAAGCTTGCCAATTCGGCGAGCCTGATCTTCTTGCGCGCCGCCAGAAAGTGACTACTGGGAACGATCACGTCGATCGGCTCGCGGCGCACCTCCTGCCATTCGAACTCCTCGCGAACCGGAAGAAGAGATGCCGCGAGTTCGATTTCGCCGGCAAGCAGCACCTCTTCAAGACGCTTGCTGCCGTGTTCGACGAGCCGGATGTCGATGCTCGGATAACGGTTCCGGTATTCCGCGAAGAGAGGGGCAAACAGGGTATTGGACCCGATCACCGGCAGACCGAGGCGTAAGGTCCCGCGCTTCAGACCGCGCAGTTCGTCGAGCTCGGCGATGAGGTCGTCGCGCCCTGCCAGCATGGCGGAGGCGCGGCGGTAGACGATTTCACCAGCCGCCGTAAGTGTACTGCGGTGCCCGGTGCGGTCGAGAAGCCGCAAACCGAGTTCGTCCTCGAGCTGCTTCACCGCTTTGCTCACCGTTGACTGGGTGGAGAACACTGCCTTGGCTGCCTGGGAGAAGCCACCCCGACGGACGACCTCGGCGAATGCGCGTAGCGTGCGTAGCTCCATAGAACATTCCAAATGCGACTAGAGAGTAGTCAATATATTCATTTTATTCATGGCTAACTCCACTGTAAAGTGAGAGCCATTCCCTGGTTGGGCAGTAAACAGCGGGGAAATGTTGGCCAGTCTAAATTCAAACCTGGAGGTAAAGGATATGGGTGATTCTTCGGAAACGAAAAAAATGATCGCCGTCAAGCCGGACGAAATGCCTTGGGAAGAGCGTCCCAACGCTAGTTTAGGAAAGAGCTATTACCGAAAGATGCTCATCGTGGATCCAGATACGGGCATGAGGGTCAATCTGGCGCGCTACCCGGCGGGATTTGTAACACCGTGGCACGATCATCCATGTGCCCATGGCATGTACGTGCTGGAAGGCACGCTGAAAACCCATGAAGGATGCTTCGGCCCAGGTTGCCTCGTCTGGTTCCCGGAGGGAACCGTGGCCGAGCACGGCGCCACCGCGGAGACCGACGTGGTGGTGTTGTTCATTACCAACAAGAAGTTTGAGATCCACTATCTCGACAAGCACTGATCCTCATTCAGTCGAAGACGTGCGAAGCCTGTTCCGCTGCCAGCACGGTGCGCAGACGGTGCCGGGTAACCCGGAGGCTTCTGCGCGTCTGTCACAACGCCGGGTGCGCCGTTGCCGCAGCCTTGTGCCAGCCCGGCGCCGGGAAACGATTCGGGCCAAGTCCATACTTCATTTCCATTCGAAGTAGCTTGGCCCTTTACGCCGCGCCTTGTTCTTGGGGTTCACCCTGTAAACCGGCCCTTCACTCATCTGCTCAAACCGGCTTAGCATCTCGTGGCGCTTCTGCCCTGGCCCGCGATGGCACGGGCTGAAAAGACCGGCGAGCTACTCAATCTGGTCCTTCTGCATGTAGTGCGCCGTATCCACGGGCCAGTCCATTTCCTTGATGATCGCCTGCCGCAACGCTTCGGCCGAATCGGGCTCGCCATGCACGATATGCGTGCTCTGCGGAGTTTTCTCGAAGGTACTGAGCCACTCCAGCAATTCATCCACATCGGCGTGATCGCTGAACTGCTCCAGCGCCTCGACCTGCGCCCGCACCGGTACAATCTCGCCGAAGATCTTCACCTCGGACGCACCCTCCTTGATCTGGCGGCCGCGCGTTCCCACCGCCTGGTAGCCGATGAACAGCACCAGGTTGCGCGGGTCCGGCAGGCGCTGCAGCAGGTGATGCTGAATGCGTCCGCCCATGCACATCCCATTCGACGACACGATGATGGAGGGATAGTGGCTCTGATTGATCTGCTTCGACTCCTGCGCCGTGCTGGCAAAGTGGAACCCCGGCCACTGCAAGGGCGAACCGTAGCGGGCGACCAGATCGCGGGTCTCGGGACTGAACTCCTCGTTATGCTTCAGGAAGATCTGCACCGCCTGGATTCCCATGGGCGAGTCCGCATAGACGGGGATGCGCGGAATCCGATTCTGCTCCATCAGCTCTTTCAGCAGGAACAGGAACTTCTGGGTGCGCTCGACGGCAAAGGCGGGCACCACGACGCTGCCACCGCGCTCAACCGCTGCATTGATCAGCTCGGCCAGTGGAAGCATCACGTCCTCTTCCGGATGATGGCGGTTCCCATAGGTGGACTCCATCACCAGCACATCCGGCGATTCACCCTCGACCGGCCCGGAGTGGACCACTTTGCCGGGCGCAACGGTACTGTTGCGCACCCTTCCGATGTCCCCGGTGAACAGCAGGGCGCGCCGGGAGCCGTTACTGGCCAGGGTAATTTCCGCCATGGCCGCGCCCAGGATGTGCGCTGAATGCACGAAGCGGAAACTCACCTCAGGTGCCAGCTGCACCCACTCGCCGAACGGCACCGCGCGGAAGCGCGACAAGCACTGCTGCGCCTCTTCCATGGTGTACAAAGGGAGGGCGGGAACGTGCTTGGAACTTTTCTGCTTATTGTGAAACGCCGCGTCTTCCTCCTGCAGATAGCCGGAGTCGGGCAAGATGATGCCACACAAATCCACCGTCGCCGGAGTCGCGTAAATTGGTCCCTCAAAACCTTGCTTGCAGAGGCGCGGAATCCATCCGCAGTGGTCCAGATGGGCATGGGTTAAGATGACAGCCTTGATGGTACTCGCGGGAACCGGCAGCTCCGCCCAGTTCTTCAGCCGCCATTCCTTCTGTCCCTGGAACAAACCGCAATCCACCAGCAGTTGGAAGCCGTGGTTGCCCGTGGTTTCGTTTGCGCCGTTCCCTTGGCCGACGGCGATGAGATGTTTGGAGCCTGTAACCGTATCAGCAGCGCCAAGAAACTGAATGTAGCTCACGCTTGCCTCCTTGCCTGGGTCCTGAACTTCGTATTTCAACCGCAAGAACCATAGGCCGCAGCGGAAAAAGATGCAAGACTAAAGCTCAGTGCACGGCAGCAGGCGCGGTGGTCACGGGAATCACATTGTCACGCCGCTCGGCCTCGGGAACGCTGCCATCGTTGACCTCCGCTTCACTGGGAGCGGCTTCGAAGGGCACGCGCACCGTGGCCTTGCTCTTGGCGGGCACCACGAGGCGAACCAGGTTTTCGCCGCCCGGCGAGCGCAGGGTGACTGGAACCTCGCACCAGGCGTCGCCAAGATTTTCAATGGTCACCGCGGTTACGGTCTGCTCCCCGAGCGTCGTCCGCACATAGGCGGAATCGGCGCGCAGCCGGGGCAATCCGCGGTCGCGGTAGACCCAGTCGTCGAAGAACGCCTCCAGGTCGCGCGGCGGCGATAGATTCCGTTCAATCAGCCGCTGCATGTATCCGGTGTCGCGGTCCTCCGCCGGGCGATAATGTGCCAGCGCCGCCTGCAGGGCATGGTCGCCCACCATATCGCGCAGCATCCACCAGACAAATGCGGCCTTGGTGCGGATGAAAATTTCGTCCGCCGTGGTGATAAGCGGCTGCGGTCCGATGCCGTCCGGCTCCGCGGAAGCACCATTTCCCGGGGTCACCGGGCTTTGCGACTGCGCCTCCGCCACGGCCAGCGTCGTGCCAAACTGGCCCAGGTAGCCGATAGCGGCGGCGCGCCCGCTCTGCCGCTCCCGAATCAGGGCTTGGGCGAAACCTGTCAGCCCTTCGCGAATCCATGGCCGCGGCGATTCCACCATGGCATGAACCACAGGACGCGCCAGCGCCACTTCGGCGGCCGCGTGCGGCACGCTGTGCATGGGCACAAAATAGTAGGCTCCCACGTCATAGGGCAGCGCGTTTGAATCGGTGAGTTCCACCAGGACGACCTTACTCCGGGGAGTGCCAAACCACTCCTCCAACGGCGGAATCACAGCCTCAGCCGCGGTCATGAAGTCGCGCGCATCGTTGGTGTGTGCGGCCGTAAAGTAGGCGGCCACCCGGGGCCGGTCGGTGGCCGCGGCGGGATCCGTGAGCAGCACGACCACCGGATCCATGCCACCGAACTCCGCCGTGATCGCGTCTCCCGCCGTGGCTTCCGAACCGTTGGCCACAAAGATAAATTTGGATGGGTCACCCTCCGGCCCTGCCACCCTCGAAAAATGCACGCGCAGCACCGCCGCAGCCTCGCGCTCGCGCCAGCCACGCAGTATTTCAAACAATTCATTGCCCTTGGCCAGGTTGGCTGCATCCATCGACACCGGATACCAGACCACGAACCCGGCGCCGCGCAGAGCCGTGAAGCTGTCGCTGATCTCATCCCAATCGCTGCGCCGGGCAACGCCGGCTGGGGTTCCAATTCGCTCCAACCGCGTTGTATCCTTCCGCACCGTGCCCGAGTAGCGTAGCTTCAACCGCAGAATTCCGCCCGGAGCCAGGGGCTTATCGAGCTTGACGATGACCTCATTCAGCGCTCCCGTGTGGTCAATGTCGCTGGTGTAAGTCTGCTCCAGCCACTCCACCTGCTCCCCGTCCGAGGTCAACACCGACAACCAGTGCAGCGAACTTGAAATCTGCAGCACGGCCTCGCGCTGCGGGCTCCCGGAGGCGTTGCGCAACTCCACAACACCTTCGACCGCCAACCCGTGCTGGTGGGGATCGAGCGTGGCCTGCAAATCGTAGCGGGTGAAGCTGAAGGCGTTGCGGTCCAGCGCGGCCGCCGGCAGCGCCAGGAACACGTAAAAAAGAACGGCGAGCGCGAGACGGCTCAAGGCTACTCCTGGTTCCGCTTCCGGGCGGATTTTCCTGCCACGATCTTGTGCGCCTGGCGGCGCTGCCGCTGCACTTCATACATCACAATGCCGCCGGCCACGGAGACGTTCAGCGATGACACCGCACCCATCATCGGGATGGAAACCAGCATGTCGCATTTACGGCGCACCAGGTCGTGCAACCCCTTGCCTTCGGCGCCCATCACGATGGCGCAGTTCATGTTGTAATCGACTTCGTCGTAGGTTTTGCCGCCGCGCTCGTCGAGGCCGACGACCCAGACGTTTTCCGCCTTCAGTTCATCGAGGGTGCGCGCGATGTTGACCACCCGAGCCACGCTGATGTTCTCACTGGCGCCGGCCGATGCCTTGACCACCGCGCCCGTAATGCCCGCTGCGCGGCGCTCTGGAATGACCACGCCGTCCACGCCTGCTCCGTCGGCAGAGCGGATCAGGGCGCCCAGGTTGTGCGGGTCCTCGACCCCATCCAGCACCAGCAGGAAGCTGTATTCGCCGTGCTTATGCGCCAGCAATTCCTCCACCCCGGAGTATTCCTTGCGCGAGGTGATGGCCATGATTCCCTGGTGGGTATTGGTCCGGGTTTCGCGGTCGATATCCTCGCGCGGCACAAAGCGCACGCTGATGCCCTGGGCACGGCAGTCATCGAGAATGTTCTGCAAGCGGTTGTCGGTCCGGTCCCGCGAGACGGCAACATAGTCGAAGCGGCGGCCACCGCGTTTCAGTGCTTCGCCAATGGCATGGATGCCATAGATCACTTCACTCATAACCTGTCTAGTGTACGGCACCGGCGCTTAGCCTCCGTTGCAAAAATGACACACCGCGTTTTCTCCGCGACCTTTCGCGTTCTATACTCGTCTGTATTGCTTGAGGACTCCCAATGCCGCTATCCGTGATCATCGTGGACGATGAACAACTTGCGCGCGATGAACTCAGCTACCTGCTGCGCGATGTCGCAGATCTCGAAGTGATTGGCCAGGGCAAGAACGGGGTGGAAGCCGTCAGCCTGATCAAGGAAACTTCTCCGGACCTGGTCTTTCTCGATGTACAGATGCCGGGACTGGACGGTTTTGGTGTCATCAAGAAACTGCTGGAGAAAAAAATTCCGCTGCCCAACATTGTCTTCTCCACCGCTTTTGACCAGTACGCGGTCAAGGCCTTTGAGGTCAGCGCGCTGGACTACATCCTGAAGCCGTTCGACAAGAAGCGCGTCTTCCAGGCCGTCGAAAAGGCGCGCAAGACGCGAGAGTCCGAGGCAGCGCCCAGCGAAAAGCTGGACACCCTAGTCAAACTGCTGGAGCAGCAGCAACCCCAGACCAGCAAGGTACTTCTCAAGGCCAACAACCGTCTCTTCCTGGTTGACCAGAAAGAGATTTGTTTCGCCTCCATCGAGGACGGCGTGATCACCGTGGTGGCCCAGAATATGGAGGGCCAGTCCAACTGCCGCACCCTGGAGGAACTGGGTACCTCGCTGGATGCCAAGTTGTTCTGGCGGGCGCACCGCTCTTATCTCGTCAATATCAACCGGATCAAGGAAGTGGTGCCATGGTTCAAGAGCAGCTATCAGATCCGCATGGACGACAAGAAACAAACTGAAATTCCCGTAAGCCGCGCCCAGACGCGCCGGTTGCGCGATCTGTTTGGCCTGTAATGGGTAAGGCGGAACGAAAACCCTTTTGCGCCGGTAGATGCCGTCCGGCCGCGCTGTATATATAATTGAGGAATCCATGAGAGCCTACGTTTATGTCTCGATGAAGAAAAGTGTTCTTGATCCGCAGGGCAAAACCATTCAGGGCGCGTTGACCAAGATGGGTTACAAGGGCGTATCCGATGTCCGCCAGGGCAAGTACTTTGAGCTTGCGCTCGATGGCAGCCTCGACCGCAATGCGGCGAGTGCCGAGGTTGAGCGTATGGCAAGTGAAGTGCTCACCAATCCAGTGATCGAGGAGTTTCATTACTCCATCGAAGATTAGTCCGGGATCCAATTGCGCAATGCCTGCCGCCAAGGCGGGTTCCATTCATCGAAGTTTCTTTCCCCCAGGGAGTGACTCATGTGCGGAATTGTCGGCTACATCGGTAAGAAACAGGTTGTTCCGGTCATCATTGATGGTTTGCGCCGTCTTGAGTATCGCGGCTACGACTCGGCGGGCATTGCGGTAGCAGGCGGAGAAGGCGGCCTACAGATTCGACGCGCCGAAGGCAAGCTGCGCAACCTTGAAGAGGTGATTCGCCACAATCCGATCGACGGCACTTACGGCATCGGCCACACTCGCTGGGCCACCCACGGCCGTCCCAGCGAGGAAAACGCGCACCCGCACCGCGATTGCAGCGGAACCATCGTCGTGGTCCATAACGGCATCGTCGAAAACTATCTTGCCCTCAAGAAGCAGTTGCGCGAGGAAGGCCACACCTACAAGACCGAAACCGATACCGAGGTCATCGCCCACCTCATCGAAAAGCACTTCATTCTGGAAAATCCGGACAAGAAAATCTCCCTCGAACAGGCCGTGCGCATGGCCGTGAAGGAGCTAACCGGCGTCTTCGCGCTTGCCGTGATCTGCAGCTCGGAACCTAACAAGATCATTGCCGCGCGCAATGGCCCTCCCGCCGTGATCGGCCTGGGCAAGGACGAGTATTTTGTCGCCAGCGACGTGCCCGCGATTCTCTATCACACCCGCGACCTGTTCTTCCTCGGCGATGGCGACCTGGCGGTGCTTACTCCCGAAGGCGTAACCCTTACCGACTTCGACGGCACCCCGGTTCAGCGTGAAGTGCAGCACATCACATGGGATCCGATCATGGCGGAAAAGGGCGGCTTCAAGCACTTCATGCTCAAGGAAATTTTTGAGCAGCCGCGCGCCGTCCGCGACACCGCAATGGGCCGCGTCTCCTTTGATACCGGCAAGGTTTTCCTGGAGCAGATGGACGTTTCCGACGACGAGTTCCGCAACCTGCGCAAGCTGAACATAGCCGCCTGCGGCACCAGTTGGCACGCCGGACTGGCCGGCAAGTACATGATCGAGCGCCTGGCCCGCGTGCCGGTGGAAGTGGACTACGCGAGCGAATTCCGCTACCGCAATCCGCTCATCGAAAAGAATGAAATGACGATGGTCATCACCCAGTCCGGTGAGACCGCCGATACGATCGCCGCGCAGCGCGAATCCAAGAGTCGCGGCGCCAAGACGCTGGCCATCTGTAACGTGGTGGGCGCCATGATCGCGCGCGACGCCGACGGCACCATCTATACTCACGCCGGTCCGGAAATCGGGGTGGCCTCCACCAAGGCATTCACTGCGCAACTGGTCGCACTATTTCTTTTTGCGCTGCGTCTGGCACAGGTGCGAGGCGTCATCGGCGAAGAAGAGTCCATCCATTTGACCCAGGAACTCTCACGGCTGCCCGGGCACCTGGAAACGGTGCTCTCCCGCGAGGAGGGACTCGAAGAACTCGCGCGCACCTATCAGCGTGCGCAGAACTTTCTCTTCCTTGGCCGCGGCATTCACTTCCCGATTGCCCTTGAGGGCGCCCTCAAACTGAAGGAGATCTCCTACATTCACGCCGAAGGCTATGCCGCCGGCGAAATGAAGCACGGTCCCAATGCGCTGATCGACGAGGATCTTCCCGTCGTCATTCTTGCCACGCGGGACAACAACGACCCTGGCTCCGTGCTGCGTTATGAGAAGACGATCTCGAATCTGAAAGAGGTGAAGGCCCGCTCCGGCCGGGTGATCGCCGTAGCTACCGACGGCGATGAGGATATTCGCGAGGCCGCTGATCATGTGATTTTCATACCCCATGCGCCGGAGCTGCTGCTGCCGATCCTGGAGATTGTGCCGCTGCAGTTGCTTGCCTATCACATCGCCGTGCGCCGCGGATGCGACGTCGATCAACCGCGCAACCTTGCCAAGTCTGTCACGGTGGAGTAGCCGGGAGAACACGGGAGAGGATGCATGTTTCCTGAGCGAATCCTGGAGGAACCGGTTGCGCGCGTTGCGGAATTCAGTTAGTGTTGAATCCATGAGCCGCCTGATGCGAATGTGCGCCTGTTGCGACAGCATGTGTTGCTGTTGTGCAAGCGCATGTCCTGGCATTCGGGCTTAATCGACCGGCTCCTGTTTCTAAGTCTCGTCGAACCCACTGCCAGAAGCGGTGGGTTTCATTTTTCTGGGCGCAATGCATCGGGAGCCCAGAATGAGCACGGGTGGCGAAGTGGCTAACGCGGCGGCCTGCAAAGCCGTTATTCATGGGTTCAAATCCCATCCCGTGCTCCAAGATTTTTCGGATTGTATTGCTTGAGATGTTGCGGAGGGTTGATCAAACGATGACCACCAAAGTGCAAACAGACAGTCCCGTCCCGGCCGCGCATTGCTCGCCTATTGCCATGTGTATGCGTGCCGGCATGCGAGCTGTGGGCCAGGAAACCAAAACGTAAAGTTCCATACGCACCGGCCGCATATTCTCAAAAGCCCACGAACAAATCGTGGGCTTTGTCGTTTCTTGCGAGCAAACAGGAGTATCAAAATGGCGCACAATGATCCCTCTCAGACGGAAAGGACACTGACACATATCTACGTACGTGACGCGCAAACCGGCTTCGTCCGGCCCTGCTGGGCTAGCGGCGCCCAAGTCTACTGCGGCATGTGCCTGCGAGGCAGGATCGAACCGTCGGTTGGTGAGGCCTGCCCGATTTGCTCCAGCACCGTCGAGCGCATTCTGGAAGTCGCGCCGGGAGGCGCGGCCAAACCCGCCCGCAAGCACAAAGACCATTCGGTGCAAACAGGGCGACAGCATCCGGAGGCGGGAACGGCGGCGTTGCTTGAGCCCCTGAGCTCGCAAAAGGCCCGTAGATGAACCTGGGCGGACGGCTTGCCAACAGTTCCGGGGGCAGCGCGCGCTGCCCCCGAGCCATGCTGCCGTACTGGTTCCGAGACTATGCTGGCCTCCTGAAAAAGCCCGTAGTCTGCGGTGTTTCAGAACTTCAAGGGCGGTCGCCCGCCTTAAACTCCGCCCACGGATTGCCTTTCATGTCCTGCAGCAAAGGCCGTTGCCAGTCGAACTCCGGATGCTCCTGCAAAAACTGGCCGGCCAGGAAATCTTCCCCGCAAGGCTGCCCGGCGCGGGCGCGGAAAGCAAGCACTTTGGCCAGCTTGCTGTCCGCGGCCTTGGCACTTACGGCGCCGCCCGGGTTGTAGGCAGCCCACTCCCACTCGGGAACGCCCCGTGGCGAAGCCTGGACATGGCCACAGAGAGCGCGTTCATTCCTGGCGGCTTTTCCCTCAAAGCTGTCCCAGTGATCCGCAAGCAGGGTTTGGGCGATGTCCGCGTCAATCTTTCCCTTGTTGGCTGCCAGCAGTTCGTCCCACCGCTGGCGGCGTGCATTCGGAGAGCTGGCCTGATTCGCCGGATCGAAGTCCGTCTCAGCCTTGGTAAACTCCGGGTCGACCGGGTAGTTCGCGCCCGCCAGATAGCCATCCCTGGTGCGCCACACCTTGTGCATTTTCAGCCCCAGCTCGAGTCGTGCGATTTCGCCTGTCTTGTAGTCAGCCAGCAGCCAGTCGTTGGCGTACCCCCCATTGTTTTTCTCCAGCATGATGCGCACGAATTCATCCACCGAAGTTGCGTACTGCAGAGCCTTGCGGGCGCGCACAAACTCAGGCTTGCCGTTCGGATCAAACGATGCGAAGCCGGTGATGGTCGTCTCCGTAATGGCAAGCTGTGCGCTGTTGATACCAAAATCATCATCGCTGGCGATGACTCCCGGAAATCCGTCCATTAGAAAATGAAGTCCACGAGATGGCACAACGTCGAAGATGATGCGCCAGCGCTCGCCCACCATGAAACTGGTCCAGTTGTTGTGGGCGATAACCGGTTCATGATCCTTCGTCCAAGCACCGGTTGCCACAAACGCGCTGCAGTTTCCCGGAGCCCGCAACCGCGGAGCGCCAGCCCGCTTTTCCTGGCGGTCGAGCCAGGGCACGTAGTAATCCGGCACGTCTTCCATCGCGTTGAGGGCAACAATATCCCATAAATCCAGGTGGATTCCATGCGCCGCCGCACCGGCGGCAATGCCTTCGAGTTCCTGCCGGTATTCCTGGTCGATGTGCGGCCATAGCACGTCTTTGGCGGTCTTGCGGAAGAACTCCCAATCGCGCTTGGTCTCGTGGGTATCCTCGAGCTTTACGGCGGCAAGAGCGTCTTCAATTTCCGGCGCCAGCAACCAGCCATGCTGGTATCCGATCCGCCGCGGCGAGCCTTGCAGGTGCACGTAAATCCAATGATCGCGTTCGAAGCGATACGCTCCCTGCAAACTTGCCGCAGCGCCCTTTGACGCGCCCTTCGGGACGTCCAAGGCCAGCAGCGCAGAGCAGCAGGCCATCCATATCATCGCCCAGCCAACAATCCGGAAACGCGCGCAAACCCGCATGACTTTCTCTCCGAAAATGGACTCAAAAACAGCTCGTGCGATCACTTGGCCGGAACCTTGAACGGGTGCAAGTAACCGCAGTTCGATGGTACAACCAACCGGCTGAATCCGGTGATCATCGGCCAGATTCTGGTTCGTTAAGTCCAAGCCGCAACGGCCTTCCATATCCATGTGTGAGACCTGAGGCTCGGGGTGCCTAGGCCTTGCGCTGGAGGTATAGCCAGGCGCTGCGGATGATCTCCTCCAACTCAGGAAAGCGCGGTTGCCAGCCAACCTCGGCGCGTATTTTCGCCGAGCTGGCAACCAGCACCGCCGGATCTCCCGCCCGGCGCTCCTCGGACCTGGCAGGTATGGGGTGACCGGTGACCCGCCGCGCACACTCAATGACCTCCCTCACACTGAACCCGTGCCCGTTGCCCAGGTTGTAGATGCGCTGTGCAGGTTCCGCCTGCGAACAGAGCGCATCGAGCGCGAGCAGGTGCGCGCTGGCGAGGTCGGAGACGTGTACGTAGTCGCGCACGCAGGTGCCATCGGGTGTGTCGTAGTCTTCGCCAAAAATGCTGATGTGGTCGCGCTTGCCGCTGGCAACCTGCAGAACGATCGGAATCAGGTGAGTCTCAGGATCATGCTGTTCGCCGAGAGTTTCCGTGGCGCCGGCAGCATTAAAATAGCGCAGGCTTGCATAGGAGAGGCCGTGGATGCGGTGAAACCAGGCGAGCATTTGCTCCACCATCAACTTGGATTCGCCGTAAGCGTTGGTGGGCCGCAGTTTGCTGGTCTCGCGGATTGGAATGCTCTCCGGATCTCCGTACACCGCGGCAGTGGAGGAGAAGACAAAGCAGCGCACTTTGTGGGCTAGCGCTGTCTCCAGCAAGTTGAGGGCGTTGGCCGTGTTATTGCGGAAAAACTTCGCGGGGTCGCGCATCGATTCGCCGGCTTCGATCCAGGCCGCAAAATGCAGCACGGCCTCGGGCTTGCTTTGCGCAAATGCCCGGTCCAGCGCGGCGCGGTCGCCCACATCTCCCACCACCAGCCTGGCGGCGGACGATACCGATTGCCGATGCCCCTTGCTCAGATTGTCATAGACAACGACTTCGTGGCCGGCGGCCACAAGCTGCAAGACAACAACGCTGCCAATGTATCCTGCACCGCCGGTGACAAGAACTTTCATGGTTGCTCTCAGTACCGCCAACTACTCAGGTCCGCTCCCGCGGGCGCGGACCTGGCAATGCGCTCCATTATTTTGTTCAGATACATGGTGTTGTAGTGCAGGCGCGAGAGATAGTTAGGCTGCGCCGGATCGCCATTCCAGCAGTGTTCGGCACGGTCTCCGTATTTCACCTCTCCATCATAAGGCGGGTTCACCGTGGTCTTCAGGAAGTCTTCCATCTTGTAGACGGCATCGTTCAGGAAGTAAGTGTCGGCGCTGCCGCAATACAAGTGCAGCTTGCCTTGCAGCTTGGGACCGAGCACAGCCCAGTTCTTTTCCAGAGTGGCCCGGAGGTCGTAGTGATCGCGCCAGTAAAGCGCAACGTCATGGTCGATCGCGCCGGTGCGTTTGTCAAAGATCGGCTTCGGATAGCCGTCCTCGGCCACCGGCGAGAACACCGCCTGCCAGATGTCGAACTGTTCGCCGCTTCGTCCCTTGCTTCCCAGGGCCAGTTCGTACAAATTGTTCTCCTCCAGAGTCAGCAAGGTGTGCCCCAGGTAGTCGCGCATGGCGGGCTGCGCCACGCGCTTGTGCGAGCCTTCCGCGTAGAATGCATTTTTGTCGTGATACAAATCGATCAGCATGTAGGCGCGGAAGTCCACTGGATCGGGGCATGCTGCAAACGCTCCGTTGTAATGATCAGGATAGAAAATCTGGACTGCCAGCGCTTCCCATCCCCCGGTGGAACCGCCATAGGTGAATCGGGCCCAGCCCGCGCCAATGGCGCGAAACTGCTTCTCAATCGCCGGGATCAGTTCGGTCTCAATGGCATCGCCGTAAGGGCCCAGGTTGGCCGAGTTTACCGCGTAGGAGTCGTCATAGTAGGGATTCGCGTGTTGAATCTTTACCACCAGAAAGCGCGGAAACCCCGCCGAGATCCACTGCTGATAGTTCTTGTACGACTCCTCCTGCTGAATCCGGTTATAGCCGGAGATATGAAAGCGCTCGCTATAATCCGGCGGCAGGGCCGGGTCGGGCGGTTGGGTGCGGAAGTCGTTGAACTCGCTCACAAAGTGATCGTGAAAGATCATCAGAGGATAGTGTGCCTCGGGGTGAGCGTCGAAGCCCTCCGGCACCAGCACCAGAGCCGAAAGATACATCGGCCTGCCCCAGAACTTCGTCAACAGTTGGCTCTGGATGCGGAGATGCCGGACATACTTCGTATCCCGGGCCTCCGGTAGCGGCGGGATCACCTGGTCCATTACGACCTCGATCGGCGCACCCGTGTTGCCAACCGTTATTTTCCTGGGCTTGCTATAGAGATTTCCCGGTGCAATATTCCACTGCTGGCCTTCGCCGCGATCCATCGGCAGCTTGACGGTTTTCCCGTCCGCGCGATGAAAGGTCTCGTAGCGGTGCAGCACAGCCTGCACAAAATACTCGCCGGCGGGAAGATCGCGCAAACTGCGAATCGGATAACCGTCCGCGTGTTCATCGACTATCACCGGCTCACCTGGAGGAAGCCCTTCCACGTCCACGCCGAAGATCAACTGCGAGCGCAGGGTGTCGTCGATTTGCATCCGGGGTTCGTCACCCGGGTCCGTGGAAAGCAGAAGAAACACGCGGCCGTCGAGCGCTTCCCGATTGGCGCTGCTGGAGAAGCGGATTGAAAAGCGTGCCGGAGCTCCATTCGCGGGCCGAGGCTGGGCCAAGGCCATGCAGGAGATCGCAAGCATGGCAACGAGGACGCGGAGGAAATAACGTGGGCTGCACATCATGCGATAGTGTAACGCCTCATTCAGGCGCGGATGGCGCACCGGGAATCAGCCTGGCGAACAACCGGACGGGGGTTATGAGGGTTTTCCGCTGATTCCAGAAATCCGGTTTCATTCGCTTGCGGGGAAATCGAGTCGTCTCCGGGCTCCTTTTTCCAGAAAGATCCTCTTCCGCCGGAAATCCCGCGAGCTTTATTAGCGCACGCAGCATCTCCTATGTGGTATAACCAACGAACTTCGTCCGGAGAACGGGCTCGCCTCGGCGTCCGCGGCGGGCGAATGTCTCCCGTTCACTGGCTCGTTGTGCATGGATCGATTGCCGTGATGGCGACCGGGAATCTCGTCCCGCAACCTCCATTTTCCGGGAGCAAACATAAATGGCGCTAACGGCAGTGGCAAGCCCGGCGTACTCTCCTGAGCAACTTTCTTCCCTGCTGGCTCAGGTTCTCGATGAGCGGCGCATCCTGATGCGCCCGATTGACCTCATCGCCTACGCCTCGGATGCCAGCTTATACCGGCTCATTCCCAAGGCTGTGGTGCAGGCGGCCAGTGAGCAGGAGGTGGCGCGGCTGTTCCAGTTTAGCCACGACCACTCACTCCCCATGACCTTTCGCGCCGCTGGCACAAGCCTCTCCGGACAATCCATCTCCGACGCTTTGCTGGTTGAGGTGAAACGTAATTTCCACGATCTCCAGGTGCTTGAAAACGGGAGCAGGATTCGCGTTCAGCCTGGAGCCATCGGCGCCAGCGCCAATCGCGCACTGTTTCCCTACGGCAGAAAAATTGGCCCCGATCCCGCATCCATCGCCACCTGCACCCTGGGAGGAATTCTTTCCAACAACTCCAGCGGCATGTGTTGCGGCGTCGATCAGAATGCCTATCACACCCTCGCCTCGCTGCGATTCCTGCTTCCCTCCGGCACCGCCATTGACACCGCCGCGCCCGATGCCGAAGATATCTTCTTCGCCCGCGAACCGGCACTGGCGCGCGGCATCCTCGAACTTAAATCGAGGATCGACGCTGATAGTGCACTGGCCGGACGCATTCGGCGCAAGTATCGAACCAAGAACACCACCGGCTACGGCATCAATGCCTTTCTCGATTTCGACCGTGCCGTGGACATTTTTGCCCACCTGCTGATCGGCGCGGAAGGCACCCTGGCGTTCATTTCCGAAGCGGTTTTGAACACCGTTCCCGATCTTCCGGTCAAATATACCGGCCTTCTGCTCTTCCCGGATCTCTACGCCGCCTCGGAGTCCATCGTGCCGCTGCGCCAGGCCGGCGCCAAGGCGCTGGAAATCATGGATCGCGCTTCGTTGCGCTCGATCGAAGATCAGTCGGGTACGCCGCCGGTCATCAAAACGCTCGCCGAAGGCGCGGCCGGATTGCTCGTCGAGTTCCAGTCTGCGGCGGAGTCCGAGCGGGCCGAGCTGGAGGCCCTGGCGGCCGACTCTACGGCGAGCCTCAAATTGCTTGAGCCCGCGCAATTCGCCCACAACGCGGCCGCCCAGGCCGAGCTCTGGAAGATTCGCGCGGGAATGTTCCCCTCCGTCGGATCGGTCCGCAAGAGCGGCACCACGGTCATCATCGAAGACGTCGCCTTCCCCATCGAGCATCTGGCGCCCGCCGCGCAGGATCTGAACGGGTTGTTCCGCCGCCACGGATATGACAATGCCATCATCTTTGGCCACGCCAAAGACGGCAATCTCCACTTCGTCATCACCCAGTCGTTCAACGATCAGCGAGCCATCGACCAGTACTCGCACCTCATCGACGATGTGGTGGAGCTCGTGGTCAACCGTTACGATGGGGCGCTGAAGGCCGAACACGGAACGGGACGCAACATGGCCCCGTTCGTCGCAACCGAGTGGGGCGCGGAAGCCTACGAGATCATGCGCCAGCTCAAGTCGCTGGCCGACCCCACCGGCCTGCTCAATCCCGGCGTCATCATCAATCCCGACCCGCGCGCCCATCTCCGCGACCTCAAGCAGTTGCCCACGGTCGAGCCTGAGATCGACAAGTGCATCGAGTGTGGATACTGCGAGCCGCGCTGTCCCAGCCGCGACCTCACCCTCACGCCGCGTCAGCGCATCGTCGTCCGCCGTGAAATGGTCCGCCAGCAGCAACTCGGCGGCAGCGAGTTACTCACCCAACTCGACCGTGATTTTCCCTACATGGCGCTCGACACCTGCGCCGCCGACGGACTTTGCGCCACCACCTGCCCGGTCAGCATCGATACCGGCAAGCTGGTCAAACGCTTCCGCGCGCTGCGTAACTCGTCCTTCGCCAAAGGTGTCGCCAGGTTTACCTTCGACTCCTTTGCGCTGGTCGAACGCCTGGTCCGTCTCGGGCTGACCGCCGGCCATCTGGCCGAGCACATCGTCGGAGTGAAGGGCGTGCAGGTGATCACTGGAGCCATGCGCAAGGCGATCGGCCCCAACATGCCGGTTTGGACGGCCGAGATGCCTTACGCGACCAAAGGCGGTATCCCGCCTACCAATCGTTTCGCCGCACAAGCCGTGTATTTTCCCGCCTGTATATCGCGTGTCATGGGGCGGCTTCCCGGCGAACCCAGCCAGATGTCCCTGATGCAGGCCACCGTCGCAATCGCCGAGCGCGCGGGCGTCCCTTTGTGGATTCCCGAGGACGTGGCCGGAAACTGCTGCGCCACTCCCTATTCTTCCAAGGGTTTTGAGGAATCGCGCGATGCCATGCTGAATCAAGTCATCGAAAATTTCTGGAACTGGTCCAATCAGGGCGCGCTGCCCATCATGGTCGATACCAGTCCCTGTACCTATGGACTCGCCCATGCGCGCGAATACCTTACGCCGCAAAATCAGCAGTGCTTTGACCGCTTGAAGATCGTTGACAGCATCGATTTTGTCCACGACCAATTGCTTTCCAAACTCAAGGTGAATCATCCGGAAACATCGGTGGCGCTGCACCCGGTCTGTTCCGCCGTCAAGATGGGACTCAGCGGAAAGCTGGAAGCCATTGCGCGCCGGTGCAGCGGCGAAGTCTTCGTCCCTGCCAGCCTGGGCTGCTGCGCCTTTGCCGGAGATCGCGGCTTCATGTACCCCGAACTTACCGCCTCGGCTACGGCTGGCGAAGCCCGCGAGATCAAGGCTCACCAGCATGCCGGGTGTTACTCCAGCAGCCGCACCTGTGAGATCGGCATGACCCGCGCCACCGGCGAAGTCTACCGCTCCTACCTGTACCTGCTGGAGAAGGTGACTCGCGCATGACGCGGCTGGCCGGCCGCGGGAGTCCCTGATCGGTTGCAGCCGCCGGCCGCGATGGACACGCGGGGAGCACTGGCCGCGACGTTTTCATTGCAGAGGGCCGACATCGCAAATCGATTGGCGTGTCTGCATGGCGCGCCTCCGCTCTAGCTGGTTTTCTGCCCGTAGCGAAGACAGAGCGCGGTGCAGTCATCGGAAAGCGGTGTCTGGGCGCGGTAGGCATCGAGCGCGGAGAACAAGCGGTCAAGTGAAAACTCCGACGCGAGCGCAGCCTCCAGTCCCTCGTTTCCAAAAAAGTCTCCGTCCTGGTTTTCCGCCTCCACCACGCCATCCGTAAACAGAAGCAGCCGGTCCCCGTTGCGCAGTCGCTCGCGTCCGCTGGTGAACGTAACCGGAGAGAGCAGCCCCACCGGCAGATTTTCGTTGTCCAGGCAGCGGATCGTATCCGCGGAATGCAGCAGCGGTTTTACGTGGCCGCAATTGATGTACTCCAACTCGCCGTTCTCGTACAGCTTCATCATCAAAAGGGTTGCATACTTCTGTCCGACGATCTTGTTGTAAACGTAAAGGTTCAACCCTTCGGCAATCTGTTCCAGTGCCAGACCCTGGCGCAGTTGGGGATAAATCGCTCCCTGCAGCACCGAGGCCAGCAGCGCCGCCGGAATTCCCTTGCCGGATACATCCGCAACCACCACGGCCACGCAATCCGACAGCCGGATCACGTCGTAAAAGTCGCCCCCGATCTCTTTGCAGGAGATGTTGCGGGCCTCGACCTCGGCAAACGACAGCGATGGAATCTTCACCGTCATCATGCTCTGTTGAATCGTCGAGGCAATGGCCAATTCTCTCTGGTAGGCCAGCGCCTCCTGTTCGGACTTCACCAGGTAGGCATTCTCGACCAGGGCCGCAGCCTCGCGGGCAATGGCGCTGATCAGTTCGTGACTCACATCCGGAAGCCTGCCCTTCTCGATGCGGCTATCGAGGTAGAGAACCCCCATCGCCCCATGCTCGCCGCAGCCCCCGTCGCGAAACTGCGATTTGCGCAAGGGGATGCAGACGATGCTGCGCAGATCATGGGCGATGATGCTCTCCCGCCCGGTCATCCCCGGATCGCCCACGCTGAGCACAAATTCGGAGGCCGAAGTGATCACATCATGCAGCACCGAATGTGAAATTCCCTTCGCCTCGGTCAGGATGTCGCCGCGTTCACTGCGCCCCGCGGCCAGTTCCAGCCGCCCATTTTCCTTGCATAAAAATACAAAGCCGCGCTCGGCCTTGGTCAGCCGCAAGGATGACTCCACCAGATTCATCAGCACCTCGCTGAGAACCGAGGAAGCATTCAGGGCGCGCGCGCCTTCGATGAACAAGCGCAGCAGATGCAATTCGCCGGGCTGCTCGGAAGATGTCTTCCGGGCCATGATCATGGAAAGCAACTCGCGCGGATCCGGCGCCGGGTTGGCGGAAGAAGTGTGCGCGTCCTTGAAAAGCAGGCTGACGCCATCGGTCGCGCCCAGTTCAATGCGGTCGCCGCCCTGCAGCCGGCGATTCTGCGTCGTCTCCCCGTTGACGAAGGTTCCGTGGCTGCTGCCCAGGTCGGTGAGGTAATATTCAGAACCGCGGCGCTCGATCTGCGCGTGGGCGCGTGAGACGCGCGGCTCGGAAATCACCACGTCATTATCCGGACGGCGGCCGATGGTGACCACCGGCTTGGCCAGCGTGTAAGTTGTTTTCCTGCCGCCGAAGTCGATTACAAGCTCGGCTTCCACCAGGTTTTCCAGTGGCGCAATACTCATCGCTTCCTCCTCGAACTGTTCGACGTCTTCGCAGCCCGGAGTTTGGCCCGGTGAATGTTTGGATGCGTCGCACCGGGATCCGGCTCCATGCACTTTTGAGTCCATTCGGAACGGCTTTCAGCACTGGCATCCACCGTGCTTTAGAATAGCGGATACACCCGGCTGCGAAGGAAAGACATGGAACACACCCTGCTCACCGCCCGGCTCACCCGCTCCGTGATCATCTCGGAGAAAACCAAACACCTCGAATTCGATATCGAGGAGTTAACTTCATTCGACTTCCTGGCCGGGCAGTTCATCTCCGTCCGCGAACCGCGCGGCGATAAATTCGTCACTCGCGCCTACTCCATCGCTTCGCCGCCGCGCGGCAACAACACCTTCGACCTCTGCCTCAACCGGGTCGACGAAGGATTCATGTCCAACTTTCTCTGCGACCGTGAGATCGGTGAAGTCGCACGCTTTCACGGTCCCCACGGCCTGTTCGTGCTCAAGCCCGAAGTCGAGGACGTCATCTTTGTCGCCACCGGCACCGGCGTTGCGCCGTTCCGCAGCATGGTACAACACCTGTTCGGAGCCGACGGAAGCGGCCAGCAGCGCCACAACGGCCGCCGGATATGGCTAGTTTATGGCACCCGCTACCCGGAGGATGTATATTATCAGGATGAATTTGAACGGCTTGCTGCCGGGCAGCCGAATTTCCAATACATCGCCACCCTCAGCCGGCCGCCGGAAAACTGGGCTGGAGGCCGCGGATACGTTCAGGAGCACGTTCGCAGGATCGTTGGCGGACGAAAGGATATGCACGTTTATATTTGCGGTCTTAATGAGATGGTCACTTCGGTGCGCCGCCTGCTCCTGGAAGAGTGTGGCTGGGACAAGAAGCGCGTCATTTTCGAACGCTACGATTAGCCATGCGCGGCGCCAGAGTTGGTGTTCGCGCTATCGATCTGCAGAACAAGTTCTGCCGGGCTGCAACTGGGTCGTGCTCAGGCAGGTCTTCTCTCTGCTGGCAGCAGCAGCCGCCCGCGACTTCCTGGTTCTGTGCGTGTTCAACAGAGCCGAGGAGTCATGAAGGCGCAAGTCAGGTTTCGCAAGTTGTAAAGTCGATTGCAGGAACACCCGGCAATCAGTCACATCGACGAACCACTTTTTCCGGTAGTCTACGGCGATGGAAAGGCTTACACATGCATACCATTCGGTTCACTCGTCTGCTGGTACTCGCAATGCTGACGCTGGCCCTGACGTCCGCGTCGTTTGCGGGCATATTCTTTTCAATCACGGTGGCTCCGCCGCCACTACCCGTTTATGTACAGCCGGTTTGCCCTGAGCCTGGCTACATGTGGACACCAGGATACTGGGCTTGGGGAGACGAAGGCTATTACTGGGTTCCTGGAACCTGGGTTCCGGCGCCAACTCCAGGCCTGCTCTGGACGCCCGGCTACTGGGGCTGGGTAAATGGAAACTATGCCTGGAACGGCGGCTACTGGGGACCTCACGTCGGTTTCTATGGAGGCGTTAACTACGGCTTTGGATTCGGCGGTGTGGGATTCGGCGGCGGGGAATGGCGCGGCGGCGCATTCTTTTACAACACCGCGGTCATGAACGTAGGCGGCGGCCCCCACTTCACCAACGTATATGTAAACAAGACCGTCATCGTAAACAACACAACCGTGAACAACGTGAGTTTCAACGGCGGCACCGGCGGCACTCGAGCCCAACCGACGGCGGCAGAGCAGGCCGCGGCACACGAGAACCACGTGCAACCGACGGCGATGCAAACGCAGCATGAGAGCGCTGCCGCCAAGAACCCTCAGCTGCTGGCAAAGAACAACGGCGGCAAACCGGCAATCGCGGCAACCTCGAAACCTGGTGATTTTTCACCCAAGAGCGTCGTCCCGGCGAAAGCCGCCGGCGGCAAAGTTGACCCGGCGAGCCTGAAAGCCACGGCAAAGTCGATGCCACCCGCGGCCAAGACCGCGGCTGCCCCGGCAAAACCAGCAGCCGCAGCTCCAAAACCTGCAGCCGCAACTCCAAAACCAGCAGCAACTCCAAAACCGGCAGCAACTCCAAAACCGGCAGCAGCACCGAAACCGGCAGCCGCTCCAAAACCAGCCGCAGCTCCAAAACCAGCCGCAGCCCCAAAACCGGCAGCAGTTCCAAAACCGGCAGCAGCTCCAAAACCGGCAGCAGCTCCAAAACCGGCAGCAGCTCCAAAGCCTGCCGCGGCAGCTCCGCATCCGGCAGCAGCTCCGCATCCGGCAGCAGCCTCGCATGAGGAGAAGGCTGCTCCGAAGGAGCCTGAGAAGCGGTAACCACACGGAATGGATTTATCCGGGAGCACTCCGCATCAGCTAGGACTCTGCTGCGGGGTGCTTTTTCTGCCTTGGCGCCAGGTTCCAGAGATGTCAGCGCAGTCATTCTCAACCCACGACGGAACATTCTCGATCACACGGGATAAGATAGTCAGGATGAAACCGGTGAGATGAGACGCAAAGGCGACCATCGTTTGAAGAACTATGGGAAGCTGTCCTAAAATACGGCGGGTACCAGGGGGAAGCGCGATGCAGATGCCACAACTCCGCACATGCCTCTCTGGTAACGATGCCCTTTTACTCCTGGAGGTCATTCGGGAGTGTCTTTCCGCCGAGACCGAGAGAAACATCCGGGAGAAAGTGTTTCCCGAGATTCAGAAACTATTTCCATTCGATTTCGGCGGAGCCGGACTCGGCTGCTACGACGCCTGCAGTGACAGGGTTACATTGACGGACTCTTTCGATATCAGCCTGCCGATTGAGTTCTGCCTGGAGTACGACAGGAGGGAATGTCTCCCGCTGGATGCCGTGACAGCCCAGAACTTCAGGACCTTTGAAGTTCAGTACTGGTCCTTTGACACACAAACGTATTGCCTGCCGCGAAGTGGCGTGCAAATGAGAGCGGAGCCGTCCGGAAGACTTTTCTCGCTTGCGGCGGATTTCGACATGACCAGCGGGTACGCCCATGGCTGCGCCAACTCTACCCTGGGAGGAAGCGGTAGCTTTTGCTGCTTCATGGGACCCTCCGTGAAGTATGACCTCCGGATGGTGGACATACTGGAGCATTTAATGCCCCACCTGCACCTGGCACTATTGCGCGCTGCCAGCCACGAGCGCAAGGATGCTTGCGACACCACCCTCTCTGTGCGTGAACAGCAGGTCCTCAACTGGCTGAAGGAGGGTAAGAGTTCATGGGACATTTCCGTGGTACTCGGCGTCAGCGAGCGGACCATCAACTTCCACGTGTATAACCTGATGGGCAAGCTGGGCGCGCTGAACCGGCCGCAGGCCGTCGCCATTGCGATCCGGCGCGGACTTATTCCGTTGGGCTGACTGCCTGCCTTCGCCGGGACAACCCCGCAGCCGTTGTCAGAAGCACCTGTAATTTCTTACGGGTGACAGATTCTTGCCAACGTGAAATCGTTAATCACGAATAAAATTCAAACTACTCTCGCGGGAACGGCTCGCCCGGCTCGCTTGAGGTCGGAAGAAATTTCGGTTCAGGGGAGGGTTTCATGATTCGGATGCGCCAGAGGTGCTCCGGTAGCGGCAGTCGAATGGGTTCCGGGTCGGGTGGTGGATTTCAACCAGGATTTGTGATCAAAGTCTCGGCGATTGTTTGCGCAGTCATCCTCATGTCCCTTGCCGGATGTAAGGGGGGCTCAAATGCGCAAGGCAATGCAGCTGTGGAGCCCATGCCCTCGAGCGCCTGTGGTGGAATTCCCGCAGCATGGTCTTCTCATCCGGAACCGGCCAAGACTTCCCCGGCTGATAAGGCGGGGACCACGGCGCGCTGGGCGGCCTCGGGCAACTGGCAAATCAGCATCAACGGCGCCGGTCAAGCCAGGCGGTATGTAAGCTGGGGAGGCGATTTCGAGCCTTCCTGGTCCAAGACCGGCTCCATGCTGGCGTATTTCCACCCGTTGTACATGGGAAGCAGGTTTGACGAGTGGAGAAACGCAATCTGTGTGATCCATTCCGATGGCAGCCAGCCCACGGCACTGAGCACGGGAAAGTATACCGACTTCAGCCCCACCTGGACGCGAGACGGCACGAACCGGGTCATCTTCAATCGCTACGCGGTCCGCGGCGAAACTTCCAACGACATTTACCTGATCTCTCCGGATGGCGCGCCGGGAAGCGAGGTTCTGGTATCAACTCCTGAGAATGGCTACGAACACGCCTTTTCCGGGCTGAAGGACGGCCGCATCTTCATCGACCGGATCGACTGGTCGAGCGGGCGCGCGGTGGCCAAGTCCTTCCTGCTGACGCCCAAGCCCGGAGGTACGCCCGGCTACCAGGAGATCACGCGGCCAATCACGGAAACCCAGCTCTGGCAGGCGCTGAGCGTCTCGCCCAGCGAGACCCGGATCGCCTACATGCTTGACGGCGATGGCGACATGGTCACGAGAAACGACAACGTGCTGTATTACGCGGATTTTGACGCCAAAACCGGTGTGGTTTCACATCCGGTGGCGATCACGAGTTACGATCTCTCTCAGGTGTCTGAAAACCCAAGCTGGAGCGCGGATGAGTCAATGATCATTTACGACTCCAACCGGTCAGGAATCTATCAGACGTACGCCTACAACCTGGCGAACCACATGACCACGGTGTTCTCGGACAATACGCTGGTGAATTTTCAATCTCCCAGCTTCGAGAACCTGCCAAAATAAAACACTCACGAAGCGGATGAGCGATCAGTATTTTTTTGAACTATAACCAAAGCACGTGATGTCGGAAACCGTTCCTGCAGGATTCGCTGTTCAGCTTGCGGGCTCTAGTGGAGGTTCCATGAGTACCACGGCTGCAATGTCCGCCAACGTAGTGCGCCCAGTGCGTCACTACTACCTTGATAATCTTCGTTCCTTTGTCGTCCTGGTTGTCGTCGTATTTCATGCTGCAATGGCCTTCATGGTTTACTGTCCTTCCTGGTGGCCGGTCATCGATCCTCAGCAGAATCTATTTTTCCTCATGCTCGTTGTGCTCACCGATATTCCCATCATGCCGGTCCTGTTCATGGTCGCCGGTTATTTCGCGATCGCGTCGCTGGCCAAGAAGGGGCAAGGGGAGTTTTGGAAGGACAAGCTGCTGCGCATTGTGCTGCCGTGGATTCTGGGCTTCCTGATCATCGCTCCTACGTCTCCGTACATCTGGCTGGTCGCCCGGCATAAAGAGCCCAGTTTCGCCTACTTCTGGTTGCACATGTTCTTTACCAAAGCCTTTAACACCCAGGGAGCTCTCTGGTTCCTCGGCGTGCTCACCGTCTTCTACATTGTCCTCTCGCTGGTCTACTCCATGTACCAGCCGCTCGGCAAAACCGACGACAAGACCACCCCGCCGGGATTAGGATTTCTCCTGCTTTTCTGGCTCGTTCCGAGCGCGGTCTTTACCATCGTCAATCAGTTCTGGTCCGACATTGCCTGGATTCCGGTCAAGTACGTCTTGTGGGTCCAGCCGACCCGTGTTTCACTTTACGTTTTCTACTTTGCGCTCGGTGTCTACGCCTATCGCAAGCGATGGTTTGGGACCGGAGGTTACACTCCCCGCGTCGCCCTTTGGCTGCCGCTGGCGGTGGTTACCGGCGGCATGTTTTGCTGGTACAAGCTATACTTCAGCTTCCACATGGTGCGGTTGCCACTCCGTGCGGGAAATAACATGCTGCATTGTTTGTTCTGCCTCTGTACGATTCTTGCGCTTCTCGGTCTCTTCCATAGCTATCTGGACTGGACTTCTGGCTTGCTGACAAAGTTGGCTGCCAGTTCCTATGCCATCTACTGGGTACACATGCCGATCGTGCTGCTTTCCACTCTCGTGGTGCGGGGATATCACTGGAATATCTACGTCAAATATCTTGCGGTGTGCGCTCTATCCCTTGTCGTCTGTTTTCTTGTGGGCGTGTACGTGGTGGGCCGGCTTCCGATGTTTGCCGGGAAGAAACCGAAAGCCAGCTCCGAGGCTGCCGGGAAAAACGTACCGGTGGAGACACCCGCCACCTCGCTGGATGCCGTGAACTTGTAAATTCTGGACAGTGCGGAAAGTTCGACCGCGGGAGGAAGCTTTCTGAGCTGGACGCAGTTGGAAGGGAACAAGAAAATGCGGCGGCCTCTACCTGCACAGGGTAAGGCCGCCGCCGCGTCAGCTCCCCCATCTACAAGGTGCAACCAGGAGGCGCCGCTTGCCACAAAGGTCTTGGCGCCACCAGTGGCTCGCAGCCACAGAGCGGCCGGGCTGATTAAAGCTGCGCCCGAATCCCGTCCGGCTCATTGACAAACGCCAGGGACGCAATCCCGAACTCCACGTTTTCAAAATACATGTGTTCGTGCATCCATCCCTTGCACAGTCCTCGCAGGCGCAGGGCTGCGTAAATTTCTCCCTGCTTCAGCCTCTGGGCAATCATCATGATCTCGGCCATGGTTGTCTTCCCTGCGCTGCTCTGTTCTTCGAAGACGGGAATCGAATTCGTCTCCTGGAACTGCCCCTCGTGAGTGAAATGCGTTCCCATGGTCTGGGCCAGTTCGGCGGCCGCTTCCAGGATTCGGGCTGAGCCCTCGCCCTGCAGGATGGCGTCATCGAGCTCGATGTATTGGCGATGAATCTCGGTATGCTCCTTGTCGAGTATCTCCAGCTGATCTCCGCACGTCTGGAATCTGTTTTCCCGGCTGTTCATTTGGCCCCCTATCCAGAGACAATGCAATTCAGGTGCCCAAATCCTTTGAGACTGCCAACAAAATCCCAAACCTGCCTCATTCAAGTCACAAGTGACTGAACAAAAGCAATTTATGTACCTCGCCGTTAGAGCAACCGGCAACCTTGGCCCAGCCTCAAGCAAGGCTCCCAGTCCCAAACGGGAATTGTATGTCCCGCTTCGGCACGAAGCTCCCCTTTCAGGAAGATCGTTCACCTTCTCCGCAATGCCGGTTCTAGCCCCTAAATCCATTTCATGGGGATAAAATAATGTCCTGCCAGGGTCCCACGGTCAAGAATCACCCTCCCTCTGCCGCGGGACTTTTTCGTCCTTCCGGAAAAGTTCCCTAGAAACTGGTTAGCCGATCAATGACTTAGGGCGACTTATGCTGGCGAACTCTTCGTGCATCTTTCAGTGGATCTGCCTCATCTATTAAGTTGACAGTAACTCACTCAGGTTCTATCATTGCAACTATATTAGGTATGAGTAGGGCGTCCAACGGACGCTGCGGCGGGTTCGGTGGCTCCTGCGGGGGTGCCAACCTCAACATCCTTTTCAGCTTGAGCGCAGGAGGCAAATAGCTATGGCAAAGATTATTGGAATCGATCTGGGAACCACTAACTCGGTTGTAGCCGTCATGGAAGGCGGCGAGCCAAAGGTAATTCCCAATGAGGAAGGCGGTCGAACCACACCTTCCGTGGTCGGCTTTACCAAGACGGGCGAGCGCCCCGTCGGCCAGGTCGCCAAGAACCAGGCAATCACCAACCCGGAGAACACCATTTTCTCCATCAAGCGTTTCATGGGACGTCGCTTTGACGAAGTCAGCGAAGAGATGAAGATGGTTCCCTACAAGGTGGTTCAGTCGGGCGACCACGTGGCGATCGAGGCGCAGGGCAAGGAATACACTCCGCCCCAGGTTTCGGCCATGATTCTGCAAAAGCTGAAGAAAGCCGCCGAGGACTATCTTGGCGGGCCGGTTACGGAAGCCGTCATTACGGTTCCCGCGTATTTTAACGACTCGCAGCGCCAGGCCACCAAGGACGCGGGCAAAATCGCCGGGCTTGACGTGAAACGTATTATCAACGAGCCTACGGCGGCCGCGCTAGCCTATGGACTTGACCGGAAGAAGGACGAGACCATCGCCGTGTACGACTTCGGCGGAGGCACCTTTGATATCTCAATTCTCGAGGTTGGCGAAGGCGTCATCGAGGTCAAGTCCACCAACGGCGATACCCACCTGGGCGGCGACAACATTGATCAGCGCGTGGTGGGCTGGCTGGCCGATGAATTCCGCAAAGATTACGGACTCGACCTGCGCAACAAGGGAAACGAGATGGCGATGCAGCGTCTGCGCGACGCCGCCGAACGCGCCAAGATCGAGCTTTCCACCACCATGCAGACCGAGATCAATCTGCCGTTCATCACGGCCGATGCATCCGGCCCCAAGCACCTGGTCAAGACCCTGACTCGCGCCAAACTCGAGGATATGGTACGCGACCTGATCGATAACTCGATCAAGCCCTGCGTGCAGGCGCTCAAGGATGCGGGCATCGATGCCGGCAAGATTGACGAAGTCGTGCTCGTCGGCGGTCAGACCCGGATGCCGATGATTCAGCAGAAGGTCAAGGAATTCTTCGGACGCGAGCCGCATCGTGGCGTCAATCCCGATGAAGTGGTTGCCATTGGCGCGGCCATCCAGGGCGGTGTTTTGCAGGGAGAGGTCAAGGATCTGCTGCTGCTCGATGTCACCCCGCTCTCGCTCTCGATTGAGACTTACGGCGGCGTGGCCACCACCATGATTCCGCGAAACACCACGATCCCGACGCGCAAGAGCGAAAATTTCTCGACCGCTGCCGACAATCAGACTTCGGTGGAGGTTCACGTTCTGCAAGGCGAGCGGCCCATGGCGGCGCAGAACCGCACCCTGGGCAAGTTCCATCTCTCCGGGCTTCCAATGGCGCCGCGTGGCGTGCCGCAGATCGAGGTCACCTTTGACATCGACGCCAACGGCATTCTGAATGTGACGGCCAAGGACGTTGCCACCGGCAAGGATCAGAAGATTGCCATCACTTCCTCCAGCGGTTTGAGCAAGGAAGAAGTGGAGCGCATGGCCAAGGAAGCCGAGGCGCACTCGGCCGAAGACAAGCAGAAGCGCGAAGAAGTGGAGACGCGCAACCAGCTCGACGCCATGGTCTACCAGGTGGAGAAGATGCTGAAGGAGAACGGCGACAAGATCTCCGGCGGCGAGCGCGGCGAAGTGGAAAACGCACTCGGCGATGCCAAGAAGGCCCTGGAGGGCGGCGATCACAAGTCGATGCAGACCGCGCGTGACCGGCTTCAGACCGCTTCGCACAAGCTGGCGGAAGCGATGTACAAGGCAACTCCGCCGGGCCCGGATGCCGCGGCTCAGCCGGGCGAGGCGCAGCCGAAGTCCGAAGCCAAGAAGGACGACGGCGTGATCGACGCTGAGTACGTGGACGTAGAAGACAAGAAATAAGCAGCGGCTCGACGTAAGCGGGAAGGGATCAATCCGGCGGCCGGAGCGTGGATGCTTCGGCCGCCGGGCAGCAGCCCAGTTTGCATCGAACAGAAGTTCAAGCCGGCTCGCGAAATGGAGGAGATATGAATTTTGAAGTCAACGGCATTCCGTACCTTTTCACTTTCAATCCCAGTGCGGCGCGGTGGTGTCTGCTGACGTCTTCCGGCGGCGGCGTGGAGTCGATAGAGATACACAATGACGGCACGCCGCTGACGGCTCCTATCCTGCTTTCGCCGTTTAACGGCAGCGCGCCGCAATGACCAGCAACACCACGAGCCCCTGGAGAACATTCCATCCGTCTGCCCCTGCAGCGCTGCGCCCGCAAGGCGCCTGACTGCAGGGGCAGCAAATTTTAGCCGGAAGTCGAAGTCCTGGAGATTCCCGGAAACAGCACGAAGCTCGGATTGGTTTGCAATGGGGCGGCTCCGATGAGAAATGAGTGGCCGAGTTCGAAATGCGCAAGTATGCTGAGGCGCAGGGCATCTTGACTTAGCAGAAGCAGCGGGAAGAAGAATAACAACCATGGCTGCAACGGACAAAAAAGACTACTACGCCATCCTTGGCGTGAAAAAAACTGCCACGGCTGACGATGTACGCAAAGCCTTCCGCAAACTTGCGCGCAAGTATCATCCCGACGTGAATCCGGGCGACAAGAGGTCGGAAGAGAAGTTCAAGGAGCTTTCCGAAGCCAACGAGGTTTTGAGCGATCCCAAGAAGCGCAAGATTTACGACCAGCTTGGCTTCTATTCCGACAACATCGATCCCAAGGCGGCCGAGGCCTACGCCAACAGCGGCGCGGCGCATGGTGGAAATCCTTACGCCGGCGCCGGGGGCAACCCGTTCGGCGGCTACAGCCAGGCGGGCGGGCAACCCGCGGATTTCGACTTCCGCGATTTTGATTTTGGAGCACAGCAGGGCGGGCGCGGCGGAAGTTTTCGCGACATTTTCTCCGGCATGTTCGGCGGCGGAGTTGCGCAGGAGCCGGCCAACGCGGCTGGCGCCGACGCCGAGTACACGGTGCAGGTTCCCTTCTGGGAGTCGATTCGCGGCGGTGACATGAAGCTCAACATCCAGCGCCCATCGTCGCTGGGCCGCATGACGCCCGAACCCGTTTCGTTCCGAATCAAACCCGGCACCCGCGATGGCCAGCGCATCCGGCTTGCCGGCAAAGGCAGTCCTGGAACCCGCGGCGGGCCGCCCGGCGATCTCTACCTCATTGTGCACATCGGCGAGCATCCCATCTTTCATCGCGATGCCGACGACATCAGCATGACCCTGCCGATCCTTCCCTGGGAGGCTGCACTCGGCGCCAAGATCGAAGTGCCCACCATCGACGGCCGCACGGTATTGAGAATTCCTCCCGGCACGCAGACCGGGCAAAAACTGCGCATGCGCGAGAAGGGCGTGCCGTCGGCAACCCGCCCCGGCGTGATCGGAGACCAGATCGTCGAGATACGCATCGTGGTCCCGGAGATTCCCAACGTGGAAGCCAAGGAACTCTGGCAGAAGCTGGAAAAGTTGCACCCGGAAAATCCACGGGCCGAGTTGTGGAGCAAGATCTAGTGCGCAGCCGAGCATCGGCTGGCGGCTGGTGCGATAGAATCGGGAACACAAATCTGGTACCCCTATGACGAAACGTAAAGGCAAGGGCGCGTACATGATTTCGGTGGTAGCCGAGATGTATGAAATCCACCCGCAGACGCTCCGGCTGTACGAGCGTGAGGGTTTACTCAAACCTTCACGCAGCGATGGCAACACCCGCCTGTATACCGAGGACGATCTCAAGCGCCTGGAGTTCATCCTGTCGCTGGCGCGCGATCTGGGCGTTAACATCGCGGGCATCGGCATCATCCTCAACATGAGGGAGCGCATGGAGCAGATGCAGATCCAGATGCAGGAGTTCGTGAAGTACGTGCAGCAGGAAGTGATGACGCGCGCCAACCAGGCCATGCCCAAGGAGGGTCTGGTGCCGGTGCGGCGGCCGCTGGTGATTCCTCCCGTCAGGAAGAAGTAGTCCGGCCGGCCGGCGGCAAATCCACTGCATGAGTATATGATAAAAGGAAGCAGGGCGGCCTCAGCTGCGGCTTGGCTTCTGTCCAGCGGCTCGAAACCAGACCGCCGGCGGCCGGCGCAACCCTGAAAGCTGTGCGTAGCCGATGTCCTGGTGGGAGAGAAATGGGGACAACGATTGCCACAAAGGATAATGGTTTGGAACCGCTTTATTACTACTCAGTGAATGGTTTTGCAAGGTGCCGAACCATTCACTGAGTAGGCAACAGCGAGAAGCTGGACGATTTATAAATAGTTAATGCCTTGACCGGGCGGTTGCGTTTTCCGGAAAACGGCGGTCCGGGGAGCCTTACGTCGCGAAGAAAATCCGCGAAAGATTTACGGCATCCAGCCCACCCACACAGGTTTCCCTTTATCGTCCCGCATGGTCATCACGTCGCCGTTGCGGGTCACCTCGCGGGCCAGCAAAAGCGGAGTTCCATCGACCGCCAGTTGCGAACCCAGGACTTCGATCGCGTCGCCTTTCTCAAACGTGATTTCCATCTCTTTCAGGAATTTCTCCGGGGCAATCATCACGTCCAGCAGCCCCTTGTCGTTTTTCAGCGTGACGTGGACACTTTTGTCGGCGCCGGTTTTCACTTCGTCGATCACGCCTTTTATTCTAACTTCGCTGCTCTTGTCGTATTTGAGCGCAGACCCCTGGGCATGAACCACGAGGAATGCGAGCAGGACAATTAGAGCGACTACCGACACCAACCTGAAGGAAGCCGGCCGTAACATGGTTTACGTCTCCTTTTGAGTTCAGGAAGGCGGAGTTGCGCGCCGAAGCGGGACCGCTTGCCGGCGGTGGTTTTCTCTTGGCTACGTTTCCGTCCATTCCGTCTCCTCAACCTTCCGGCGGACTGCTCCTCATGATGTGGCCGCTTGAGAGGGGTGCTCGCTAAAGGCCGCAATCAACCTAGTCCGCAACCGCTGTTTTGTACAGTGAGGCCAGTCACACCGCCGGGTGATTGCGGGCAGGAAGCGGTCCTGCCAGTTGACTTTTCATAGAGCCGGGGTTGCCAGCCGCGCCGGCTTGACCTTTTTCACCGGCAAAGATTGCCTGGTCCGGACCCGGGCATCCGCGGACGGCCGGATTTGTCACTGAACGGGGTGAGATCAATCACATCCTTGCCGCCTCCATTGCGACAGACTCTACTGGGCTGGTAGGCTTCGGAGAGGTGCCATGTCTGAGGATTTGCGCGAAGTACTGGATATACTTTGCTTCGAGTTGAACTATCTCGAGCAGGGCGGCTTCGACCACGATCTGGCAGCACTTGGGCAGCAGTCTCCGTTTCTGGGGACCATTGCCTGCATCAATTTTGGCGATCCGCTGCGAGCTCATGCCTGCCGCGAGTGCCTCCTTCACCAGTTCGTTCCCAGGGACAAACAAGGGGAAGAGTTCCCCTGTCACCACATCCGGCTGAACGCCTCCGGTGAAACCATTGCGGGGTTGATGGAGCAGAAGGACCCGGGCCGCATGGTGATTGCCCTGGAAGCCTGGCTGCGCACCACCATCGCGCAACTGAAGGCGACACTACAGCCCAGCGGAGAGGTGTAGAAACCGGAGAAGCGCGGTTGATTCAGCTACGGATGGGAGCCGATCCCAGCCGGCCGACGTGCACGGATTGTCCCTCTTGCAGCGCTGCTTTGCTGTGCCGCGCGGGAAGGATAGGTTGCCTTCATGAAACGCAGCTTTGGATCGCTCTCGCCACAGGAAGCGCTGCACGTGGCCATTTTCATCGAGGAACGCAACGCGGAGATCTACCACAACTTCGCGGAACTGTTCGTCTCCTTCCAGGATTCCACTTCGCTGGAAATTGCCGGCGTGCTCTGGGACATGGCGGTCGAGGAACGGCATCACAGCACCCT
>CAZQDD010000024.1:0-19943 GCA_964591805.1 uncultured Acidobacteriaceae bacterium | reverse complement strand
AAATTGCCGGCGTGCTCTGGGACATGGCGGTCGAGGAACGGCATCACAGCACCCTGCTGCAGGAACGCTACACGGCGCAGTACGGGCAGGCGAGCTGCAGCCTGACCGAGGCCGACGTGATCGAGATCATCGAACTGCCCCGGCTTGTCGGGGAAGAGATTTTCGACTCCTCCAGCGCGGTCACGGCGCGGCTGAATGCGCTCCGCATTGCCCTGTCCGCGGAAAACCAGGCGCGCGACTTTTATGGCGAGCTGGGCGCGATGGCCAGCGACCCCGCGCTGCGCGCCCTTTATGAAGACCTATCCAGCTTTGAGGCCGATCACGTAGAGTTTCTGCAACGCCGCCTGGCCGGCATTACGCCGCGCAGTTGAGGCGCCGGCGCGCGCGGCAGATGGCGGCTGGGCTTTTTCCTCAGCGGCTAAAGCCGCGTGAAATCAGCCTTTCTTGCGGCACGGCTGAAGCCGTGCCCTTTCAAGACCGATTTATGAGACCACCTCCAGGGCAATTCCCTGATTGGTGTAGCTCGCTGATTCCCACCTTGCCGCATAAAGCCGCGGCGGAGGTGGGGGATCCGGCTGATTCGCGGGATACACCTTCCGCGAATCCGGCTTAGTCGATCTTTGCCTTTCCGGTGGCCGGGTTCGGCTCCGTGTCCTGTGGGAAGGACTTGAGGGTCAGTGGCTGCACTTTCCGGACGACTTTTCCAGGCGCCGAGGTGCGCTGCTCGGTGAGGGTTCCGCGCACGTTCCAATAACCTTCTTCAGCCGGAGTGCGGGCGGAACCGCGCTCGACCACTCCCGTGAACTCAAAGTAGACGCCATCGGCCGGCTTGGTGCGGAAGCTGAGGGTCGCGCCTTCCAGCTTTGCCTGGTCAAAGTACTGGTCCACGAACTCAGGCTTATCCGGGTTGTCGTCTTTGAAGCGCGAAACCAGGCCCGTAACCTTACCCTCATTCACCTCGATCTGGACGAACTCTCCCTCGTGGACAAATGAATACAGGCCGGTGATCTCATCGCCGGCCTGGGGCTCGACCTTGGCGGGCGATTGCGCCAGCGCGGCCACGGCCATGGCAAGCGACAATACTGTAATTCCGGCTACAATTCCGAAAGTGTTTTTCATAGGACTGGAATTGAGTATAGCCGAGGCGCGGGCGGTTCAGCGCGATCCGCCGCTCGGGGTATAATCGCGCGATTGGCGGCCTTGCGAGTGATTCTCAAATCCCGAGCCCCGAAGCGCCCGTCCCACGGCGCGGCGCCCGATGCCGCGGAAGGGTTGCGCCTGCTGGTGGCCTGGCCGAATCCCTGGGCGGTCTTTTTCGGCAACCTCGGCGACCGTCTCTGCGGACGCGTGGTTCCTTTGCTGGTGACCAGTTCGGCGCCTGACCCAGGCTTCTGGCGGGATGTGGATATCCGCACGCCTTTTCCGCGCCGTGGCCTGGCGGATTCGGTTGGCGCCCATGCGGCGCTGCTGGGGTTGCTGTACGCGGTCTCAATCTGGCCCGTAGCCAGTGTGCATCTGGACCGGCCGCTCTCGCGGCGGGCACAGGAAAATTTCACCATCAGCCAGTATCTGCCCGAACTGCACGGGGCGCCCAGCCATTCCCAGGCTCGCGGCAAGCATGATCCCGTGCTGGCGAAACAGGAGATTCTTTCGCTGCCGAAAAACCCGGACAATTTTCACCAGACGATCGTCAGTCCGCCTAAAATCAAGCTCCAGAAAGATGTCAATCTTCCTAACATTGTGGCCTATCAGGCAGTGCTTCCGGTGCAGCCCCTGGGGGTGAGCACCCGCGAGCAGGCCAGCCTGCGGTTGCCCGCACTGATGCCGGCGGCGATCGCTCCGACGGCCGATACCAGTTCCCTGGCCACCCGGTCGCGGCTTCCGCAGTTGCAGCCGCAGGTTGCCCAAGCCGCGCCGGTTGCGACCGAAGACCATCCGCGCCTGCTGCTGCCAGCGTTGCTGCCCAAGGTGGTGGAGGCGGCGCCCGACACTGGCCTGGGCGGCCGCAGTACCACGTCCAGCCTGGCGCAGCTTGCGCCCAGGGTTGCCGGGCCCATGCCCGAGATGCAGCAGATTGGCGATGGGCGGCGGGCGGCGGCGCAGATCATCGCCCTGAATCTCCATCCGGCAGAGGTACACGGCCCGGTTGAACTGCCCGCGGGCAACCGCAGCGGGGCCTTTGCGGCATCGCCCGGGGGACACCGCGAAGCTTCGGGAACGCCGGGCGCCGAAGCCGGGGTGTCCAGCGGCACGGGCGGATCGAAGCTGGCGGCCAACGCTCCCGACGGCATCCGCGTGGGCGCTGCCGCCGGGCCAGGCGCGGCGGTGGCCGCGCCCAATGCTCCGACTCCCAACTCCGCGCCCGCCGACCCGGCTGTGCGCGCCCGGTTGATGGCCGCCATGCGGACTCCGCCAGCCAAGCCGGTGCCGTCCATCCCGCCGCATCCGGCCATCGCGCATGAAAGCGCGGCGCCACGCAGCGCGTTGGAGAATCGAATCTTTGCCGGACGGCGCTCCTACACGCTTGCGGTGAACATGCCGAACCTGAACACGGCGACCGGGAGCTGGATCATCCACTTTGTTGAACGCGACCCAGGCGCCGAGCACTCGCCGATTGCCGCGCCCGAGGTGCTGAGCAAGTTCGATCCCGCTTATCCCGGCGAACTGATGCAGGATGGGGTGCAGGGCACGGTGATACTGACGGCCATCATTCGCTCCGACGGCAGCGTGGGCAACATCGCCGTGGCCAAGAGCCTGGACCCGCAACTGGACCGCAATGCCGTCGAGGCGCTGTCGCACTGGCTGTTCCGGCCGGCGCTGAAGGATGGACAGGCAATCGACCTGGAAGCGGTGATCACGGTTCCGTTCCGCCTCAAAGGGGTGGGATACCGATAGAAAGTGCGGGGACCGGCTGGGAGCGGCTCAGGGCGGGGGTGGTGGCAGAAAAGCCCCGGCAGCGGCGCTGGAGATTTGAGCCGCGCGGGGGGCCCTCGGTGGCGCTCAGGATGACACTACTCAAGAGGAAACTTTGGAGGCGGTCAAACGCACGCGGAACCGGGCGCGCAGCATCTTCCGTGCGCATGGCAACACGGCGGCAAAACTGTCTGGCGTGGAAAAAAGCTAGGTGGTCTGGGCGGAGTGGCGGGTCTCAATCCGGGTGGCCAGTTCCGGGTTCGAGCAGACTTCGTAGTAGAGATGGCCGGCCCAGCGCACAAAACGGAAATCGCGGGCTTCGACCTGGGCGGCTCTTCCCTCGCGCACCAGGATGGGATGAAAGACGCCGGGACTGACCGGAACCAATCCGCGAAACAGGCGGACTGTATCCATGCCCCACGGCATGGGTAGCTCCATCTTGAACTCTTCCAGCGAAATCTCCTCCTGCATCTTTTCGAAGGCGGCCCGCGGCAGGTGGATTCCGCCCACGTTGTAGTTGAGCAGGAAGTCTTCGACGGCGCCCGCCGCGGCCTGTTCCTCGACCGTCTGGAAGACGAAGACGTTGAAGATGGGATTGGCGTCCTGGATGTGACGGCGGGCCCGCTTGTGGCAGGCGCTGAGCCGGTCGCTGAGATTCAAAGCCTCCGAGATCATGACCCGGTGGGCACCGTCCATGAGGTAAAGCGGCGGAGAATTCTGATAGGCGATGCCGATGCCGATTTCCAGCGGGGGCAGGCCGTTTTCCATGGACGCGCTGTTGTAGGCGCGCACGATGTTCAGAATCTCACGCGCCATGACGCAGGTGCGGGCCACGCCAAAGCCGCGCTGGGCCTCGTTTTCCAGCAGGGTGAGGATCACCGCGTCGCCTTCAATGAAGACTTTTTCCGCACCGTAGGCGGGCAGCAGCTTGTTCACCGGCTCGAAGAAGTTGAGGCTGAAAAACGATGCCGGGTTCAATCCGCGTTGCAGCAGGGAACGGGTCAGAAAGGTTGAGTCGCGAACGTCGGCCTTGAGCACGACGTGATCCTTTACCCGCTCTTCCGCCGGCTTTTGCTCTTCCGGCAGGAGGAACTCGTAGAGCGAACCGTTGATCTCGGAGAGTTCGCGCAGGCGCTCGTTGTTGAGCAGGCTGACCGACTCCAGGGTCTGCTCCAGCACCTCCATCTTGCGCACGTCGCGATGAAAGCGCGAGAGATCGATGAAGTATCGCGCGGCATAGCGCATGCGCTCCGTTTTGCCGGCAGAGCGAACCCGCTGCACGGCCGCATGCAACTTATCGGGCGGGCGCCGGTCGTGCGTCTCCAGCACCTCCTCGACCTTGCGCAGTTCAGGCTTGAGAATCAGGGCGCACTTCAATTGCTGGGGAGAGACAACGGCGCCGTAGTCGCCCAGGATGGGAACGGTTTCATAGGCGGCCACCACAAAGTCCATGACCCCGGCCTGCTCCAGCGTCTCCATCCAGGCGGACGTGATTGCCCGCTGCGCCCGGGCGCGCGGAGAACTATCGGTGAGCCCGCTGAACATGAGCACCTTGGCGTTCTCGGGCACGTTGAGCAGCTCTTCAGCCTCCACATCGCCGCTGGCCACGCCCAGGTCCTTGAGGAAACTTTTGGCAATCACAACCACGTGATCGAAAAGGTCAGGATCACGATCGAAACTTCCGAACAGGGCGTAATGCTCAGCCCGGACGAATGGATCCTTGCCCGAATCCGGGAACAGAAGGCGGTTGGTGAGAACCTCGTAGCCGGCGGCCTCGCGCTCGCCGAACAGGGAGTGCCGGGTGCTGGCTACCGTCTCCCGCTCCACCTCATTCATGGTGGCCAGCACATCATGGGCGACGGACCGCAAGATCTGGCGTTTGTTGACCTGGAAGCGCACGAAGCGGTCGCGCAGCACCATCTGCTGCAATTCGAGACGGCGTTCGTCGCGTTTCTTGAGGTTTTCACGGCAGAGATCGAGCACGCGGGCGAACTGCCATCCCAGTTCGTTGCGCAGGAATTTGACCAGGCCCACGCGGCAGAGCAGATCCAGTTGCATGTCGTCGGCTTCGCGGGCCCGGCGCAGGGATGCAATCTGCAATTCGCTCAAACACTGTTTGAATCTTGCCGGGTAATCGACCTCCGGCTCGGGCAAGGCATCGTGCTTGATGTGGGCGCGACCGTAGGGTGATTCGCCAAATGGATTCTCTTCCGGCACCCTGGCCAGTTGCTCCACGTCGCCGTGCTGCTCAATGAGATTGGCCAGGTGGACACGCGCGACCGAGGTGAACGCAGCACTGAGAAAAATGTCTGGACGGAGATTGTCAACGCCGGCAACCAATCCCTGGAGAGTAAGCTGCGGGACGTAGCGGGCCAACGGAAACTGGCTCGCCATCTCGCGCATTTTTGCCCGTCCGAACAAAGGCAACGGAGACATTGGGTCCTTGCGTCTTTTGATTATCTGCGCTGACGTACGGACTTTATCACACGGAACAATGCCAGCGGGAGTACAGGATCGCGCCTTGGCTAGGTCCTTTTGTACCCTCCGGAAGGTTACTTTAGTGCGTTACCACGGGTTACTTTTCCTGGCTGCCTCGAACTCATTTTCCGGGTTCCATTCCCGGGTTCCACTGCACCAGAGCGGACTGGTCGGCAGCGTGGAAACCCAGAGCAATGCCAAAGCGCGCCATCACGGCGTTGGAACGGTAGTCGAACTCCTCCCTGTACTCGTCGCTGGGCTGGTGATAGCTGCGGTCCATGGCCTCGCTGGAAGCCTTGACCCAGGACTCGGGATGACCGCTGAAGTGCTCGCCGGTTTCGATGGAAAATGCCGGCACTCCCAGCTTGGCGAAGCTGAAGTGGTCGGAACGATAGTAGCCGCCGTTTTCCGGATGCGCGGGTTGGAGAACGGCCAGCTTGAAATCGGCGGCCGTCTTCTCAAAAACGGCTCGAAACGTGGTTCGCTCGAATCCCTCCGCCTGCACTTCGCGGGGAATTCCCAGCGGCTTGATCGAGTCATAGTTGAGATTCAAGGTGATGGCGGAGAGCGGAACCGGAGGATGCCTGGCCAGGTAGGCAGAACCCCACAGGCCCTGCTCCTCGGCCGTAACGGCGGCAAAGTACATGGAGCGCTTGGGCTTGACCGGAGCGGCTTGGACGGCCCGCGCCATCTCCATGACCATGGCCGTGCCGGTGGCGTTGTCCAGCGCCCCGTGGTAGATGTTGTTGCCGGGCTGACCGGGATGAATGCCGAGGTGATCGTAATGCGCGGTGAACAGGACCGCCTGGCGGCTGAGTTGCGGGTCTGAGCCGGTGACCTTGCCGATGACGTTGCTGGACGCGAAATGGCGAACGGCGGAGACCAGGTGGGCGTTGACCTGGAGCGGGAGAGGCAGCGCCCGGAAACCTTTGCGTTGCGCCACCGCGATCAGCGTGTCCAGATCCTGCCCGGCATCGGCCAGCATGGCGCGGGCTTTCTCGAGCTGCACCCAGGAGGCCAGGGCCAGCTTCGGTTCGGGATCATCGGCCAGAGCCGAGCGTTCGCCAAACCACGAGCTGCGCACCACTTCCCAGCCATAGGCGGCCATGGCGGGATGGTGAATCAGGATGACGCCGGCGGCTCCCATGCGCGCCGCCTGCTCGAACTTGTAGGTCCAGCGCCCGTAGTAGGTGAGCGCCTTGCCGGCAAAGAAATTGGGATCGTCCGAGGGCGGTTCGTTGACCAGCATCAGCAGAACCTTGCCGCGCACGGCGGCGCCCGCGTAATCGTCCCAGCCAAACTCGGGCGCGGTGATGCCGTAGCCCACGAAAACCACGCCGGCGTCGATGTCGCGGACCTCGTGCTGGTCCAGGTTGAAGACCATGACGTCATCAAGCAACTTCAGGTTGATGGTCTGGCGGGGAGTTGTGATCGACAGGGTGGTCGCGGGCAGGGTCGTCACACCCACCAGCGGAACCTTCTGGAAGTAAGTTCCGTCGTCACCCGCCGGTTCCACTCCGGCTGCCTTGAACTGCTGGGCGATGTAGTCTGCCGCCAGGGCGCCACCCCTGGTGCCAGTGCCACGGCCCTCGAGGGCATCGCTGGCAAGGTATTTGACGTCGGCGCGGATGCGCTCTGCCTGCACATTGTGCAGGGCGGCCATCATTCCGCCGGGCTGGGTTGGGCCAGCGGCTTTCCGGGCCGGATGGCGCGCGGAACCGGCGGCGCTGGCTCCGGCCAGCGCCAGGCACAATCCACTGATAAGCAGAAGTCTGCGCATTGTAAGAACTCTCAATCGGGTGATTCCCGGAATCCTTGCCTTGAAAGCTCATTGTACGTTGCCGGGCAACGGCCGCCTAGCGCCCGGCGGCGGCTCCGTGAATGCCCAGCTTGCGCAGGATCTTTCGCGCGAGGCCGGTGAGCGGGAGTTCGAAAGCCTGATCGCTACGCACCCAGCGGCCCGTCTTTTTGTCCTTTGCATGGAGCGAGTTTGGCCCCAGCCGGAGCACCCGCACTTCGTAATCGGTGTCCGTGATGGAATGGCGCAGCAGGAAAAGCTGGTTTGGATCAGGGTCCGGCGGCTGCCCTGGGGCTGGCAATCCGGCGAGCGGGGCACACTCTGGCAGCTCCCACATGCCGGGCATCTTTGCCGCATCCGCCGGACGCTGCACGAGGAAGACGGAATGGCCGCGCTCGACCAGCGCCCGTGCCATCTGCACCCGTTGGCGCGGCGGCTGCGCCTTGGTGGCTCCCGCCCCTGGGGCATGGCACCACGGGAGCAGCGGACAGAGCAGGCAGGCGGGACTCTGGGGAGTGCAAACGGTCGCGCCCAGCTCCATCATCGCCTGGTTCCAGTCGCCGGGATGGCGGCGATCGAGCAGCTCCTGCGCCCGTTTCCAGGTGGCTTCGCCGACCCGCGGCACGCCATCGAGGCGGGTCAGCACCCGCTCGACGTTGCCATCCACCACGGCAACCGGCTCGGCAAAGGCGATGCTGGCCACGGCCGAGGCCGTATAGCGCCCGACTCCCGGCAGCTTGCGCAACTCCTCGACCTGGCGTGGAATGACCCCTCCCTGTTCGCTGACCACGAGCTTGGCCGCCTGGTGGAGCATGCGGGCACGACGGTAGTATCCCAGGCCGCTCCACAGCGCCAGGACGCGGTCTTGGGACGCCTGGGCGAGCGCCTGCACGGTGGGGAACGCTTGCAGGAAGAGGCGATAGTGCTCCAGCACGGCCGCCACCCGGGTCTGCTGCAACATGATCTCCGAGACCCAGACGCGGTAGGGATCAAGATCCTGGCGCCAGGGCAGGCGGCGCTTGTGGCGGGCGTACCAGGACAGCAGCGCACGGCGCAGTGCCGGGGAATCGGAGTTGTCCTGTCCAGGTGCGGGCTTGGCCATTGCTGGGCTGATTGTAGCAATCCCGGTTTGGGTTTTGCAGCGGCGGAGGCGCCCTGCCGGGCGGGGGCCGCGAAACTTTGGCTTTGCCGTCGGGGCAACTTTATGTTCTGATTCTGAATATGAAAAGAAAACTCACCCTGGCCGTAACTCTCCTTGCCGCCGGCATCGGGCTGGCTACCAGCGTTTGGGCCCAGCAGGCGCCCGCGGCAAAACCCGTGCAGGCTCCGTCCTCCACCGCAACAGCACCCGCTCCCAAGCCGGCGAGCCCAGCGGCTTCCGAGTTCAAGACCGAAAAAGAAACAGCCAGCTACGCCCTGGGCATGAACATTGGCGACAGCATCAGCAAGAGCCTGAAGCGCGACGGGATCGACATCGATCCTGCGATTTTCCTGCGCGGACTGAAAGAGGCGCTGGCCGGAGAGAAGTTGGCGCTGACCGACGAGGAAGCCAAGACCGCGTTCACCGCGTACCAGAAAAAGGCGCGCGAAGTGCAGGAAGCGAAATTGAAAGTCGTCGCCGAAATTAACAAGAAGGAGAGCGAAGCCTTCCTGGCCGCAAACAAGTTGAAAACAGGCGTGGTAACCCTGCCCAGCGGATTGCAGTACAAGATTGAAAAGCAGGGCGACGGCCCCAAGCCGCTTTCGACCGACACCGTCGAGGTCAACTATCGCGGCACGCTGATCAACGGCAAGGAATTCGACAGCTCCTACAAACGCGGCCAGACTACATCGTTCCCGGTCACCCGGGTGATCAAGGGTTGGACAGAGATTCTGCAACTGATGCCGGTTGGCTCAAAGTACGAGATTTATGTCCCTGCCGAGCTTGCTTATGGGCCACGCCCCGCAGGTCCCGATATCGGTCCTGAAAGCGCTTTGATCTTCGATCTCGAACTGGTCTCGATCAAACCCAGGCCAGAGCCGCCCGCCGCCAAGCCAGTTCCAAGTTTGAACACGCCGCCCAAGCCCGCAAGCGCGCCTGATGCGGCCAAGCCCGCCGTGCCGGCGAAGTAGCCGCCCGGTTCCGAGCCATAAGAAAGCCCGCCATCGCCTGGCGGGCTTTCTTTGTGCTCAAGCCGCTCGCATTTACTTCTGGGCGGTCAGTTCGACGAACTCGAAGCGCTCCAACTGCTGTTCGAAGGGGATGGAAAATTGCTTCTCGATTTTCTCGCGGTAGGTTGGCCCGGAGTTGTAGGTACAGAACGGATAGAGTTTGCCATCCGGCGCGGCATAGTGAATCACGCAGCGCTTCACCCGTTCGATATCGTAGTTGTAGGAATCCTGAAAATGCATGCCGGCCACGAGCAGGGTGCGATAGGTGAAGGTTCCATCCATGCCGTCGCGTCCCAGCTTTTTGTTGGTCATCCCCTGGATGGTGTTGAGGAATTTCTCAAAGGTGAGTCCCTCGGGCGCCAGCTCAGCCTTGAAGTGCTTCTTCAAATCCATCCAGCCCATGGCGCCGTTGTAATACTTCATGAGCCCGCCAAAGGATTTGCGCGACAGCATCTCGATATCCTGGAGCATGGCGGGAATGTCTACGAACTGGGTCACCGGCACGGCCTTGCGGGACTTCTCATCGACGAACATATAGGTTCCCAGCGAGCAATGCGGATGACTGGAAATGGTGGGCACGCCGCGATGCTCGACGGCCGCGATGAGCTTGCTGAACGGCGTGATTGCCGACAGCGGGAACCAGTCGTTGTACTTGTCAAACATTCCCGTCTGGTCGCTGAGAGCGAAGGCCAGATCGGTGAGGGTGAAACGCTTGGCTTCCAACTCTTTCTTCGAGATGCGGCCGGTAAAGGCCACGGGCTGGAAGCTGATGCCGCTCACGGTGTCCACGTTGTCGATGGCAACTTTGAGAATGTCGCCCAGTTGATGATCGTTCAGGCCCTTGACGATGGTCGGCACGAAAACGATCTTCATCCCCGCCTTGCGGCAGTTTTCAATGCACTGCATTTTCTTTTCGAGTAGCGGCTCGCCGCGCGTCTTGAGGTAAATGTCATCGCTGACGCCGTCGAACTGGAGATACAAGGTCGCCAGTCCGGCTTGCTTGCACTGCTGCGCGAACTCGAGGCTGGCGGCGATCAGGATGCCGTTGGTGGCCGCCTGCAGATGGGTGAAGCCCATCTGGCTGGCCATCTTGAGAATCTCAATGAACTTGGGGTGGATGGTCGGTTCGCCGCCGGAGAACTGGACCACGCGGCCGTCCACGGGACGCTCGTTGCGCAGCGCCAACAACATGGTGCGCACCTGCTCGATGTCCGGCTCATACAAATACCCGGCGGCATTGGCGTTGGCAAAGCAGACCGGGCAGGTAAGGTTGCAACGGTTGGTCAGATCGACGTTGGCCAGGGCGCTGTGCGAGGTATGCAGGGAGCAGAGTCCGCAATCGTCCGGACATTTGGCTTCGGCACCCTGATCGATCGCCGGGTTGCTGAGCCCGGAATTGTCACCGAAAGTCCACTCCTCCATCTTCAGGTAGAGAGCGACATCGGAGTAAACGCAGTCTTTGAAATAGCCGTGCTGGGGGCACGTCTTCTCCATCATGACTCGGCCGTTCTCTTCGAAGATGCGGGCCGGGAGGAGGGTGGTCGTCTCGCAGTCCGGACACAGCGAGGTCGTATGTTTCGGAAGCCCCTTTTGCAACGGCTGAATTGGACCACCGGTCAAAGTCTTTTCAGGTTGCAGAATTTTCAAGTCCGGGCGCTTTGCCGACGCAAATGAGTTACTCAAGGCTGTCTCCGCTCAACAATCAGAATTAGTGGGAGCATCGATACTCTCCCGCGATTCTAGTGTGCCCCCTGGAGCGCACTGGACACAGTGGCAGCGGTCACCCGCCACGGTGAGGCCACTTTTCAGCGAATCGCAATTTCACGCATCCAGTGGCGATTCCGGGAACCGGGCGTACCTGTCCGGGGTCAATACCATGGAGCCGCAAGGAAATATGCGAATTTGCAATCTGGCGCGCGGCTGAGAAATCACCTGGCGCGCCGGCAACCACAACCAAGCATGACCGGGTTCGGAAGGAGACCGCATGAGACGACTGCTGCTAGTTCCCGCCTTCGCACTACTATCGCTGCTGACGCCTGGCTTGGCCCAGGACAACGCGCAAAACGCCGTTAGACGCGCGCCCAAGCCGGTTCCAACGGCCGCGGCGGCAGAGGCCACCAGCGCCGAGCTTCCCATCCGCCGGGTCGTGCTCTACAAGAACGGGGTGGGATACTTTGAACACCGGGGCCGGGTGACGGGCAACCAGGACCTCAATGTCCGCTTCACCACGGCGCAGTTGAACGACGTGCTGAAGTCCCTCACGGTGGTCGATCTGGGCGGAGGCAGGATCGGCGGGGTTCGCTATAACTCCATTGCGCCGCTCAGCCAGCGCCTGGGCACCCTGCGCCTGGCGCTCGATGCCAACACCAGCCGCGCCGGGTTCCTCGACGCCCTGCGCGGCGCACGCATCGAAGTGCACTCGGCGAGCGGCACGGCCAGCGGACGGCTGCTCACGGTGGAAGAGGTCACGCGGGTGGAAAAGGGCGGCACGGAAGTCAAGAACACGGAAATCTCACTGGTCACCGACTCCGGCGATCTGCGCACGTTTGAGCTGACGCCGGCGACATCGGTACGCATCCTGGAGAGCGACATGAACCGCGAAGTGGGGCGCTACATGGCCCTGCTGGCCAGCGCGCGCGACAAGGACGTGCGCCAGATGACAATCTCCACGGCGGGCGATGGCGAGCGCGAGGTCGCGGTCAGCTACATCAGCGAGGTCCCGGTGTGGAAGTCTACGTACCGGATTATTCTTCCCGAAGATGGCGGGACCAAGCCGCTGCTGCAAGGCTGGGCAGTGGTGGACAACACGGTGGGCGAGGACTGGCGCAACATACAACTCTCGCTGGTGGCCGGAGCGCCGCAATCGTTTGTAGAACAGATCTCGCAGCCCTACTACGTGCGCAGGCCGGTGGTGGAACTGCCCCGGAGCGCGCAATTGACGCCGCAAACCCATGAGGGCGCAGACTACGCGCAGTTGGCGCCGCCAGCCGCCGTGCCTGGGACACCCAACGGCAACGCGGACGGGCAGCCGGGAGGTATCGTCGGCGGCGTGGTGAGCAGTGTCGGTAGCGGCAGCGGTGGCGGCGTGGGCGGGGGAAGATATCGCGCCGGACCCCTGGGGGGAAGAATCTACAACCATATGACAGAGTTGGAGAATGGCTCCGCCGTGGACGCCGCTGCCCCTGTGGCTCCCGAGAGGTATGAGCAGTCCGTGGAAGCCCAGTCCACGGGCGAAGCCCTGGGCGATATGTTCGAGTACGCCATCAAGCAGAACGTCACCGTGTTGCAGAATCAGTCGGCGCTGGTTCCGATTGTGCAGGCGCATGTGGATGCCGAAAAAGTGACGCTCTGGAATGCGCACGAGCATACCCCGGTACGCGCCCTGTGGCTGACCAACTCCAGCGGGCTGACGCTGGATGCGGGCACGTTCAACATCATTGAGGCGGGAGCGTTCGCCGGCGAGGGATTGCTGGCCGAGGTCCGGCCTAACGAGCGCCGCCTGATCTCCTACGCCGCCGATACGGCGGTGCGAGTGAAGAGCGAAGGCGCCAGCGAGACGCGTCCCTACACCCGGCTGCGAGCCGCGCGCGGGATTCTGTTCCTGACCCGCGAGTTGAGGGAAACCCGCACCTACACGGTTTCGAACTCGGACACCACGGTGCGTAGCGTCGTCATTGAGCACCCGGCGCGGACGGGCTGGCACTTCATCGACAAGGAACTGAAGCCGGAGGAAACCTCGAACTCCTATGACCGCTTCCGCGTGAGGGTGGCTCCGGCCAGCAGCGAGAAACTGGTGGTCGCCGAATACTATCCGCAGGAGACCACGTACGCCCTGAATAAGGCCGACGAAAACCTGATTGGCTTCATCCTGAAGAGCGAGGGAATCCAACCCGAGGTTGAGTCGGCGCTGAGGCAACTGCTGGCCAAAAAGGACGCCATCGCGGCGGTGCGGCGGGTGCTCAAGGAACGCCGCGACGACGTGGACGGCATCACCCGGGAGCAGGCGCGCATCCGCGAGAACATGAAGGCTTTGAAGGGCAGCGCCGAGGAGAAAGCGCTGGTTGAACGTTACGTCGCCGGACTGAACCGGCAGGAAGACCTGCTGGGGGCGCTGAATTCTGAAATTGCCGAAAAAGAATTGGAACTTAATGCCCGTGAGAGTGAATACCAACAGATGGCCGAGTCGATGGCATTCGACCAAGCCAGATAGTTCCTCCTGTCGCAACATTGTCCGCCGGTAAACGGCGGACTTTTTTGTTCGGTGGCGCCGGCTCATTTGCCCAGCGGAGTTCGGCAACGCGGCCGGGGGGCGTTCATTCTGGAACTGGCGGGGGACGAAATCGAGGGCGGATGAAGAATCGACTGCCGGCCGGAAATCTTGAAACTTCGCGGGTGATTTGAGCTGCGCTGGGGGCCTTCGCCAAGGCTCAGGATGACACTTCAAAAAAAATAAGCGCAGGAGCAAACCAAAGGAAGCAACGGCAAGAGCGACAAGGACAACGGCAAAAGCAACTACCCCACATCTGCCAACAAACGGAAGGCAGATGTGGGGCACCAGGCTGGGGCTGCGATGACGGCTGGACCTAATCGCCCATGACTTCTTCTGTTGTTTCTTCGGTGCTAACCGCGGGGGACTTGGGCAACGGTTTTGCGGCCAGGCTGCCGAGCGGAACAAAACTTCCTACCTCGGGAGCTTTTTCGCCGAGAACGTGCTGCTTGTACAAGGCCATCATGCGGGCGTTTTCGGCGTCCTGCTTGACCTTGGCGTCGCGCGCCCTGAGCTTTTCCTCGCGGGCGGTGCGGGCAATGCCACGATCGTCCAACGTGGTGTTACGGCCGGCGTGGACGTGTTCCTGGTTGAGGGTCAGCGAGTGGTCGGCGTTCTCCAGAGCGACCTTCTTGCCACCGGCGAAAATCTCATGGCGGCCGTGTTCCTCATACCACTTGGTGAGGGTGGCCGTCATGTGCATCTTCTCGATGATGTTACGCCAGCCGACCCCGGTGTTATAGGCGCAGAAACTGATCTCGCCTTCCTGGGTGGCGTAGGGAATGATGCACTGCTCGGTGCGGCGGAAATCGTAGTTGAACAGGTCCTGGAACCACATGCCGGCGATGAAGAGGAAGTTCCAGCGGTCGGCGCGGCGCTTCTGCACGTCTTCCAGGGTGCGGTCGGGACTGGACCTGCCGTACTTGACCTCGGCCTTTTTGGTGGCCGCAAAGGTTTTGTCAAACTTTTTGAGCAGGTCGGTGAACTTGAAGTGGGTCGGCGACTGGAAAGGATCGTAGTTGCGCGCCAAGGCCAACGCCATGCCGAGGTTGGACCAGCGGGCGCTGCGCCCGGCATCGTTTACCTTGGCCACGTCTTTTGCGACCTGATCGGCGTAGATGAACTTGGTGACCGGAACCGCTTCCTTGGTTTCCTTGTCGATCATCAACGCCATACCGACGCCGCAGTTGGGATGGCAGCCACAGTTGACCGAGCCCCATTCCTTGCCCGAGCCGTGCACGACGTCAGCCCAGTCGCTGAAGGTTCCCATGAACGAAATGGGGAACCAGTCGCGGGTCGGCTCGCCCAGGCCGGTTTGATTCTTGACGTCATGCGCCAGGTGGCTGAGAGTGTAGCGCTGCGCCTGGCGGCGCTCGTCGGTGATGGCCTCGTCGCGCCCGGTAAAGGAAACCGGCTGGAAGGAGAGGAACGAGATGCGCTTGGGATTATCCAGCGCGAACTGAATGATGCGCCCGACCTGCTCATTGTTGACGCCGTTGACAATGGTGGTTACGGGAACGATTTCGACTCCGGCGCTATGCAGGTTTTCGATGGCACGCAGCTTTACGTCAAACAGGTTGCCGACCGCGCGGTGCGAGTTGGCGGCGTTGCCGATGCCATCGAACTGAAGGTAGGCATAGCGCAGACCGGCTTCAGCCGCCTGCTTGCAGAACTCCGGCGACTTGGCAAACTCAATGCCGTTGGTGGCCGCCTGCACCGAGTTGTAACCCACCTTGCGGGCGTAGGCCACGGCTTCCAGAAAGTACGGCGACAGGGTTGGCTCGCCACCGCTGAACTGCACGCTCATCTGGCGGCGCGGCTTGATGGTGATGGCGTTGTCAAGCATGGTCTTGATGTCTTCCCAGCCGAGTTCGTGGACAAAACCGACCTGGTTGGCGTCCATGAAGCAGGGATCGCACATCATGTTGCAGCGGTTGGTGAGGTCGATGGTGAGGACCGAGCCGCGGCCGTACTTGACGGTGGAAGTGCCGTGATTGTGCAGGCGCTCGTCGTTGTGGGCGCGCATGTCGCGGCCGGGAAACGTCTCCTCAAGGTGGCGGAAGAACTCGACGTCCACGGCCATCACGTCTTCAAAATGACCGTGCTTGGGGCAGTCCTTGATCATTAAAATCCGGCCATCGCGCTCGATGATCTGGGCCTTGATTTCGCCTACTTTTTCGTTGAGCAGTACCTCGTAGGGCAGCTTGCCGTCCACGATCTGCTGGCGGATCTCCGGCACGCACTTGGGGCACAGGGAGTCGGTGGTGCGCGGCCAGCCCAGCGGAGGCTTGGTCTTCTGATACGACTTGAGCAGCGGCTGGTCGGCCCACTTGGGCGTAATGGAGGGGCGGGGATGGATGCTGTTCAACTGGTCAAAGACAACCCAGGCTCCCTTGGCCGCGTAGGTGAAGACCTTTTCGACGTACTTGATCGGTTTATGCATGAACTGCTGACTCCTCATCGGGTCCGGCTGGCGGCCCGGGATCGTTTCCCTTTAACTTGCGGTGTCGCTAGGAATGGCTGAAATCGAGTTCACCCACGGAGCGGCGCGTACGGCGCCACAACCCTATGCTAGGGTGTGGCGGCGGTCATTCCCAAAGTGGAATCCATGAATGGCGGCATTCGGGGGCTGACCTGCGAAATATCACATCGAGTGGTGACGTAGATCACATGTTAAATGGTTGAAAGCAGGCGCGTTCGAGAGGCGGTCGCGGCGGGCATGGAACCGCGGCGCCGGCTTTGGCGTATTATGTCGCAGAGCTTGCTGGATGGAAGTCAGGATTCGAGCCCGGCGTGCCCAGGAGAAGCCATGTACTGCTCAAGTTGCGGCAAAGAAATCGGTGAACACCCAGCTTTCTGCCAGTTCTGCGGGACCTCAGTCGCTCCCGCGCCGCCCTTTGCAGCGGCCGCGGCCAAGCGTCCCTTTGCCCGTTACAGCGCCGACAAGAAGATTGCCGGCGTCTGCGGCGGAGTGGCCCGGTACTTCGATCTGGACTCCACGGTGGTGCGCGCCGTCTGGCTGCTGTGTGTTCTGATGGGAGGTTTCGGTCTGCTCGCCTACCTGGTGCTGTGGATCGTGATGCCGCTGGATCCCGACTCGCCGATGCTGCCGGCGTGAGGAGTGAGATGCTAGAAGATGGGGCCTGGCACCCGTTGGAGGGCGCGGGCCGGGCGGCGGATGCACGTGGTTGGGTGGTTGAAAAGCCTCTGGGGCCGCACAGCAGATTTGAGCTGCGCGGGGGTCCTTCGCGTTGCTCAGGATGACACTTCAAAGAAAGAGACATTGTTCGCAGGGGGTGACACCTCAAGAGAGACATTGTTCGCGGGGGGACACTCCAGGAGAGAGACATTTTTTGCGGGGGAGTGTTACTCCGAGAGAGAGATTTTTCGATGGTGCGGACACTTAAATAAAAAACGGTTTGCGCCGGGATGTTCTTCCTCTCTCTGGCTTCGGAGTGACCATTGGTGTACCACCGGGTTGACCGGGGCGCGGCTCTGGCCACAGAATTGAGTTGCTCTGGTGTCCTCCGTTCCCCTGGTGAACCAATTTTCGCGCTTTTTGCAGCCGTGCCCCAGGCACGCGGTTTCCGCGCGAGCCTGTCTGCGCTGCGCCCTGCTGCCGGCTGCCTTGCTGTCCTTAATCCTGTTGCCGGTTGGCTGCGGAGGCAAGAAGCCGACGGCGCGCAATGTTCCTCCCGCGCCTGCACTTCCAGCCGCGCACGCGGGCGCCGCGCGGGCTTCCGATGCCGACCTTCACGTCGATCCCCACGCGCCGGTGCTATGGACCCAGGAGGGATACGCAAGCTGGTACGGCCCCGACTACCACGGCCACAATACGGCCAGCGGCGAGGTCTATGACCAGAACAGCAAGACCGCCGCGCACAACACGCTGCCGCTGAATTCCATTGTCCGCGTGGTCAACCTCAAGAGCCATCAGTCCACAGTGGTCCGCATCAACGACCGCGGACCTTTTGTGGGCGACCGCATTATCGATCTCTCGGCGGCGGCGGCCAAGGCCGTCAACGTCTACCTGCCGGGAAGCGCCAAGGTTCGCCTGGAAGTGCTGAAAGCGCCGCACCCGATTGAAACCGGCGGGCGCTGGTGCGTGCAGGTGGGAGCGTTTGATTCGGAATCCGGCGCCAAAAGCCTGCAAAAGCATCTGCTGCGCCGCTACCCTGACGCCGACGTGCTGCGGTTCAAAGGGCCGACCGGTTACTGGGTGCGCATCCGCATAGCCCACGACGACAAGAAACAAACCCTCGAGGTCTTTGATTATATCGAGGTGAACGAAGGCGGGGTCTTCCTGGTTCGGCTGGACTGAGCGACTGTGCTACATTGGCCGAGCAAGGAGCATCCATGAACGACTGTCTTTTCTGCAAGATTATCGCCGGAGAAATTCCTTCGAAGAAAGTTTACGAAGACGACCAGGTGTTCGTCTTCGAAGACATTAAACCGGTCGCGCCCACGCACGTACTCATCGTGCCCAAGCGCCACTTTGCCGGACTCAAGGAAGCCTTGCCGTCAGACGCCGGGATCATCGGCTACTGCCACCTGATTGCCGCCAAGCTGGGACGCGAGCGCAACATCGAGGACGGCTACCGGACGGTGCTCAACGTGGGTCCACGCAGCGGCCAGTCGGTCTTCCACATGCACCTGCACCTGATTGGCGGACGCGACATGAAGTGGCCTCCGGGCTAAAGGCTGGAAAATTTGCGGATCGAGTTCTGACCAAATGGCGTGGCCGCCGCTGCCATCCGGTGCGGCGCCAGCGCCGGGGAGGCGCGGATGACTTACCTGCTTTGCCGGAATCGCGTGGCGGACTTTGAACGCTGGAAGCTGGTGTTTGCTTCGCACAAGTCTGCCCACCTGGGCGCCGGGCTTCGCCTGATCCACCTCTGGCGCGGCGCCGAAGACGCGAACAACATTTTCTTTGTCTTTGAAGTTGCCAGCGTGGACAAGGCCCGCGAGTTCATCGGCGACCCCGAGGCGAGCAAAGCCGCGGCAGCGTCGGGCGTGCTCGATGGCGAGTATCATTTTGCCACGGACGCCGGGGGCTACTGAGCGCCGCCGGATCCGGCGGCGTGACGCTTGCGATTTCCGGGGATCAGTATTCCTGCAGTTCAGCTTCGCTGGTGGCGTGACGCCGCAGCAGTTGCGGCAGGTTCTGCGAGAACGCCGAGCGCGGCAGGACCATGTCGCAGCCCGCTTCCTGCGCCTTCACCTTCAACTCTCCCTGCAGGTGCGAGAGAAACCCGATGATGCTGGTTTCTTTCTTGAACTTCGACTTCAGCTTGGGAATCACCGTCAGGGGCTTCACGGTGTGATGGTTGAGGTCGATGATGATCAGCGACGGCTTCTCATCCCCGGCCGCCACCAGCTCCAGGACTTCCTTGTCGGTCTTGACGAAGTTCACCTTGACGTTCAACTTGCGCGCGGTTTCCTGCACCTTGGCCATGAAGAACAGGTCATCGATGAAAGCTACGATGAGCTTGGGGCTGGAGTTGTCCAGCACCGGCATGGCTTCGTATCCCGGCCGTCCGGCGTTGCCCTCGTGCTGCAGGGTGCGGTAGGAGTGGTCCATGGGAGCGCTGTAGATGCCGGCATCCGGAGTCCTTTGATTGACCACGGAGCGGAAGACGCGATTGTTGCTGGCGCCGTTGCCATTGCCGTTGCCGTTGACTTCGACAAAGCTCTTGCGCGCCGGCGGTTTGGTTTTGAATTGTCTCTTCATGGCAGGCTTCCCTTGCACGGCTGGGCTTTCCGGAGAAGCTTGGGACAGGTTTTGATTGGCTTGTCCTGATGCATCCTGGGTCTGAGCTCCGGCTTGCGCGCCCACACCCTGACCACCGCGACGCCCGCGGCGGCGCTTGCGTCCTCTCCCGCCGTTGCCGGCAGGATGGTTCGATCCACTATTCATATTGTCAGGCTTCTCTAGTGTTTAGTCGCTTCTTGCAATTCCATCCTGCGGCGCACGGCCGGTTGTGGTGAAAGCCAGGCGATCGCTGGAACTTTGGTGTTTGCTGCTTTTGTGGCCCATCCGTTGGACTAGCCGCCAGCATCGGGATCAAATTTCATGAATCCGGGGAGATACCCAATCTTACTCACCGCTCCTCGAACCGGCAAGCCCAATGTTCCGCCCGCCTGTGGATATCGGCCAGTTCCAAACCCGTGGCCGACACTGTTCAGATGCTAAAACTACGGCTGGGGTCGCTAACCATTGCAATTTCTGCCAGCCTCTGCTTCCCTTCCGAACCATTCTGCGGACCCTGACCACTCGACCGGGGATGGGAGTGGTGGGCGCTGTAGGATTCGAACCTACGACTTCCACCGTGTGAA
>CAZQDD010000023.1:0-69928 GCA_964591805.1 uncultured Acidobacteriaceae bacterium | reverse complement strand
TCTCTTTCGTCAGGTGCTCAATCGCAACCTTGGCGCGCATCAGGAAGCGTCCGCGGCCCGTGCGGTACGCCTCGTGCAGTCCCTTGCGGCCGTGGATGAACCCGGCCGTCGGGAAGTCCGGGCCTTGCACAATGGGAGGTTTCTCTTCGCTGCCCGGCACGCCGAGAATGTCTTCCAGCGTCGTCTTCGGCTTTTCCACCAGCCGGATCGCCGCCGTCAGAATCTCGGTAAGGTTGTGCGGCGGAATGTTGGTTGCCATGCCCACGGCAATGCCGTTCGAACCGTTGATCAGCAGGGTGGGAATCCGCGTTGGCAGCACCGTCGGCTCGGCCGTCGAGTCGTCAAAGTTGGCGGCAAAGTCTACCGTGTCCTTGTCGATGTCGGCCAGCATTTCCGACGCAATCGCCGTCAGCCGCGCTTCCGTATAGCGGTAGGCCGCCGGCGGATCGCCGTCCACCGAGCCGAAGTTTCCCTGGCCATCCACCAGCGGGTAGCGCAGCGAGAAATCCTGCGCCATGCGCACCGTCGCGTCGTACACCGAACTGTCACCGTGCGGGTGATACTTGCCCAGCACTTCGCCCACGATCTTGGCGCACTTTACCGTCTTGCGGCTGTGCAGCAGCCCCATGTCGTGCATCGCGTACAGAATGCGCCGGTGCACCGGCTTCAATCCGTCGCGGATATCCGGCAGCGCGCGGCCAATAATCACTGACATCGAGTAGTCGAGATAGGAGCGCCGCATCTCTTCTTCAATGTTGATCGGCTGGATGTTCTGCGGTGGTCCACCGCCGCCTTCCAGCGGCAGTTTTGGATTGTTCGTTTCGTCGGCCATGTCGTCCTAAATACCTTCCAGCACGCTGAAGAATCTCTACGCGTACTCGTGCGCCGGTGGGAAGCCCGGGTGCCCCACCTCCGCGCCGCGCTCTTTGTGGCGATAAGGTGGGAAGCACAAATACCCACTTCAGCCACAATCCCGGTTTGCTTCCTTCGCCCCAGGGTTTCCCGCTCGCGCGGGGTCCGGCTGGACTTGCGCCCGGGTCCAGCCAAGCCCTGTTCCCCAGGCCGCCCGGCTCGCCGTTCACTCTACAGATTGTGGGAAATTAGCCACTGAGAAGCACAGAACATTATAGCACGCGGCGACTCTCCGCCGGATTGCCGAGAATTACTCTAACCTGCCATCTTTCAATGGCTTACCGGGAGCGTCCAACGGCTCTGCCGGGAGCGCCTGGCGCTCGGCTCCAAGCCTTCGCCGCCGGAACAATCCGGCCGTCGCCCAGGAGACGCCCACCGCCACCGCCGAGCCGATTATAACTTCTCCCGTCCGTTGCAAAGCCGCCGTCAGCCCCGCATGGGCCGAGTGCGACACATAGGCCGGCAACATCACAATCGCCGCCGTGATGGGCGCAATCCGCCAGCTGATCGGAACCTTCACCAGGTCTGAGGAGACAATCGTCGCCACCCCCATCGCCGCCAGCACCGACCACTCCGAGGCCCCCGCGAACTTCAGGAATCCCAGGGCCACCAGGCTGCCAATCACGGTGTTCAGCAGCCGCGAAATAAAGGCGTTCCACGCCGAGGCTGCCTTTACCTCGGTCACCACCACGCTGGAGATCAGCCCCCACAGCGGATCGGTCTTGAACACCACCGCCAGGATCAGCCACACAATCAGGCCGCTGATCAACATCCGCGTCGCATAGCGCAGTCCGCTCAATCGCCGCTGCATCAGCAGCCACACGCGATACGAGCTTCTCTGTGCATTGCGCAACTTCATAAAATAAATGGAGTCAATGCCGCCGATGGCCCAAGTACCCACAGAATTTACCTCAATCCCAGAATCCCGGCAAAACAAAAAGGCCACCAGCCGGCGGCCCTGCTCACACGTCCCGAAAACGCATTCAGATCAATCCATCCCAATGTTTCGCCTTGCTACATTCAATTCTACTGGCAACCCGCCCAGGCGGAGCGCATCTGCCCTATCGTTTGTTTTTATCAACCTTATGCCCGGGAACAAGCGCCGGGACAAAGCCTGTTTCCCATGGCGGCAAAATGAACCCGCGTCCCGGCGCGGGTTCCAGGCGTCCATCCGGCTCCGTTATTTGGCTGGCAGATAGCTCAAGTCGACGCGAAGCTCCATCATTTCGGAGACCGTGTGGTCCACTGCGTCGCGCAGATTTTGCAGCGTTTTGTCGTCGGCTCCGTAAGCCTGTTGTAGCATCTCCTTCATCGATTGGTCCGGCCCCTGCATGTCCGCCCACGAATAACGGTCGGTGACAAGCACATAGCGCGGGCCTTCGCCGCCGTTTGCCAGTTGGTACCATCGCGAAGGATTTGTCGGATACCTGGTCTGCACAATCGCCGCATTGATTCGCTTCACCGAATCGATAAACTGCGTCAGTCCGCTGGGTTTCACAAAGTAGTGGATAACCGTGATCATCTTCGGCTGGGTTGGGGAGTCCGGGGCCAGGCTGAGATCCTTGCGCAGCACGTAGTACGACTGCTGGTTGGTGGCAGTGGCCGGAAGCAATGTCTTCTCGATGTCTTCCATGTCCCGCTTGTCGAAGGCGTCGTGCCCGTCCATCTCTTTCCATCCCAGGCCGCAGACGGTGGTCACATATGCCCCCGAGTAAGGCCCGGTCAAGACCTCCCATACCCCGATTTGATTCTTGTCCTTTTCCGCCTTATGAAATTCGTTGTGCTTCTTGCGGGCTTCCTCAAACTGCTTCGCGCCGCCAGGGTTCGGGACGCTCACGTTGACCTCGCACACGCTGTCCGGCCCGGATTGCGCCAAGCCCAGCGAGCTACCCAGCAGCAGTGACGCTGCCCATAACATTCCCAGCTTTCTCATACTTTCGCTTTCTCCTTCTCCACATAAATCTAGGGGAGCGCATGAAGGGATGCCCTGACTGCGATGCTGACCAAGGGATAAACCAGCCGGATGTGCGTCGAAGTAGCCGGGAAGCCCCACTGCCCAGCCCGATATTACGCACCGGCCGCTCATGAAAATTATTCTTAAAGGGTTTGTCTGTCAACTAAATCTTGATAAATCACTCCAGAAACTTGTCCGGCCACACCCATAGGTAATCAGGTCATCATGGAAGAAATCTTGAGTATTAACTCAAGAAACAACGGAAAGAGGGTATTATCTTGGTTACCCAGGAGGCACTTTTGCATCTCACCGAGTCGATTCGTCCCATCCTGAAGCAGAAGAACGGCCTCATCTGCTCTGTCTCTCCAGCGGACTCTGTTTATTCGGCCATCGCCAGGATGGCGGAAAAAGAGGTCGGCGCCTTACTGGTAGTCTTCGAGGGCAAAATCGTGGGCATCGTCTCCGAGCGCGACTATGCCAGAAAAGTGATCCTCAAGGGGCGATCGTCCCGCCAGACCACGGTCGCTGAAATCATGAGTTCACCGGTCATCGCCGTCTCTCCCGATCACACCGTCGGCGAGTGCATGCAGATCATCAGCAGCCGCCGCATCCGCCATCTCCCGGTGCTGGAGAACGATCGCATCGTCGGCGTGGTTTCCATCGGAGACCTGGTGAACTGGATTCTCTCCGCCCAAACCGAGACCATCCGCCACCTGGAGGCTTATATTACCGGCAGGCCAACCTGAGCCCCCGCGTCTGTGGAAACCGGGTGTGACTAACGGATCAGGAGAGCAGGTCGAGTACGTCCGAGAGCTGCTTCCGCACCCGGCGCAGCTCCTCCCTGGGGTGTGCGCCGTTCACCGGCGCGAGAAACGGTAACGCCGCCTGGGCCGCGCCCCCATCCTCTTTTGCAGCCCGTTTCGCGGCCTGCGCCGGCGGCCGGTTCAGCCGCAACTCTTCCTTCAGCTTTTCGCGCGCGCCCGCAATCGTGAATCCGTCCTCGTACAGCAGCTTGCGGATCTGCATCACGTATTCCACGTCTTTGCGGCGGTACATGCGCTGTCCGGTGCTGCTCTTGGTGGGCCGCAGTTGCGCAAACTCGGTCTCCCAGAAGCGCAGCACATAGGTCGGAAGCTGTGCCAGCTCGCTGACTTCGCCGATGCGGAAGTAGATCTTCTCCGGAATGACCACTTCCGTCTGTGCCCGGGCGTGTTTGCGTTTTGCGGTTGGCATGGTCAGCGATGCTTTCTGTTCCCTGTTCTTGTAACACGTGCGCCGGGCCGCTTCAATCGAATCCGCTGCAATGAAAAAGTCTCCGCAAACTGAGCGGAGACTGAGCAATGGGAACCGAGGTCTAGCCTCCTCGTAGGTCTGCAGCTGTTCGCCATTATCGCAACACTTGACGAGAACCTTCTCCCTCGAAGGCAATATCGCAATGAACTGTACTACATGCCCTACATCTTGCATGCAATCAAGTGCTAGTCCTAGATTTTGTGTCGAGTTACACTATTTGTCAATAGATTTTCGTCTTTTTTCACTTGACGAACGATTTCGTCCTCATTTCCTATACGCCATCCACTTTTTCGATCCCCGCTTCCTGCCCTGGGTACCTGGTCTTTCCCGCTCTCAGACTCGCGCTGAGGCCTGTCTGCCCGCCGCCAACCCGCGCCTCTGGACGGCGTACTGTGGCCGCGGTGCTAGAATGTGTGGTTCCGCGTACGCAAGTGCCCGGGCTCGGACACTTGCTCCCAGCCCTTCGGAAGAGGCGAATCGCCATGTCGAATCTGATGTCGGCCGTGGTCAAGAACGAGTCCAAAGCGGGCGTTGAAATCCGCGAGGTTCCAGTTCCCGCCATCGGCCTTGCCGATGTCCTCGTGAAGGTTGAAGTCGCCTCCATCTGCGGCACCGATCTGCACATCTACAACTGGGATCCCTGGGCCCAGGGACGCATTGCGCCGCCGCTGGTTCCCGGCCACGAGTTCTGCGGTCATGTCGCCGCCGTCGGCAACGAGGTCACCAGCGTCAAAGAGGGCGATTTCGTCTCGGCGGAGATGCATGTTGCCTGCGGCAAGTGCCTGCAGTGCCGCACCGGACAGGGGCACATCTGCCAGAACGTCAAAATCATCGGCATTGATCGCGACGGCGCCTTTGCCGACTATGTTGCCATACCCGAGTCCAACATCTGGAAGCTCGATCCCGCCATCCCCCACGAGTACGCTTCCATCCTCGATCCCCTCGGCAACGCCATGCACACCGCGCTTTCCGGCGATCTGGCCGCCAAGACCGTGGCCATCACCGGATGCGGTCCCATCGGCCTGTTCGCCATCAGTGTCGCCCGCGCCTGCGGCGCCGCCCAGGTCTTCGCCATTGAGATCAACGAATACCGCCGCAACATCGCCCGCCAGATGAACGCCGATCTGGTCCTCGACCCCGCAACCCAGGACGTGCGCGCCATCGTTCGCGAGCATACCGACGGCTACGGCGTCGACGTCCTGCTGGAGATGGCCGGACACCAGGACGCCGTCAAACTCGGCTTCGACATTCTGCGCACCGGTGGCCGCGTCAGTCTGCTCGGCATTCCTTCCCGGCCTCTCGAACTTGATTTCGCCCGCGACATCATCTTCAAGGGCGCGACCGTCCTCGGCATCAACGGGCGCAAGATGTTCGAAACCTGGTACCAGATGACCGCCCTGCTCAAGGCCGGCAAACTCGATCTCCATCCGGTCATCACCAACCGCCTGCCCATCTCCGAATTCCGCAAGGGCATGGAACTGCTGAACTCCGGCAAGGCTTCGAAAATTCTGCTCTACACCGGCGCCGTTGACAGCGCATTCTAAAAGGGGAATCTCATGTCCACCGCCCGCACCAATCCGCTCGCCTTCCTCTCGGATGAATTAAGCGCGCTGAAGCAGAAGGGAACGTATTTCAAACTGCGCGTGCTCGAGGACGAGCAGGCTCCGGTCTGCCATTTTGACGGACGCAAGGTCATCAATCTCGCCTCCAACAACTACCTCGGCCTCACCACCCATCCCAAGTTGCGCGAGGCTGCGCTGGAGGCCACGCGCAGGTACGGAGTCGGTTCCGGCGCGGTGCGCACCATCGCCGGAACCATGAAGCTCCACATGGAACTCGAGGAGAAGATCGCGCGGTTCAAGGGCGTCGAGGCCTGCGTCGTCTTTCAGTCCGGCTTCACCGCCAACGCCGGCGCCGTTTCCTCGTTCCTCGGCAAAGACGACTTCATCATCAGCGATGAGCTGAATCACGCCTCCATCATCGACGGCTGCCGCCTCTCGCGTGCCGCCATCAAGGTCTTCCGTCACAAGGATGTGGCCCACGCCGAGGAGCAACTCGCTTCGGTCGCAAACCTTCCCGGCAAAAAACTGCTCATCACCGACGGCGTCTTCTCCATGGATGGCGACATTGGCCCCTTGCCCGGCCTCTGCGCCGCCGCGGAAAAGTATGGCGCCATCATGATGGTCGATGACGCCCACGCCTCCGGCGTCCTGGGCCGCAATGGACGCGGCACCATCGACCACTTCGGCGTCCACGGACGCGTCGATATCCAGGTGGGAACGCTCTCCAAGGCCATTGGCGCACTTGGCGGCTACGTCTGCGGCACCCGTGACTTCATCGAGTATCTTTACCATCGCGCCCGTCCCTTCCTGTTTTCCACCTCGCATCCGCCCGCCGTGGCCGCCACCTGCATTGCCGCGTTCGACGTGCTGCAGAACGAGCCGGAACTGATCGAGCGTCTCTGGTCCAACACGCGCTTCTTCAAGAAGGAACTTGGACTCCTCGGCTTCAACATCGGCGGCGTCACCACCCCGGCCAGCGAAACGCCGATCACCCCCATCATCATCGGCGACGGCCGCGCCACCATGGAGTTCAGCAAAGCCATCTTCGACGAGGGAGTCATGGGCACCGGCATCGCCTTCCCCACGGTTCCCGAGGGCAAGGCGCGCGTCCGCACCATCGTCACCGCTACCCACAGCGAAGCCCAGCTCAGCCAGGCTCTCGAAGTCCTCGGCCGCGTCGGCAAACGCATGGCCCTGATCGCCTGACAATTGGTTTTCGCGCAGCATAAAGGGCAGCTTCGGCTGCCCATTTTCATATCTCTCACCGCATGAGACCGGTCACTCCCTGGCCACCTCCGCCAGCAGTTCTTTACCAAAGTTCTCCACGCGTTTCGGCCCCATCCCCTTGATCTCCATCAGCTCGCGCATCGATCTTGGCTGCGACCGCGCAATTTCCAGCAGCGTCGCATCCTGCAGCACGCAATAGGCGGGCCAGTGATTCTTGCGCGCCAACTCCAGCCGCAGCAGGCGCAGCCGTTCAAATCGAGCTTCCACCGCCCCACCATGCAGAGCCCCGATCCCGCGCGCCGCAACTTTTGCCCGCGCAATGCCTTGGCGCCCCGCGTCCGCCATCTTTTGGCTAACGCGCGGTGGTTGACCATGCTCTTGCTCCTGCCGTTGCTCTTTCCCTGCGCTCGCCAGGTGCACAATCCGAATTCCAAAGTTCTCTACAATCTTGTTGTGTACCTCGAACTCATCCTTTAACTCCGCCACCGTCTGCGGCGGGTTTGCAATCAACCGTCGCAGCAACTCGTCCGGAAGATGCTGGAAAAAGATCGTGCCCAGCGAGCGCACAACGTCGCGGCGAAGCTCCTTCATGCACGCCAGGCGGACATCTTCCGCAGCCACGGCCGCGCCCGCCGCCCGCTCCAGAAATTTTGCGGGGAGGGCCGGGCGTCCCACGTTCGCCGTCTTCTGGCTAACGTGGGCTAGTTGACTCTGACTTTGACCCCGGCTCTGCTCATTCTCCGCACTCACCGCCAACTCCGCCGCGCGCCCCGTCAACTTCAGCTTCGGACTGCGCGCGCCGCAGACATCGCAACTGCAGTTCTCCGGAATCTTCGCTTCCCCAAAATATTCCAGAATCTGCCGCCGCCGGCAGCGTTCCCAGCGCGCATAGTTCTGCATCGCGTTCAGTTGCCTGGCGCCCCGCTGCTGCAACACCGCAATTTGTTTTTCGCTCAACGTGCCGTTGGCCTCGCCAATCTTGTCGATGAAAAACTTCTGCGTCATCACATCGGCCACGGCAAAGTACAGGATGCAATCCGCCGGCAGCCCATCGCGTCCGGCGCGTCCCGCCTCCTGGTAGTAGGCTTCCAGGCTTCCCGGCAGGTTGTAGTGAATCACATAGCGCAGGTTCGGCTTGTTGATGCCCATGCCGAAGGCGTTGGTCGCCACCATGATGGGATCGCCACGCTCGCTGAAGCGCCCCTGGCTGCTGTCGCGCAGCTCCGCCTCCATCCCTGCGTGATAGCTCACCACGGTGCGTCCGCGCAAATTTCCCTCCAGCAAGGCAGACACCTGCTCCACCTGTTTGCGCGTGGAGCAGTACACGATCCCGCCCGCCTTCTGCCGGCGAAGGTAATCAACCAGCTCCTGGTCCTTGTTCCTCGCCTTGGCAAACACAATCGATTGATAGCTGAGGTTGGGCCGGTCGAAGCCGGTGACGTGGATCGCGGGATCTTTCAATTCCAGGTTGCGCACAATGTCGGCGCGCACCTCCGGCGTCGCCGTCGCCGTCAGCGCAATCGTCCGCGGCTCGCCCAGTTGCTTGCGCACCTCGCCCAGGCGCAGATACTCCGGACGGAAATCGTGTCCCCACTGGCTGATGCAGTGGGCCTCGTCAATCGCCAGCAGTGACAGCTTGCGCGCGGTGATGATCGACAGAAATCCAGGCGCGCTGAACCGCTCCGGCGCAACATAAAACAGTCCGCGGAATCCATCGCGCAACCGCGCCATCGCCTCGCGCTGCTCATCCCACGTTTGTCCGCTCGACAGCATCAGCGCCGGAATCCGCAGCGCCCGCAGTTGCCGCACCTGGTCGGCCATCAGCGAGATCAGCGGCGAAATCACCAGCGTCAGCCCCTTCAGCGCAACCGCCGGCAGTTGAAAGCAGAGACTTTTTCCCGCGCCCGTCGGCATCACCACCAGCGCGTCGCGCCCCGCCAGCACGTCGTTCACAATCTCGCGCTGCTGCAGGCGGAACTGCTCGAGCCCGAAGATCGAGGTCAGGATGGAATCGATATCGCTCATGGCCGGAAGTCCAACTCTAGCAGCAAAAGGCCCGCGCCATGCGGGCCTTTGCGGAACTCATCTGCGGCCGCGACGCCTAAAGTTCGCTGCACGCAATCCTGCCTCCCACAATCGTGGCCAGCGCCTTGCCGCAGAACTGCATTCCGTCGTACGGGCAATTGCGCGAGCGCGAGCGGGTCTTGCGCACGTCGTAGGTCCAGCGCTTTTTGGGATCGAAAATCGTCACGTCGGCCACCGACCCTTCGGCCAGCGTGCCCCGTCCGCCGAGTCCCACGATCCTTGCCGGATTCGTCGATAGCAGCGCCACCACCCGCGGCAATGAAAGTTTGCCCGACTTGTACAACGCCGTCAGCGCCGCCGCCAGCGCAATCTCCAGCCCCGTAATGCCGAATGCCGCCTTGTCAAACTCCACTTCCTTTTCAAACAGGGAGTGGGGAGCGTGGTCGCTTGCGATGGCGTCGATGGTGCCATCGATCAGCCCCGCCAGCAGTGCTTCCCGGTCCGCCGCCGAGCGCAGTGGCGGATTCATCTTGTAGCGCGTGTCGTAGGTCGAGCAGTTCTCGTCGGTGAACAGAAAGTGATGCGGCGTCACCTCGGCCGTTACCTGTACCTGCGAAGCACGTCCCAGCCGCACCATGTCGAGCGACCTGCCGGTGGAAACGTGCGCCACGTGCAGCCGCCCGCCCTCCTGGCTCGCCAGCCGGATGTCCCGCTCCACCATCTGCCATTCCGAGGCTGCCGGCTGTCCGCGCAGTCCCAGCTTGAATGACGTAACGCCTTCGTTCATCGGATTGCCCTGCGAGAGCCTGGTGTCCTCGGCGTGCTGAATCAGCACCAGTCCGGCCTTGGCCGCCAACGCCAGCGCCTCGCGCATCACGCGGTCGTCCAGAATCGGCTTGCCGTCGTCACTCAGCCCCACGGCGCCGGCCTTCTTCAGGCCACGATAATCGCTCAGCTTTTCTCCCAGGCTGCCCAGCGTCGCCGCGGCAATCGGAAACACGTTCACCACCGCCCCGCGATCCTCGTCCTGCATCCATCGGGTCACGGCGGGTGAGTCGTTGATGGGGCGGGTGTTCGGCATCGCGCAAACCGAGGTAAATCCGCCCGCCGCCGCCGCTGCCGTACCGCTGGCAATGTTTTCCTTGTGGGTCTGTCCGGGCTCGCGCAGATGCACGTGCAGATCGATAAAACCGGGAGCCACGATCAGTCCCTTCACCTTCAGCGTCTCATCGGCCGCGCTCCGGGCCTTGCCCGCCTCGGCAATCTCCGCCACCCGGCCATCGCGCAGCAGCACGTCGGCCACCGCGTCGAACCCCGTGGCCGGGTCAATCACCCGTCCGCCCTCCAGCAGAATCGAGCTCATCGCTTTGCCCCCAACAGCGTTGCCAGGATGGCCATGCGCACCTTCACCCCGTTCAGTACCTGTTCCAGAACCACCGACTGCTTGCAATCGGCCACCTCGTCGGTCATCTCCATGCCCCGGATCATCGGCCCGGGATGCATCACCAGCGCGTCCTTTTTCGCCAGCTTCAGCCTGGCCGGGGTCAGTTGATAGCGGCGCACGTACTCATCCACGTTGATCTGCATGCCTGACAGCCGTTCCTGCTGCACCCGCAGCATCATCACCACGTCAGCGCCGCGGATTGCCTCGTCCATCTCGCGCACAATTTCCACTCCCGGCGCCAACGCGCACGCCGTCTCCGGCAATAGCACGTCCGGTCCGCAGAAAACCACGCGCGCGCCCAGCTTGCTGAAAACGTGGGCATCGCTGCGCGCCACGCGGCTGTGGAAGATGTCTCCAATGGTGACAATCTTCAGCCCTTTCAAGCTCTTCTTGTGGTGCAGAATGGTGAATGCGTCCAGCAGCGCCTGCGAAGGATGCGCGTGCATGCCGTCACCGGCGTTGATGATCGGAATATCCAGCAGCCGCGACAGCAGTAACGGTGCTCCCGAGCTGGGATGCCGCATCACAATGGCATCCACAATCGATTGCAACGTCTGTCCCGTGTCCTTCAGCGACTCGCCTTTTTCAATGCTCGCCGTGGTCGCGTGGATCACCACCGTCGAGGCGCCCAGCGACTTGGCCGCAATCTCAAAACTGGTGCGGGTCCGGGTTGAGTTTTCGTAAAAAAGAAGGGCGATGCGACGGCCGCGAAGGGTCAGGCGGGGCCGTGCCGGATTCATACGCTTCGCCAGAGCAAGAATTTCAAGGATCTGCCGCGAATCCAGCGGCTCGATCCCGAGCAGCGACCGGGGCTTGGCTTTCATCGTGTCCTTCGCTTAGCTTTCCGATTCCGGGACGCGCTCAACCATCAGAACTTTTTCCATCTGGTCCGTCTCCGTAAGCTTCACTTCGATGAGTTCCAAATCCGTCGTCTGCACCCGGCGACCCACAAAGCTGGCCTCGATTGGCAGCTCGCGGTGTCCCCGGTCGATCAGCGTCAGCAGCTTCACGCTGCGCGGACGCCCCTGGTCAAACAGCGCATCCAGCGCCGCCCGCACCGTGCGTCCCGTGTACAGCACGTCGTCGCACAGCACAATGTCTTTGCCGGTGATATTGAAGCCGATCGGGCGAGGTTCCACCACGGGCTTTGGACCTACCGTGGAAAGATCGTCGCGGTACAGCGTAATGTCCAGCGTGCCCACCGGCACCGGAGCTTTTTCAATGCGCTCGATGTGCTTGGCCAGGCGCTCGGCAATCGGAATGCCCCGCCGCCGGATACCAACCAGCCCGAGACATCCAATGCCATTGTTCTTTTCCACGATTTCGTGCGCCAGGCGAACCAGTGTGCGCTCGATTTCAGAGGCAGACATAATCTGCCCTTTTTCACGAAGATGAGGCGACCGTGATATGACGTTCATGACTGCCCGATGATACTCGTCCTTGCAAGCGCCGGGCAAGCGCCCGGGTCCGCCTCAGCAGCGTACCCGCCTGGCAGACGCTCACCGCTCTACGCTCACGATTCCTTGCGCCTGCTTTCCCCGCCGAATACCGCCGCGCCCAGTGCTCCGCCCAAGGCGCTGAACAGCAGGAAAACCACCGCCGCAACTCCCAGGCAGATCAACACCACCAAGACCAGACCATGGTCGGTGGCAATGTAGCCGCGGAACTGTTCCATCGCCCGGCGCACATCGGGATCCGCCGCCGAGGTCAGGGTCTCCTGCATCTTGTCCCTGAAAGCTGCGCGCAACTGGGTGCGTTCGCTGGCGGCAAACAGCCGGAAGGTGCTCAGCAGCGCCAGCAGTCCAAATCCCAATCCTCCGGCCATCAATCCCAGCCTGGCGCCCATCCACGGCGTCACCCGGATGTGCCCGACCCGGCGGCGGTACAGCGTCACCGCCAGCCCGCCTGAGGCAAACATGCACAGCATGGCAAGCGGGATGATCGGGATCGAGGTGCCCACCGCCGCCAGCATCCCGGCCACCAGCGCGGAGGTGAATGCCGGCCGCCGCAGCAACCTGTTCTCCGGCTCTGGCCTGGAACGTTCCACGGTGGCCACGCGCTCATCCGGAATCGGCTCCGGGGGAGCCTGCGCGTCCGCCGCCGTTTCCGGCGCAACGCCCTCGGTCACCGCGCTCTCGGTCACCGCCGCTTCCGGCGGCCGCAGCGGAACCCTGATCTGCGGCGCGTGGCACTGCGGACAGAATGGCCGTCCATCCTCCACCGCCGTCCCGCATTGGGTGCATCCGTGGTCCACTCAACAAAAGTTAACAGCCCGGTTGCCCGGAAGCAAATCGCGCACCACCAGCCCGGCTCCGGAAATCCTTCGGCCCCACTCTCTATGATGGTTGTTTGCCGCCGTAATCGTCGTCGCTCTTGCCACCGCCCACATGCACGTAAACCAGTTCAAACGCTGAACCCGTGCCCCGCGGCTTCACCGAGACATAGTGCTGATTGCCTTCGATTCCCACCTTCAAGCTGACTTCCCCGCTCTTGCCGATATCCGTGCCGCACGAGACCGGTTTATCCAGCTTGCTTCCCAGTTGAACGTCTGCCTCCGCGCCTCTGCACTCCAGCACGGAGCCGTAGCGCTGCAGTTTGCCGCGATAAAAGGCCAGCACTTTTTCCGGGCCGTCGTCCGAGGTAAAACTCGACACCACTACCTTCACCTTCAGGAATGGCGTATCTACCTTCACGTTGGCGCGGTCGTTGTCCTTCGCTTTGTCCCGCCTCTCCTGCGCGCCTGGGTACAGCGGCATTCCCGAATCGTTGGCCGCCGAAGAATCCACTTTGACGCTGGCGCCCGGCGCCTCAATGCTCACCTTCTTATCCGCGCCGCTACCTTCGTCGCTGATCTTGCAGCCAGCGATCAGCAGCGCTCCGGCCATCGCCGCCAGCCATACTATCTGCAACATTTTCGTCGTCATAGCTTCCTTTGTGTCGTGAACCCGTCCCTGCCGGCCCGCGTTTTTCTGGCCGGATGCCTCGCCTTCGCCGCGCCGCTCTGGCGCGGTAAAGGTGGGAAGCAACCATGTTAACTCCACCCCGCCCTTGTCTCCGTTCTTAACCTTGAAACCTTGAAACTTTGCAACCTCTTCCCTGTCCGTTTGACTTACCCCGCGCCAAACTCATACCCTTTTCCCTTGGAGACGCCATGAAGGTTCTTGTGCTGGGCGGCGGCGGCCGTGAACACGCCCTGGTCTGGAAGCTGAAACAGTCGCCCCGGGTCACCGGGCTATTCTGTGCGCCCGGCAACGCCGGCATTGCGCAGCAGGCAACCTGTCTGCCTTGCGATCTCAATCGTCTGGACTCAATCATTGCGGCAGCCGTCCAAGTCAGTCCGGACCTCGTCGTCGTCGGCCCCGAGGTGCCGCTCATGCTCGGCACGGTCGATGAGCTGCGCCGCCGCGGCATTCCCGCCTTTGGTCCCACCCAGGCGGCTGCCCAACTGGAGTCCAGTAAGAGTTTTTCCAAGGCCTTTATGGCGCGCCACCGCATCCCGACTCCGCTTTACGTGCAGATTCACGCGGTTTCCGAGATCAAGGATGCGCTTGCCAATTTCAGTGCTCCCATCGTCGTCAAAGCCGACGGCCTCTGCGCCGGCAAGGGCGTCGTCATTGCCGCCACCAAAGAGGAAGCCGCCCGGACCGCCACCGCCATGCTCAATGGCTCGCTCGGAGAAGCCGGCCACCGCGTCCTGTTCGAGGAATTTCTCGAGGGCGAGGAGATCAGCTTCCTGGTCATCAGCGATGGCGAGCGCGTCGCCCCGCTGGTTCCCGCCCAGGACCACAAGCGCATCGGCGATGGTGACACCGGTCCCAACACCGGCGGCATGGGCGCCTATTCCACCTCCGGCCTCATCGATGACAATATGCGCGACTGGCTGCTGCGCCACATCGCCCGTCCCGTCATCGCCGGCATGGCCGAGGAGGGCGCACCCTATACCGGCATCCTTTACTGCGGCCTCATGATGACCGCCCGCGGTCCCCAAGTCTTGGAATTCAACTGCCGTTTCGGAGACCCGGAAGCCCAGCCCATCCTCATGCGGCTGGACACGGATCTGCTCGACGCATTCGAGGCCAGCATCGAGGGCCGCGTCAGCGACGGCATCTTCCGCTGGAGTCCCGATCCTGCCGTCTGCGTCGTCATCGCCTCCGGCGGATATCCCGGCCCGGCCCAGTCGGGCAAGCCCATTGCGGGCATCGAAGGCGCCAATGCCATCCCCGGCGTGCAGGTCTTCCACGCCGGAACCAGGCTTGTGGACGGCCAGGTTACCACCGCCGGCGGCCGCGTCCTGGGCGTCACCGCCCGTGCCACAACTCTGGAATCGGCCGTCGCCCGCGCCTACGAAGCCGTCCACCTCATCCACTTTGACGGCATGCAGTACCGCAGCGACATCGCGCATCGCAGGCTCAAACGGTAACCCGCTTTGCGGACTGACGTGCCTGCGTTGCGTCGCCGTTGACCTGATCTCCGGCCGGTTGGAGGCGCCTGATTGGGACGGCGGTTTCTGCGATGGACCATTGGCTTCAGGGGTCCGCTGCGCTCACCGCTGCCTGCCTGCGGAAACCGGGCGGCGCTCAACGCCGCTGCTTGCGGGCCTTGGAAGTGCGCACCAAATAAGTGCGCCGGAGAGCTGGCTCCCCGGCGCGTTCGTGGCTCGTGCATCCGTTGAAAACCTCTTTATGGCACTTCGATGAGCTCCAGCTTGCCGTCCTTGCGCCGGTGCAGCACGCGCACAATGCCCTTTTTATCGCGGAAGATGAATACTCCCCGGTCCCGGAACTCGCACTCCTTCACCGCCTCTTCAATCGTCATTGGTTGCAGCGCCACCGATTCCTGGCTCCGCACCAGGTGCGCTTCGGTCATCTTGGGCTTGGCTGGAAATTTATGCACCACCACGGGAACCGCGGTGACCTCCGTCGTGCCAACCGCGACCGGCAACTCGACCTCGGGAGCCTCGCGCTTCCAGTTGGCCTTTACCGCGCGCTTCACGTCCCGCTTGCGCGTGTTCAGTTTGAGCGCCTGCTTCTCGATGTGCTCCAGCGCCTCGTCAATGGCTGCCAGCATGTCGGTGCCTTCGCTCTGACCCACCAGCTTCCTGGTTCGCCGCGTCAGCGTGATCTCGGCGATGCGGCGCTGCTTTTCCGCCGTCAGAATCACTTTACTGCTGCAGTTCTCGCCCACAATCTTTGCCAGCTTCGCCAGACCCGCGTCCACTTCCTTGCGAATCTTGGGAGTAATGTCGAATTGCCTTCCGATGCATTCCACGTTCATTCGAATTCCCCTCCTTGGCCCTCCAGCGCATTCTTGTGCTGGGGTCTGTCCCTGCTCCAGCGCCTGCCGCCACGGAAAAACTACCGTGGGCGTTTGGTTATATCAGATGTAAAGAGGCACTACCAGTCCCCGCGCGGGTCCGGAAGAAGAATTTTATTTCTTTACCCGCCGCTGATGGGTCGAGGGAATCTTCATATCCTCGCGGTATTTCGCCACCGTGCGCCGCGTCACCTGGATGCCCTGCGATTGCAGAATGCGGGTGATCTGCTCATCGGTGAGCGGCCGCGAGGAATCTTCCTCCTCGATCAGCTTCTTCACCCGGCGTTTCAGAATCAGCAGCGAGGTGGCGCCGCCCTCGGGTCCATTCACGCTCTCACTGAAGAAATAGCGCAGCTCGAAGACACCCTGCGGGGTGTGCGCATACTTGCTGGCTACCGCCCGGCTCACCGTCGAAGGATGTACGCCGATCTCTTCCGCCACGTCCTTGATCATCATCGGTTTCAGGGAGTCGATGCCAAAATCAAGAAACTCCGTCTGCCGGCCAATGATGGCGTAGCAAACCTTGAGGATCGTCTGCTTGCGCTGTTCGATGTTCTTGATCAGTTGGATGGCCGATTTATAGCGCTCCTTGACATAGGTGCGCACGTCCTTTTCGTTACCCTCGCGGCTGAGCAGTTTCTTGTAGGTCGGGTTCAGGCGGAGCTGCGGCATATCGTCGTCGTTCATCACCACCAGGTACTCGTCGCCCTGCTTGATGATCGCCACGTCAGGCTCGATCAGCCGTGTCTCCGGCACGTTGTAGCGCAGGCCCGGCCTCGGGTCCAGAGTGCGAATCAAGGCCACGCAGCGCTCCACCCGCTCCATGCTCTTGCTCATCGCCCGGCCTATTTCGCGGATCTGCTTATTCTGCAGCAGGTGCAGATGCTTGTCGGCGATCACCATGGCGTCTTCCAGCAGTTCCGGCATATCCGGCTCGCCGCCACGCTCGTCATGCACCCGCAACAGGTCCTTCAGTTGGGCCGTCAGGCACTCGCGCAGGTCGCGCGCGGCCACGCCCACCGGGTCCATCTGCCGGACCAGGTCCAGGGCTTCATGCAGGGCGTCGCGGCCAAACAGCGCCTTGCAAGGAAGATCGGGCTTGGGAACCAGTTTGGGACGCACTTCGGGACCATCATTCCCAGCCACGCTGCCAGCTTCGCCCAGTTCCCGCTCCAGCGCCGCGCCGCCCTGCAGCACGCTCAGCGAACCCGCACCCTGCTCCAGCAGTTCTTCGTCGCTCGACAGCAGGTAGCCGTCATCGCCCAGGTTCCCAATGATCAGCTCTGCCGCTGCCAGCACGTCGTCCTTGACGTGCATCGCGCCCAGTTGCCACATCAGGTGATCGGTCAGGGTCGTCGGCTTGGAAAGAAAGTTCTCGAACGAAGGCTTCTCGATCGACTCCAGCTCGGTGTTGCTGCGGTACCCAGGATCCAGATAGTCGTTGAAAAACGAGCCGAAATCGACTTCCTCGAACGGATCGCGCTCCTCCGGCGTGGTCTTGGGCTCCTCCACGGCGGCCGCGGCCGTCTCGCGCTCGCGCTGCTCCTCGCGGGCGGCAATTTCGTCGATGGTCGGAACTGCGTCCAGGTACTCGTCCAGCACCGGGTTTTCGACCATCTCCTCGTTAATCATGTCCTTGAGCTCAAGCTTGTTGAGCGCCAGGACGCTGACCATCTGCACCAGTCCTGGAGTCAGAATCTGGCGTTGCGTAACCTTGAGATTCAGCTTTGTCTGCAGAAATGACATGTACCAACGATTAAGGGGAAATTTCCCACACCTGATTCTAAACTAGAAGTCCGGTTTTACACGGAACTTCGGCAATCAAAATGCTGCCAGATCGGCTTTGGCTCTCCCGAAATGCCTACACCATCGTGAAACTTTCTCCCAGGTAGACTCTCTTGACCTCGGGATCATTGCCCAACTGCTCCGGGGTGCCCGCGCGGAAGATGCGTCCCTCGTTGATGATGTAAGCCCGGTCTACCACGGAAAGCGTTTCGCGAACATTGTGATCGGTCACCAGCACCCCAATCCCGCTCTCCTTCAGAGTGAAGATGATCTTTTGCAGGTCCAGCACCGCGATGGGGTCGATACCGCTGAAGGGCTCATCCAGCAGAATGAACGCGGGATTGATGCACAGGGCACGCGCGATTTCCACCCGGCGGCGTTCGCCTCCGCTCAGCGCATAGCCTTTGTTCTTGCGGATGTGGGCCAGTCCGAGCTGGTCGAGCAGACCATCGGCCTTGCTGCGCCGCTCCTGCCAGCTCGAGTTCTGCGTCTCCAGCACCGCCAGGATGTTCTCCTCCACGCTCAGCTTGCGGAAAACCGAAGCCTCCTGGGGAAGGTAGCTGATGCCGTAGTTGCGCGCTCGCAGGTACATGGGAACATCGGTGATGTCTTCATCCCCAATCAGGACGCGCCCGGTGTCGGGCGGAATCAGCCCCACGATCATGTAAAAACTGGTAGTCTTGCCGGCGCCGTTGGGACCGAGCAGCCCCACCACCTCGCCGCGATCCACCGCCAGGGAAACACCACTCACCACGCGGCGGCCGCGATAGGATTTGCCGATCTCTTCGGTGAAAAGCGTCTGCATTAGTGTGAAACGTGGGTGTGAGTGACGGCGCGCGAAGAACCTTCACCCTCGACGACCACCCTATCATCGCGGCTATAGAAGGTCAACGAATCCCCACGGACGGTGCCGTTCACCGGGTCGCTCAGCATCGGAGACCCACCGGTGATCACCCATTTCTGGGTCGCCGCCGTGTACAGCAGCTTTTCGCCTTCGGCGCGGCGCTCCCGCTGTTGCACCAGCACCCCGGTGTTCGCCGTGATGTGGTCCAACTGGCTGGGGCCGGTGCTGCGAGAGGCGCCGGCCGCATTCAGGAAAACGTCGGCGTGATCGGCCGTCATCACCCCGTCTTCGCCGTGTGCCGTTACGCCGCCGGAATAGCGCGCCTGGCGCTCGTGATCGGTATAGTTCAGCCGGGGCGCGGTTACCACCAGGATCGAAGCCCTGCCCTTCGGGTCCACCTGCAGGAATACGCTGCTGACCGGGCGCCTGCGGTCGCCCTGGGCCACAATCGTGCGCGCCTTCTGGTCAAAGTCAATGCTCTGGGCTTCCACGATGTTGGAGCCCTGCCACAGCCGCGCCGCGCCACTGTAATGGGCCAGGCCGGAGGATTGCAGCGCGTTCATGGCGTGCGCGGTGGCGTGAACCGGATCGGCGGTGGCCAGCAACGCTCCGTTGGGCTCGACCGTCAGTTCGCTGTAGGTGGTCTTCACGTTGCCCAGCGCAAACATCTCGCCGCTGCCCCGCAGCAGCCGGATGCTGTCGGCCGTCACCGTGGTGCCGCCATCGACGGTTCGCGGATCGCCCTGAAGGGTCACCGAGTCATCCAGGGCGGAATAGGTTCCGCGCTCGGCCGTGCTGGTGCGCCCGCCCGGTTCGCTCCTGGAAACCTGTCCTTCCTTGAAACGGAAATTGCCTTCCTGCACCACCCGCGAAATCTCGCCCGCCGGGGTGAAGTGGGCCACCAAGGTATCGCTGGTGCTCAGCTTGTCGGGCTGCCCCGGAGCGTGGCTGTTCACCCGAACCTGGCCCGTGCCATGGGCCGTGCGCAGGCGGTTCTCGTCGCCGAATTCGGCGGTGAAAAGCTGCGCGTCGATCACCGTCTGCTCGCCTGCGCTCTTGCCGCCGGCGGCGCGGATGATCAACTGTCCCGGCCCTCCGGTTTGCGCCGAGCGGAACAGCCGGCCATCGCTCAGGGCGAAAGTCATGGCGTCGGAACTCATCGCCAGGGTCTGCGGATTCTTGCTGCCCTCGCGCGCCGCCTGGCGCAATGTGGCTCCCTGGCTCGCATAAATGGTCTTCAGTTGCGCCGTGGAGCCGCTCCCATTCCTCTGCTTTGCCGCCTCCTGCACAAAGCTCATCCGCATCTCGCCGGAGTGCCCGCTGGCCGCCTCCTTGGGCGACTCAAAATCCACTCCTCCGCTGAAGAACGCCGATTCCACGGTGTTCTTCGCACCCAGTTTCAGCTCGCCCAGCGGCGCTTGCAACTGCACTCCGCCGGATTCGTTCAGGCGTACGTTGCCCGCCGCGTGTATCTGCTGGATCGAGTTGTCCGCCGCCAGGTCCAGGGTGGCGTGGTCGGCCCGCACCGTGCGCTGTGCGTCGGAAAGTTCGGCGGATTCCATGGTAAGCACGCGCGGCGTCTTGGTAATCGTTCCGTGAACCGCCTGGATCCGGGTCGAGCGCTGACCTTCGGTCCGGATGTCGATCGCCGCCTGCAGCGTCAGTTCGTTGTTTTTCGAATCGTAGGTTGCCCCGTGCGCCGTCCCGGCCGCCTGGGGCACGCGGAAATCGACCGCCCCGGCGGTCTCGGCCAGTCCCGTATGCTGGTTGAACGTAAGTCCCTCGGTACGCAAATGGATGGGATTCCGCATCTCGCGTGGCAGCGCCTGGTCGTTCAGCTTTTCGCCTTCCGCGTTGCCTTGGAGGTCGATGTGAACCTCTCCCCGGGAAACCATGGTTCCCGCCTGCGGGTCATATTCAAAATCGTCGCCGTAGATCTGGTCGAAGCGGTCCGACTTGCGCCCGTACACGATGATGTCCACGTTGTGCAACTCGGCATGGCCGCCCTGCTTGAACTGGGTTGCCTTGGAAGCACGAATCGTGAACAGGGTGTGCCCGCCTTCGCTCTTGGAAAGCGAGAATCCTTCGCTCGTCTGCTGGATCTCAATGCCGAGTTTTCCGGGAAGATTCTTGAGCGCGCTGCGCATCTCGAAGCGCGCCCGCAGGTAAAAGCCCGTCACCACCGCGACCGCGGCCAGGGCCATCACGGCAAACCAGATTCGCAGGCGGGGAATCGATACGGGCATGACCCAACCAGTGTACGCGAGCCATCCGGCGCCCGCACCATTCCCTTATTGTGAATTCCGCGAGAATTCCCGAGCCGGTTCCTCGGCCTGCCGGAAATCCGATAGCACCAGTTGCAGCACCCCGCCAAAATCCTTGTGCGTGTTCTGCTCAATGCGGAACAGCACGTCCAGGGCTTCGCCGCCCGCCAGCGGTTCCGCCTCGAGGCGATGCGCCATGCGCCAGCCCAGTGCATCCAACCCGCGCGAGAGCGCGCCCGGCTCTACATTCACATACCGCCGCAGCTTCAGCTTCAAATGCTTTTCGCGCATCACCTTGGGTTGCCCCATCAGCGTCACGCCTCGCGCTACGAACACCGGCTCGGGATTTCCCGTGCCAAACGGCTGCAAGGCTCGCAATTGCTCCCAGAAGCGCGGGGTCACCTGTTCCATGGTCAGCTCGCCGTCAAACTCGAGCACCGGTTGCAGTGCTTCGCCGGTCAGGCGCAGCTCGGCATATTCGTTGATCCGCCGCCGCAACTCGTCGACATTCCCGGCGCGCATCGCAAATCCCACGGCGCCGGCGTGGCCGCCAAAGCGCAGGAATAATTCCGGCGCCGTCTCCAAGGCTGCCAGCAGATGAAAGCCCGGAATCGAGCGGCCGGAGCCATGCGCCTCATCGCCATCGCGGGAAACCACCACCGCCGGGCGTCCAAAACGCTCCACGATGCGCGCGGCGCAGATGCCGATCACCCCGCGATGCCATCCCTCGCCCTCCACCACCATGCAGGCCGCCTGGCGCAGCTCCGCGCTCTCTTCCACCTGGCGTAGTACGGCCTCGGAAATGCGCTGCTCCTCCTGCTGCCGCGCCCGGTTCAGCCCGTCCAGCTTTTCGGCAAGCTCCTGGGCCCGTGCCGCGTTCTTCACGGTGAATAGCTCCACAACGTCCTGGGCCACATCCATGCGCCCAGCGGCGTTCATGCGGGGCGCCAGCCGGTAGGCCACCTCGGTCACGCTCGGCGCCCGTCCCTGGTCCATGCCAGCAGAACCCAGTTCAGAAACTTCCAGCAGCGCCTTCAGCCCCGGATTCACCACCCTGCCCAGACCCTGCAATCCCAAGGCGACCATGGCCCGGTTTTCGCCGAGCAGCGGAACCGCGTCGGCCACGGTCGCAATGGCCACCACTTTCAGGAACGAAGGAATCAGCCGCGCCCGGCCGGCGCGCTCCAGCAGCGCTTGCGCCACCTTGAAAGCCACGCCCGCGCCGCACAGGTACTTGCACGGATACCGGCAATCGGACTGGTTGGGATTCAGCACGGCCAGCGCCTTGGGAACGCCTTCCGCCGCCGCCACCAGGTGGTGATCGGTCACGATCAGGTCCACCCCTGCCCGCTGGGCGGTTTCGGCCTCGGCAAAGGCGCGGATACCGGTGTCAACGCTGATGATCAGCTTAATTCCGCTGGCCGCCGCGCGCTCAATCACTTCGTCGCGCATGCCGTAGCCTTCGCGCAAGCGGTGGGGCAGGTGGAACTCGCACTGCCCGCCGAGCAGTTCCACCACGGTCTTCAAAATCACGGTTGCCATGGTGCCGTCCACGTCATAGTCGCCGTAGATCAGCATCGGCTCGCGTTGCGCGATGGCGCGCTCCAGCCGCGCAACGGCGGCGCGCATGCCCAGCATTTCCATTGGAGGATGCAGTTGATCGAGGGAGGGATGAAGAAACCGGTTGGCCTCCTCCACCGAGCCGATCCCGCGCGCCGCCAGCAGTTCGGCCACAATGCCGGGCAGGTCCATGGCCGCCGCAAGCAGCCGGGCCATGGCTGCGGGACTCTTGCCGTTCGAGCTTTCCTGGGCCCGCCGAATCCAGCGCACCCTCAGCGCTCGTCTTCCTCGGAACCGTCCGTGGAGCCGTCGATCATGATCCCGCCCAGGTCGTCGGCCATCTCCTGCAGCGCCTTGTAGCCTTCATACCACTCGGTGCTGAGTTCGCAGAGAAACATCACTCCCTGGTAGGGAAATCCCAGTTGGATAAAACCAATGCGTCCAAGATAGGAGCGCAACTGGCGCGCCGTCTCCAGGTCTTCCTCGCGGCTCAAGCTGGAGCGGCGCAATTCCGCCAACAGAAACTCCACGTCGTCGGCCTCCAGTCGAACCGAATTCATGGTGATGAACGGCGCGCCCGTCGCGTGCGCCAGCTCCAGGAAATCTTTCCAGCTCTCGTTCACATCGTCGTTATCCCAAAGCACGCTCGGCATCTCGTCGGGAATGTAGCCGTGAAAGCGCCGCAGCCCCAGCCCCTGGGCAAAGGCGTCCATGTCGTCATGAATGCTGGTCAGGTCTTCGATTGACATCGCTCTGCTCTTCTGCCGAATGCCCTGGATTGCCAGGACCCGCCGCAACTCCCGGCGTCCGTTCATCATACTCCCGCCGCCATGGCCAACTCTGCTTGCCGGCTTCCGCGCCCGGCATTTCTCATCCGCGATTCAACATTCTGCCGCCATCGCCCGTTCTATCACCATTGCAGACCTTGCGGGCGCAGGTTACTTCATCCGCGTTTGCATTCGGCCACCCAGCCATCCCGGCGCTGCACTCCTGTAACGCGTCGAGCGGCTCGATCCGTTGACCGGGACGCAACTGCATTCTAGGTTGAAGAAGAGAAAGTTCGAATCGGAGAGACGGCGTGCCAGAGCAAAGGATCGATCGCAGAAGAGAACAAGCGGGCTTTTCTATCCTTGAACTGCTTATCGTTGTGGGCATCATCATCATCGTGGCCGCCATCGTGATCCCGAACCTGGTGCGCGCCCGCGCCGCCGCCAATGAAGCTTCCGCCGTAGGGTCCTTGCGTGCGATCGACGCCGCTCAAATCGGCTACCTCCAGGTTTATCCGGATCTGGGCACCTACGCCTGCCAGTTGAGTTACCTCGGACCGCCCCTGGGCAGCGGCCCCGTCAACTCCACCGCCGCCGACCTCATCGACATGAACCTCGCCAGCGGCAACAAGAGCGGCTACGACTTCACCATGGACTGCACCCCTCCGGCCGGCAATGGCAGCACCGGCTATGAGGTCAAGGCCGCTCCGATTGGCGTCAGCATCACCGGTACCACCTGCGGCTCCGATGCTGGCCGCTGCTTCTATACCAACTACTACGGCGGGGTCTACTTGTTGCTGGGTTCCGGCAGCAGCATGGGCACCGCATTCAAACTCGCCCCCATCAGCTAGCCAGCCGCTGGTGACGGGCGTGCTCCTCACTGTGATAAAATTTGGTTTTAAGCAGCGCCAGATTCGACACACACATCATGCTCTTTTCGAAAGAATACGTGGGCTACCTTGCCCGTCAAGTCGTCAAACGGCTGCAAGCCAATCATTTCATTCAAACCAACGCCTTCGAGAACGTTGTCGAGCGCGTGCAAGCCTCCATGGTCGAAGAACTCAGCCTGGAGGACCGCATCAACGACGAAGTCCGCGTCATTCTTGAAGCTTATTCCGACGAGATGCGCAAGAGCGCGGCCAACTACCAGGAAATGTTCAAGCGGGTCAAGAACGAGCTGGTGAAGAAGTACAAGGCGGTGTTATGAGACTGTCGCGCGAAAAACTCAACAAACTCGCCTCGTCTTCCACCGAACAGCTCGCCAGCCTCAAGAACGTCGAGTTCCTGGAAGGCTACGACGATATCCGCCAGGAGATGCGCCGCATCCTCGAAGACCTGCTCGCCAACGAAGAGAAACTCGACAAAGCCGCCCGCCTCAAAATCGAGAGCCAGCGCCGCATCATCCCCGAAGGCACTCCCGAATGGATGATCCTCTACCACAAATACTACAACGAGGAAGTCAAGAAGCTCGGCATCTGAGTGCCCCAAATTTTTGAGTTGAACATTTAAGGGAGAGTGGCCCACATCCGCCCTCCTTTGGCGAATGTGGAGCGTGGCGAGCGCTCTACGACAACGCGCCTGCCTACACCGCCTGTCCCGCGCTAAAGCCCGAGGCCCACGCCCACTGGAAGTTGTACCCGCCCAGATGCCCGGTCACATCCACCACCTCGCCCACAAAATACAATCCCGGAACCTTCACCGCTTCCATCGTCTTGGCCGAGAGCTCGTTGGTGTCCACTCCGCCCGCCGTCACCTCGGCCTTGGCGAATCCCTCGGTCGCTGCCGGCACAAACTCGAAATGATGCAGCAGCCGCTCGGCTTCTTCCAGCGCCGCATTCGTCCATTTCTTGATCGGGTGCAGCTCCAGCCAGCGCTCCGCCAGCCGGATCGGCAACACCTCGCGCAACGCAGCTCCTGCCGCCACCACGTCGCGCCGCGCTCCCTCGGCCAGCAGACGTGCAAACACCGGCCCGTCGGGCGCCCAATCCACGGTCACCGCCTCGCCCGTCCGCCAGTAAGAGGAAATCTGCAGCATCGCCGGCCCGCTGAAGCCATGGTGCGTGATCAGCATCTTCTCCCGGAAGCTCTGCCTACCGATACTGGCCACCACCCCGGTGGAAACTCCGGTCAGGTCGCAGAAGCGTTTGGTATCCGCCGGATTCAGCGTGAACGCCACCAGCGCCGGCCTGGGCTCAATCACGTTCAGCCCGAATTGCCGCGCCAGATCGTAGCCGAACGGCGTTGCTCCCATCTTCGGAATCGACAACCCCCCGGTCGCCACCACCAGCGCGCCGGACGCAAACTCATGCTCGCCGGTCAGCGCCGTGAACTGTCCCGCTTTGCCGGTCTCGCTGCGCACTTCGCGCACCTGGGTTGAGAGTTTCACCCGCACTCCCACCCGCACACACTCCTGTTCCAGCATCGTCAGGATGTCTTGCGCGCTGCGGTCGCAGAAAAGCTGACCCTGGGTTTTCTCATGCCACCCGATCCGGTGCCGTTCCACCAGGGCCAGGAAGTCTTGAGGCCCGTAGCGCGCCAGCGCCGATTTGGCAAAGTGCGGGTTCGCCGAGATGTAGCTGTCCGCGCCGCTCTCCACGTTGGTAAAGTTGCAGCGTCCGCCGCCGGAAATCAAAATCTTCTGCCCGGCGCGGTTCGAGTTCTCCAGCACCGTCACCGAGCGGCCGCGCTTACCCGCTTCGATGGCGCACATCAATCCCGCCGCGCCAGCGCCCAGGACGAGGACGTCCGAATGGTATTTCATGCGGAAATCCTCCGCCAATTCCTTGTGACTGAATGCAATGGGAACCTCGGCTGCGAACCGCTCTACAATGGGAGCAGCCACTTCCTTACGTTACGCCAGTTGCGCCCGCAGTGCCCAATCCACGCCGTTCCAGCTTCCACCAACCTCTGCCGCCGCCGCCCGCGTCCGCCCTAATGTTGTATTCCAAAAATTCAGCACACTATAAGCGCAACGAATGATCTTTCCATATAAGATTAGCTAGGAAACTCGGGCGGGCATTTGCGCAAGACGGAGTTTGGTGACCATGACTCAGGCCATGCCGACGATGATTGAGACTTTGCCGACGATGATGCAAACCATGCCGACACAAAACACCAGCTACTCCCGCGGCGCAGACAATCCTCCGCTGCTTGATCTCTGCATCGGCGAAGTGCTGGACCAGATGGCGGCCCGCTATCCGTCGTCGCCGGCACTGATCCTCCGCCAGGAAGCTCTGCGCTTCACCTGGAGCCAGCTCCACGCCGAGGTGGAACGCACCGCCCGCGGCCTGATGGCGCTGGGATTTGCCCGCGGCGACCGCGTCGGCATCTGGGCCACCAACGTCTCGCAATGGGTGCTCATGCAGTTTGCTACCGCCAAAGCCGGTGTCGTGCTCGTCAACCTCAACCTCCGCTTCCGCGCCCACGAGTTGGGATTCGTCCTCAAGCAATCCGGTTGCAAGGGACTGGTGATGGAGCGCGCCTTCCGCGACTGCGACTATGTCGAAACCCTGCGCCAGCTTGCTCCCGAGCTCGACTCCTCGATCCCCGGCCAGTTGCAGGCTGAACACTTGCCCGAGCTCCGCCAGATCGTCTATCTCGGAAGCAATCCTCCCCCTGGCATGTTGAGCTGGAGCGAAATGCTCGCCCAGGGCGAGCGCGTCCCGGCCGCCGAGCTGCGCGCCCGCGAAGCCAGCCTGGGGCCCCACGACACCATCAATATCCAGTACACCAGCGGCACCACGGGCACGCCCAAAGGCGCTGAACTCAGCCACTACAACGTGATCAACAACGGCCGGTTCATTGGCGACTCCATGAAGCTCAGCGAGCGCGACAAGGTCTGCATTCCCGTTCCCTTCTACCACTGCTTCGGAATGGTGCTGGGCAACATGGCCTGCCTCACCCACGGCTCCGCCATGGTCATCCCCGCCAACTACTTCGATCCTCTGGCCACCATGCAGGCTGTGCACGAGGAACGCTGCACCGCCGTCTACGGCGTCCCCACCATGTTCATCGCCGAGCTTTCGCATCCCCGCTTCGGCGAGTTCGATTTCACTTCGCTGCGCACCGGCATCATGGCCGGATCGCTTTGCCCCATCGATCTGATGCGCCGCGTCATCCGTGAAATGCACTGCTCCGAGCTCACCATCTGCTACGGACTCACCGAGGCTTCGCCGGTCATCACCCAGACCACCACCGCCGACACACTCGAGCGCAAGACCACCACCGTGGGCCGCGCCCTGCCCCATACGGAAGTCAAAATCATCGACCCGCAAACCGGCGGGGCAGTCCCGCTCGGCGAAAACGGCGAGCTCTGCACCCGCGGCTACCTCGTCATGAACCGCTATCACAACGATCCCGGCAGCACGGCCGCAACCATTGAACCCGACGGCTGGCTGCACTCGGGCGACCTTGCCAGCATGGACGAGGACGGCTACGTCCGCATCACGGGGCGCCTCAAGGAGATGATCATTCGCGGCGGAGAAAACATCTATCCCTGCGAGATCGAAGAATTTCTCTACTCCTATCCCGGCATCCGGGACGTGCAGGTCATCGGCATCCCCAGCGAAAAGTATGGCGAGGATGTCATGGCGTGGATCATTCCCCACGACGGAGTCACTCTCGAAGCCGAAGCCATCCAGACCTTCTGCCGTGCCCAGATCGCCGGCTTCAAGGTTCCCAAGTTCATCAAGTTCGTCGATTCCTTCCCCTGCACCCCCAGCGGCAAAGTGCAGAAGTTCATCATGCGGCGCATGGCCATCGAAGAAATGCACCTCGCGTAATTCCCTGCACGAAGGCAGCACCGGGGCGCTCCGGCGCCTCATTTTTGGTGCCCAAGTTAGAATCTCCTTGCTCACCAAAACATGCGAGAATCCAGAGCATTAGGAGTAACCGTTGAAAAACTCTCTTCGGGAAGTCGTTGCTGAATCCAACGTTGCGGCCGTTGCCATTGCGCTGCTTCTGCTGTGGGCGCTCGACTCCGCATTTCGAGGTATTTGGGATCTTGTACGCCGAGCCGCCGGGCCTTTGCTTACGGCTGCGGGGATACCTGGCATTTCCTTATTTATCCCAAGAATCGATCTTGAGTATATGTTTTCATATCTCTACACGGCCGCCGTCTGTTTATCCGCCGCAGCGCTTCTCTCCCGCTGGGCGTATGGTGTGGGGCCGCTTCGCAGCTTGAGCGAATGCCGGAGCAGACTGCGGCGTGAGCGGATGCAGGAGCAGACCCATGAGGAGAAAACATGTTGAAGCAGGCAAGGAAGGTTTTGGTAGAAAGTTTCGTCGGAGCGATCGCTCTCGGCTGGTTGTTTTCACAGGGCATCCTGCACTTTACTTTTGTCTTCTCCACACCGGTTGCAAGTTGGATATCGCGTCGGCAGCTCAGCGGATTTTACGGCGAACATAGGATTTCTACTGACTTCTCATTCCAGGATGCGATACCAGAGCTGATCAGGTCTTTCTCGCTCTTGCTGATTGGGTATCTCCTGCTGCGCTGGCTCTACTTCAAGCCACTAGAAGAAGAAAAGGAAAGCACGCCGGAAGCGGAACTAGGCGGAAACGGTTGAACAGAAGCGTCGAGCCTTCCTTCTGGAGCCGCATGCCGCTGGCGGGCATGGTCGCATCCGAGGTGGCCATTACGGTCTCCATCGAGTGGCTGGCGCGCCGCGCCCATCTCTCGCTGGCAACCATTCTGGTCGATCGCTCCCTGCTCGCGCTGGCCTTGCTGGTGCTCATCGTGCGCCCAGCGCCAGCGCAGTGCATGCCGCGCTCGCCGCGCCTGGCGCTGCTCCGGGTGGTCACGGGCGGACTTACTTTTGTAGGCTGGTTCGGGGCCATCGGATTGCTCAGCGGACGCGTCACCCAGTCCGTCCTGCTGCTCGACGCGCTGGTCCTCGCCTACGTGCGCGGCCCGCGCCGCTCCTACGAACGCCGCACCCTGCTGGTACTGGCCACGGCGCTCATCCTGTTTGCCGCCGAGGCCGTGCGCGAACCGGGTACGGTCTTGAACGCGCCTCGCGGTATTGTGTATTTACTCATCGCCCTGGCATCGCGCGCCGCCACCTACAAGGTCTGGGAGCGCGCCCAGGGCAAGGACGAACATCTGTTCTGGCTCATCGCTCCGGCTCTCGCCGGGGCCGCGCTGGGCGGAATCTTTCTCAGCGTCAGCACCCGCACCGCGCTGCAACCGCTCTCTCCGCTCATGTGGGGCGCGATGCTGCTGGTCGCCAGCGTCGGCCTCACCGGATATTTCTACATGAACACCGTGATGGCGCTGCTGGGCGCCTTCTACACGCGGGTGGTCGAGTTGTGGCAAGTGCCCATGCTCTGGGCGATTCACCTGCTCACCGACCATGCCCAGGCCGACATGATGCAGGGTGCGCTGGGCGCACTGGTGGCCTGCGCCTCCGCCTACACCTACCTGCAACAACGCCGCGGCCAGGCTCAAGGCGACCAACCCTCGGCCGCGGTCAGCGAAGTTGGCGAGAAACTTCCCGGGAGACCCAAACCGAAACCATAAGCAAGTTTGCCAATCCTTTTTTCCCCAAAGTTAACCACTTCGGCAATTGTTCCGCACCTTGCTCAACCATTGGCAATTCGGTGAACCCTGGCTTCCCAACGATTCACCAAGTCGCCAATCTTCATCAAGAGCTTGCACCCTCCAAGGTGCAAAATGACGTTTCCGTGCTCACCTGGGAGCGCATCCGCTACCGTTACTTTGCCAGGTACTGCTCCCATTGCCAGAGCATGCGATTGAACAGATGCGTACGCGCCTCCGGGCCGGCGATGCCGTGAGTCTTGCCGGGGTAGAGTTCGAGATCGAACGGGCGTCCGGCGTTGATCATGGCATCGATGAACTGGATGGAATTCTGCATGTGTACGTTGTCGTCGCTGGTGCCGTGCACCAGCAGCAAGCGCCCGCTCAGCTTCGCCGCCGACTTTACGACGCTGGTTTTTTCGTACTCCCTGGCATTGTCCTTCGGGAGTCCCATGTAGCGTTCGGTGTACGTCGAGTCATAGTTGCGCCAGTCGGTCACCGGGGAAACGCTGATGCCCGCCTTGAAACGATCCGAGTGGGTCATGGCGTAGGCGGTCATGGTGCCGCCATAGCTCCAGCCCCACCAGCCCAGGCGCGCAGGGTCCAGTTGCGGAAACCGGGCCAGCGCCTGGTCGAGCGCGGCGAGATTGTCACGCAGCTCCACCTCGCCAAGATGATGGTAAGCCGCCATGGCAAACTCGCGCCCGCGATTGCCCATGCCGCGATTGTCCACCTTGAGCACGGCGAAACCGCGATGTGCGAGCACCTGGTCAAAGGCGTCGATGGTGCGGGCGCTGTCGCGCACATCCTGCCCGTGCGGGCCGCCGTAAGGATTGAGGATCAGCGGAACCTTGCCGTTGACCTCCGCGGCGCTCCCGGCAGGCGGCAGCAGAAGCACGCCGCGCAAGGTTTGGCCGTCCTCGGCCTTGAAGTCCACAAACTGCGGAACCAGGGTGTCGTATCCGTCCCATGTGTGCGAGGTCCATATTTGGCTGCACGAGCCAGCCACGGCGCAGATCTGCATCTTCGCCGTCCCGCCCAGCGCGCTGTAGGTGTCCACAAAGTATTTCGTATCGCCGGTCATGGAGACCGTGTGCACACCCGGCTGCCGGGTCACGGGCACGGCCTCACCGCCGGCCAGCGCCACGGCGAACAGATGCTCCTGGCGGTCATCGCCCTTGTTCGCCTCCAGGTACACGGTTCCCTTGGCCTCGTCCACGCCGAGCAGGTCATTCACCTCGTAGCTGCCCTGCTCCAGCCGCCGCTCCAGCCTGGCGCCGGCCGCCAGTGGCTGGGCGGCGTCAAAGCTATAAAGATAGACATGTGTGAATCCATCGCGCCAGCTCAGCCAGAGGAATCTGCTGCTGGAATCGAGAAAGCGCACGCCCTGGTGCCCGCCGCGGCCCATGGCATCGTGCAGCTCAATGTAGTCGGGGTCGCTTTCAACCAGCACCCGCCGCGACTTTCCGGTGCGCACATCGATGAAGTACAGCGCCTGCTCGTTCTGCGCCCGGTTCAGCACCATTGCCCAGGCTAGTCCGGGCCGCGCCCAGCCAAAGCGGGGAATGTAGAATTCGCCTTTCACGCCGAGATCGATTTCCGTCGCCGCCCCGTCCAGGCCGGTCAACATCAGCTTGACGGTGGGATTCGGATCGCCCGCCTTCGGGTAGCGTTCCTGGTCGGTCTCCGGGTGAGTGGGGATCCAGTCGACGATGGGGTACTGCGGAACCGATGCCTCGTTCATCTGGAGATAGAGAATCTGGCGGGCATCGGGCGACCAGAAATAATTCGAACGCACGTCCAGCTCTTCCGAGTACAACCAGTCGACCTCGCCGTTGAGCAGGTCTGGGCCGCTGGCTTTGGTGAGCGCAACCTCGGCGCCGCCACTGATGGGGCGCGCGTAGAGATTATGACCGCGCACATAGCTCAGATACTTTCCGTCGGGCGAAAACTTGGGATCGCTCGATGCCTCCTTGGCATCGGTCAACTGGCGGCCCCGGGAGGTGGCCAGGTCGAAGATCCAGAGCTGCCCCAGGGCATCGAACAGCAGGCTGCTGGAATCAGGCGACCACTGGTAGTCAGCCACGCCGTAGCGGGCGCGGTTTTCACGCTGGCGGTCGTTCTTCAGTTTGCTGGTGGAGGGAACCAGCGAAGCCAGTTTGCCGGCTGCAACCAGTTGCGCGCTCTTGCCGGTGGCGGGATCGAAGTAGGCGAGCGAGTCCTGCGCGCCGTCGTCGCCGCGCTGAATGTAGGCGAGCCTGGTTCCGTCGGGACTCCACTGCAATCCCGCCGGCGGACGGTCATGGGAAGCGGAGGTCCCGAAAATCGCCTCCACGGTGTACTGCTTTTTGGCCGGCGCCTGCTGCGCCATCGCCGTCACGGTTGCCAACGCACACAGCGCCACAAGCGATCTGGGTATCCTCAACGAAGTCCTCCGCCGGAGCCATCGGCTCCACTGGCGAAGGTAAATCCGAACCGGCGAGGGTTGCAAGGCGAGACGTGCCGCCGGCCGCGATCAGGCGCGACATGCTGGCGCCATCGGCGCAGGCAACAGCCCGGTCGCGGAAGGCTCCGGCGCGGGAGAAGCCGGGCGGAGGGAATGAAACCACGCCAACGGCCGCGGCGCACGGATCCGGTAATCTTGCCGGCCGCGGTGGCAAAAATCCTTCGTCTGCCCTGACGTGCTAAGATTTGTATTCACGACCTTCCCGGGTATTCATGCCAACCGATCTTGAAAAGCTCGTCGAATTACAGGAAGTCGATCTCGAACTAGCACGGCTCAACGCGCAACTGGCGGGGGTGCCCAAGACCCTTGCGCGCATTGACGCTCAACTGGCCAGCGCCCGCAAGCAGGTGGAGGACGCGCGCGCCGCCATCAAGACGGGAGAGACCTCCAAGCGCCAGTATGAGCAGGAGATCCAGGCTCTCAACGACAAGATCCTCAAGTTCCGCAGCCAGTCTTCGAGCATCAAGAACAACGAACAGTACAAGGCGCTGCTCTCAGAGATCGCTCACGCCGAGGGCGAGATCGCCAGCTATGAGGAGAAGATTCTGGAGCTGATGCTGAACGCCGACTCCCTGCAGTCGCGGCTGGGGGAAGCCGAGGCGGCGCTGAAGGCGGAGTCCGCCGAAGTGGAGCGGCAGAAGACGGAGACCGAAGCAGCCGCAGCCGCAGACCGGGCTGCCGCTGCCAAAGCCCATGGCAGAAGCCAGCATCTGCGCAAGGCAGTGGATGATACCTTGCTGGCGACCTATGACCGCATTCTGAAATCACGCGGCCATGCCGTGGCCGAGGTGCTGGAACATCGCTGCACCGCCTGCCAGGTGATGCTGCGCCCGCAGGTGCTGTCCAACATCCGGGCGGCGCAGGAAGTGGTACTCTGCGACTCCTGCGGAAGAATGCTCTACTACCTGCCGGAGCACAATGTAAAAATCGCGGCCGCCAACGCCAGTGGAATTGCGCACCAGGCGGAATGGGAATGGATGTTCGTACCGTCGCTGGGCAGCAGCGGCGCCTTTGTGGTGTTCACCAATCACAAGGGCAACGCCACCATGAAGGCGTACGACGCAGTAACCGGCGAGGCGATTGCACGCCGGGTGGAAAAGAACGCAATCTGCCAGAAGATTTTTGCCGACGAGATCCGCAACGCGCGCAATCTGTTTGTGGACGAGGCGAACCTGGAAGAAAAATACAAGGATCAGTTGCCGCCCGAGTTGTTGGACGACCTCCGCCATCAGCTTCCCGAGGCATAGCCGGCTCCTTCGAATGCAATCATCGCGTGCGCCCGGCGCCGTCTCAGCATGAAAGCAAAAAGCAAAACAAACCCGGCTCCGGTTGCGCGCGTCACCGTGAACGCGCACGCGGTGGCACGGCTGCGCGGCGGCCATCCCTGGATTTTCAAATCCGATATTGAGCGCGTCGACCAGGCCGCGCCCGGCTCCCTGGTGCGGGTGGAAGACCAGCGCGGCAAGCCGCTTGGGGCCGCGTTCTACAGCTCCTGCTCGCAGATCGCGCTGCGCATGATCGCGCCGAATCCGGTAGAGGCCGAGAAGCTTCCCGATCTGCTGCGCTACCGCATCCGCCAGGCGATTGCATTCCGCCAGCGCGTGGTGCGCGACGCCGACGCCTTCCGCGTTCTGTTCAGCGAAGCCGACCTGACGCCCGGCCTGATTGTGGACAAGTACAACGACATCCTCAGCTTCCAGGTGCTGACCCAGGCCATGGACGCGGGGTTCGCGCGCCAGATTCTGCTGGAGGAATTGCAGGCGGCATTTGCGCCCGAGACCATTCTGGAGCGGGTGGACGGGCGCATCCGGGAACTCGAAGGGCTGGAGCCGCTTGCGGATCAGGTGGTATATTCGCGGCTGAAAAAACCCCGGACCGCAACCATTTTCCACCTGAACGGAATCGCGTTCCATTACGACGGCAGCGCCGGACAGAAGACCGGAGCGTTTCTGGACCAGCGCGAAAACTATGCGGCCGCCGAGCGCTACGGACACGGACGGGCACTGGAAATCTGCACCTACCAGGGAGGCTTTTCGCTGCACCTGAATCGCGTCTGCGAACAGGTTACCGCGGTTGACATTTCCGCCGAGGCGTTGGCGGTCGCGGAGCGGAACCGCGCCCTCAACGAGCAGAAGGCGATCGAATTTGTGCAGGCCGACGCCTTTGAACTGATGCGGCAGTATGCCGACTCGGGCCAGCGCTACGAGACCATCGTGCTGGATCCGCCGGCCTTCGCCAAGTCGAAGAGGAGCGCCGAGGACGCGCTTCGCGGCTACAAGGAGCTGAATCTGAGGGCTCTCAAAATGGCGCGGAACGGCGGCGTGCTCGTCACCTGCTCGTGCTCGTTTCATGTCAGCGAAGCAGATTTTCTGGCAATGCTTTCCAGTGCCGCGCTGGATGCCCGCCGCAATCTGCACATCGTTGAAAAACGGATGCAGTCGGCGGACCATCCGGTGCTGCTCAATGTTCCGGAGACTCATTATTTGAAGTGCATAATTTGCTCGATCTTCTGAGGCAATCTTTGCAGGCGCGAACCGGCCGCCCAACCTCGGGCGGCCTTTGCGTGCCGGTGAAAGCGCGGTGCCTTGGAATGCCATCCTCGCACTCAGTCCAAACCCCGGCAGGCGCGAGTAGTTTCGTGGCGGCGCGCGACTCCGGCTCCTCGATCGGGTTGGAAGCGAAGGCTGGATAAGTTGCGAAAGTGGCAGATTTCCGCGCCACTTTCCTAGACTCGGCGGCCTGCCTGTGCTGCAATGAAAGGGAATCCCTATGACGTGCGTAGTGTCCAATGAGATGGCGGGAAGGTTGTCGCCGGTGCCTGCGGGCGAACTGGTGGTGGGGCCGCTGCCCGCGCAGGGGCAGGTGGAGTTTTCGCTGGTGGTTCCTACCCGCAATGAGAGCCATAATCTCGCCGAGTTGATTGGCCTATTGACGCCGGCCATCGCCTCCGAGGTGGGGGATTCCTACGAAATCATTGTGGTGGACGACGACAGCCCGGACAAAACCTGGCAGGTTGCCGCCGCCATGGCCGCCAGTGATTCCCACGTGGTGGCCTTGCGCCGGATGGATGAACGCGGACTGGCGACGGCCGTGGTGCGCGGCTGGCAGGCGGCTCGCGGCAAGTTGCTGGGCGTCATCGACGCCGACCTGCAACATCCTCCCGAAGTAACCGCGCAGTTGATTGCAGCCATGCGGGCGGGCGCCGACCTGGCGGTGGCGAGCCGCGAAGCCGAGGGCGGCGGTGTGAGCGACTGGAGCCTGCTGCGGCTGCTGATCTCCAGGGGATCGCGAGCCCTTGGCAAGCTGTTGCTGCCCGGTGTGCTGGGGTTGGTTTCCGATCCCATGACGGGATTTTTCGTGGTCCGGCGGACAGCCATTCAAGACTTGCTGCTGGCGCCGTGCGGCTACAAGATTTTGGTGGAAGTGCTGGTCCGCTCCCGCATCCAGAGCATCGCCGAAGTAGGATACGTTTTTCGTTCGCGACAGCGCGACCAGAGTAAGGCTTCCGTGCAGGTCTTTGTCGATTATGTGCACCATCTTTTCCGGTTGCGCAGAGGCGCCCGTGGCACGGCGGCGCCCGCCAGGATCCAACCGAAGACCACCACGGCAGGCAAGTAAACAGGGAAAGCAGCGGAACCGGGCAGGCTATAATTGCCTGCGCACATGACTCTCACCTCTGGCACAAAGCTCGGGCCTTATGAAATCCTCTCGCCCTTAGGCGCCGGCGCCATGGGAGAAGTGTACCGTGCGCGCGATACCAGGCTCGGGCGCGACGTGGCGATCAAGGTACTGACAGCGGCGTATGCGAGGGATCCGGACCGGTTGCGGCGGTTTGAGATCGAGGCACGCGCCGTGGCCACGCTCGACCATCCCGCCATTCTTTCCATCTACGACGTTGGCCAGCATGACGGGGCGCCGTACCTGGTTTCGGAGTGTCTTGAAGGCCACTCGCTGCGGCAGGAGTTGAGCGGCAGCGCCCTGGGGCTGCGACGGGTGGTGGAATACGGTACCCACATTGCGCAGGGGCTGGCGGCAGCACACGACAAGGGCATCATTCATCGCGACCTGAAACCGGAAAACATCTTTGTCACCCTGGACGGACGGATCAAGATTCTCGATTTCGGGCTGGCGAAGCTACTGAAGCCGGATGCGGCTGACGGCGAATGCGCCACCCAGGGAAGCCTGCCGCAGGAAACCTCCGCGGGTGTGGTTCTGGGTACGGTCGGCTACATGGCTCCGGAGCAAGTGCGGGGCGAAGCCGCCGACGCACGTTCCGATATTTTTGCCCTGGGAACGGTTTTGTACGAGATGGTTTGCGGCCAGCGCGCCTTCCGGAGGGATACCACGGCCGAGACCATGACGGCGATCCTGAAAGAAGAGCCCGCGGAGCTGAGCACGCCGGGCAAGCCCATCCCGCCGGGGCTGGACCGGATTGTACGGCGGTGCCTGGAGAAAAAGCCGCTGCAGCGGTTTCAATCGGCGCGCGATCTTGCCTTCGATCTCGAAGGTCTTTCGGAGGTTTCCGCGACCAGCGTAACCGGGGTGAAGGTGGCCGAACGGCAGCCGCACCGATGGCTGATGCCGCTGGTTGCCGGTGTGCTGCTGGTACTTGCCGCAGGCGGAGCAGGTTGGCTGCTGTCGCGAGGCGCGGGTTCGATGGTTCTTCCTTCTTACCACCAGTTGACCTTCGAACGGGGCCTGGTCTACGCCGCACGGTTCGCGCCCGATGGACGCTCGGTTTACTACAGCGCAAGCTGGAAGGGCGAGCCTCTGCAACTCTATTCGACGGTCCCGGGCAGCCCGGAGTCGCGCCCGTTGAATCTGCTGGACTCGACCCTGTTCGCGGTTTCCGCTTCCGAGATGGCGATTTCAGCCGGTTGCAAAGACCAGTACATTGGCAACTGCCAGGGTACCTTGGCGACGGTGCCGGTCTCCGGAGGGTCGCCACGAGAGATCGTAGAGGATGCCATCTCCGCGGATTGGACCCCGGACGGCGCTGAGATGGCGATCCTGCGGCAGGTTGGGGGAAAGTACCGCGTGGAATTTCCGCGCGGCAAAGTGATTTACGAAAGTGACCGTCCGCTGCGGTTCCTGCGGATTTCGCCGCGTGCGGACGCGGTTGCGTTCGCGGAGTTGATCGGCGTCGACGGCGATGCAGGATGGGTGATGGCCGTGGACCGGAGCGGCAAGGAACTGATGCACTCGGCGACGTTTGTCAGCGTCGAGGGGCTGGCGTGGCCTCCATCGGGAGCAGAAGTGTGGGTGGGAGCGAGCGCGCATGAGGGCTGGGCCGACGCCATCCACGCCTTGCGTTTCAATGGCACCGAGAGGATTGTGCTGCGGCTGCCAGGCATGCTGAGGCTGCACGATGTGTCCCAGGACGGCCGGATTCTCATGTCCAGAGAATTGTGGCGGAGCGGATTGCAGTTCCGGGTTCCGGGGAGTCTGAAAGAACGCGACCTCTCCTGGCTGGATTACGCGACCTTGAGAGATATCTCACCCGACGGCGCCGAGGTCGTGTTCGACGACTGGGGATCGGCGGCGGCAGCCTCAGGGCTGGCTTACTTGCGAAAAACCGACGGGTCGGCGGCAGTAAAGCTGGGCACATGGTCTTCGCCTGTCCTGTCCCCGGATGGGACGCGAGTGTTGGCTTTTGAAGCCACAACGGTGGGCGCGCACCATTTTGCCTTGTTGCCAACCAGAGTGGGGGAGCCAGAGATCCTGAATTCCGTTGGATTCCAAGAATCCGGCTCGATGGGTTGGATGCCCGATGGCAAGGCAGTCTATTTCGCCAACAACGACGGTCAAGGATGGCGAATGTTCGTCCAGGACCTTGTTGGCGGCCAACCGCGTGGCGTTACGCCTGTGATTTCAGTGAAGCCGTGGCACTTTGAATCCCACCTTGTTTCACCCGACGGCAAATACATTTTTGCGCGCGAGTTGAACGGGAAGGGCGGGCTCTATCCAATCGCAGGGGGAGAACCCCGAACCCTTGCCGGGTGGCTGCCGGAAGACAATTGGATCGAGTGGTCGGCGGATGGGCGCTCGGCTTATGTGTACCACGACGAAAAACAATCCGCACCGGTGTACCGGCTCGATATTGCAACTGGCAAGAGACAACTGGTGGCGACGCTGGGCCCGAACGACCCTGCCGGAGTGACCGCAGTTCTCAACGTCCGCATGACGGCCGACGGCAAGTCGTACGCCTATTCCTTCGATCGGGAATTGTCGGACCTGTTCGTGGTAGAGGGAGTCCGCTGAACAAGCTGAGAGCGATTGGGGCACGGGGATTTGGGACTGATCCGAACGCTGTGCTAGATTGTTGATACCACTCCTTCGCCGGGATGGCGGAACTGGCAGACGCAGCGGACTCAAAATCCGCCGATCGCAAGGTCATGGGGGTTCGATTCCCCCTCCCGGCACCAGAGAATCAATAATTACAGACATAATTAGCTGTTACGACAGAGAAGTTACTGCACATTACTGCACAGCCGCAGGGCCAATTTCCCCGCAGCGGATTTGCGTGCAGCAAATTGAGTTTGGCCTTGAGAATTGCCATTTCTTCCGCTTTCTTTCGTCTTCATCTGTCCAACGTCCGAGCATGTCAAACCACAGAATTAAGATCGCGACTCCTATGATCCAATTCATCAGTTCACAGCTCCCTTCACCGGCATCGTAAGCAGTCTCTGCCGTTCACCTTCGTTCAACCTCAGTAAGTCCCCGGTGTCTCCGATCCTACCGAATTGGTAGGGGGCGTGGAAGCGTACTGGCGGATGAACAGGTCGCCAAACAAGCTCACTCCGTAGAGTTCCAACGAAGGACCGGCGCTGCCTGACGCATAAGTCGTGTCCGTGCCGCTGGCGCTGTAGGTCCCGTTCTCGATGCTCCCCGCCTGAGTCGCGCTATTCGTACTGGCCTCAACCTGGTACCAGGTATTGTAAAATAGGTTTCCAGCCGCCACGCTGCCAACCGCATTCGACACGGAAGGCGCTTTTTCAGTGATGTAAAAATTGTTCTTGCCGTTGTCGTTATAGTAAACATCTGCCGAATACTCATCTCCTGACGTAGCGCTCATTCTGAAGCCCAGTTGAGCGTCGTTGGCCTCGGTGCCATACACCTGGCCATCCAAAATGTAGTTTGTGCCGGAGTACGACGACTCCAGCATGGAATCCTTATGGTAGAGCCCTGAATATCGTCCGAAACCCATCAGACACGTGCTGGAGTTCCCCTTCCAGTCCGTACAGGGCTTCAGATACCAAACCGGAGCTTGGTCGGCGGTGTCATGCACATCAGTCCAAAGGGAAGTTTTGGGTTTTCCATACTGCTGCAACCCGGCTGAAACGGTCGCCGTTGTGTAGTCAATCGTCCAGGCAGAGCCCGTGTAAGTGCAGTAGTAGGTGTACAGGGTTCCGTTGGCGTTGATGCTCGTGGGGCAGGCATTCCCGCCGCCGTGATAAGGATTCCCCGCCGCCAAATACCAGCCTGAGCTAGGGTTGCTGCTAAGCAGGGTGGTCACATCCCAAGTCGTATCGTCGCTGGCATCGCTGGTCGGTGTATTCGGCCCAGCCTCGAACTGGAGGACATACAGACCGCTGGCGGAGTCGTAAAGGATGTTGGTGGGCGCATAGAGTGTATTCGCGCCGAGACTGGGAGGAGCAGTTCGCAGAGTCCAGATCTCGGTATCCGGGGCGGTCACGAGTGCTTCCATCGCGGTCGCGGAGCGAACATAGATCGGATAGGACCCGTCACTGGCTAACGGGCCGCTCGACCAGAACAGGTAGAACTTGCCGTCGTTCGGATTCTTCCAGAGGGCCGGAGTGAAGCCGCCGTCCCCATCGGATGTAAATGGCGATTGAATCGTCCAACTGGTTCCGTTCGTGCTCGTGGCATAACCAACCTGGTTCGTGGATGCCGTGTTCTCATAGGCCATCCGAAGCGTAGTGCCGTCGAGAATGACGCTAGGCCGGCTGGCCCCGGTAGCAACCGGGATCACGGGATTGGCCGAGTATTTGTGCCAATTCACCAAATCGTTCGAACCGGCCAAGCCAATGCCGCTGGTTGTGCGATCGCGCAGACCATACCAAGCCCAATATGTGTATGTGGTGCCGTCAAGCGATGCGCCATAAGGATTCACTAGCACGGTGAAGAAGTGCGGCACACCACTTCCTTCCCACGCCTGCGTCCCTCCCAAGTTGACAGGCGCAAGTGCGCTCTCCTGGTAATATCCGTTGAGCGTGCTTGGGTCGCCCGATGAGAAATCATCGAAAAATAGGAAGGTACCGGTTCCGCTGGCGGTCGTGGATGCGGAAGAATTTCCATAAACCAGATCAATCGTCGAGGTTCCGTTGGGAATAGAGGGCACCGACGCCCACACGGTTGCGATCTGGTTGGAGCTGTTCCAGTTCTCAATCCAGTAGGGGAGATTCGTTACGCCGTCGCTGGCTCTCACCCTAACGTCGGACCCGTCCGGGTTCGCGTGGGAAAAGTTCATATTCGACGAGTTGAGGGTGATTTTCACCTGATAGTTTGTCAGCGTTGAGCCGGAATTATTCAGGGTAACGGGGCGCAGGTAGTTGAAGCTCGGCAGTGTCGCAGCAACCGTCAGGCCCGTGGAGCCGCCGATGGAGTCCAGAGTCGCCTGAATGTTGGTTGTGCCGGTAGCGATGCCCGTAGCCAATCCCGCACCGGTGATCGTCGCCGCAGCGGTGTTCGACGAACTCCAGGTCACCGAACCGGTCAGGTTCTGAGTGCTGCTATCGCTGTAGGTCCCCGTGGCCGTGAACTGCTGCGTCGTAGCATTCAGGATCGCGGGGTTCGCAGGCGTTACCGCGATCGACACCAAAACCGGCGCCGTTACCGTCAGGCCGGTCGAGCCGCTGATGGAGCCTGACGTCGCCTGAATCGTGGTGCTGCCGGTGCCGGCTCCTGTCGCCAGACCGCCGGCCGTAACCGTCGCCACTAGCGCGTTGGTCGAACTCCAGGTCACCGAGCCCATCAGGCTCTGCGTACTGCTATCACTATAGGTTCCTGTCGCCGTGAACTGCTGTGTCGCACCTTTCGCAATCGACGGGTTCGCCGGCGCTAGTGCGATCGATGCCAACGCAGCGTTTCCCGATTGATAGACTTGCTGGATCTGGGAAGCCGAGAGGGCGACGTTATAAAGCCGCAGGTCATCTACCTTCGCGGCGCTGAATAACTGACTGCCACCCTGCGAGAAGAGATAGAGCGGGTTGCTACCGAAACTGTTGGTGTTGGTCGAAGTGTAGGGGCGCGAAGTGGCCGTCTGCAAAACGCCATCAAGGTAGAGATTCACCACATTGCTTCCCGCCTGGGTCTTGTCATAGACGACCGCAATATGGTGCCAGACCCCGGAAGAAGGTTGTGCGTAGCAAGCAACGCTGTATCCCACGTTTCCATACACGGCTGCCTGAATACCATTGCAGGTATTATCGTCAGGAAACAGACCGAATCCGGTGGTGGAACTGTTGTAATCCGTGCTGAACTCCAACAACGTAGGTCCCCCAGACGTCGAGTAGGTCTGATTTACCCACATCGCCACGGTAACCGCACTCGTTCCACTAAGGTTGATCTCTGGCACAACGCCATACTGATTCACGCCGTTGGCCGACACGGCATCCCCGATCTTTCCCGTGACCCAACTGACGCCGTTGACTAATGTGGCCGTTAGACCGTTTCCGGAGGAGTCCGCAGCCGTGGCGCCGGAGCCATCGTTAAAGGTCCACCAGCCCACCAGATTCGACTGCGTCACCGTCAGGCCCGTGGAGCCGCTGATCGCCCCCGCGGTCGCCTGAATCAGGGTGCTGCCCGTGGCCACGCCCGTCGCCAGGCCTGCGCTCGTAATCGTCGCCGCCGCGGTACTCGAGGAAGCCCAGGTCACCAAACTGGTCAGGTTCTGCGTACTGCTATCGCTATAAGTTCCCGTCGCCGTGAACTGCTGAGTCGCGCCGATGACAACGAAAGAATTGGCCGGGGTCACCGCGATCGACACCAAAAGCGGCGCCGTCACCGTCAGACCTGTCGAACCGCTGATTGAGCCTGATGTCGCCTGAATCGTCGTGCTGCCGGTTCCGGCTCCTGTCGCCAAGCCCGCGCTCGTAATCGTCGCTGTCGCGGTACTCGAGGAACTCCAGGTCACCGAGCCGGTCAGGTTCTGGGTGCTGGAGTCACTATAGGTTCCGGTGGCGGTGAACTGCTGGGTTGTACCCTTGGCAATCGAAGCATTGGCCGGGGTCACCGCGATCGAGAGCAACACCGATGTGACTGTCAGGCCGGTGGAACCACTGACCGCTCCCGATGTCGCCTGAATCGTGCTACTGCCCGTGGCCACGGCCGTCGCCAGGCCCGCGGTCGTAATCGTCGCCGCCGCCGGGTTCGACGAAGTCCAGGTCACCGAACTGGTCAGGTTCTGGGTGCTGGAGTCGCTATAGGTTCCCGTGGCGATGAACTGCTGAGTCTCGCCAGTGGTAATGGCTGAGTTCGCCGGGGTCACCGCGATCGACACCAAAACCGGCGCCGTTACGGTCAGTCCCGTCGAGCCGCTGATAGAACCTGATGTCGCCTGAATCGTCGTGCTGCCGGTTCCGGCTCCTGTCGCCAGACCGCCGGTAGTAATCGTCGCCACCGCTGTGTTGGCCGAACTCCAAGTCACCGAGCTCGTCAAGTTCTGGGTGCTGCTATCACTATAGGTTCCTGTAGCCGTGAACTGCTGCGTCGTGCCCTTCGCAATCGATGCACTGGCCGGTGTCACCGCCAGTGAAACCAACTGCGCGCTACCAGCCAGGTAAATCTGCTCGATCTGGGAAGCCGAGAGGGCGACGTTGTAAAGTCGCAGGTCATCCACCTCTCCCGCCGTGTACTCTTGTGTGCCTCCCCGGGAGAACAGATAAAGCGCGTTGTCGCCGAAGTCGTTGGTGTTCTTGGCGGTGTAAAGGTTCTGACTGGGAGTCTTGAGCACGCCATCGATGTAAAGCGAGATGACGCTGGTACCGGGTTGGCTCTTGTCGTAAACCACCGCGATGTGGTGCCAGACGCCGGAGGTGGGCTGAACGTAACAGTTAATGGTGTAGCCCACGTTCCCATGCACACCCGTCATCATGGGAGCAGAGGTGGGGCAGTCTTGCCCATCGTCAGGGAAGAAGCCGAAGCCGGTAGCACTATTGTTGAAATTCGTGCTGTTTTCAAACAGGGTGTGCCCTCCGGTTGTGGAGTAGGTACGATTCACCCAGGCGGCCCAGGTAACTGCGTTGGTGGCGCTGAGATTGATAGCCGGGATGCTGACGTACTGATTCACGCCGTTGGCCGACACGGCATCCCCGATCTTACCCGTAACCCAACTGACGCCATTGACCAGGGTAGCGGTATTACCGTTCCCGGAGGAATCTACGGCCGTAGTGCCAGAACCGTCTTCAAACTTCCACCAGCCCACCAGATTCGACTGCGTCACCGTCAGGCCCGTGGAACCGCCGATCGCCCCCGCGGTCGCCTGAATCAGGGTGCTGCCCGTGGCCACGGCGGTCGCCAGGCCTGCGCTCGTAATCGTCGCCGCCGCCGGATTCGAGGAAGCCCAGGTCACCAAACTGGTCAGGTTCTGCGTACTGCTATCGCTATAAGTTCCCGTCGCCGTGAACTGCTGAGTCGCGCCGATGACAACGAAAGAATTGGCCGGGGTCACCGCGATCGACACCAAAAGCGGCGCCGTCACCGTCAGACCTGTCGAACCGCTGATTGAGCCTGATGTCGCCTGAATCGTCGTGCTGCCGGTTCCGGCTCCTGTCGCCAAGCCCGCGCTCGTAATCGTCGCTGTCGCGGTACTCGAGGAACTCCAGGTCACCGAGCCGGTCAGGTTCTGGGTGCTGGAGTCACTATAGGTTCCGGTGGCGGTGAACTGCTGGGTTGTACCCTTGGCAATCGAAGCATTGGCCGGGGTCACCGCGATCGAGAGCAACACCGATGTGACTGTCAGGCCGGTGGAACCACTGACCGCTCCCGATGTCGCCTGAATCGTGCTACTGCCCGTGGCCACGGCCGTCGCCAGGCCCGCGGTCGTAATCGTCGCCGCCGCCGGGTTCGACGAAGTCCAGGTCACCGAACTGGTCAGGTTCTGGGTGCTGGAGTCGCTATAGGTTCCCGTGGCGATGAACTGCTGAGTCTCGCCAGTGGTAATGGCTGAGTTCGCCGGGGTCACCGCGATCGACACCAAAACCGGCGCCGTTACGGTCAGTCCCGTCGAGCCGCTGATAGAACCTGATGTCGCCTGAATCGTCGTGCTGCCGGTTCCGGCTCCTGTCGCCAGACCGCCGGTAGTAATCGTCGCCACCGCTGTGTTGGCCGAACTCCAAGTCACCGAGCTCGTCAAGTTCTGGGTGCTGCTATCACTATAGGTTCCTGTAGCCGTGAACTGCTGCGTCGTGCCCTTCGCAATCGATGCACTGGCCGGTGTCACCGCCAGTGAAACCAACTGCGCGCTACCAGCCAGGTAAATCTGCTCGATCTGGGAAGCCGAGAGGGCGACGTTGTAAAGTCGCAGGTCATCCACCTCTCCCGCCGTGTACTCTTGTGTGCCTCCCCGGGAGAACAGATAAAGCGCGTTGTCGCCGAAGTCGTTGGTGTTCTTGGCGGTGTAAAGGTTCTGACTGGGAGTCTTGAGCACGCCATCGATGTAAAGCGAGATGACGCTGGTACCGGGTTGGCTCTTGTCGTAAACCACCGCGATGTGGTGCCAGACGCCGGAGGTGGGCTGAACGTAACAGTTAATGGTGTAGCCCACGTTCCCATGCACACCCGTCATCATGGGAGCAGAGGTGGGGCAGTCTTGCCCATCGTCAGGGAAGAAGCCGAAGCCGGTAGCACTATTGTTGAAATTCGTGCTGTTTTCAAACAGGGTGTGCCCTCCGGTTGTGGAGTAGGTACGATTCACCCAGGCGGCCCAGGTAACTGCGTTGGTGGCGCTGAGATTGATAGCCGGGATGCTGACGTACTGATTCACGCCGTTGGCCGACACGGCATCGCCGATCTTACCCGTAACCCAACTGACGCCGTTGACCAGGGTAGCGGTATTACCGTTCCCGGAGGAGTCCGCAGCCGTGGTGCCAGAGCCGTCGTTAAAGGTCCACCACCCGACCAGACCCGACGCCGTAACTGTCAGGGTAGTGGAGCCGCTGATCGAGCCCGAAGTCGCTTCAATCGTCGTACTGCTCACGGCCAGACCTGTCGCGAAGCCTGCGCTCGTGATCGTCGCGGCAGAGGGGTTCAAGGAAGTCCAAGTCACTGAAGTGGTGAGGTTCTGAGTACTCCCATCGCTATAGGTCCCCGTGGCGGTAAATTGCTGCCCTGTGCCAGCGGGAATGGAAGGGTTGGCCGGCGTCACCGCAATCGACTCCAACATTTGCGCCTCTGCAGGCGCTGCGACCAACGCGAAGGCTATTGCGAGCAAAAGTCCCGCGGGAATCAGAAGCTTACTCGAAATTTTCCTTTTGATCATTCTGGTAATGTGCATGACAACCTCTTCATGGACAGGGTTCCGAGCTTCTCGCTTAACCCAAAATGCAACTTGCCTGAGACCTGTCGGCACGCAGCGAAAAACGTACTTCTTTGAGCAGAGGCCGGTCTCGATGGGTGAATCAGCATCATCGCCGAAGGCTGGTTGTGGACCAAGACGCTGAAGGGAATCGCGTTCGCGTTATCGCTACGATGTTGTAGGGAAGCTTCGGACATGCGGACTCTCTTAGAAATCCCGATGCGATGGCAATCGTTCCAAAGGGCAGCACGTGGGCCGGGGTACAGATGTACAGCTGAGCTACTTGGGAATTGAAACAACTACTGCCTAACATAAAGGAGGGCTGGATTTCTTCAATCGGGGAACGCCAGGGAACCGCAGACAGATTCTTCTTGCTGCAAGTAAATCCAGGATTTGCTAACGGGCAAGCTGGACTTGCAGGGAAAAAATCTAGGATAGTTGATTGGGCACTGTCAAGAGCAATTGTTCGTGGTACAGGGATTTTTTTGGTTTTCGAAAAATGTGTTGATGGGTTTTGGGGAAGAAACAACCCGCCCGCAGGATGCTGAAAAACCCGTGCTTTTTAGCCGTGGAGGTCCCGGCGTTCCGGAACCCAGGGTTTTGCTAATTCCCGGCATTAGAGCGGCAGGGAGAGCAATGGGCTCCCAATCTAGAGCCACTGGACGCTGAGCGGTTTTCTGGGAGGTACCAGCCGATACGAGTACTTGCGCTCTCCGAGCATGAGGCCGCCGTGTACGATGTAGTTCTCCGGAACCGCCAGCGCCTGGCGGAGCGGGGGATGAGCCTCCGATACGCGGGTCAGGTAACCGGCCCAGCAGGCACCGAGACCGCGCGCCTCCGCGGCCAATTCCAGAAAGGTCAGGGCAATGGCGCAATCCTGTTTTCCCCATTGATAATCCGCTGGGGCACAGGCCATGATCACCGTGGGGGCGCCACGCAATACAACGTCATATCCCCTTGCCCATTGCTCCAACTTTATCGGAGGGATGTCCGCGGTGCGCAACCAGTTCATCGCTTCCACGGACAGGGCGTGTACTTTGGCCGCATCGTTGGCGACAATCCAGTGCAACTTCTGCGAGTTGTGTCCGGTGGGGGCACGCCGGGCCACGTCCAGCAGTGCCTGCAATGTTTCCCTGGCGATGGGACGGTTTTTGAACTCGCGCACCGAGCGGCGGCTGATCAGGAAACCGTCGATGATGGCAGGAGCCGGCAGTTGTTTGGAGGCGAGCAAAAAATCTTCCTGCGGGAGGCCGCTGTGAGTCAGGGCGCCGCAGTCACAGACGGCGACGCAGTGACCGCAGAGAATGCAGTGGACCCCGGGAACCTCTGCGGGATATTTCTCCTCATTCAGAGTAAGAACTCCGGACGGACAAACTGCCACGCATGCACCGTCTCTCTGGCACAGATTTGTATCGACCTCGATCTGTTTCATGCGAAATTCTCCCTGTTCACTCGCGGCCAACCCGCCGAATGTCTTTTGTTTTAGTGTACTCCCGATGGCCCCGGGTACAGCATGTCCCAGGCAGCAGCCACAGGAAGAACAGGAAGGGGTTCCGGCACGGAGACATGGCGGAAGCGGAATTCCTGCGGGAGCCACTCACGCACCCTTGGCGTGACCTTAGTACGCGGTTCGCGCACCGGGGAAACTACTTACTGTAGAGGCTGGTCCGTGGAAGTGGCAATCACCGTGGTGTTGAAGCGGAGCACCGCGGAATTATCGCTATAGAAGTAACGCGTGCCCGTGGTGCCCAGGGCGAGGGGATTCGCGTTCGTAATGTAGGTGCTGATAGGGATCTGGGCGGCAGCGGTAATGTTGAAATTGTATCCGCTCTTCAGGCACGGAGCGGTTCCCACGCCAGCGGGGCAGCCCAGAACATTGTCCAGCAGGTTGGCGTTCGCTGAAGTGGAGGTGCCGCCCGGGGTCGTGCCCGGTCCCAGGGTATTCAAGTCAGGAGCGAAGCCCAGGGTAGGATAAGTCGAGGCATAAGAGACCTGACAGGTGTCAATGTTACGCAGTGAGTCCACGGCTGAAGCTTCATTCGCGGACATGCGGGCGTGCAGAAAACTTGGGATGGCGATGGCAGCGATGATCAGGATGACGGCAACAACTATGATCAATTCGATGAGCGAGAAACCACGTTGTTTTCCCACCTGACACTCTCCAGTGCTTCTTAACCGGGGCTGGTATGGTGCAAGAGCGCTGGCGATGATTCTGTGGGACGCGACTGCTACCGTCAAGAAAAACCGCAGTCGCGGGAGGTTACCATAGGGAGCGCCCCGCGGTTCTGGAATTGGAGAAAGGGTAACAACGTCCCGCCTCAAGATATGGGATGGGTAAGTGCCGCACCCACCTTACCCACCTTCGGGGCGATGACTTCGTAGGCGGCAATGAGTTCGCGCCATCGTTCTGGAATCACGATGGACGTTTTGGCCTCATAGTTGTAGGCCACCATGGCCGAGTGCACGCGGGCGGCACGAAACTGACGAGTCTCGCTCCAAATCTCGGATTCGAAGTCGAAGGACTTGCGTCCGATCCGGGAGACGCGGCATGCGACCGCGACCTCCTCGCGGTAGTCGAGTGGCTGTTCATAGTCAAGCTCCAACCTCGCCAGAATGATGCCGTTGGCTCCGGCCAATGATTCCTTGAGCACTTCGGCGAAGTAGATGCAACGCACAGTCTCTACCCAGACTACATAGGATGCGTTGTTGACATGTTGCAACATATCCACGTCACAGAACGGGACACGGAAGCGGGTCATGCATCGAAAGTCAGTAAGTGCCATTGGTTCGCTCCGGCGAAGCGTGACGGCTTCGCTGGCTCCTCCCGTCTCAATATTGATTCCAACCCGGCGCGAAAAATCACCCAGAGCCGGCATGGGTGACCTACGTTGCGTTCCGGTTCGGGAGCGGAATGGCAAACTACGGCAGAGAACCAATGCGGCCCTGTCCTTGAACGCTCAAACGCCCGGTCGCGTCCTCATCCGCGTAGGAGGCGACAATCTCGCCAAAATAGATCCGGTGGAAGTCATCGTTCCTATAGAACTGCTCACGCACGCTCTGCACCAGCGCATCGGGGGCTATGTCAACCCGATTGACGGTCCTGCACTCGTAATGCACAACACATTCCCGGACGATTGGGGAACGCACTTCGCGGCTTGGAACCGGCGTGAGTTGCGCCTCCTGAAACTTATCGTGGTCTTGTCCCGAGATACTTCCGCAAAGGCTGGCAGCAGCCGATAGTTCGCTGGGGAGTACGTTGACCGTGAAGTCGCTAACCTGCTCCATTAACTTGTAGCTATGGCGTGAGTGCCGGACGAGAACAATGAAGATTGGGCGGGACCAAATCGAGCCAATCGTTCCCCAGCCAATGGTCATGACGTTTGGTTTTCCATCCGTGCCCGTGGTGACAAGCAACAATCCGTCTTCCTGCATCCGCTGGATTGTGTGAGCAAGGTAGTCTGTGTACGGCACTATCACTTTCGCCATTTCAATTTCACCTCAAACTTCGCGCTGCCTCTGGATGACCGCCGGATCGTTAAGAAACTTTCCTGCGATCCTGCTTCCGGTAACGATTTGCGCCCGGCCCCGGTGATGCATTTCTGCACCATGGCTGGGATAGTTACGCAAACCTCTCTTGCCATTTCCTCGCTGTATCTCAGATGAGATTTCGCGGACTGGTCCACCCTTTGGGCGTGCATTCAAAGTGCGGAGCATTTCCGGAACCCATGGGGCTCAGGCCAACAGCGCGGAAACCTTCGGCATCAGCTCGCTGATGGCGATCTTTTGCGGACACAGCGCTTCGCATTCGTGGCACTCGATGCAGGCACCCGAGCGCTGATCCACATTGAGATAGAACTGGTACTTGAAGCGGGCGCCCGCAAGATCATCAAACAGGTGCGCGTAGTTGTACAAATCCAGGTTACCCGGAATATTCACGCCGTTGGGACACGGCATGCAGTAGCCGCACCGGTTGCAGGGAATTACGGATCTTGTGCGGTACATTTCCCGCACTTGTACGATCAGTTGCTGATCGGCGTCCGTAAAAGAATGGATTCGCGACCGGTCCGCAAACTGCAGGTTCTCCTGCACCTGGTGCATGGTGTTCATCCCGCTTAGAACCACGGAAACCTCGGGCTGATCCCAGAGCCACCCCAGTCCCCACTCCGCCGCGGGGCGCTGCACGGGGAATGCTTCCATGGCGGCGCGAACGTCGTTGGGCGGATCCACCAGCCTGCCGCCCAGCAGCGGTTCCATGATCACGACCGCAAGGCCCTTGCTGGCCGCGAGCTTCAGCCCGCGGGTTCCAGCCTGGTTCTCGATATCCATATAGTTGTACTGGATCTGGCAAAAGCTCCACAGGCCGCTGCTGTTGATGATCTCCTCAAACACCTTGAAGTCGTCGTGTATGGAGAAGCCGAAGTGCCGGATGCGGCCATCGGCGAGCGCCGCTTCCGCCTTCGCCAGGAGATTGTGCTTCAAAACGACGTTGTGCCAGCGAGCCTGGTGCACATTATGAAGAAGGTAAAAATCGATATGATCCGTCTGCAGCCGGTTCAATTGCTCATCAAGCAGCCGGTCGAAGTCCGACGCCTTCTCCACCGAACTGACCCGGAGTTTGGTGGCAAGCTTCACTTTCTCGCGATAGCCGTCTTGCAGTGCCTTGGCCACCACGGTTTCGCTGCGTCCGCCATGATAGTTGGAGGCCGTGTCCACATAGTTCACGCCGTTATCAATCGCGTAGCGAATCATGCGGACCGTTTCGGCTTCATCGATATCGGCACCGTAACGCTCCCCACTGAGGGTGGGAAAGCGCAGGCAGCCAAAACCTAACGCCGAAGCCTTCCAATCCAGTTTTCCAAACTTGCGATATTGCATGATTTCCTCTGCTTCCGCCGTACCAGTTTCCCGAACTAAATTTTACTCTCAAGCACTTCTCCCGCCGTGAACACAGCCGCCGTTGGTGGTACCAGCGGCCGCCGGAAAAATCAGGCGAACAACGGGAGAGCTCCCACTTTAAGCCTACCTGTAACGGCCACCGGTTGCCAAGACCGGCAGCTCCACGGCGATGGCGATAAGCCCAGGGCCGCATCCGGCGGTGGCGGCTTGACGAAAGCACTGGACTACAATGTCTGTCGGGGGTCAGACTTTATGAACGCTTCAGCCGCGATTGCCGATGCCGTAACCACCGATCGATATTACTTTGCTGCGAATGACGCCGAGCCCGATGCCATCAGTGGTGCGCGTCCGAAAAAGCTCAAGTACCTCGCCGGCGGTGTCTGGAAAGAATCCAAAACCAGCAAGTACATGCCGTGTTACGACCCTTCGACCGGCGCCGTGATCGCTTATGCGCCACAGTGCACGGCCATCGAGGTCGAAGAGGCGATTGAGACCGCGGTCCAAGCGTTTCCGGCATGGCGGGACACTCCCATCAGCAAGCGCGTACAGGTGCTGTTCAAGATGAAGCAGCTGCTCGACGAGCATCTGGAGGAATTGACCGGCCTGTGTGCCCGGGAGAACGGCAAGAAGTGGGACGAGGCCATGGGCGACATTCTCAAGGTCATCGAGGTTGTGGAATTTGCCTGCGGTGCACCCCAGATGATGAAGGGCGAGTCGCTGATGAATGTGTCTCCCGGTTATAACACGGTGCAGTTCCGCGAACCCATGGGCGTCTTCGCCGGCATCGCGCCGTGGAATTTCCCCGGCATGATCCCGCAAGGATGGATGGCTCCGATCTGCATTGCCAGCGGCAACTGCATGGTGCTGAAAGCGGCCAGTTTCGCACCGCAAACCTCCATGCGTATTAGCGAACTGTGGCAGCAAGCGGGTCTGCCCGACGGCATCCTCAACCTGGTTACCACGAGCCGCAATGAAGCGGAGATCCTGCTCCGGCATCCGGGCATCAAGGGCGTAACTTTTGTCGGTTCCACCAGCGTCGGCCGGCATATCTACGCGACGGCCGCGGCTCACGGCAAGCGTGTGCAGGCGCTCACCGAGGCCAAGAACCACGCTCTGGTGATGAGCGACGCGGTCATTGAGCGCACGGCACAGGGCATCATCAACTCCTTCTGCGGATGCGCCGGGGAACGCTGCATGGCCCTTCCGGTCGTGGTCGTGGAGAACGCCGTCGCCGGGCAGCTCATCGAAGCCGTGGTGCGCCTTGCAAAGCAGGTAAATCTGGGTCCCGCCTATGACAAGCAGACGGGAATGGGTCCCGTGGTAAACCAGGGACACAAGGAGTTCGTGCTGAACGGGATCGAGACCGCCATCCAGGAGGGCGCCGAGCTGATTCTGGATGGGCGAAATCCCAAAGTTCCACCGGAATGTGAAAAAGGCTTCTTCATTGGACCAACGATCTTTGACCACGTAACCGAAGAGATGGCATGCGGCCGGGACGAAATCTTTGGTCCCGTTCTCTGCATCAAGCGCGTGGATAGCTTCGAAGAAGGTCTCCGCATCATGAACAACAATTGCTTTGCCAATGGCTCCGTGATCTACACCGAAAGCGGCCAATTTGCGCAGGAGTTTGCCCGGCGCAGCGACGCAGGAATGGTCGGCATCAACGTCGGCATCCCGGTTCCGCTTGGAATTTTCGGTTTCACCGGACACAAACAGTCGTTCTTTGGCGATCTGCATTGCATGGGGCGCGACGGCTTTCTCTTCTATACGGAAACCAAAAACGTGACCTCGACCTGGTTCGCGGGCAAGGAGATTCCGGCGAAAGTCAGCACCTGGGACGGAACCATGACCCGTGGGTAGCTCCAGGTGTGACTCCGGCCGGCGGGAAAATATTTCCGGCAATGCCTGCGGTCAGGATGGCGTTGCCGTGGTGGTACGATGGGAGCGAATCTTTGCGGTTTTTGCGGCTGGCTGAGGGATTGATTGCGATCTTTATAGTATGGCGGACATGAAGAGGCCGGATTCAAATCGTGAGCGGGAGCACGCTGAGCGCATGCTCAAACGGGCGCAACGACAACAAACGAGAGCGGCAAAGCTAGTAGACAAGTGGCAGACGAGAATTGCGGCGCTGGACCGGGCGGGGAGTGTTGCAGTCCAGCCGAGCTTGTGGACAGACGACACGGACACAATCCTGTTGCCGGCGGCGCTGCACTGCGATCCCTGAGCAACCATCGGCAGCACGTCCGGATCATCTAGGATTCAGGTATGTTTTTAAGATTTCCCGGCTCCACGGATTTGGAGTCATGGGCGCGAGACTATGGCCTGGAGGTGACCGCAGGCGGCGAGGGCGCCGTGGTGATGGGGACCGGTGGGAACATTTGCCAACACACCGGCGACCTGCTGGCAGTGACAATCACCGGCCACTGGGTTTCGTCCCGGCAAAAACTGATCACTGCGGGCTGTGTAGTGGTTCAAGACGGAGACCGCGAGGGTACGGTCTCGTTTGATCCCAATGATACCGAGGCGAGCCTGGCCGTCCTGCGCGCCCTTCGTTGGAAGTGATCTTGAAGCACCACGGGGACACATGGAAGTGGAGTGATGACTATGAAAATCGCCAGCTGGAATGTGAATTCGATCCGGGCGCGGCTTGACCTTGTCACCGGGTGGCTAAAGGCGCGGCAGCCGGATGTGCTGCTGCTGCAGGAGTTGAAGGGTACGGAGTTTCCGGCCAAGGTGTTTGAAGAGCTCGGCTACGGAAGCGCGGCGGTGACCCAGAAGGCGTATAACGGCGTCGCTATTTTATCGCGCCATCCGATCGAGACGATCAGCACGACGCTGGCCGGCGATGAGGCGGACAGTCATGCACGGTTTCTGGAAACCACCATTCTGGGCATCCGGGTCGTCGATATCTATCTTCCGAACGGTAACCCCGTCGGGAGCGACAAATTTGCCTACAAGCTGGCTTGGATGGACCGGCTGAACGTGGAGATGCGCGCCTGGCTCGACAAGGCAATGCCGGTGCTGATCGGCGGAGACTTCAACGTAATTCCGGAGGAGATTGACTGCCATAAGCCTTCCTCCTGGGTCCATGACGCGCTGTTCCAGCCGGAGACGCGGGCGCGGTACCGGGCACTGCTCGACCTTGGCTACACCGATGCCTTCCGCTCGCTGCATCCAGGGGAAGGCGGGCAGTTCACCTACTGGGATTATTTCCGGCAGGCGTTCGAGCATAATCGCGGCGTTCGCATCGACCATTTCCTGCTGTCTCCGCAGTTGGCCGGGCGGTTAAAGGACTGCGAGATCGACAGGGAGCCGCGGGCGCAGGAGAAGCCGTCGGATCATACCCCAATCATCGTGGAACTGCAGTAGGCAGCCAGACGCGGTGTGGCGTGCGCCGGCGACGACCTTCATCGCGGCTGCCGTGCGCCTCGCCTTTGCCTCGGATTTCCGGCATTCGACGGTACGCCGAACCTTTGTTTTCCGGGTTTTGTTACAATTTCAATTCGGTTGCCTATCCGAATTCACACAATGCCTAATCTATCCACCACCGATCGCAATGTCCGTTGGGACTTGACCTCCATCTACTCCGCAATCGGGGATCCGCAAATCGACCTGGACATCGCGGAATTCACGAAAAGTGCGCAGCAATTCAACCTGAACTACCAGGGAAAACTGGCCGATAAGCTGGGCCAGGCGATCTCCGATTATGCGGAACTGGACATGCTTGGGGGAAAGATCATGGTCTATCTTTCTCTCCAGCAAAGTCTGGATGTGACGGATGAGGCGGTGAAGGCAAAGGTGGCAGCGGTGCAACAGACCATGAGCCAGATTCAGGGCGAGTATTTGACGTTCTTCGAACTGGAGTTGGTCGCGCTCGACGATGCGACGCTTGAGAAGTGGTACGAGGGCGATCCCGTGGTCCGGAGGCATCGGCCGTGGATCGAGCATCAGAGGGTCTTCAAGCCGCATTTTTTGAGCGAACCCGTGGAAGCTGCTCTTACCAAGCGCGCTCCGTTTGGCCCGGCCTCCTGGGATGAGTTTTTTGACGAGTGTGAGGCGGATCTTCGCTTCGGCCTGAAGGGCGAGAAGAAGAACCTGACCGAGATGCTCGACATTCTTACGACTTCGAAAGATGCCGCCCTGCGCGCGGAAGTGCAGAAGACAATCAACGATGGCCTGGGAGGATACTTCGCCAAGTATTCAGCGCAGACGCTGTATGTGATCGTGGGCAAGGCCGCGGTGGAGGGCAAGGAACGCCATTACCGCAATCCCATGGAGTCGCGGAACAAGGAGAACCGCATTCCTGATGCGGTTGTCGATGCCCTGCACAACGCCGTACTGCACGCGGCTGGACCGCTGGCCCGCCGCTATTATCGTCTCAAGGCCCGGTTGCTCGGCCTGAAAACCCTCCGCTGGAGTGACCGCAACGCGCCGTTGCCGTTCGCCGATACCACGGTGGTGCCGTATGACAACGCGATCGCGACGGTTCTTGCGGCCTATGAAAGTTTCAGTCCCACGCTGAGCGGCATCATCCAGGACTTCATTGCCTCCAAGCGCATTGACGTTCCCACCGTCAAAGGCAAACGCGGCGGGGCTTTCAATTGTTCCCTGGTGCTTCCCGGAAACCGGCCGCAATCTTTCACGCTTTTGAACTACATGGGTTCGAACCACGACGTGATGACGCTGGCCCATGAACTCGGCCACGGTGTCCATGGCATTCTGGCCGGCCAGGCGCAGGGGCCGCTGATGTTCCATCCACCGATTGCATACTGCGAGACGGCTTCCGTCTTCGGCGAGATGACGACATTCAGTTTTCTGCGGCAACAGCTTGCGGAAAAGGGAGACAGTCGAGCGCTGCTGGCGCTGATAACCCAGAAGATTGAAGGCATGCTGAACACCGTGGTGCGGCAAATTGGGTTCTCCAACTTTGAGCGCCGCATCCATGGCATGAATGCTGAATATACGGAGTGGAACGCCCCCGGGAAACTTTCCGTGGAAGAGCTCGACGGGTTATGGCTGGCTACGGCTAAAGAGTTATACGGAAAAGATGGCGAGGTGTTCACCTATGAAGACACCAGCCATCTCTGGTCGTATGTTTCACATTTCCACCGGCCGTTTTACGTCTACGGTTATGCCTTCGGCGAGCTCCTGACGCAGAGCTTGTATGCCCAGCAAATGCGCCTTGGCAGCCGGTTTGAGCCGCTCTATCTCGACCTGCTCCGTTCCGGTGCGACGAAAAGCGTATTTGAGCTCCTGCAACCGTTCGGCCTCGATGCCACGGAAGAGACCTTCTGGGGTGAGGGCATCCGCGTAAGCCTGGAAACGATGATCGCGGAGGCGGAGAAACTGGCACCCATCCAAATGCCCGCTGATGTTGAGTAACCTGCGGGGTAACCTGCTTGCGGTGGCAATGGAAGCCGCAAAAATGGAGACCACGGAAGGGTTCTGACTGCAGGATACCCAGCGCACCCGCGATTTTCGCAATCACTCCGATGGAGAGGAAAACGGCCCAGTGATCTGGTACAAGCGCTACCCGGCGCGGCGAATTTTGGGCAGCGCGAGCCAACGCCATGGCAGTGGAAACAAGGCACAGCTCAGGCCATCTGGAACACCCAGATGACTTGAAACCCGCGCCATGCGGCAACAGCGGATCCTGCCTGTTTATGCGCCTCTGCTACCCACCAGACTGCATTTTTCCAGAGTTATTATTTTGCGCAGACCGGCCAGGCTGGGTCGAGCGGTTGGGTTGCAGACGGTGCAGTGATTCGCCTTGCCGTGTGCTTTTTTACTTGTCTGTTCCAGTTCCCAGGCACGGATTGGCTGCCATTCAACCTAAGTTAAGAAATCGTATTTAAAAAATCCAGATCGCATCCCTGATTGAGCGTCTGAAGCGAGGCCGCCAACGAGGACAGATCTGCCTCGGAAGCCTCTTTCGCCTGCACTCAGTTCGCAATTGTCACCTGAGTTTCACATTGTGGGGTACTAACGTACCCATTACTTCTGTCAGGTACATTGATTATCAATTACGCAAGGTGCTGCCCTTATGTTTCAATTCACCTCGAATCATTAGAAACATCTTAGAAGAACGCGTAAGTCACGCTCTTCACGCACATAAAAAGGGGAAACAGTGAAGACACTAAAGTTTGTTCTCTCAATGATACCCGTCCTCGCGCTTCTGTCATTTGCCGCGCAAGCGGAAGTGAAAGTGGAAATGAAGGCGGAAAAAGTCAACATTCAACAGGGCAAAGAGGTATTATCGCCGGCCAAGCAAGCGGCTCCCGGCGATGTCCTCCAATACACTGCCACTTACAAGAACGTAGACAAGGCACCCGCCACGCAAGTCGACGCCACCCTTCCCATACCCACCGGCACCGAATACATCCCCGGCACGGCGACTCCCGCGGGCGCCTGGGCGAGCACGGACGGCATCAAGTTTTCGCCCATTCCGCTAAAACACATGGTTAAGAACAGCGACGGAAAGATGATTGAGCAGGAAGTTGCATTTTCCGAGTATCGAGCTCTGCGCTGGTCACTGGGTGACCTGGCGGGCGGCGCAAGCCGCACCGTATCAGCGCGAGTCAGGGTAAGCACTGGACCGGCCGCGCGCTAGCTGTCTTGATTCGCGCCCGCCTCGACACTTTTTTAGACATCGGTCACTAAAGCATTCAGAGAGAGAGAAAAGTATGAATCGAATCCACGAGCGTTCCTCCAAGCTGCGAGTAGCCAGGTTCGCAACGGTGGCGTTGACACTCCTATTCATCGCCGCCCTGTTCGTACCCACGCTTTCCGCGCAAGTTGTCGCGCCTGCCGGGTCTGTAATCGGCAACCAGGCGACTGCCACCTATACCGACGCCAACAGCGTATCGCGCCAGGCATTTTCAAACCTGGTGCAAACGTCGGTCACCCAGATCTACAAGGGCACCTTGAACCAGTCGCAGAGCAAGTACGCCACGCCGGGTACCCAGGTGCTATTCCCGCACACCTACCAGAACACCGGTAACGGACCAGATACGGTAACGCTCACCGACGGGACGGTGGGTTCCGATCTCACCAACGTTCACATCTATATTGATGCCAACGGCGACGGCATCCCGGACAACACGACCGATCTCAGCGGAACGGGCATCCCAGTCGCCGCGGGCGCCTATGTCAAGGTCGTTGTCGTGGCAACGCTTACCTCCGGAGCTCTAAAAACCGATCCCGCAGCCAACTTCCAGTTGAGCCTCAGCGCGGCGAGCAGCGGAACGGGAGCAACGATAACCGGTAGTCCGAACACGGATACGGTAGTTTACTCGTCCAATGGCGTCATCAACGTGACCAAGGCGATGTCGGCGGCAGGCGTCGGCGGCACCAGCACGGTGACCTTGACCTACACCAACACCGGCAATGCCACCGCAACCAGCGTCATCATCCTCGATCCTTTGGCCACGCAGGGTTACTTCACCTACAAGACCGGCACCTTGGTCTGGAATGGCACCTCGTTGGCCGATTCGGCCACGCCTGCCACCGGCCTTGCCTGGGCCGGCTACAGTACAAACGCGCCACAGGCTACCATCGCATCGGTTGCCCCGGGCGTCACCGGGACCATTCAGTACCAGGTAACCGTGGGAACTCCCACCACCTACCCGGCGACCTTCACCAACTACGCCGAGTACCAGTACGTGGATGGCGGCGGCAACACGATCCCCAGCAGCTCGACCTACATCAACACCAACACGGTCAGCCTTGCCTTCAACGGCTATGCTGGCGTAAAGTTCACCGCTTCCGCTGCCATGCTCCCAGCCACCGCCGTCACCTACACGGCCGGCACCGGCACGGCACCGACTGCGAACACAACTCCTGACACCGACCTCATCACCGCGCCGACCTCCTACAGTGCGGGCACGACGATCTTCTGGTCCCAGACCATCGCCAACAGCGGCCTGGTTACCGACACTTTCAACCTGACTTTGGACCCAACGGGCGCCGGCACCACGCTGAATCCGACCATCGCCAAACCGTTCCCTCAGGGTACAACCTTCCAGTTGTATCGCAGTGACGGCAAGACTCCTTTGACCGACAGCAACGGCGACGGCATCGTCGATTCCGGTCCGCTGACCGCCAACGGCACAGCCAACAGCACAACCACGATCGTAGTCGCGGCAACCGTGCCGGCAAACTTCACCGTCACCTCCTCCACCACGTTCGCCGTGAATTTGATTGCAACCTCGACCAACGCCACGGCCAGCAACTTTGCCACGCCTGGCCTGCAAGACGTAATTCAGGATGAGGTCACCATCACCAGCACCAAGAACGCCGGAGTTGACGTGGCTGCGAACGCTGCGGACACCATCGGTAACGGCACGGGCGTTAGCGGTGAAGCCGCCGGGCCGTACACCGGCAACCCAGGCGCCATCATTGCCATTCCGTTCTGGATCTTCAACAACGGCACCAGCACCGCGCCGGATGCCTACAACCTTTCGTTCCGTTACAGCACCACCGATGTCGGCACTCTGAGCACTCCGCTCACCCCGTTCACCAGTACGCAGGCGGGCACCACTCCGCCGGCAAGCGGCACCATCCCGGCATGGACGGTCCAGATCGCGCCCAACACGGGCACGTCCTGCTCCACCTACGGCGCTCCGGTCACGGCCTCCAGTGTGATCGCCCAGGGCAGCAACGCGGAATATTGCCTGGTATTGCAGGTTCCCGCAGGCTACGCACAAGGCACCTACTACTTTGCGGTTCAGGCACAGTCCAGTGGCACCGGCGGAATTGACCAGATGGCGGTGAAGGCTACCGTCAACAGTTACGCCAGCGTCTCGATCTCCCCGAACAACCAGGGGACGATCTATGCGGGTGGCACGACGAGTTACAAGCACGTCATCACCAACGGCGGCAACGTTTCGGAAACCGTCAACTTCACTACTCCGACCAACTCCAACTCAGGTGGCTGGACGGTTGCGATCTTTGCGGCCGACGGCACCGGCACCCTGAATACCCTTGCTACCCCGGTTGTTCCCGGAACCACAACCGTCTCACTGAATCCGGGCGCTTCGGCGATCTACTACCTGGTGGTCCAGGCTCCGGCCGGGGCCAATCCCGGCGACGCGGATGTCACCGGATGGGGCATCACCGTCACCGGTAACAATTCCACGGCCATCGCGGTTACGGATACCACGACCGTAGTCTCCGGCCAGGTGAAGCTGGTGAAATCGCTGTTTGTTGACAAAACATGCAATCAGGCATCGGTGAGCTATACCACGAACAGCGGCAGCACGGTCACTTCCGGCCAGTGCATCATGTACCAGATTGTGGCCACCAACACCGGGACGACCAACGCCACGGCCCTGACCATTACGGACGGAGCTCCGCCGTATACCACGTACCTAGGCACCTTCACCCCAACCGCGGCTAATTCCTGCTCATTGACGAACCCAACGGTCGCGGCGCTGAGCGGTGCTTCGCCCGTCAGCTACACCTTCACCGGATCGATGACGCCAAACTGCACGGCGACCATCGTTTTTGAAGTCAAGCTGAACTAACTGCGGCTTGTTGTAAACCGTGGCGGGGAGGTTGCTCCCCTTCCTTCTCGCCACGGAGGTTCTTTGTTGACACGCGAAGGGGCTCTTCATCCCAGTCATGAGATTCCTGCCTAAACCCGGGTTGTGGCTGCTGATGCTGTGTGCAGTGGCTGCATGGTGCCAACAGGCGCCAGTGGGATCCATCATCCAAAACATCGCCTATGTAAGCTACCTTGCGAGTTCCGGGGCCACGGTGAGCGACGCGCCCTCGAACCCGGTTCAGACCACGGTGGCCAGCGCAAGCCCCAACGTGGTTCTGCGGAACTCGGCGAGCACGACCTCGTCCGCTCGCGGACAAAACGTCACCTTCAGCCTGTTACTTTCCAACAGCGACGCAACCAGTCCCAGCCCCGGCCCGCTAGTGCTGGATGGCGTCACCCAGCAGGCAATTTACGTTTTGGATGAGATTCCTGCGAACACCCACTTTGCGAGCATTGTCAGCGCGAGCGGCGCGACGGTTCCTAACCAGGCGGTAGGCGCCCGCAGCGGGCAGCATTCGGCGGCCACTGCAGCCCTTGCGAATAACACCGGCGGTTTGACGGTTTTTTACCACGTGTTAGGCGCCCCGAGCGGGCAGTTTACGACGACTGCTCCAAGCAATGCGAATATTGATACGGTCGGATTTGCGGTGCCCACGCTGAGTGGCGGCCAGAGCTATAACTTTTCGTTCAGCGTTCGCGTGGACGATGACGCCAGCGGAAATTTCAGCAATACCGCCGCTGTGACGTTTGTGTTCAATCGCCAGAGCCAGACCGTGAACTCCGACACGGTTACCGTCTCCGTGCCGCTGCTGCCGCCGACCATCGCCTACTACACCGATACCACGTTTACCCAGAAGGCCACGGTCGCCACCATCGGCGGCACAATTCACATCCTGGCCCAGGCTGCCGCCTGCAACCTGAATCCGCTGGTGGCGGAAACGCATACCATCACCATCACCACCAACCAGACGCACGATCTGGAAACCTTTCGGGCGGTTGAGACCGGCCCGAACACAGGCGTCTTCGAGGTGCAAAGTGTTCCACTCGCCGACGCCCATAGCACTCCCGTTGTGCCCAATGACGGCATCCTCGAGGTGGACAAGGGCGAGGTGCTGACGGCCACCATCGACACGGAAGGCTGCGGAGTGAGCGCCGCGGCCACGGCCGACGCCACCATCTATGTGGATCCCTACGGGGTTGTCTTTGACAGTCACACGAACAATCCGGTCAGCGGCACCCAGGTTACGATCATCGACGTGACCGGCCAGGGAAATGGCGGACATCCCGGCCAGCCAGCCACGGTGTACCTGGCCGACGGCAAGACTCCAGCGCCGAGCACGCTTACGACCGGCAGCGATGGCAGCTACCAGTTTCCGCAGGTTGCAACCAGTACCTACAAACTGACCCTTGTGCCTCCCAATGGCTACAAGTTTCCCTCGTCACTCTCCCCGCTGTCGATGCCGTCGCGCAAGGTGATTCAGCCCGATTCCTACGGCGGCAGTTTCCTGGTTTCTTCCCTGGGCGGGGTAGTCAATTTCGATGTTCCTCTCGATGAAGGCCCGCTCAGCGGACTTTTCATCCAGAAGACTCCGGATGAAGTCGAGGTTGATTCCGACTCTCTGCTTGGCTACACGCTGGAGGTGACAAACAATACCGGCACCGACATGCCGAATACGACCGTGGTGGACACGCTGCCGCCCGGGTTCATGTATCAGTTGCACTCCGCCCAGTTGGGCTCGGTAGCCCTGGCGGATCCGGCCGGGGGAAGAGGTCCGGTCCTGACCTTCAAGATTGGCGATTTGCCCATCGCCGCCGACGAAAAGATTCACTACTACGTGCGCCTTCTGCCGCAAGCCAACAACAACAATACGATGAACACCGCTTACGCGGCCAGCGGCATCACGCGCTCGAACACCGCCCGGGCAACCATCAAGATCATCGCCGGAGTGTTTGACACCAACGGCGTCATCTTCGGAAAGGTTTATGCCGACTGCAATGGCAATCATGTGCAGGACAACAACGAACCGGGCATCCCCGGCGTGCGTGTCTACCTGGATAATGGAACGTTTGCCATTACGGATGAGGCTGGCAAGTACAGCATTTATGGGGTGACGGCGCGGCTGCACGGTTTGCGGCTGGACAACTACACCCTGCCCGCCGGCTTTAAACCGGAGGTCATCTACTCCACCAACGCCGGCGATGGCAAGTCGTTGTTTGTGGACATGATTGACGCCGAACTGCATCGCGCGGATTTTGCGGTGACCGGGTGCTCGGTGGAGTCCATGAAGGCGCTTTCGGCGCGCGCGCCGGCCAAAGGCGCGGCGGCTTCGGAAGCGGCGGCCTTGTTGAAGAAGGATCCCCTGCTGGATCGCACCGACATGTCGATGGAACAGCGCCGCGGGGCTGCAACCTCTGCCATCCTGGATGGCGCCGGCTCACCCACGAACCCCGCCCAGGGTGTCACCCAGGTGTCCGGCAACCCTGGCGCCAGCACGAATGGTACGGCGGCTGCCTTACCTGCGGCGGTGGCAACGCCGGCGTCCGATGCCATGGCGGCGTCCTCCGCCGGATTGAATGCTGCGGCGAGCGCCAGTCCGGCGTCTGCCAGCGCCGATGGGGCGGCGGCAGCGGCTCCAGACGCAGGCAAACGTCCGGAGCCCAACGAGCCCCGCGAATCTGAGATGCAGGGCGGTCTGCGCGTCGAAAAGCTGATCCGCCCCGGCACTACCAATGATTTTGATTTCATCGGACTTAAGGATGGGCAAATCGTCGGCTCGACCCAGGTCAACATTGCCCTCAAAGGCGTGCTCGGCACCAATTTTGCCCTGAGCGTGAATGGAAAAGAGATTTCCGCAGATCATATCGGTCAGCGCAGTACGGAAAACTCGATCAATCTCCAGGCTTGGCTGTATATCGGACTGGAGCTGAATCCCGGAAGCAACGTGGTGGAAGCGAAAATGTTCGATTCCTTCGGCAACCAGCGCGGCTACCGCAAACTGACGCTGATTGCCCCCGGAAATCTGGCGGCAATTCTGGTTGAGCCCGCCAACCGCAATCCGGTTGCAGACGGCAAGACTCCGATTCGGGTGCGGGTGCGCCTGGTGGATGCCCACGGCGTCCCGGTCACCTCACGCACGCCGGTGACCCTGGAAACAACGGTTGGCAAATGGGACGCCGTGGACCTGAATCCCCGGGAACCGGGAACGCAGCAATTTATTGAAGGCGGCGAGGCTGTCTTCAACCTCATGCCTCCGATGGAACCGGTCAGCGGCAAGATCGCGGTGTCCAGCGGAACCCTGAGCTGCGACGTCAAGCTGGCGTTTACTCCCGAGCTCCGGCCGTTGATGGCGATTGGCGTGGTGGACCAGACGTTGAGTTTCCGCGGTTTCTCCGGCGCCGGGGCCAGCAGCGCCAGCTTCTACACCCTGCAGAATGAATTGAGCCGCCTGGAGGCCAGCAACGCCAGCGGCACTGCCGACTATCAGGCGCACGTCGGCACATTCATCAAGGGCCGCATCTGGGGAAACACCCTGCTGACGATGTCCTACGACTCCGACAAACGGTCCGGCGACCCGATGTTTCGCGACGCGCAGCCGGATGACTACTACCTGGTGTACGGCGACAGCTCCACCCGCGGTTATGAGGCGCAGTCCACGAGCCGCCTCTACCTGCGCCTGGATCGCGGCAAAGACTACGTGATGTACGGCGACTACAACACTGGTGACAGCCAGAATCCGGCCAAGGTCCTGTCCAACATTAATCGCAGCTTCACCGGATTCAGGATTCACCAGGAAGACTCGCACTTCCAATACACCGCCTTCACCACCCGCGACAGCGTGCAGCAATACGTGGAGGAGATTCCTGCCAACGGCACCTCGGGACCATACCTGGTAACCCGCATGGACGTGGTGCTGAACTCTGAAACGGTTGAGCTGCTGGTTCGCAACCGCAACCAGCCTTCGGTCATCTTGCAGGACATTACCGAGACCCTGCTGACCGACTACTCGTTTGACAGCCTCACCGGAGAAATCCTCTTTCAGCAGCCGATTCCCAGCTTTGACCCGAGCGGGAATCCGATCTCGATCCGCGTGACCTACGAGTTCGACAACGGTGGTCCCAAGTACTGGATGAGCGGAATCGACACCACCGCGCACTTCGATAAGCTGCGCGTCGGTGGCACCTACTACGATGACAAAACGCCTTCCGCCGGGATGCGGCTGTGGGGCACCAACGGCACCTATGAGTTCAGCAAGAACGCAACCCTGGTCGCTGAGTATGCGCGCACCTGGACGCCCACGCTTGGCGCCGGCAGCGGGGTGCATGCCGAGTTCAAGCAGAAGAACAGCAAGATCGATTCCCGCATCTATTTTGGACGCACCGACGCCAGCTTTGACAACCCCAACGCGATGCTGAACCAAGGCAGCGGCGAGAGCGGCGCCAACATCACCTATCATGCCCGGAAGCACCTTGACCTGCATTTTGAGATGATCCGCTCGGAGGCCACCGACACGGGCGTGTCGCAGACCGGCATCTTTACTACCGCGCAGATCGACGTGAACAAGACGTTCTCCGTCGAGTTCGGATACAGACACGCCGGCGCCATCACCAGCACGGAATCCCTGTCCGGAACCGTCCCGTCCACCACCACCCCGACGACCGGCACAAGCAGCACCGCGACCAGTAGCAGCGAAACTTCTGTCCCAACTTCAGCCAATGACGACCTGCGGGCCAAAATCACGATCAAGCCTCCCCAGCTGAAGAAGCTCTCGCTCTACAGCGAGTACGAAGCCGACATGTTTGACGAAAGCAAGCAGATGTTCGCCGTGGGGGGAAACTACCAGTTCTTGCCGAAGGGGAAATTCTACGTTCGTCATGAACTGATTTCGTCGCTGGGCAATCTCAACGAGCTCAATGGAGTTCAGCAGCAGAACTCCACCGTATTCGGCATTGACACAACCTACTGGAAGGATGAGCACGTATTCAGCGAATACCGCGGCATCGACGCTTTCTCGGGGAGAGAGACCGAGGCTGCCATTGGCTTGCGCAACGTCTTCCCAATCCGTCCGGGGCTGAAGATGAGCGTGAGCGCCGAAAACGTCAAGCCTCTGAGTGGCACCGCGACCGACAGCGCCCTCGCCCTGACCGGCTCATTGGAATACACTGCTTCCCCACGATGGAAATCCTCCGGCCGGTTTGAGTGGCGCGGCAGCACCACGGATACCTCCATCCTCAGCAGCTTCGGCCTGGCCATCAAACTCAATGACAATTACACCCTGCTGAATCGCTCCGTCTACTCGGTTGTGATGCCCAAAACCGCGGGTGAGACCGACCGCCTGCAAATCCGGGTTCAGAACGGTGTCGCTTTCCGCCCACCCAACTCAAACCGGTTCACGCTCCTCACCATGCTTGAGCTGAAGCAGGAAGAGGACGGCACCTCGACCATCGTGATTCCCGACCGCAAGGTTGCCATTCTCAGCGCCGCCATCAACTACCAGCGAAGCGCCAAGACCGTGGCTTCTTTCCGCTACGCCACCAAGTGGTCGGACGACGTCACGGACGTGGTGGATAGCACCCTCGATGGCCATATGACAACCGCCCGCGTCACCCATGACATCAATCCCCACTGGGATGTGGGTGTGGACAGCAGCGCGTTGTTCTCAGACCACTTCAACAACATTCAATACGCCAACGGAGCCGAGATCGGCTACATGCTGCGCACGAACCTCTGGCTTTCGGTTGGCTATAACTTTACCGGTTTCTACGACCGCGACCTCAGCGGTGAGGAAGCGACGCGACGCGGTCCCTTTGTCCGGTTGCGATTCAAGTTTGATGAGTCCTTGTTCCCGTTCCTGAAGCATGGAAAAGAGATTTGATTTGACATCCGTGCAGCGCTTGTAACGGAACATCGGCAGCCGATTTACCAAGCCGCGCACGGAGAGCATGCAGCAAGAGTACCAAGGCAAAGCTGACGGGACTGCTTTGAATCAACATTGCGGGCAACTCGTCCAAGCCGAATTTTGCGGCGCAGGTTAGAATTTGTTCTGCCGGAGAAGGCGTAAGTGTGAGAAGGAGTTCCACCATTCGAGGGAAGCTGGCAACGGCGCTGATGGCGTTCCCTGGCCTGATGCTGCTGTGGGCGGTATTTGTGCTGCCCGCAGCCGCCCAGTCAATCGCCGGCCACGTCTTTGAAGACCAGGGTTATACGGGAGGCGCCGGCCGCAACTTTGCAACTGCCGGCGGCGGTGTAACCGGCGCGCGCGTCGAACTGTACACCTCCGGCGGAAACTACATCTGCGCCACCACCACCGCGGCCGGAGGCGCCTACAGCTTTGCCACCAACGCCCCCGCCGGATGCACCGTGACCAGCAGCGCCGCCGGCAAGAGCTACACCGTCCGCGTGGTGAACAGTACCGTGGTCTCCAACTATACCGGCGGCGGCGGCCTGGTCCCGGTGCAGACGTACCGCACCAACTGCACCACGGCTTGCGGCGCGGCACCCACGGCCGTCACCAACTATGTGGGAGGCCAGAACCCAACCCTGGCCGATCCCGGCAATGGCGCGGCGGGCGCGGGTGTTCCCGCCAACTCACAGTCCATCACCACCGTCCAGCTCACGACCGCCAAGCCAGCCGCCACCCTCATTGACTTCGGCTTCAACTTCTTCACCGTGGTCAACACGAATGCCAGCGGTCAGGGAAGCCTGGCGCAGTTCATCACCAACGCCAACGCACTGACCGGAGCCACCGCGCCGTCCGCCATCTTTATGCTCTACAACGGCGCTGAAACCAACGGCATGAACAGCACCTACACCAACCTGCTCAGCACCCTCAGCGGCGGCTCCGGCAAAGGCTTCCTTATCAACATGGGCGGCGTCGCACTGCCCGCCTTCACGGCGAGCAACGGCACCATCGACGCCAGCAACGAAATCACCAACCTGGGTGGCACCAATCCCAACACCAACTCCGTCGGTTCCAACTCGCAGTGCGGCCCCAGCGTCACCTCCGGTACCACCAAGCTCGGCACCTCAGGAACCGCGCTGCCCGCCTGGACCGGAACCACCATTCCCGTGGTTGAACTGCAGAACTGCGGCGACGCGGAATGGTATCTGAACGGCAGCGGCGAAACTGCCAAGGCCATGGCCTTCCACCAGTGCACCATCTACGTCGGGGCAAGCAACGTAACCGTGCGCGACAACCTGGTAGGCGTCCATGCCGACGGCACCATGACGACTGCCGTCGCCGGAAACTTCGGCATCTCCCTGAGCAATGGCGGCGGGCGCAGCATCTATCACAACTACGTCCGCATCAATAACTCCGCCATCCGCAACGACGGTCAGGGTTCCACCGGAGACACTTACCAGTACAACGAGGTGACCCAGCCGACAACCGGCCAGACCAACACCTTTGATGGCATCTTGCTGATCGGTCCCGCTGCCTACAGCGGCGACCTCGTGCAGTACAACTACTTGCATGATCTTGAGGGCGGCGGCGTGGAACTCGGCTTCGCCGGCTCCGGAACCATGACCGGCGAGCAGATCTTGAACAACACCATCTGCTCCAACGGCTGGAACCTCACCGGCAACGCTCCCTATAGCTACACCAGTCCCTCCGGCGAGCGCGCCAACGTCGCCATCTGGCAGATCTCCCAAGGGTCCACCGTCACCGTCAAGAACAATCTCATCACCAACTCCAGCGGCGTCGGCATCCTGGTGGAAAGCGCCTACGGCTTCACCATCTCGCAGAACTCGATCTACCTCAACGGCCTCACCAGCAACAACCTCGGACCCGGTATCGCCCTCTTTTCCAATTGCGGCACCTGCGATCCCAACAATTTCAGCACATCCAACTATGCCGGCGTCACCCCCAACACCGGTACCGAGAGTTCCGGCTCTCCGAACTACCAGATGAACTACCCGGTCATTACGACCGCGACCTACACGGGCGGGAATCTGCACGTAAAGGGATACGTCGGCGGTTCGACCAATCTCACCATCGCCAATGCAACCGTCGAGCTCTTCGTTGCCATCAACACGGACAACAACCAGAACGGCAACATCTTCCTCGGCGATGGCCTGTCCGTGCCGCACGGCGAGGGACAGACTTTTATTGCCACCTTCAAGTCGGATTCGCAGGGACTGTTCGATCAGACAATTTCTTCGGCGAGCTTTCCAGCTGGCGTTACCATCACCGCCGGCACCACCCTGTTGACCTCGACCGCGACCGACTCCGTCACGGGTTCCACCTCGGAGTTCGGCCCCGATCTGCTGGTGCAGGCTTCGGCGCTCACCCTCCAGGGCTACGTTTATTACGATGTCAATCACAACGGCAGCCTTGACCTGGGAGAGAACTGGCAGAATGGCGCCGCCGTCTACGCCGTCCTCTGGGACACCACGAAGAGCGCCCAGGCTGCGGTTGGCGGCACCACCATCGGCGCCCAGACCATCCCGTTCGGCTCCTCCAGCGACACTGGCTTCTTCTCCTTCAGCAACATTACTCCGGGTGACACTTACCAGCTTTATCTGACCACGGTAGCTCCGGGAGCCGGTGGCATCTACACTACGCAGCCAGCCGTCTCCATTCCCTCTGGCTGGATCATGGTGAACCCCAACACGGCTTCCGCCAGCATCGCCACCAGCACCACCTCGCCGCCCCAGGTCCTGCTGCAAAACTTCGGCCTGTTTCAAGGCGTCAAGGTCAGCGGCAAGTTGTTCAAGGACAACGGCGCGGGCACCGGCGGCATCGCCAATGATGGCCATTTGAACGGCTCCGAGCCTGGCATCTCCGGCCCCATTCTGACGGCCAAGGACAGCGGCAGCACGCTGCTCGGCCAGGCTGCGGTCGACGGCGGCGGTAACTATACCCTCTGGCTGCCTTCCACGGCGGTCAACCCGGTGAACTTCACCATCTCCCAGATCGGCGGCTACACGGCCACCGGCTTTGACACCGGAACCCCGGCCACTGGCGGAACCTACAACACCACAACCTTCGTCTACACGTTTACCGTTACCTGGACCAACACCGCCTATACGGGCGTGAACTTCGGATTCATTCAGTCCGGAAACATCTTCAGTCCCAACGGCCAGGAGACGACCGTGCCCGGCTCCTTCGCCTTTTACCCGCACCAGTACACCAGCATCACCGGCGGCACCGTCACCTTCGCGGAAACCCTGGCCCAGAGCCAGCCCAACTATTTCACCGAGATTCTCTACAACGACACCACCTGCAGCGGCAATCTCGCCACCGCCACCTACCTTGCCTGGGGCGCGTCGGTCACCATCTCCGCCGGGGGCGGCAAGCTCTGCCTCATCATGAAAGAAAATGTCTCCCTGGCCGCTGGCTACGGCATGCAGAACACCGTGACCATTACCTCGACCTTCGCCTATGGCAGTTCCAGCGGCCTCGCCAACACTACCCTGACCATCAGCGACATTACCAGCGTGGACACTCGAACCTCCGGCGACCTGCAACTGGTTAAATCGACATATATCGATACCACTTGCGCCAATCCGGCCAGCCCAACCTATTCGACGGCCACGCAGGCAGCACAATCCGGTTATTGCATCAAGTACCAGATACAGGCGACAAACACCGGTGCTTCCGCTCTGAGCGGTCTCATCCTCTATGACAATGCACCACCTTATACAACGCTGCAAACCGGAACGCCGGCTGCCTCAGTGGGCACTTCGTGTACCGGTCTCACTGCCGGGACCATTACCGTTACCGGCGCCGCCGCACAAGCCACCTATACGGGTACAATGCCCGCGGGATGTGTGGCGACATTTGTGTACGAAGTAAAGCTGAATTAAGGAGGACAGTTCCGGGAGCCAGGTGTGAATGCCTGACATCCTATCCGGGCGAATCAGCGCCAAGGAACTGTTCCTGGTTAAAGTAACGTTAGGAATCATTACGATCGTTACTTGTGGTTGACCGGTTGTCAGTGAATACTCCCTTGTGCTGT
>CAZQDD010000022.1:0-70277 GCA_964591805.1 uncultured Acidobacteriaceae bacterium | reverse complement strand
CGTCATACACGTGCATGCGATACATGCCGATGTTGCGCTTGCCCGTGCGCGGATCGCGCGTCATCACGCAGGGCAGCGTGATGAAGCGTCCCCCATCCTGCGGCCAGCATTGCAGAATCGGAAACTCCAGCAGCGAGAAGTTGTCGCGCCGGATCACTTCCTTGCACGGTCCCGTCGAAACCCGCTTCGGAAACAGGTTTCCCAACTCGGCCAGCATCGGCAGCATCTTGATTTTTTCCAGCAATCCCTGCGGCGTCTTCACGTCCATCATCTGCTGAATCCGCTCCGCAATTTCATCCAGCGAGTTCGATCCCAGCGCCAGGTTCATGCGCCGCTCCGAGCCAAACTGGTTGATCAGAATCTTGTGCCCCGGGTGCCCCTTCAGGTTCTCAAACAGCAAGGCTGGCCCGCCCGGTCCGCGGCCATCGCGCGCGCCCCACTTTGAGACCCGGTCGGTAATTTCGGTCACTTCCAGCACCGGGTCAACTTCGGACGTAATCCGCTTCAGCTCGCCAGCCTTTTCCAGCGCCGCAATCCACTCCCGCAAATCGTGATAAGCCACAAGAACTCCTCAAACCCAAGAGACGGGGAACAAGCGATTATAAGGGGGAAGGACAGCAACTAATCAAATAAGGAATCACGGCGGGTGGCCCAGAGTTGGAGCTGTTCCAACTCTGGGGCTGTTCCGTGCGCCCCACCTTCGACGCGCCGCCTTTGCGCGGCTAACGTGGGAGGCAACCACGCCACCAACCAAGCTCTTTGCTCCCCAACAGAAAAGGCGCGGATCGCTCCGCGCCTCATCATCCCAACAGGAATTTCCCTACCGGTATTCTTCCATGATCTTCTCCAGCGTTCCCTTCGCCGGCCGCGTCACTTCCTGCGGAAGCGTTGCCAGCGGGTTCTCCGCCAGGTTCAGCATGTCGACAAAATTCGGATGCTCCGCGTCCAGGTAAAACAGTCCGGTCAGCACCTCGTCATGCTCGCGAGCCTCCGCCAGCCGCTTCAGCGCCTCGATCCGGTTCGTCGGGTTGAAGTCCTCTTCGATCTTCGTCAGGTGCATCCTCGAACCATCGTGTAGTGAGATATCCACTCCGCTGCCCGCCTCGTATTCCACGTCGATCTCCGCAAAGGATGGAACAAAGTTGATGTCTTGCAGCGGCTCCTCGTGATCCATCATGAACTTGTAACTCTTCGTCGAACCCTCATGGTCGTTGAAGGTCACGCACGGTGAGATCACGTCCAGCAGCACCGTTCCATTGTGCGCAATCGCCGCCTTCAGCAAGGCGGACAACTGTTTCTTGTCGCCGGAAAAACTGCGGGCCACAAAGGTCGCGCCCAGCTCAATTGCCAGGGCGCAGGTATCAATCCCCGGCAATTCGTTCACCGTGCCGGTCTTCAGCTTCGAACCAAGATCGGCCGTGGCCGAGAACTGTCCTTTCGTCAACCCATACACGCCGTTGTCTTCAATGATGTAAATCATCGGCAGGTTGCGCCGCATCAGGTGTACAAACTGACCCATGCCAATCGACGCCGTATCGCCGTCGCCGCTCACTCCAATGGTGAGCATCTTGTGATTGGCGACCGCCGCGCCGGTCGCAATCGCCGGCATCCGTCCATGGACCGAGTTGAAGCTGTGCGCCCGGCCCATAAAGTACGCCGGGGTTTTCGACGAGCAGCCGATTCCGCTCACCTTGGCAACCTGCTCGGGCTCAATGCCCATTTCGTAGAACGCATCGATGATGCGCTCGGAGATCGCGTTATGTCCGCAACCCGCGCACAGCGTGGACTTGCTGCCGCGATAGTCGATCACGCTCAGTCCAATGCGGTTGGTCTTGACTACAGCCGGGGTACCCTGTGTGGTGGCCATTACTTCTGCTCCTGCGAAACAATGCTATCGGTAACAAAGCGGGCTTCCAGCGGATGTCCGTCGTAGTGGCGGATACTGCGCAGCTTCACAACCTCCGCCGCCGCAATATCCATCTTGATCAGTTGCAGCATCTGCCCGTCGCGGTTCTGGTCCACCACGTACACGCGCTCGTGCGCCTCCATAAACTCCTCCACCGCCGCGCTGAACGGATAGGCGCGCAGGCGCAGGTAATCCGCTGCAATTCCCTGCTCTTCCCGCAGTTGGTCCACCGTCTCCAGCACCGCCCAGTGCGACGAGCCGAAGGCGATGATGCCAACCTTGGCGCCCGGCGTGGTACGCTCCACAACCGGAGACGGCACCAGGTTGCGGGCCGTGTTCCACTTGTGCTCCAGGCGGTCCAGGTTGTTCACAAAGTCTTCCGGACGTTCCGAGTAAAGCGCATTTTCATTATGTCCGCTGCCGCGCGCAAACCACGCCGCATTCGGGTGCTCGGTTCCAGGCAACGTGCGGTAGCCAATGCCATCGCCGTCCACGTCCTGGTAGCGCGCAAAGGTTCCCAGCCGGTCCATGTCATCCTTGCTCAAAACCTTGCCCCGGTTCAGCAGCTCCTCCGGGTATGGGAAGGGATCGCTCACCCAGTTGTTCATGCCGATATCCAGATCGCTCATCACGAACAAGGGAGTCTGCAGATGCTCGGCCAGGTCAAACGCCAGGATGCCAAACTCAAAGCATTCGCCAACCGATGCGGGCAGCAGCATCGGGTGTTTCGTGTCCCCGTGCGAAAGAAACGCCGTCGACAGCAGATCGCCCTGCGCCGTACGGGTCGGCAACCCGGTCGAGGGGCCAATCCTCTGCACATCCCAGATCACGGCCGGAAGCTCGACATAGTAGCCCAGGCCGCTGAACTCGGCCATCAGCGAAATTCCCGGACCTGACGTTGCGGTCATCGCGCGGGCGCCCATCCAGGACGCACCCAGCACCATTCCAATGGCGGCAAGCTCATCCTCCGCCTGCACCACCGCATACGTGGCCTTGCCATCGGCGTCCAACCGGTATTGCCGCAAATAATCGGAGAGCGTCTCCACCAGCGACGACGACGGCGTAATCGGATACCACGGCACCACGGTGACCCCGGCGAACAGCGAGCCCAGGGCAGCCGCCGAGTTGCCGTCGATAATGATCTTGTTGGCGTTCTGGTTCATCCGCTCAACCTTGAAGCGGGAACGCGCCAGATGCGCAACCGCGTAGTCGTAGCCGGCGTGGGCCGCGGCCACATTCAGTTCGGTGGCGCGCTTCTTGGCGCTGAACTGCCGGCTGATCGCCTCGTCCACTGCCGTCATCTCCAGCGAAATCAGGTGCGCCATCACCCCTACGTACACCATGTTGCGCAGCAGCTTTTTCAGCTTCGGCTCCGGCGCAACCGACGCCACCAGTTTGTCAAACGGTACCGGGAAGAAAACCAGATCGTCGCGCAGGCTTTGCAGTTTCAGTGGTTCGTCAAACAGCACCACGGAACCCGGTTGCAACGGGCGAACATCGCTGGCGGCGCTTTCCGCGTTCATGGCGATCAGAATTTCCGGATCCGGCTTGCGAGCCACGTAGCCGTCTTTGCTCACCCGAATCGTGAACCAGGTCGGAAGCCCGGCAATGTTTGAGGGAAATAGATTCTTACCACTCACCGGAACGCCCATCTGGAACACCGCCCGCAGAAGAACTGAATTCGCGGACTGCGAGCCGGAGCCGTTCACGGTGGCAATCTGAATGCTGAAATTGTTGACCACCGGCGCACGATCCTGCCGGTTGTCAGTGCCCTGTTTCAGGGCAACGTCCGTACTTGCCATGGAAATTCCATCCTTCGAGACGCACGCAATTGATTAATTTCCGGAGAGTTGCGCGGCCAGACCCCAACATTATATGTCAGCATTATATGCCCGAAATGTCCGCCGTCAACACTGCGTCCGCCTCCGGCCAACAAGGATACAACTTTTCACCCAATCGCGCCGTTTCCTGGCTGCCACCCGGATCCGCAGCCCAACCCAATTTTTCCGCCAGTCATTTTGCCGTGTGTTGCAAAAATTTACCAAGCTGTGGTGTTCTGCATCACAGACCCGCTCTTCAGGCAGAGTTAACCTACCTTTTCCCAGGCAATCGCCATGAGCAGAGCAGTTTCCCGCGCGCTGGTAAATCCGTGGATCGTGACCATCGCCGTGATGCTCGCAACCTTCATGGAGGTGCTGGACACAACTGTCGTCAACGTTTCCATCCCCCACATCTCCGGGAACCTCAGCGCCACCTATGAGGAAGGAACCTGGGTCGTCACCTCGTACCTGGTAGCCAACGCCATCATCCTGCCCATGGCCGGATGGCTAGCCAACTACTTCGGACGCCGTAATATGCTGCTGGCCTGTGTTGCCGGCTTTTCCCTTGCTTCCCTGCTCTGCGGACTCGCCAGCAGCCTGCCTCAATTGATCGTTTTCCGCATCTTCCAGGGACTGGCCGGCGGCGGACTGCAACCCCTCGCACAGGCAATCCTGTTTGAAACCTTTCCCAAGGAAAAACACGGACAGGCCATGGCGGCCTACGGACTCGGCATCATCGTCGCGCCCATCATCGGCCCCACTCTCGGCGGCTGGATCACCGACAACTACACCTGGCGCTGGATCTTCTACCTCAACATCCCGGTCGGCATCTTCTCCATCATGATGATGGCGCGCTTCGTGCACGACCCGCCCTACATCCGCCGCCAGCGCGACGCCAACGTGGATCTCTGGGGCATCGGCCTGCTCGCCCTCGGCCTGGGATCGCTGCAAATCCTGCTCGACCGCGGACAGATCGAGGACTGGCTGGGCTCGCGCAACATTCGCATCGAGGCCCTCCTCTGCATCGTGGGGTTGATCTTCTTCGTCATCCGCGAGCTGCGCGTCTCCCATCCCATTGTCGATCTGCGCGCCCTCAAGGATCGCTCCTTCACCGTCGGAGTGTTGTTGATGTCGCTGGTCGGCTTCTGCCTCTATGCCAGCCTTGTCCTGCTCCCTCAATACCTGGAGACCCTACTCAACTATCCCTCCATGCAGGCCGGGCTTGCCCTTTCGCCGCGCGGCCTGGGATCGTTTACCCTCACCTTTATCGTGGGCGCAATTGCCGCCCGCGTGGACGTCCGCAAGCTCCTCGTCACCGGATTTCTAGTCGCCGCCGCCACCATGTTCATGTTTTCCGGACTTAATCTCAACGCCGGCTACTGGGATGTCTTCTGGCCCCAGGTGATGCAGGGCGGAGCCATGGCCTGCATGTTCATTCCTCTTTCCACCGCTGCCATGTCCCACGTTGCGCGCGAAAAAATGGGCAATGCCACCAGCATTTTCAATCTCATGCGCAACATCGGCGGCAGCGTCGGAATTGCCGTCATGACCACCCTGCTGGCGCGCCGCCAGCAGTTCCATCAGAACCGTCTCGTCGAGCACATCCGCCCCGGCCAGCCTTATGTTTCCGCAACCCTGCATCAGTTCACCCGCTTCTTCATGCTCAAGGGCTCCGACCCCGTAACCGCCGTCCGCCAGGCCTACGCCGCCGTCTTCCTGCAATTGCAACAGCAGGCTGCCATGCTCTCCTTTGTCGAGGCATTCAAGGTCATGGGCGTGATCTTCCTCCTCATGATCCCGCTGGCGTTCTTCCTCAAGGACCCCAAGAAACCCCGCCTTTCTGCCACCCCGGCGCCAGTCTCCGCACCTGGGCGGGAAGCACCTGAACCCGAACTCGCCCACGCCTGAGGGCCAACGCCAAGCGCAGACAGCAACGCTCCATCCCAGCGGACGGGGCGTCCCACGCAAATCCTTCCATCTATTCTTCGCGGAAGTACTGCGCCATCTTTCTGAATTTTTCGTAGCGCGCGTCCAGCAGTTGCTCGGTGCTCAACTTCTTCAACTCGGCCAGGTTCGCCACCAGCACCTTGTCCAGATTTTCCGCCGTGCGCGCGTGGTCCGTATGCGCGCCGCCCTCCGGTTCCGGAACAATCGCGTCGATAATGCCGAAGCCGAGTGAATCCGGCGCGGTGATGTGCATGGCCTCGGCGGCCACGTCCCGCTTGCTGGCGTCGCGCCACATGATCGAGGCGCAACCCTCCGGCGAAATCACCGAATAGACGCTGTTTTCCAGCATGAATACCCGGTCGCCCACGCCGATGCCCAAGGCTCCGCCCGAGCCGCCCTCGCCCGTCACCGTCACCAGGATCGGAACCCGCAACCGCGACATTTCCCTCAGGTTATGGGCAATCGCCTCGCCCTGTCCGCGTTCCTCGGCGCCCAGTCCGGGGTAGGCCCCCGGCGTATCGATAAATGTGAAAATCGTTCGCCCGAACTTTTCCGCAATCTTCATCGCGCGCAGCGCCTTGCGATAGCCCTCCGGGTTCGGCATGCCGAAGTTACGGTAGATTTTCTGCTTGGTGTCGCGTCCCTTTTGCGTGCCCACCACCAGCACTTCCTCGCCGTGGTAGCGCGCCATGCCACAGATCATGGCCGCATCGTCGCCATAGGCCCGGTCGCCGTGAATCTCACAGAAATCGGTGAACATGTGCTGCACAAAATCCAGCATGTACGGCCGCTGCGGGTGCCGCGCCAACTCGGTGCGCTGCCACGCATCGTAGTTCGCCCGCACCTGCCGCCGCAGTCCCTCCACCCGGTCATGCAGGGTCCGGAGTTGTTTCTGCGCCTCTGGATTGCCTTCCGCAACCGTTTCCAGTTGCGCAATCTGGCGTTCGACTTTTCCCAGTTCCTGGTCTGCCTTGCTTCCAGCTTCCATGCTTGCCTTTTCGTCCTAGTCGATCACCTTCACTGAATCCGGACCGCACAACTGTTCCACGCTGTTCATGAATGCCCGGTCGGCACAGACATTATAGCCTTCGGCTTCCATCACCACGACGTACTCGCCCGGTCTCACCAGGTCGAATAGCACCTTGGCCTCGCCTGGCGACCGCGTGAACAGTCCATGCAGCGCGTCCACCGTCTCCGGCAATGCTTCGGGCAGTTGAAGCGTGACCCGCAACGAGCGCGGCAACTTCACCTTGGCCTCGTCCAGCGGAGTAATCTCATTGATGAACAGTTTCGGCGCCGCGTCGTCCTCCACTCGCACCGCCGCCTTCACCAGCACCGGAATTTCCAGTTTCACCTTGTCCGCCAGCCGCTTGTAGGCCTCCGGAAACACCGCCGCATCCACCCGCCCGTGCATGTCTTCCAGCACCAGTCCGGCCATCAAGTCGCCCTTCCTGGTCTTGGCGACCCGCACTCCGGTGATCAGTCCGGCCATGGCGATGTCTTCATTTTTCGGCGTCGAGCGTTTCATCGCCAGTACGTCGCTGCTCTTGAGCGCGTGCAGGTCCATGATCTTGTCCTGGTATTTTTCCAGCGGATGTCCGCTGATCCAGAACCCCAGAATCTCCTTCTCGTTCGCCAGCCGTACCGACTCGTCCCAGTCCGGAACATTCGGCAGCCGGTCTGCGGCCTTCGCCGCCGGGTTCGCTTCCTCAAAGATGCCGAACAGTCCGTGCTGTCCCGCCTCGCGGTCGCGCGCGCTTTTCTGCGCCTGCTCCATCGCCTTGTCCAGCACCTCCATCAGTTGCGCCCGCCGCCCCAGCGAATCCATCGCGCCGCTCTTGATCAGCGACTCCAGCACGCGCTTGTTCAGCAGCCGCAGGTCCACCTTCTCGCAGAACTCGAAGATTCCCTTGAAGTGCCCATCCTTGCGCGCCTCGACGATCGACGCAATCGCGTTCCCGCCCACGTTCTTCACCGCCGACAAGCCGAAGCGGATTTTATAACCTTCCGCCGTGATGATGGGCGTAAAGTTCGACTCCGACTCGTGCACGTCCGGCGCCAGAACCTCGATTCCCATCTCGCGCGCTTCCGCAATGTACTTCACCACGTCCTCGGTCTTGCCTGTCACCGAGGTCAGCAAGGCCGCCATGAACTCCACCGGGTAGTGCGTCTTCAGATACGCCGTGTGATAGGCCACCAGGGCATAGGCCGCCGAGTGCGATTTGTTGAAGCCGTAGCCGGCAAACTCCGCCATCAGGTCAAAGATGTGTCCGGCTTTCTCCGTGGAAAACCGGCGCTCGGCCGCACCCTGCATAAAGCGCTCGCGCTGCTGATCCATCTCCGCGGCGTTTTTCTTGCCCATGGCGCGGCGCAGCAGATCGGCTTCGCCCAGCGAATAGCCGGCGATCACGTTGGCAATCTGCATCACCTGTTCCTGGTACACAATCACGCCGAGCGTCTCTTTCAGCAGCCGCTCCAGTTCCGGCAGCATGGAGTCCACTTTCTTGCGTCCCCACTTGCGCTCGATGAAGTCGTCGATCATGCCGCCCTGGATCGGCCCCGGACGGTACAGCGCGTTCAACGCCGTCAGGTCTTCCAGCGACGCCGGCTGATAGCGGCGCAGCACGTCCCGCATGCCGTCGGATTCAAACTGGAACACGCCCGAGGTCTGCCCCTTGTGAAAGACCTTCTCGTACGTCTCCGTATCCTCCAGCGGAATCGTTTCCATCACCACGGTTTCGCCCCGCGTCATCCGGATCAGCTTCAGGCAGTCGTCGATGATGGTAAGTGTGGTGAGCCCGAGAAAGTCCATTTTCAGCAGGCCCATCTTCTCCACCGCCTTCATGTCGTAGGCGGTCACAATTTCGTCGTTCTTCGTCTTGTACAGTGGCACCAGTTCATCCAGCGGCACCGGCGAGATCACCACGGCGCTGGCGTGTACGCCTGAGTTGCGAACCATGCCCTCCAGCTTCTTTGCCGTATCCACCAGGTTGCGGATCGCCGGATCGTTCGTGTACACATCCTGGAACGCCGCCACGTCCGCCATCGCCTTGTCGATCGTCATGCCCGGCGTTCCCGGAATCATCTTGGCGATGCGGTCCACCTCGTTGTACGGCATGTCGAGCACACGTCCCGTGTCTTTGATCGCCGCCTTCGCCGCCAGCGTCCCGAAGGTGATGATCTGCGCCACCTGCTCGCGTCCGTATTTCTCGGTCACATAGTTGATGACCTCGCCGCGCCGGTTCATGCAGAAGTCCACGTCGATATCCGGCATGGAGACGCGCTCCGGATTCAGGAAGCGCTCGAACAGCAGTTCGTGCTGGATCGGATCGATGTCGGTGATGCCCATGGCGTAGCCTACCAGCGAGCCTGCGGCCGAGCCGCGCCCCGGTCCCACCGGAATTCCACTCTCCCGCGCGTAGCGGATAAAGTCCCACACGATCAGGAAGTATCCCGGAAACTGCATCTGCTTGATGATGGCGATCTCGCGGTTCAAGCGCTCTTCGTAGTCGCCGAAGCTGTGTTTCAGCTTGCCCTGCGCTGTCAACTCGCGCAGCAGGTTCATGCGCCGCGCCATGCCTTCGCGCGCAATCCGCTCGAAATAGCTGTCGATCGTCTCGCCTTCCGGCACATCGAACTTCGGAAATGGATTCTTGATCTTTTCCAGCCGCAGGTTGCAGCGCTCGGCAATCCCCACGGTGCGCCGCAGTACCTGCTCGTATCCCTGGAAAACCTTCCCCATCTCCTCGCTGCTCTTCACAAAGAACTGGTTGGTCTGGAACTTCATGCGGTTCGGGTCGGCAATCGACTTGCCCGTCTGGATGCAGATCATTGCGTCCTGCGCCAGGCTATCGTCCTCGCAGATGTAGTGGCTGTCGTTGGTCGCCACCATCGGGATGTCGAGATCCTGCTCCAGCCGGAACAGGTCTTTCTGAATGCGCTTTTCCTCGGCCAGTCCCTGGTCCTGGATTTCGAGGAAGAAATTTCCCCGCCCAAAAATATCTTCCAGCGTCTTGGCCGCCGTGCGCGCCGCTTCGTACTTGCCTTCCGTCAGCCGCTCCGCCACTTCGCCCTTCAAACACGCCGAGAGCCCAATCAGTCCTTCGGCGTGTTCGGCCAGGTAGCGCTTGCTCACCCTTGGCTTGTAGTAAAAACCGTGCAGTGAGGCTTCCGAACATATCTTTGTCAGGTTCTTGTAGCCCACCGCGTTCTCGGCCAGAACGATCAGGTGGTTGTAGCTATCCCCCTGCGGATCGGCGCGATGATCTTCCTTTTTGCAGACGTACAGCTCGCAGCCGAGGATCGGCTTGATCCCGGCCTCCTGCGCATCGCTGAAAAAGTGCACCGCGCCGAAGATGTTGCCGTGATCCGTCATGGCGACGGCGGGCATGTCCAGTTCCTTGGCGCGCTTGCACAACAGTTTGGTGTCGCATGCGCCGTCCAGCATGGAGTAGTCGGTATGAAGATGCAGATGAACAAAATCGGAAGACATGGCTATCGCCGATTGTACCGCTCAGCCGGCAGCCAGGCGGTAACGTGGATGAGGAAATCCTTCCGCGCGCCGCCCGCATCACCTCGAAGACAAAGCTCGCTTGCCTCTCCGGAAGATTTATTCGTGGCGCCACCGCACGGCCACCTTCAACCGGTACAGGTTGACCCGCCTTCGGCGCCGCGCAAGCCAGGCAAAATCAATTCACGATTATCCAGTACGCTAATAACACATCATCCAATAGTTATCTTTTCCGGCAATCCTTCCGCACCTGCGCAAGGATTAACCAAAATCTAAACTTTCGCTTCTAAACGATTGCCTTTCAAGGCAATCGTCGCCCCGGTGGTGGCCCCGCCGCCCGGAGCCCAGCATCACTGCCGCCTCCTCCGATCGGCAGGTACACACGGTGGAATCGGAACACTCTACTGCGCGTGATACCTGCGTGCGTGGGCGCGCAGCTCGGTGACAATTTCCCCGGCAGCCTTGCTGGCCTGCTCAAACTCGCCCGGGGGAAAGCTGATGGCGCCGACGCGCGCATGTCCGCCGCCGCCATAGCGCTCGCAGATCTTTGCCAAATTGATCAGGTTCTCCGCGCCAGTCCAGGGGTTCGAGCCGACGGAGATTTTCACCCGGAAGCTGCTCTTGCTCAGTCCCACGCTGTACACGCTTTCCGGATGCAGATAGTAGGGAATGAATTTGTTGTAGCCCTCCAGATCATATCCGGTCACGTCGAAGAAGATGGTCTGCTCGACGCACTGGCTGTGTTTGCGGATGACTTCGATCGAACGCCGGTGCCGCTCCAGCAGCGGCGGAATCTGGGTGGCGACAAATGGCGTGGCCACAATCTCCGCCAGCGAACGATACGCAAGCAACTCGATCAGCCGCGGAATAAACCCCGGTTCCTGGTTCGCCTCGATGGCCATGGTGATGCGCATCGCCGGTTCCTGCATGGCGACCGCGACCTCGGCGCTCTGGTAGCAGGCTCCATCCACAATGTCTGCCCACTCCAGCAGTTCTTCCACCGGCGCCGTGTCAAAGCCGAAGCGGCTCTGCGTTACCGTGGCCAGGAACTTTGTACAGGACTTGAAATCGGGATCGAAGAACTTGGTGTTGCTCGGCTCGCGCTCGAAGTGCTCGCGATCCTCCTCGGTGAGAAACGCGCTCTCGTGATGATCGAACCACCACGTCAGCTTCTCCGAAGCCAGGTACTTGAAATCGACGATGGCGTTTTCGTCTCCGCTGAAGTCCTCCAGGTTGAACAGCGCTCCGGCGCGATGCAGCAATCCCTGGTATTGGAATTCCGCGTCACGGCGAATGCGCTCGCGGTAGAAACGCGTAAACAGCGAAGCCGAGCAAGCCCCGTCAAAACATCTCTCGTGATAAAAAACCTTGATGATCAATGATTCCCTTTCTATAAAGACTCCCGTCCAGCCGCACCGCAGCGCGGCGCACCAGTGCAAGGAAAGCCCTTAGAAATAAATGTTTTGGAGGGCAGGTGTCAAGCTCACCGGCGGCGGCGATCCATGCGGGCACGCGGCCGGCCGGCCCTAGAGCAAACCGCGCTGTCCCGGCTTCTTCTTCTGGCACTCGCCGCAGACGCCGTAAATCTGGAAGCTATGGCGGGTCGTGGCGTAGTGGTGTTTGCGCCCGATCTCCTGCTCCACCTTTTCGATTTCGGGCGAAAAAAACTCCACCGAGGCGCCGCACCCGGTGCAGACCATGTGGTGATGGTTGCGCCGGTTGTACCTGTGCTCGTAGCGGGTTACGCCGTCGTGGAAGGCCACCTCGCTGGCCAGGCCGCACTCGGCCAGCAGCTTCAGCGTGCGGTAGACCGTGGTAAAGCCGATGCGGGAATCGCTGCGCTTGACCAGGTGGTGCAGCTCTTCGGTTGAAAGATGGTCGTGGGTTTCCAGAAATGCACGCAGAATGGCGTCGCGCTGCCCAGTGTGCTTCAGCCCGATGCGCTTCAAATGAGCATTGAAAATCTCTTCGGCTACACGGATTGATTCGTCTGAAAGCTCCGGATAATCATCAACGCGTTTCGGCAGGGTGATCATAAGTTGCAAGCCAACCAAAGAAGCATACCATTGGATGCGTCTTCCGCTTTGATATTCTAGGCACGGACTCTCAATCAACTGGAGGAACAAGTGGCGGCCGACAAATTTGAGGTAGGCCTGGTACAGATGTCTTGTTCGCCGGAGCCGGACGAAAACCTGGAGCGCGCCATGGCGCATGTGCGCGAGGCGGCGCGCCGGGGCGCCGCAGTCATCTGCCTGCCGGAGCTTTTCCTTACCCAGTATTTCTGCCAGCGCGAGGACACCTCGCGATTCGATTTGGCCGAGCCGATTCCGGGGCCCAGCACTGCGCATTTCTGCCAACTGGCCCGCGAGTTGCACGTCGCCATCGTGATTTCCCTGTTTGAGCGGCGCGCCCCCGGGCTCTACCACAACACTGCCGTCGTCCTCGGCAGCGACGGTGAAATCCGCGGTATCTACCGCAAAATGCACATCCCCGACGATCCGCTTTTCTACGAAAAGTACTACTTCACACCGGGCGACCTGGGGTTCAAGAGCTTCGATCTGGAAGAAGGCTCGGTCGGGACTCTGGTTTGCTGGGACCAGTGGTATCCGGAGGGCGCGCGGCTGACCGCTCTTGCGGGCGCGAACGTCATCTTCTACCCCACTGCCATTGGCTGGCATCCGGCGGAAAAGCAAGAGTGGGGCGCGGCGCAGTACGATGCCTGGTTCACCATCCAGCGATCACACGCCATCGCCAACGGAGTTTTTGTCGGCGCGGTCAATCGCGTGGGCCACGAGACGGGCAACGTTCGCGGCAACCAGGTGGCGGGCGCGGGACTTGATTTCTGGGGCGGCTCGTTCCTAGCCGATCCCTTTGGCCGCGTCCTGGCCCAGGCGTCGCACGACAAGGAAGAGATATTGCTGGGCACCGTGGACGTGAAGCTGCAGGAGGAGATTCGCCGCAACTGGCCCTTTTTGCGCGACCGCCGCATCGACGCCTACGGGCCGATCACGCAGAGGTTTGGAAAGTAGATGACACCCAAGAGTGCAGCGAAGCGCCGGCAGCCCGCCGCGCCCGTCTTATCCGCCGCCTCGGCACTGGCGGCAGCCGACTCCCCGGCCGCACTTGGCTACCGCATGCCCGCCGAGTGGGAGCCGCAACGGGCGACCTGGCTGGCCTGGCCGCATCATCGCGCCGATTGGCCTGGAAAATTTGAGCCGATTCCCTATGTATACGCCGAGATCGTCCGCCACCTGGCGCGCGCCGCGCGCGTTGAAGTGATCGTAAACGACGGCGCGGCCGAATTCCGGGCGCGCACTATATTGACACATGCAAATGTACTGCCCGCCCTGGATGCGCGCATCGCATTTCACCACTGGCCCACCAATCGCGGTTGGCTGCGCGACTCCGGTCCCATCTTCCTACGGGACAGGGCGGGCAGCGTAGCGTTGACCAATTGGAAATTCAATGCCTGGGCCAAGTACGGAAACTGGCGGCTGGACGATACGCTTCCGGAGAAAATTGCGGAGCTGCGCGGCTGCCGGACGTTTGAGGCAACGGTCGAAGTTGGCGGCCGGAATTCTACGGGCATGCGGCAGATGGTCCTCGAAGGCGGATCGATTGACGTGAATGGACGCGGCCTGCTGCTAACCACCGAGGAGTGCCTTCTGAGCCCGGTGCAGCAGCGCAATCCGGGAATGACGCGCGCGCAGATCGAAGCCACGCTGCGCCAAATGCTGGGAGTGAAAAAAATCCTGTGGCTGGAAGGCGGCATTGTTGGCGATGACACCCACGGCCACGTCGATGACATTGCGCGGTTTGTTGGTCCGCGCACGGTTCTGGCCGCCACCGAGGCCGACCCGGCAGACGCCAATCACCTCGCCCTCCAGCGAAACCTGAGGCGCCTGAAAAAAATGACGGACACCGCGGGCAGAGCGCTGCAGATTATTGCTTTGCCCATGCCATCGCCCAAGGTCTTCAAAGGGCAACGAGTGCCCGCCAGCTACGCCAACTTCTACATCTCAAACCGGACGGTTTTGGTTCCCACATTCGACGACGCAAATGACCTGAAGGCCCTGAACATTATTCAACAGGTGCTTCCCAGGCACACGATCGTGCCCATCTACAGCGGCGATTTGATCTGGGGGCTGGGAGCGATTCACTGCATGACGCAGCAGGAACCGGCGGGAGGCTGAGCGCGACGGCCTATGTCCAGGGATGATGAAATCGGCGGCAGCCTCGCTGAGTTCGACGAGCGCTGGATGGAAGAGGCGCTGCGGCTGGCGCGGCTGGCCGAGGTAGCGGGTGAGGTTCCGGTCGGCGCGGTCGTGGTCTGCGAAGGACGCGGCGTTGAACAGAAAATCGCCGGTCAGGAAATTGTGGGGCGCGGCTGGAATCAGGTGGTCTCGCTCAACGACCCGTGCGCGCATGCGGAGATCCTGGCCCTGCGCGATGCCGCCCGCACGCTGGGTAACTACCGCCTTAGCGGCTGCCAACTCTACGTCACCCTGGAGCCCTGCGCCATGTGCGCCGGGGCGATCATGCACGCGCGGATTGCACGCCTCGTCTTCGGCGCGCGCGATCCCAAGGCCGGTGCCGCCGGCGGCATCATGCAGGTCATCAACCATCCCCGTCTCAACCACCGCGTGGAGGTTGCCGAAGGCGTGTTGGCAGGCCGCTGCATGGAGATTCTGCAGGCGTTCTTCCGGGAGCGCAGAGGCTAGCTACCGGGGATCGCAAGGCGCCCACATCTCACTCTAGTGCTGCACATTCGCGGCGATCAGCGCATCCAGTTTGGCAAACAGCTCCCGGTTCGAAGTCTTCGGATACCCCGCGAGCTTCTCGCGGAAGTGCGGCAGATTGCCGAGGAAAGATTCCACCCGCTCTTCGGTTAACTCCTCCCAGAAGGCGCCATAACCGGTGCGATCCAGCCAGAAGGCATTGAATATCTGCTCGAACTGGTTCCGAACCGGAACCGCGAGGTACGGCTTGCCAAGACGCAGCGCCTCGGTCACCAGGGAAAATCCAGCGTTGGCGATGATCGCCTGGGCGCAGACCAGGTCCTCCAGAAAAGTTTCAACGCCGGGCTTTTTGTACAGAATGTTTCCCTCACGGCCTTCGTGTCCAAAGCCGTAGGCGACGAACTCGCTGCGCACCCCGGCAAGCACTTTGACCAGCGCGGGCGCGGGTGAAGTAACGTAGACGAGAATCGGACCCTGGGCGCTGGGCACGGCGTCCAGAATCTGCTGCCGCAGGATGGGCGGCACCAGTTCGGAGTTGCTGCGGCGTCCCGGCGCATCGAAAAACGAGGTCACCAGGTAGTGCGTGGCAAAAGGCGTCATCATCCGCGTCAGCAGCCGGGCGGCGGTGGCGTCGGTGCGGTAACGTTGCGGAGTGGCCACCGTGAAGTGGGTGAGGATGTGCTGATTGTCGATGGAGATGACGGGCAGAGCGCAGCGGCGTCCGGCGCGGCAGGTCAGCGGCTCAAAGTCGGTGATGACCAGTTCGATGGCGCGCTCGCCGATGACCCGCTTCAGTTCCCGCAGGCTCCGCGTGGCTTTCGGCGCCTGGAAGAGATTGCGCGCCAAGGTGCGGTTGTAGCGCACCTGGTTATTCACATAAGTAAAGCGAAATCCGTGTATTTCCAGCACTTCGCAGATATCGCTGAGGTTGCGCAGGCCGCGGTCAAACGATGCGCCGACCACCCTGTGTCCGTGGCGCTGCAGGTGCAAAATGATCTCGCGCGAGCGGGTTGAATGCCCCGCGCCCTCGCCATTGACTCCGTACAGGATATTGGCCATCGCTGGCTGAAAGTATATCCAGCGGAACGCGCCGCGGCAAAATGCCTTGCGGCAGGCGTGATAATGTTCAGGTGCGGGTTTGGGTGAGGCGCCATGGCAGAGACTTCGGATCAGACAAAGATACAACGCACAGAACCGCTCTGGGCGGCAGCGGATCAGCAGGAGCGCCTGCTGGAGCTGACTGCCTCGACCGGGGACAGCCGCAAAGAGCTTCCGCTTCGCCGCGACGTGCGTTCGCTGGGGATTCTGCTGGGACGCGTGGTGCTGGAACAGGCTGGAGCACGCGTCTTCAATGCCGTGGAGCTTTTGCGCAACCTGCTGATCAGCCATCGCGAGCAGGGTTCGCTGGTTCCTTCCGCCGTGGGTGAACTGCAGCAGGCACATCAGATGGTTTCGAATCTGGATGTGGCCACCGCCTACCTGGTCTGCAAGGCGTTTTCGCTTTTCTTTGAACTTTCAAACATGGCGGAAACCAATCATCGCAAGCGCCGCCGGCGCGCCGCTCAACTGGGCGAGCAAACTCCCCTGACCGGGACTCTGCACGGCGTGCTGCTGCGCATGAAAGAGTCCGGCACATCCGCCCAGGATGCTCTGAAACTGATGTCGGCCATCCGCGTGGAGCCGGTGTTTACCGCGCATCCAACCGAGATGACGCGGCAGACAATCCTGCGCAAGCGGCTGCGAATCGCTCACCAGCTCGAACTGCTCGACATCCTGCCGCTCTCGCCTGAATTTGCCGCCGACTGTGAGGAAAACATCATGACCGAGGTCGCGGCCATGTGGCAGACCGACGATGTGCGGCTCAGGAAACCCACTGTCTCCGACGAAATCCGTACCGGCGTGCGCTATTATCCGCTCTCACTCTTTGAAACCCTGCCCAAACTCTACGCAGAGCTGGGCGCGGCCTTCTACGCCGTCTACGGAGAATCGCTGGACGCGCCGCAGATGCCGATCATGCTGAGCTTCGGCTCCTGGATTGGCGGCGACCGCGATGGGAATCCTTTTGTCACCGCGGACTCCACCCGCGAGGCGCTGGCCTTTGCCCGCGACATTGCCCTGGAACACTACATTGCCGAGGCCCAACTGCTGGCGCGCCGCCTCAGTGTTTCCCGCCACCAGGTACCGGCCTCGGCCGAGGTGGGCTTGCGGATCGCCACCTACGCCAATGACGCCGGCGCGGCGGCCCAGATGCAGCGCTCTCCGGAAACAGAGTGGTATCGCACCCTGCTGCTGCTGATCGCGGCTCGCCTGGAGCGCATGCGGGTAGGAGGGGAAGGTTACGTATCGGCCGCGGAGTTTGAAGCCGACCTGCTCACCATTCGTCACAGCCTTTGCGCCAATAACGCCGAACGTCTGGCCCGCCGCATGCTCGATCCGCTGCTACTGAAGGTTCGTACCTTCGGATTCCACCTGCAAACGCTGGATATCCGCCAGCACGCCGCGGTACACGCCGAGGCTATCCGCGAACTGGCGGCGAAAAGCGACCCCCTGGCGCCGGGAATTGCCTGCGAACTTTCCGAGGCGAGCCAGTCGCTGGCCGAGACCCTGCGCACGGTTGCCGCCGAGAAAGCCCGCGCGCCCGAGTCGATCCAACGCTACGTAATCAGCGGCGCGGAGAAGAGCGAGGATACCCTGGCTGTAATCCGGCTGGCGGCACTGTACGGCGTAAAAGTGGCCGCCCACGATGGCGGCACCGGGCTGATGCCGGTGCCGCTGTTTGAGTCCATCCAGGCGTTACGTCAATCCGCCGATATCATGCGCACCCTGTGGAGCCATCCCGAGTATCGCCCCCTGCTGGACTCCTGGAACGGCTGGCAGGAGGTGATGCTGGGCTATTCGGACAGCAATAAGGATGGCGGAATGTTGACCAGCACCTGGGAACTTTACAAGGCGCATCGCGCACTGCATCAACTGGCGCGCGAGCAGCAGGTTAAGCTGCGCATTTTCCATGGCCGGGGCGGCACCGTGGGACGCGGCGGCGGACCCACTCACGCGGCCATCATGGCGCAGCCGGCCGGTGACTTCACGGGCGCCATCCGTATCACCGAACAGGGCGAGGTGCTCAACTGGAAGTATCTCGATCCGGTGCTGGCCGAGTGGAATCTGGAGGTGATGGTGGCGGCCGCCTTGGGTGCACTGGCCCGTCCCAACGGCGAGCAACCCGGCGGCGAGTTGCAATGGCACCCTGCGATGGAGGAAATGTCCGCCAGCGCGTATGCCTATTATCGTTGCAATATTGCGGAGAATCCCGAGGTGCTGCAATACTTCGACGAAGCTACCCCGGTCAACGAGTTGGAGTTGGCGCGAATCGGCTCACGTCCCGCGCGCCGCAGCGCAAACCGCTCGCTTAACGATCTGCGCGCCATTCCCTGGGTCTTCGGCTGGATGCAAAGCCGCCACGCCGTCCCTGCCTGGTTTGGCATCGGCTACGCACTGGAGCAGTTTTCCGCTGGCGGAGAACGCAACGCGAATGAGTTGAAGCGCATGGCGCGCCAGTTCCCTCTGTTCACCGAAATGATTCGCAACGTAGAGCTGGCGATGGCAAAAGCCGACCTCTCGATTGCCCGCCTCTATTCCAGCCTGGTGCGCGACCGCACCCTTGGCGAGCGCGTCTTCACCATGCTTGCGGCCGAGTTCGAGCGCGCCCGCCGTGCCATACTCTGGCTCACCGGCCAGGAGGTACTGCTGGAACGAAACCCGGTGCTACTGCAATCGATCAAGCGGCGCAATCCCTATGTCGATCCGCTGAGTTTAATCCAAGTAGAGTTGTTGCGCCGCAAACGCAATGGCGAATCAAGCGAAGACCTCAACTACGCCCTGGGTGCAACTATGAACGGAATCGCCGCCGGACTGCACAATACCGGTTGATTCCAGTTGCATCCCGCGCTGCTAGAAAAAATCCGCTCCCGATACACGTGGGAGCGGAGAGAATAGAAACGAAAGTAAGACATCATTCCCGCACAGGATGAAAAAAACAGACTCTGTCAGTCGGCGGCAAGGCGCAATCCCTGCCAATCTCTAGTTCCGCGCGCTTTCCTTGTACGCGTTCAAAAGTACATCCACCGGATGCATGGCTTTTACGCCGGTGCCATGCTCGATCTGCATCTGGCAAGTGGCGCACTCGGTCACCACGGCTTGCGGCGCGTTGTTGCGAATGCTTTCAAACAGCTCGCTGCCCACTTTCATTGAGACCGGATACTTCTCCTCTTTGAAGCCGAAGGTCCCGGACATTCCGCAGCAGCCCGAGTTCAGATCCACGATTTCGACGCCGGGAACCTGCCGCAGCAGGTTGTACCACGGACGTCCCATGCCCTGCGACTTCTGGTGGCACGGCGCGTGATAGGCGAGTTTTAGCTTGGTGGCTGCCGGCTCGAAGCGGGTGTTCAGCTTGCCCGCGTCCTGCTGGGCCACCAGCAGTTCGCCCAGATCGAACGTGTTAGCGGCGATTTTTTCAGCCTTCTTCTCCAGCTCCGCATCGCCCTCCAGCAGGTTGGCAAAACCGGTCTTGAGCATGTGTCCGCAGCTGGAGCAGGCGGTAACGATCTTTGCTCCGGCATCCACGGCTTCCACCATGCTGTTGACGTTGGCCTCGGCACGCTTGCGCGCTTCCACGGCATCGCCATTTGCCAGCGACGGAACACCGCAACATCCGGTGGATGCAACCTCTGGCTTGAAGCCGTTGAGCTGCAGCAGTTGTACAACGTGGCAGCCCAGCTCCGGTTCGTTGTACTGAATGTAGCAACCGGGAAAGAATACAACCCGCTCGCCCTGCTTCGCCGTTCCTGCGTCGGGAATGCGGATGGAGGAACTTTTGTAATGCGGGAAGCTGCGTTCCGGCGTGATCTTCATGACCCCGGACATAGCTCCGCGAACCGGATGGAGCCCCAGCGCAAAATTGCTGATTCCCGGCGCAATCGTCATCAACTTGCCCAGCAGGCCCGGACGCGCAAACCACCAGTCGCGCATCTTGCGAACAGGAGTCTTCTTGTGCATGGCCTTGGCCCGCGCAATCAGCTCGGAGACGTTCACCTCACTGGGACAAGCCAGGTCGCAGCGATGGCAGCCCAGGCAATACTCGAGCCAATCCGAATCGCACTCGATCCCCTCACGCCGCATACGCTCCAGTTCGGGACCCAGACGCTTGGGACCGGGATAAGCCGGATGTGCCGTAACCATCGGACAAGCCGTGTTGCAGTCCGCGCACTTCAAACAGTTGTCTAGCGAGATGTCATCCTTGCGCATATTGAACTCCTACTCCTGCCGCGAGCATCCCGCTGGCGTAGCCGGTGAGAATTGCCATGGCGTTGCCGCCGCGCGCCGTGCTGTTGTGCAGAATCGCTCCGGCAGCATAAAGATTGTCCGCAATGACCGCCCCGGTTGAATCCAGGGGGCGAAGGTCGCGGTTGACGCTAAACGAAGATGCGCCCAATAGTCTCCCGGAAAATGGCCCGGTGGCCAGTATCAGCGTCTCCGACGTGAGATGAAGCGGCCTTGCCGGGGCCTCCAGCAGAACACCTTTGAAGTGTCCGTTTTCAATCTGTACCTGTTGAATTGGGAAACCGGCGAAGATTTCCACTCCAGCCTTGCGCAGGCGCGCTTCCAGACGATTGAACAGTCTCATGCCTGGAATCGAAGGCGGCAGCGTAGCCATCTCACAGACCAGGCAGCCCAGTTGATTCTCCAGCCATTCGATCTCGATCTGTCCCGACTTGAGTCCGAGGATTCCCGGCAGAAGGATGGCGTTTGCCTTCGCGGCGATCGGCTTCAATGCATCCCTCAGCTCCTCGCGGAAGTAAACATCGCGGTCATAGCGATTGCCGAACTGCAGTGTTCCCGGAAACGTACCCTCCTCGACCGAAAGTTCGATCTCATGGGCGGTGTACTTGGCGCCTCGATCAAGCTTGCTGGCGTGATAGGCCAACCGCTCCGCCGCATAGTTGCTATCGAAGGTAGACAGTCCGCGGATTCCCACGACCGCTACCTGGCTGGCCGCCGAAGGATCGCCGTTCCACATATAAAACGGCGCCAGCGAAACCGTCTGGAAGCTGCCTAGAATGGTTGGAAGCAGGCGCGTTTCATCCAGCCCGCCACGGAAACCGCATCCCGCAAGCTCGGTAAAGCCGCGGAAGAACCCAATGGCGTCCTCCAGCGAAGGTGTATTGCGATCTATGCCCTGCACCTCGACGCAGCCGGCGCCGAGCACAAATGAACCGGGTCCCGTACTAACCAGTGCGACCCTAAGTCCGCGACTGGCCGCCACTGCCGCGCCTGTGATTCCGGCGGTCCCAGCCCCAGCTACGATGACATCAAAATGATTACTTTCCACGTTCTTCACCTGCCTTCCTGGTCGTGAAAGTTGTAGGCTACCCCGAACAGGTCGTGGCTCAGGTAGAGCTGCTCGACCTGCTTGCCCTGGTGGATCCAGGACTGCCCCTTCCAACGCTGATCCAGATAGCATTCGAATTGTCTCGAGGCTTCGGCGGCGTTCCAGCGACCAGTCTGGTAACCGGCCAGCATCGCCTTGAAGCCGCAAAATGTTCCCTGGCACGGGCCAAAGCCCAGCCGCGTGCGGCGTCCCACATCGCTGATCGTCTTGGCGGGAAGCGAAGTTTCCGTTCCCAGAGCAAATTCCAGCTCGGCGCGGGTCACCAGTTCGCACTCGCAGACTACTTCGGCCAATTCGGGACGAGCTTGGATGGCGCTCACGATCCTGGCCAGGTTCGAGCCCTGCCGCCTGTGTGTCTTCTCCACAACCGGAAGCGGAAGCAGGGTGTGAGCCGCGCGTAACGCCGCTGCGTCGTTCCCTGGACGCAACAGAACTTCATGCGTCGTGCAGGGCACGTTCACCCCTAGCTTTTCGGCAATCAGGTTGCAAACTGCCTTGGCCATCATCCGGTAGGTGGTCACCTTGCCGCCAACAATGGAGACAAATCCCTTTACGGTCGCCTCATGATCCAGCAAGGCAAATCCGCGGCTGATTTCGCGGCCTCCGGCGCCGCTGACGCTGGGGGGAACGTAGAGCGGACGGACCCCGCAGAAGATACGCAGCACGCGCGCCTCCGCCAATGCCGGCACCAGCTCGGCTCCAAGCTCCATCAAGTGCTGAATCTCTTCCTCGGAAACGGTCAACCCTTCCGGCCCCGGCACGGTGATCGAACTGGTGCCCAGGATGCACACCGGCCCGGACGGAACCAAAATGTCGGCATCGCCCGGCTTGCGGCAGCGATTGATCACCCGCTTTGACAGCCTGTGATTGAGCACCAGCAGCGTGCCCTTGTCGCAGCGCACGGGAACCTCGACGCCTGCCAACTCGGCCACCCTCTGAGCCCAGCCCCCGGCGGCGTTGATCACGATCTCGCAGGCGATGTAGCCTTCCTCGCCGGTGAGAGTGTCAAGGTAGCGGACTCCCTTGACCCGTCCGTTTTCGATGTCAATCCCCTTGACCGCACAGTAGGTCTTAAACTGTGCTCCGCGCGCCACGGCCGATTCAATATTGGACTGGGTCAGCAGAAAAACGTCAATGTGGGCGTCGGGACAAGTGAATGCGCCGAGAATGTCTGTGGGCAGGTTCGGTTCCAGCGCCAGTGCAGCATCGGCGGAAAGCCGCTCGGTGGGAAGATCAATCTTCTTGCAGGACTCAAACCACTGTTCGAAAAATTTCGGATCGTCCTGGCGGCACTCGACGAACAGTCCGCCGGTATCTTCAACACAATGCGGTGCGATGTGTCGGATGATTCTGTTTTCGGCAACGCACTCTTTCGCCGCCTCGGCATCCTTTACTACGTAGCGCCCTCCGGAATGCAAAAGACCATGGCAGCGTCCAGTAGCGCCATTGGCCAGGTCTCCTTGCTCCAGAAGAATGGCGGATATCCCGCGCAGCGCCAAGTCCCAAAGGATGCCGGCGCCAGTTGCACCGCCGCCTATAATTACGACTTGCGTCTTTTCCATAACTTCCCCTCTACGGTCAAACCTGCGGGCTCCATGTCTCTGCACGGATGACTCGCATGCATGCGTTCAAGCGGGGCTGAACCCCCGCACGAAGCATTCCTGACTGGGTGGATGAAGGCCTGCTGAGAAAGGTGAACGCTCTCACGCACTTCGCATAAGCATCTGGGTCGCTGCCATACGCCGTCGCATCAAAAGAGACGCCACACATTAAGGACGAGAGCTGTGAGTGGCTTACGCTCTGTATAGGAGACTCGCTCTTGGGGAGCGGTTTGCATTGCAGGGCGCCAGCCGCAATTTCCGAAAAACCCGCATCCCGGATGCCAAGAGGCTATCCCGGTGTCGATCCCTAGCGGCATTCAGTCCCCCGCACGTGCTGTCTCATGAACTCTTCACGTCGCGGAATGGGAAAATCCAACCGATAAAAGATTGAGGCTCCAACTCTCAAAAGTCAACGAAATAATGAGCCTAAATCAAGCATTCCCGGAGGGTTTGAGTGTCCTCCCGCCACTTGGACATGTCCTGCGGCAGACAATCGCCAGCACCGTTGCAACCTCGCGGAGAAGCCACGGTCCTTCCCCGTTGATCCACTCTTTCGGAAGAGACTTGCAATACGACGATAAGGAAAACAGATGCCTCAACGCCACGGATTTCGTATATACTTCGGGACGTAGCTCCCCCGATAGACCTGCACCCCATGTCGCCCGCCGGACATGTTATGGGAGGCTACTTGCTGCAGTATCCGCGCTGAATCCCAATCGGGCGCGATCGGAGGATTCAATATGTCGTCTTCTGCGCGATCGTTGCTACATGTTCTACCCAAAGATGGATCACACAAGACAAATGGAAGTGCCAACGGCCTTGCAAAAGCGGGGCTCGAGCCGTTGGGACGTTTGTTGGCCGAGACCCCGATCATTCCAGCCATTCGCAATCCCGAACATCTGGATGCCGCGATTGCCTGTCATGGCAAGGTGATCTATTTTCTCTGCGGCGATCCGGAAAACATCGTGGACATGCTGCAAAGAACCCTGGCGGGAGGCAAGGTGCCCATCGTTAACATGGACTTGCTGAGCGGATTCTCGCGCGATGCCGCAGCCCTCTCCTATCTCCAGAAACGCGGCCTGGGAGGAATCATCTCCACCCATCACGAGTCGTTCCGCCATGCCCATGCGCTCGGCATGTACGTTGTCCAGCGCACTTTTCTGCTCGACCGTGGCGCCATGGAGAGCGTCGCCAACCAGCTCAAAAGTACATCGGCGGATGCCCTGGAAGTTCTGCCGGCCCTCGCCGCGCCGCGCCTTGTGGACTCGCTCCGCAGTCTTCGTCCGGAGATGCCCCTGGTGGGCGGCGGACTGATCCAGTCGATGCGTGAGATTGAAGAGCTGCTCGCCCAGGGACTGTGTTCGGTTTCGGTCAGCAATACCCAGTTCTGGATTCCATAAGCTGGCTTGAATTCCACTCTTTAGGCTCACCTCTGAAGGCAGCCGTGATTTTCCACCCAGAAGTTGTTTTTCTTCTGGCGGATCTGGTTGCGTTCGAATGCGCGGACTGCGTTGCTTTTCGCTGGGTGATGCCGCATAATTTGATGGAATATCCCCGGGACGGCTTGATTTGCTGAACCTGCCAAACACGATCACGCTGAGCAGAATCGCCTGTATCCCTTTCTTGATCTGGGTTCTCTCCAGCAGCACCTTCCGTCCCGGAGAGCAGGAACTGCTGGCCGCCGGAATCTTCATCCTTGCCTCGATCACCGACGCACTCGACGGCTACCTGGCCCGCAAAAACGCCCAGATCAGCAGCATCGGAATCCTGCTCGACCCCATGGCAGACAAGCTCCTGGTGGCCGCCGGACTGATCCTGCTCGTCCGCTTCACACCCAACCTAATGCCTCCCTGGATCGTGGTCCTGGTGCTGGGACGCGACTTTCTGATCAGCGGACTGCGCAGCGTCGCTGCGACCGAGGGCTTTGCGATTCAAGCGCGCGAGCTGGGAAAGCTGAAGACGGTCCTGCAGATTGTGGCCGTCGTCGCGGCGATTCTAGCTCACCACTGGTATGAGTGGAATTTTTTCGGCTTCATCATCGGAGTCGAGCTGATCGCGCGCATTGCGATCTGGTTCATGCTCGTCGTAGCGCTGCTCTCGGCGGTGGATTACTTCATCGTCTTCTGGGATCGCGTCGATCGCTCGGCGCGCAGCCGTCAAACCTCCGGCGTCCCAGCAAAACAGGGCACTGCGGGACCAGCGCCCATCGCATGATCGTCGATTACTTTTCCTCCAGCACCTGCAGTACGCCCTTCATGAAATAAGGCAGGTCATCCGGATTTCGGCTGCTCACAAAGTGACGGTCCACCACCACCGGCGCGCTTTCAAAAATGGCCCCGGCATTGACCAGGTCGTCCTTGATTCCAAGGCTGCCGGTCACCTTCACGCCCTTGTACACTCCGCCCGAAATTGCCATCCATCCGCCATGGCAGATCGCCGCAACCAGTTTCCCGGACTGATGGAACTCGGCAATCAGGCTTTTCACCTTGGCGTCGCGCCGCAGTTTGTCCGGAGCCCATCCTCCCACCAGTACAACTCCCGCAAAGTCGGCCGCGTTCATGTCGGCAATTGCCGCGTCGCTCGAGCAGGGATATCCGTGCTTGCCGGTGTAGAGATGCCCGGCCTTGAGACCGGCGATCACAACGCTGTAACCGGCCTCCTGCAGCCGGTATTTCGGGTACATCAACTCCATGTCTTCGTAATCGTCCGAGATGAAAATCAGTACGGATTTGTCAGCCATTTTCAAATTTCCTCATCCTTCTTTCTGAAGTACGGCGGCGGCCAGCTTGCGAACCTCCGCGCTGTTATCCAGCTTCATTGCATCTGCGGCCAGTGTCCGCAACCCATCCATGGAAAATCTGCGCACCTGCGCCTTGATGGCGGCAACCTGATTAGGCCGCACGCTCAGCGAGCGTACTCCTGCCCCTACCATCAGCGCTGCCACTAGTGTATCTGATGCCGCATCCCCACACACAGACACATGGCATCCCCTCGCAGCGGCTTGCGTGCAGATGTATTCGATGGTGCGCAGCACCGCCGGGTGGGCCGTATCCTGCAGCGAAGCCAGGTCGGCATTGCCGCGCTCGGTGGCCAGCACATACTGAGTCAAGTCATTGGTGCCAATGCTGAAAAAGTCCGCCAGTTCCGTGAAGCGCTCAGCCAGCACGGCCGCTGCTGGAACCTCGACCATCATTCCCAACTTTACCGGCCAGCGATGCGCGACCGCAGCCCGCTCCAACTGGGCGTGCGCCTCCTCTGCAAATGCGCGTGCCTGTTGCATCTCCTCGGGGCTGGTCACCATCGGAAACATAATCCACACATCGTGCCCGGCCCCGGCACGTAGGATGGCCTTCAAATTAGAGCGGAAGAACTCCGGATGCCGGAATGACAGCCGCAGTCCCCGCACCCCGAGAAACGGATTGTGCTCCTCGGCCGTCGCAAGATACGGCAATGGCTTATCGGCGCCCACGTCCGGCGTGCGAATCACCACCGGTCCCGCGCCTAAACCGGCCAGCACCGTAGCCAGCGAGGCCGCCTGCTGATCTTCGGTGGGCATCTTCCTGAGCCCCAGGTAGAGAAATTCTGTGCGCAGCAATCCCACGCCCTCGGCTCCGTTTTCTGTGGCCTGGATGGCATCAGCGGCATTGCCTACGTTTGCCAGAATCTCGATGCGCTCCTTGTCGAGGGTGAATGCCGGCTCGTGCTTTGCGCTCTCCACTGCCGCCCGCTCGTCGAGCAGCGCCCGCTGCCGCGCGCGAATCCCAATCAGCTCCGCCTCCGCTGGGTCAATCCAAACCTCACCGCTCGCGCCGTCGATGGCAACCACCGTCTCCGGCCCCATCGCCGCGCTGCCCACCCCGCTGGCCCCAACAACCATGGGAATGCCCAGGGTTCGCATCAGGATCGCGGCATGAGCCGTAGCACTCCCGGCGCTGGCCAACACGCCCAGCACATGGTTCGGGTCGCACGCGATGGCCTCACTCGGAAGTAGTTCGCCGGTCAGCAGAATTGCCGGGGGATCGGGCTGAATCCTAGTCTTCTGGCTCTCGCCCGCTAGGGTGCGCAGCACGCGCACTGAAATGTCACGCACATCGGCCGCCCGCGCGCGCATGTATTCGTCTTCCATCTCCGCATACGAGCTTGCCAGCTTTGTGCTCTCCTCGCGCCATGCCCGCGCGGCGGAGACTGCGCCGGCCATTACCTTGGCTCGAACTGCGTCAAGCAGGACCGGATCGCTCAGGATCAGCGCCTGCGCTGCCAAAATCTCGGCAGCAGCCCCGTGCGGAGCACCTTCGCTCTTCAAATCCTTGGACACTTGCGCCAGGGCGTGGTTCAGGCGCTCAATTTCCTCCGCGGGTTCACCCGCCGCACCATCTTCTGGCAGCGGCAGAGCCGCGCTCAAAGCCAGGGCACGGCCAATTGCAATACCCTCCGAGGCGCCGACACCTCCCAGCGCGCCAGTTGCGACCGGCAGGGTCACGCCACTTTGGCCAGCTGCGGGCGGTGCGGCCACTTTGGCCTCTGCTTCCTCGCCAAAGCGCGCTGCAGCCAGTTGCTTCAGTTGTTCGGAAGCCTCGCTTGCGTCGGCTCCGCGAACGGTGAACCGGACGGTATCGCCCTGACGCGCCTGCAACAGGCTGACGCTGGTGAGGCTGCGCGCGGAAGACGGCCCGCGGTGGGTCGTCTGGTTCGTAAGTTGAACGTCGGACTGCAGGCGGCTGACAAATTGCACCAGCGTGGCCGCCGGGCGCGCATGCAACCCATGCGGGTTTTCGATCACAACCTCGAACTCAACCTGCGTCTCATGCGGCGCGCCAACACTTGCCGCTGGCGCGACGGCAGGTGCTTCGGCATCCGTTTCCAACTGCGCTTGCTTGGGAGCAAGCGCAGCTTTGGCTTCCCGCACAACTTCGTCGAGGCTACCGCCGATACTGGCCTGCACAGCGGCTGAGATGGCCGCCTCCACGATGGGCGCGGGAACCAGACGCAGTTTGGTGGTTGGATCTGCGATGAGGGAGGTATCCAGCAGGTCCAGTGCCATCTGCGCGCTCAAAACAGCCGAGCCAAGGTCCATAAGGACGACAGCGCCGTCGCCTTCCAGAAAGGGTTGCAGAACCTCGCCGATGTGCACCGCGTCGGTGCCGAGTTCCTCGTAATCTTCACCAACTCCGGCGGCAATGGCGATCGGGAATTCTGGCCCCACCATCTGCAGGACCAACTCCCGAAGCGCCACCGCCAGCTTCTTGCTATGAGAAACCAGGACGATTCCGACCATAATATATTATGCCAGTGCTGCGGCCACTAAGCCCCTGCGCTCACTGAGGCCAATGACTCAAACAGCAGGGCCGTCGACGTCGCTCCCGGATCCTGATGTCCGATGCTCCGCTCACCCAGATAGCTGGCCCGCCCCTTGCGCGCCAGCAGCGGCGTCGTTTTCACCGCGGCGTCGCGGGCCGTCGTCGCTGCGGCGCGCGTCGCCACCGCAATGTCGTTTCCAGCCGCCTTCATCGCCTCCACGGCCGGAGTCATCGCATCGACCATGGTCTTGTCGCCCAACTCCGCCTTGCCCCGCTTTTTGATATCGCCGAGTCCGGCCTCCAGCATCGAACTCAGCGCGGCGGCGTCAAGTTCCTGCTTCCCGGCACACTGTCTTCCCAGTTCCAGGAAAAAGCCGCCGTAGAGCGGTCCCGCTGCGCCGCCGACGGTTGACAGCAGCGTCATCCCAACAGTCTTGAACATTGCGCCGATGTCGGCGGATGGGGCCCCATTCAGCTTCTTTACGACCGCAGAAAACCCGCGTGTCAAATTGGCCCCATGATCGCCGTCGCCAATAGCGGCATCCAGATCACAGAGCAGACCTGCATTCTTTTCAATAACGTCAGCGGTCGTGAAGATCCACGACCGCGCCTGCTCAAGTTTAAATGTATCCATCTTGAATTCTTTCATTCCTTTATTAGGCTAGATTCCCCAGCGGAGCGCCGCGGTGTTAATCGGAGCATCCCACATTTTGACAACAGCGTCATCAGCACGCAGGAGAGTGACCGACATGCCGGCCATATCCAGACTGGTAAAATAATTGCCTACCAGGTTGCGAACAACCTTCAGACCGTGTTTTGCAGCGATTTCAGCTGCTTTGCGGTAGATGATATAGAGTTCGATGAGTGGCGTTGCGCCCATTCCGTTGACAAACAGAATAACATTCTCGCCCGACTTGTAGGGAAGATCGGCAATAACCGGCTCCATCAACATTTCCGTAACTTCATCAGCGGAAGCGATAGGAAGACGCTGACGGCCAGGCTCGCCGTGGACACCGATCCCAACTTCCATTTCGTTATCACCAAGCTCGAAAATCGGCTTGCCAACGTGCGGAATAGTGCAGGAAGTCAACGCCATTCCCATACTGCGGCCGGTTGCCCGGATACTGTCGCCAAACGCCTTAACTTGTGCCAGATTCATCCCTGCTTCGGCAGCCGCGCCCACCAGTTTGTCCAACAAAATCGTAAGAGCAACACCCCGGCGCCCAGTGGTGTACAGGCTGTTCTGTACAGCCACATCGTCGTCCGATAGGACTCTGGCGACTTCGATCTTCTCTTCGCGCAGCAACTCCTCCGAAACGTCGAAGTTCATGATATCGCCAGTGTAATTCGCAAAAAGGTGAAGTACTCCGGCACCGCCATTGACCGCCTTGCTGGCTTCAAACATTTGGTCAGGAGTCGGGCTGGTGAACACATGCCCAGGACAAGCCGCATCCAACCCCCCAAATCCGACATAACCACCCTGCATAGGCTCGTGGCCGCTGCCGCCACCCGAAACCACGGCAACCTTACCCTTCTTAGGGGCGTCTTTGCGGGCAATGTAGAAGGGATCCAAGCTGACGCGAACGCTGTCAGCGTGTGCCAGCGCTATTCCTTCCAGTGCTTCACGAACCACGTTTTCCGGAGCATTAATGAGCTTCTTCATGAATTCCCTTTTCTATAGACTTGCGGCGCCCCTTGGGGGCGCCGCATTCGATTAGATTCCCCAGCGTAAACCCGGGGTATTGACCGGAGCGTCCCAAAGGCTGATCAGGTTGTCGTCGGCGCGCAGCACCGTAATCGATGTGCCAGCCATCTCCAGGCTGGTGATGTAGCTGCCAACCAAGTTGCGGGCGATCTTCAGACCATGTTTCGCTGCGATCTGAGCTGCCTTGCGATAGATAATGTAAAGTTCGATGAGCGGTGTGCCACCCATGCCGTTCACGAACAAAATGACATTCTCGCCCGACTTGAACGGCAGGTCGCTGAGGATGGGCTCCATCAACATTTCCGTGATCTCATCGGCGGGAGCCAGCGCAACACGCTTGCGGCCAGGCTCGCCATGGATACCGATCCCTACTTCCATCTCGTTTTCGCCAAGCTCGAACGACGGTTTGCCGGCGTGTGGAACGGTGCAGGCGCTCAGTGCCATGCCCATGCTGCGCCCGGTAGCCCGAATGCTGTCACCAAGAGCCTTCAAGTGGGCCAGATCGGCTCCCTTTTCAGCGGCGGCTCCCAGCAATTTCTCCATCAAAACGGTAAGACCAACGCCACGGCGTCCGGCGGTCCATGTGCTGTTCTCCACGGCCACATCGTCATCCGTAAGGACGCTCGCTACTTCAATCTTTTCTTCCCGCAGCATATCCGCCGCAAGATCAAAGTTCATCACATCGCCTGTGTAGTTTTTGACGATATGGAGAATTCCAGCGCCGCTGTTTACTACCTTGCCGGCTTCAAACATCTGGTCTGGACTCGGGCTAGTGAAGACGTGACCAGGGCAGGCCGCATCCAGCATTCCCAATCCCACAAAACCGCCGTGCATCGGTTCGTGACCGCTGCCGCCGCCGGAGACCAAAGCCACTTTGCCCTTGACGGGCGCATCTTTACGCGCAATGTAGAATGGATCCAAGCAGACACGAACACGGTCGCCGTGCGCCAGTTGGATTCCCTCTAGTTCTTCCCGTACAACATTTTCCGGAGAATTGATCAGCTTCTTCATGAAACTTCTCTCCTCAAAGACTTGCGGCGCTCTACTGAGCGCCGCAATGGTTTAGTTACAGAATACCTGTTGCCTTGCAAATCACCGCGCCAATCGCAGCCCCGATCAATGGGCCAAAAATTGGAACTGTGAGGCCATACGTCCAGTCGCAGCTGCCCTTGTTCGGAATTGGGAGCACGGCATACATGATGCGGGGACCGAGATCGCGGTTCGGGTTCATTGCCCACCCGGTGGGACCGCCCAGGCCGCAACCAATGACCCAGATCAAAATGCCCCAGCAGTAGGGACCGAATCCAGCCGGCAGGCCGGTTGCGGAAACGCCCTTGGAACCGAACGAGAAACCAACGATGCACAGTACGCAGGTGGCAATCGCTTCTGTCAGCACGTTGAGTGGGAGGTTACGAATCGCTGGAATGGTGGAGAAGGTTCCCAGCTTCGTCGGCCCATCCGGTGTGTCCGCGTAATGGTGTAGATACGCAAGCCACACAAAGATGGAGGCAACCATGGCACCGGCAAACTGCCCCGCGACCAAACCCGGAACCTGGCTCACCGGGGTGACGCCAGCGATTACTAGAGCTAACGTGACCGCGCAGTTAAGGTGAGCAACGCCGCCGACTGCCAAGCTCACGAAGATGCCGGCAGAAACCGCAAACGCATATCCGGTAACGACGGTCATGTAGCCAGAACCCGAACCTTTTGACTTGCTGAGACTGACGTTAGCAACGGTGCCGTTGCCTAGCAGAATCAGAATGAATGTCCCGAGAAATTCACCAAATACTGGTCCATGCATTTGAGCAGACCTCACTTTCGTTTTTTTTTAAATCTGTTCAACTACTCCCTACTTCAGTGATCTTTCTACTACTCAACCCAGTCGAAGGACCTTGTGACGGCCTTCTTCCAGAAGTGATACAACGATGCTCTCTTCTCTTCTGCCATGGACGGGTTCCAGCGATGATCTTCGGCCCAGTTGGCGACCAATTCATCAGTATCCTTCAGGAAGCCGGTGGCCAAGCCGGCCGCATAGGCGGCACCCAGTGCGGTTGTTTCGTGAACCACTGGACGAACTACCGGCTTGTTCAGAATGTCTGCCTGGAACTGCATCAGCAGATTGTTTGCGATCATGCCGCCATCGGTGCGCAGATTTGCCAGCTCGATGCCGGAATCCTTCTCCATTGCATCCAGAACTTCACGAACCTGGTACGCAGTGGCTTCCAGAACGGCGCGTGCGATGTGTCCCTTGTTTACATACCGGGTTAGGCCAGCGATCACGCCGCGGGCGCTGTCCTTCCAGTACGGCGCATAAAGTCCGCTGAATGCCGGAACAAAATACGCACCACCATTGTCGTCGACCGAGGCGGCGAGCTGCTCGATGTCCGAGCTCTTCGCGATCAGTCCCAGGTTGTCGCGGACCCACTGTACCAGTGCGCCCGTAATCGCGATGCTGCCTTCCAGGGCATACACGGCCGGCGCTTTGCCGATCTTGTAGCCAAGGGTGGTCAGCAAACCGCACTTGGAGGGAACCACCTTCGTACCGGTGTTCATCAGCATGAAGCAGCCGGTGCCGTAAGTGTTCTTTGCTTCGCCAGGCTTGAAGCATGCCTGACCGAATAGGGCAGCCTGCTGGTCGCCGAGATCGCCGGCAACCGCAACGTCCTTGATTGGGCCCAGGGTGGCCTTGCCATACACTTCCGAACTGGATGCGATCTTCGGCAGAACCGAGGCCGGAATGTTGTAGTCAGCCAGCATGTCCTTGTCCCAGTCCAAGGTCGCCAGATTCATCAATTGCGTGCGGCTACCATTGCTCACGTCGGTGACGTGCACGCCGCCGTTAACGCCGCCGGTCAGGTTCCAGATCAGGAAGGTGTCAATGTTTCCAAACAGCAAGTCGCCAGCTTCGGCAGCAGCGCGTGCACCGGCAACATTGTTCAGAATCCAGCGGATCTTCAGGCCGCTGAAATAAGTAGCCAGCGGTAAACCGGTCTTCGCGCGATAGCGATCCTGGCCGCCGTTGGCGGCAAATTCCGCAACCGTATCGGCAACGCGGGTGTCTTGCCAGACGATGGCGTTGTAAATCGCCTTTCCCGTCTTCTTGTTCCACACAACCGTGGTCTCGCGCTGGTTGGTGATGCCGATGCCAGACAGATCCTCGGGCTTTAGGCCCTTGGCTTCCATCGCTTCCTTGATGACCTCGGTTACGCGAAGCCAGATCTCGGCGGGATCGTGCTCCACCCAGCCCGGTTTCGGATAGATCTGCTCATGTTCCTTCTGTGCAACGCTGATGATCTTTCCAGAACGATCGAACACCATAAAGCGTGAGCTGGTCGTTCCCTGGTCGATTGCTCCAATATAGTTGCCCATGTATCTTCCCCTATCCTTTATCTGCTGCGCGGCGCCGGGGATCGAGCCCCCGGGTCCGCTGGCGTCTTCAAGTAAGCTAGTTCTGTATCCCGGCGCAATGGAGCAAGTGCTGGATCGACCCCAAGTATGCGGCAACCGCCTCCTTGGTCTGTGCGTCGCTCCAGGCAAACTCCCGGGCCAACAGTTGGCCCACGACGGGTGTGGATTGTGCAGCTTCTTTCCAACTGTGGAACTGCACGCCAATTCTTCGCAACAGTATGTCCTCGATCGTCTGCGCCATCTCCTCGCGAATCACGTAAACCACCTCCGCGCGGATGGGTATTCCACCCTCGTAGAGCGATTGCAGGAGCTGCGGTTCCTGCTTTGCCAGTTCCAGCACTTTGGGCGAATCCGTGCCGAACTTCTGCGCGAGATGCTGGGCAGTTTCCGGGGACAGCCTGTAGTTCTGAACCAACTGCTCCCAATAATCCGGCGAAAAGCCATGCGCGCCGGTGAGTAGGAAATCCAAGGTTTTGCACGCGGCCTGCTTGCCAGCAAGAGCCCGCTGTGCATGATTGATCCCATCTTCCGCCATGGCGCGGTAGGTGGTCCACTTGCCCCCAAGGACACTCACCAATCCGCTGACTTCATCCACCTCAACTTCGTGGTCGCGAATCAGTTTCTTGGTGTTCACCGCATCCTTGGATTTGACCAGTGGGCGAACCCCGGCGAAAGCCGAGTGCACGTCCTTCGGAGTCAGATCCACCTTGAAGTACTGATTTACATACTTGAGCAGGTACTTGATTTCCTCCGGATTGACCACCATTTCGTCGCTAAGCTTTGCTTCATCATCCGTGGTACCGACTAACAAACGGCCCAACCACGGGATGGCAAAGATCACGCGGCCATCTTCCGTCTTCGGGATCAACAGCGCAGATTCGCTCTGGATCGTCTCCAAGGGAAGCAGCAGGTGGACGCCTTTGCTCAATCTCAGGCGCTCCGGCATGGCAGGATTGGCCAGCAGGCGAATGTGGTCAGCGAAGGGACCGGTGCAGTTGACGAACACCTTCGCCCGGATCTGGAACCGCTCATGAGTAAGTTGGTCCTCCACCTCCGCCGCCGCTAGCTTCCCGTTTGAATCCTTACCGAAGCCGACGGCCTTGGCATAATTGATGAGTTCCCCGCCCTGTTGCGTAAACGTCTGCCCCAGGGAAAGGCCAAAGCGTGCATCATCGAATTGTCCGTCTGCGTACGACACGCTTCCAACTAGCCTCTCGCTGCGCAACTGCGGCATTCGCCGTAGCGTTTCCGCCTTGGACAGCATCCGACTGGGAAACAGACTGGCCGCACCAGCAATCCAGTCGTAGGCTTTCATGCCAATCGTGTAATACACCAGTTCCGATGTACTGAAGCACGGAACCAGCAATTCCAGCGGATGGGCGAGGAAAGGTGCACAGCGCAGCATGTGGACACGCTCGTGCAGAGCTTTCCTCACCATCGCATATTGACCGTAATCGAAATCTGCTACGGCCTGTTGCAGGTACCGAACCCCACCGTGAACCAGCTTGGTCGAGGCTGTCGATGTATGCGAGACAAAGTCGCCCGCATCCAGGAGAACGGTTGAGAATCCACGGAGTTGCGCATCCAGCGCACAACCCATTCCCGTCGCTCCTCCGCCAATGATGCACACGTCAAACTTTCCTTCGCGGATTGTCTGACGTGCGCTACTCCGGCTTCTCATCGACTACTCCTCGCCTTCCTTCTGGCTGCGGTGCAGTTCTTAGAAGTGAGTTATCAGGCGGAAGCCCGCAACGGTAGCGGAACCATTGTTGTGCCCGCCAACGTTGGCATAATACTGGTACACGGGCTGGATCGTCAGCCAATTAAATACCTGCGCCAGATAGTTGACTTCAAACTGCTTTTCATCGCTGCACATGGCGCAAGTCGGATCCAGCAGCTTTTCATCGGTCTTCCAATCGCTGCCAAGCTTGCTGTAGGTCATACCAAATGCCAAGCTATCCTTCGGACGCCCGGTAAACGGGGCGTTGAAGATCACGCCGGCAATGACTTCTGTCGGAACTTTGCTCTTGTTCTGCGGGCCAACGTTGAAGCCGCCCCACAGATCAAGTCCGCGATTGCTGCCGGCCGCTGTGCGGAACACAGGCTGGATACCCCAGAAATAGAACGAGTAGTTGTCGTCTACGAACTTCCCCGAGCTGTAGTCGAAGAAGCCGCTGCATCCCATAATCGGATTGCAATGTGGCACGGCGCTATTTGTTCCATTGCTTCCGTTGTAGACGAAACCAGCCCGGTAGTAGCCTGGATAGCTCTTGCGAGTCGCCGAAGGGGTCGGATCCGTATAGTAGCCAACCTCGGTGTCAGAGGTGGCGCCGTAGTGATTGGCCTTGTACACGAAACCGGTCGGATAACCGTTCCCCGTGGCGGCATCCCCGAAATCGTTCGACGGCAGGTAGTAGCCCGTCTGCACATAGTAATGCTTATTCGGGGTAATCTTCAGATTCACTCCCGGAGCGGATTCAGGGTCATAGGACATACGGGTGTTGCCCATGTTGCCGAAGTTGTAGAACATCGGCTCTGCTACATAGGCTCCATCACAACAAACGCCGTAAAAGTCCTGCGCGGCCATAATGCCAGCCGTGACCGTAATCTCGTTCTTGTAGAACGTCTGCGCAAGCCAGATCGAGTCAAGACGGAACTGATGGGAACTGGTGATGCCGCTGGGATTCGCGATGCTACCGATGATCCCGCCCATGTTCGTGCCGTTTTGCCACACGCCCGTCGCGTGGAAGCTCAATCCTTTGGCCGAAGTCGACTTACCGAAATCGTAGTCAACCGTGCCACGGATACGTTGCCAGTTGTGGAAGCCGTCCTCACTGATTTGGGAGGCGCTCCTACCGGTGTCGGAGTTGACACGCATGTCGCCAAGGTTATCGGAGATATAGTGGAAGTCAAAGCTGAAACCCTTGTCGGCCCATCTCTGGCGCTCCGGTCCCCAATTCAGGAACGTGTCCTGATGGATCCAACGCGGACCATACGGTTTCGGAGCCGGTGCGACTGTGGACTGTGAATCGGGAGCTACTGCCATATCGGCTGTGGCCGTAGCAGCAATTGCCGGATCAACTGTGGCGGGTTGGTCCCCGGGAAGAGCAAACGTGGGGAGTGCCAAAATTACCAAGATCAACGCGAAGCCGGAAACTATTGCGAGCTTTCCGAAACCGCTACGAAGACCACGAAGCATTGGAGATATCGCCATTACGTTCTCCTTATTGAGTCTTTCAATTCGAAATTCGCCCTGTTGAGCTACAGCAAAAGCCGCCCGCTGGATACACTTAGGGCGTGCAGACAGCGGGCGGCTTCTCTATTCTCTGCCGCAACGGTGAGGACTATAACGATTGCTCACGCCAAAATCAATAAAAATCTTTTATCGAATCTATGGGATAACAGCGCCAAGAATCGCGCCAGGCTGCGACAACTCCTCGCACATGTCAAACAACCGCTTATCTTGCAATGGCATACGCACAAGGCTCTCGCTTTCAGGCCGTTTGAACGTCACCACTTATGCAGTGCAAGACCTGTTAACATTTCGCGCCTGGAAGTGAGCTCCGGACGGCCCAGAACCCCGCGAAAGCTCTCGTTTTCGTGATTGAATTTCACCGGTCACGATTGGTCCTCGCCGGGTCGGCGAGCACGAAAAAGTTGACCGCCGCATCGGCCATCGGCGGAAGTGAAACAGCTGATCCTGGGGTAGCAGGTCCAGACTTGAAGTAAAGCCGGCCCTACACCTCTGTGACACCATTTCTAATGTTTGATGGTCGCGCAATTGCACGGGAAGTGTTGGCGCGAAATCATCCAAAACACTCGGCGGTGGATGCCTGCGGCAGCCCGCGCAAATTCCTCCGCGGTATTCGATGTTCAACGTTGCGGGCACGGTGACGGTCTGCACTTCCGTGCCCCGGATCATCCCTGTCGGGATGTGTTGATTGATATCTATGGAATGCAATCAAGATACTGCAAGACAGCAGGGCGGTACTCTGCGGCAAGACCCAACCGCGATCATCCAAGCAATGATCGGGAATGCTCTTCGAGCTTACAGGCTCGGCCAGCCAGCGGAAGCCGAACGGCTTTGCCAGCAGATTCTCAGCATCAATGCCCATCACGCCGACAGCCTGAATTTACTCGGAATGCTCGCCTTTCAAGCCGGGCGTTATGAGCTCGCTGCCGGGAGATTGCAAAAGGCAATCTCCATCAACCATGGCAGAGCCACGTACCATTCCAACCTGGGCGCCGTTCTCCGGGTCCAGGGAAAGCTCAAGGACGCGGCGGCGTGCTTCGAACGGGCACTGGCTCTGCAGCCGGGCTTAGCCGAGGCGCATGTGAATCTTGGAGGTGTCCTCCACGCTCAAGGCAGGCACGACGACGCGGCCGCGCGCTGCCGGCAAGCACTGGTCCTCAAACCGGGCTTGGCTGAGGCACACATGAACCTCGGCACGATCCTTCACGCCCAGGGCAAGCTCCATCAGGGTTTAGCGTTGTGCGGGCAGGCAGTGGCTCTCAAGCCGGAGTTGGCCGAGGCCCATCACAATCTTGGCCGCGTGCTTCGTTCCCTGGGCCGCTCGGACGAGGCATTGGCCTGCTACGGACGCGCTGGCTCTGCGGCCAAACTACGCGCAAGCCCACTTCAGCCAGTCCGTCGTCCAACTACTTCAAGGCGACTTCACCTCTGGCTGGCGCAACTATGAGTGGCGCTGGCAGAGTGAGGATCACGACACGCCAAGGCGAGCCTACCCGCAGCCGCTCTGGACAGGCGAACCGCTGGCCTCCGGCCGCCTTTTGATCTGGGGTGAGCAGGGCGTCGGCGACGAAATCCTGTTCGCAGGCTTGATTCCAGATGTGATTCGCACCGGCAACCGCTGCACCTTGGATTGCGACGCACGGCTCAAACCTCTGTTCGTCCGTTCGTTTCCAGAAGTTGACGTCATCTCCGGCCATCGTCCGGACCACGATTCAGAATTCGAGATCGCCGCGCATTTGCCCAGTGGCAGCCTGCCTGGGTTGTTTCGCTCAACCAGCACCGCTTTTGCTTCCACCACGTCGCCTTACCTCATTGCCGACCCAATTGCACGGGATCAATTCCGCACCCGTTATGCCGATGGCAAACGGCTGGCCGGACTGGCGTGGCAGACAAAAAGCCCGAAGGCAGGCCATAGCCGTTCCATCGACCTGTCATTGCTGGCCCCGCTATTCGCGCTCCCCGGCATCCGCTGGATCAGCCTGCAATACGGAGATCATGACGCATTACAGGCGCAGGCAGCAGAGGCGGCAGCGCCCATACTCATCGATCGCACGGTCGATCAATTTTCAGACATCGACCGCTTTGCGGCCCAGATCGCGGCCATGGATCTGGTGGTGACCATCGATAATTCCACGGCACACCTAGCCGGCTCACTCGGCGTTCCGGTGTGGGTTCTGCTGCCTTTTGCACCAGATTGGCGTTGGCTGGAGGCGCGTGAGGATAGCCCGTGGTATCCAACCATGCGGCTGTTCCGGCAGCCGAAACCTGAAGACTGGCAATCCGTAGTGGAAAGAGTAAGGTCCGCCCTCTGAACGTTACCGTCGATTCGCCACGCGGAAACCCGGCGAAGATTATCCGCGCCCCGGCACTGAATGCGACACCGCAGTCGCCCCCAGCATGTCGTATACTTTGCGTGCGAGCGCAGCCAGGCTGAAGGGCTTCTGCAGAAATGCCACACCCTCTTCGCGAACGCAATAGCGCACGGCCGCATCATCCGTGTAACCGGACATGTACATGGTCTTCAGGTGAGGACGCAAACTTCCCAGCGCCTGCGACAACTCTCCACCGTTCATTTTCGGCATCACAACATCGGTAATCAGCAGATCGATATGTCCCTCATACTGACTCGCTACGGAAAGCGCATTGGGGCCTGAGCTGGCTGCAAGAACCGTATAGCCGAGGCTGCGCAGGTAGTCGCGCATTGCATCCCTCAAGGCATCTTCATCTTCGGCCACCAGGATGGTTCCCGTTCCCCGCTGCCGATACTCGGGCTTCGCCGGAGTATCGGAATCGAGCACCCCTTTGACCCTTGGCAAGCAGATCGTGAACGAGGCGCCTTGTCCCAGTTCGCTATCAACCCACACGTAGCCGCCACTTTGCTTCACGATTCCAAAGACGGTAGGCAATCCCAACCCGGTGCCCTTGCCGCGCTCCTTGGTCGTGAAGAATGGTTCAAACATCTGCTCCTGCACGTCCCTGCTGATGCCCGTGCCGGTATCGCTCACCGAAAGCAGGACGTAATTGCCGAGCCTCACATACGGGTACTTCCCAAGGAGGTGTTCATTCATCGTGAAATTTCTGGTCTCAATCGTCAGGGTGCCACCTTGCGGCATCGCATCCCGTGCATTGACGCAAAGGTTTACCAGCACCTGGGCAAGCTGATTCGGGTCGGCTCTTACCGCCCCCAGCGACTCGGCGGAGTTCACCCGCAGCTCAATGTTTTCTCCGATGAGCCGCTTTAACATCTCTGCCCCTTCACCCACGACGGCGTTCAGGTCGAGTACGGCCGGGGAAAGAACCTGCTTGCGGCTGAAAGCCAATAATTGCTTGGTGAGGCTGGCGCCGCGGTCGGCCGCTTTCAGTACCTGCTCCGTATTGTTTCGCAGGCTGTCATTCTCGGGAAGACTGTCCTGCAACATTTCGGTGTAGCTTTGTATGACCATGAGAAGATTGTTGAAGTCATGGGCAATGCCGCCTGCGAGCCGTCCCACAGCCTCTATCTTCTGAGCCTGCCGCAATTGTTGTTCCAGCGCTTGCACGTCTTGTTCCGCGCGCTTCTGTTCGGTGATGTCCATGACAACGCCGGCCGCGCGCTTGGCTCCGGCAGAGTCATCATGCAGGACGCCGCCACGAACTTGCAGCCAGAGAATGGTTCCGTCGGGAAGGATGACGCGATATTCGAGGGTGGAATCCGAGTCATCCTGCTGTTGGTTGCGCTGCGTAACAATGCGCTCGAAGCGTTCGCGATCTTCCGGAACCACGAAACGCAACAAATCCTCCAAGGTAATGATTTCGCCTGCGCCGGCGCTGAAAATTGACTGGATCAGCTCCGCCCCGGAGTTTTCTCCACCGGCCAGGTTCTGGCTCCAGATGCCAAGCTTCGCCGCATCCATTGCGGCCCACAATTGCTGCTTGCTTTTGCGCAATTCGGCCGTCCGTTCGGCGACCTGCTGCACCAGCAATTCCTTCTGCGCCACCAGCGCCCGCACCCTCAGTTGCCACAGTGCGCGGCCCACAAACAGGGCCATGAGCAGGCAGGTCGCCACAAACCACCAGGAGTGCCACCAGGGCGGCCGAATGAAGAAACCAAACTTCGCCGGTACTGGACTCCACAGTCCATCCGGACCTGAGGCAACAACCTCGAAGACATAATGACCTGCGGGAAGCTCGGCAAAATGGACGTTTTTTGCACTCGTTTCATTCCACCTGTCTTCATAACCCAGCAGGCGATAGCGGAACCGGGTGCGGGTTTCGTAGGCGTAGTTCAAACTGCTGAATCTAATCAGAAGAGAACTTTGTGAGTACGGAAGAATCGGTTGCTCTCCCGCTTGGAACTCCCGCGAGATTCCTTCAATCGACGTCAGAACGACCGCCGGCGCAGAATCAGCCATCGAATACGGTGATGTGGCATAGCGGGAGAGTCCCTTGGAAGTTCCAACCCAGACGTTGCCTTTCGCATCGGCGTGCAACGCACCACCGTTGGTATCCTCCCAGATAAGTCCGTCATCCAAGCCGTAGTGAAGCCAATGACCTCGTGCGTAGACGTCAACGCCGTTGTCCGTCGTAACCCAGAGGCTTCCCGAGGTATCGAATGCAACTGCAATCGCCTGATTCGAGGAGAGCCCCTCGTGCATCGTGAAGTGCGCGACAGTATGGCGTTCCCCATCAAACTGCATCCGGCTGATACCGGCTGCGTCCCGATACACCAGCCAGAGTGCTCCCTGCCCCTCGGCTATGGCCGACAACTGATCGGCCTTGAGTCCGTCAGCCTGGGTGAAGACCTTCCAATTCTTGCCGTCGAAACGGGCTAGACCGTGTGATGTGGCAAGCCACACAACACCGCTTTGATCCACCAGAAATTGATAAACGCCGGTTTCCGCTGCCACTCCCGGAATGTAAACGCGCTCGAATTTCAGCTCGTCCGTGCTGGCAAGCAGCGGTTGGCTCCGGAAGCAGCCGCGCGTTCCTCCAACCCAGAGCTGGCGTTGCCGGTCGAACGCGATCGTCAATAAATAATCTCCGGCCAATTTGGAAGCGGAGCCGTAGGTCTGCAACAGGACGCCCTGTTTGCTGAAGCGGCTGATTCCAGGAGGATCGGTGGCAACGAAGAAGTCGCCATTGGGCCCTTCGGCGATACTGAGAACCCGGTCTCCTGCCAACCCGTTGTGGCTTGTGAAGGAGTGCGCAACTCTGCCGTCCGGGCCAAGAATGTTGAGTCCCCCACTGCTGCCGACCCACACCTGCCCGGTATTATCCCGCCGGATCGCCCAGATGTGGTTGTGCAACAGGCCGTCCTCCTTTTGCCAGGATTGCCACTCGCCATGGCCAAGGCGCCGGATCAACCCGCCTCCATAGGCTCCCAGCCAGAGCGATTCCTCGCGATCCAGCAGAATCGCACCCATGGCGTCTGCCGGAAGTCCATGCTGGGAATCGATCTGAATGCGCTTGTCTCCGTCCAGAACCACCACCCCTGAATCGCTGGAAACAAACAGCCGTCCGTGGCGATCCGCATAGAGGCGGATCAACGATCCGTTCGGTATGCCCGAGGAGCGGTTGACGAAGCGGGCCTGCCCTCGGGGAAGTTCATAGAGCTGGGTTGAGCTTCGAATCCACAAATTACCCAACGTGTCCTGGGCGACGGAACCCCATAGGTCCACGGGGAGACCCGCAACGGATCCGACTCGCTCCTGCTTCTCTCTGGCCAGCCGCCAGAGATCGCCATCCCTGCCAAACCAAACCTCTTCGCCCTTTACATACAAGCCCCGGACCGCACCCTGCGCCACCTTTTCGAAGTGGTACTTTCCTTCCTTCTCCGGCACTCCGCGCACAATTCCAGACGAGTACTCCAGGTACACTCGCCCCAGTGAATCGAACGCAACATTTCGGACTCCGCCCTGTTCGCCGGTGTCTACGGTTTTGAATTGCATTCCCTCACGGCGCGCAACCCCGCCCTGGCCCGCTACCCACAGTTGGCCTTCGGGCGATTCGGCAAGACCCATGATCTCGGCACTTGGCAGTCCGTCGCCATGACTGAAGGCGCGGAAGCGGTCTCCGTCATACCGGAAAAGCCCGTTCTCGGTGCCAACCCATAGGTATCCGCTCTTATCCTGAAGCAGGCACAGAATCGATAGATTGGTCAGTCCTTCCCGCGAGCCGTATTGTTGAAACGTGGATCGCTGGCCTGACAAACTCGTCGAAGCGACAATCGACAGCACGGCCCAAACGGCAGCCGTCCGGATGTGTGCAAATGAGAGCATGACGGTAGAGTACATAGAAACTGGCTACTCTTGAAAGTTTCTTTGGATGGAACTTCCGTTTGATGTGGCCCACAATGCGCGGTCTCGGGACGGTTGCGCTCAAGACCGGAAGCTTCCAACTACCCTGGAGCGATTGCCTGGCGGATCTTCCTCTGGCTGGCTGCACCCATCTGCACAAGAAGCCCAGGGACGACGAAGAAGGCGCGATGGACAGGAACGTGATCGGTCCGCAGCAGCCTGTCGAGGCGCCTTCGAGACTGCTTCCCCTTGGTTCCGGTTGCGGCAGACTTAGCGGACGGCGCACCAGGAACCATTTCGCATCCGCCTCGGGTACACCGGGCGGATGCGAAACGCCAGCTTCTTCTGGCTTCCTACTGCACCGTCAGGTTGAGGGTGACAGAGTGCTGCAACCCTCCGCCGGTCCCAGTCAGTGTCATGGCATAGTTCTGCACTGGCTGCGCGGAGGGACCACGGCCCGAGCCGCAAGCTGTCACGCCAATCAGCAGCAGCGCTCCCAGCATCACCAGCATCAGCATTGGCGACTTTAGCTGCAACCGCACGGCGGCCCGCAGTTTGCGAGTGCCGAGCAGCGGCAGGAAAATCACCATCAGCCACGGCTTCGGAAATCCGTCGCCGTCCTTCGGCGAAGACGACGAGGCGCTTGGCTGCTGCTTCGGAATGTTGACGGTGACCGTAACCGTCGTGCTGCCGCTACCCTCGGCAATCACCGATGGCGTGACCGTGTAGCTTGCGCCCGCGGGCACTCCCGTCAAGGTCAGCGCCACCGCACCGGCAAGCGTGGAACCGCTCATCGGAGATAACTGCAGGGTGTAAACGGCAGCGCTGCCTGGCGGCACCGTCGCCGAAACCAGGGTTGTGGTGGTGCCCCCGATGGTGAAGTTGAAATTCTGCACCGTCTCGGTAATCGGGCTCGATGTGCTGCCCACGAAGTCGGTGTTTCCTTCATAGACCGCCGTGATGGGGTGCGCGCCAACGCTCAACGTGGCCAGGGTCAGCGTCGCACTTCCCGTGTTATCCAGTGTGGCCGTCCCCAACGCCGTGCCGCCATCCTTGAAGCTGATGCTGCCCGCCGGCGTGCTTACGGCGCTGCTAACCTTGGCCGTAAACGTCACATTGTTGTTGGCGAGCACGGTCAGAGCGCTGGACTGCACGGTGGTGGTGGTGGTGTCCGTCCCGATGGTAAGCGTTCCGGGGGTGAGTACCTCGTTGTAGTTGCCCAGTTTGCGATTCGGATCGCTTGGCACCGGAGTGATCGGGTAGGTTCCGATGGGAGATTGTGAAGTGGCCGCCGTCGTGTAGCGGGCGGTAATTCCATCCCCCGGGACCACCCCAACCAAAGTGCCGGTCAGGCTCGGAACTGAGGCGCCGTAGAACATGCTGGCGTTGCCGGCCGTCGCCGTCAGCGTTGCCTTCGTGATGGTGAAGTTCGCCGTGCTGTAGGCAATGTTGTAGTTGCCGAGCACCCCCGCCGGAGACAGTGTGGCGCTGATCGTGTAGGGACCGCCCGCAACCGTCTCACCCACTACACGGCTGTAGGTGGCGGACACATCGTCTGATGCCACAAATCCGCTCAGAGTCCCGCTCAGCACAGGGTCTGTGGCGCCGTACACCTTCGTGCCGGGGTTCGGTGTTACGGAGGCGGTCGCCTTGTTCACCGTCAGCGAAACCGTTTTGCTCGCCGTGCTGTAGTCGATGGCATCGGCTGGCGTGAAGAGCACCGAGAGCTTCTCTGTCCCGGCATTTAGTACACTTCCGGCAGCCGGAGTGTAGGCAAATGTGCCCGCAACCGAAGCTGTCGCGTTGAGCTGTGTGCTACTGAGAGCCACGCCATAGCCGATTGCCGACGGTGTCGGCCAGGTAATGGTTGGCGTGGTCTGAGACAAAAGCACGCCCCCGCTGCTGGTTGTCACCCCGGCGCTGGCATCGGTTGCGGTAATACTCTGCGACCCCGCCGTCTCGAAGGTTACATAGAGGCTTCGTACGCCGGCATCGGCAGGGGTGAAAGTATAGCTGGCAATCGCCGCGCCGCCGCCGGTCAGCGAGAACACCGCGTTCCGGTCACTGCTGCTCAACTGCGAGGTGCCAGTGTAGCCGGTCAAGGTTGCGCCACCGGAATTTTCAGCCGTCAGCGTAAACAACTGCGGAGTACCCAAAGCCAGGCTGGAGGGCAATCCCGCGAATCCATATTTCGCGAATGCGGGAACGCCCGTGCCGTTCATCGCAATGCTTTGCGTCGAGCTGGAGTTGTTAAGCGAGTTATCGTTCAACACCAAGGTGTCGACGATGGGACCGCTGGAGGCCGGGACAAAGTGGGCGGTCAGCGGGCAACTCGCTCCCGCCGCCAGCGGCGTGCTCAACGAGCAGTCACTGCCACCGCTTTCCGGGAAGTCGCTTGGATAGCTCAGCCCCGAGAATGTCAGCGCCGCATTGCCGGCGTTTTCCACCGTCACGGCCTGCGCGCCATCCGCTGCATCCGTGGAACCCACCTTAGTCGGCGTCGCAAAGGTCAGGGCCGGTGCGTCTGCGAAATCTTCCTTCCACACCACATTCACGCCGGAATTAGTCAAATAGACGTTGCCGCCGGCATCCGCCGCAACTCCTTCCGGGCCATTCAGGCCGCTGCTGATCGTGCTCTGCGCGTAGCTACTGCCCGAGGGCGTCTCCTTCAGCACCCGGCCATTGCCGTAATCGGCAATATAGACGTTGCCCGTCCCGTCCACCGCAACATTGAAAGGGTATGCCAAGCCGTTCGCGGTGGAGTTTGCCACCGTGTTCGCCGTGCCGTAACCACTGCCTGTCCACGGCAATTGCAGCACCTGGCTGTTGAAGGTATCGGCAATATAGACGTTGCCGCTGCCATCCACCGCAACCCCGTAGGGATTCAATAATCCGTACCGGGCGGAGTTCGCAATCGTTTCCGGGGCCGCGTAGCCGTTGCCGGTCCACTCCAGCTCCAGCACCTGGCTATTGTAAGTATCGGCAATGTAGACGTTGCCGCTGCCATCCACCGCGACCCCTTCCGGGCTATTCAGGCCGTTGATTATCATGCCCTGGGTGTAGGTGCTGCCCGAAGGCGTCTCCTTGTACACTGCGCCGGCCGTGTAGTCGGCAACATAGAGGTTGTTGGCCCCGTCCAGGGCAATCCCGCCAGGCGACGATAGAAGGCCGTTGCCTATGACGCTCTCGCTATAGTTGCCCCCCGCCAGCGTCTCCTTCAACACCCGGGCATGGTCTGTGTCGGCGATATAGAGGTTGCCGCTCGCATCCACGGCGATCCCTTGCGGCCAGCTCAGGGTGCTGGTTGTCACCGCGCTCTGGGTGCCGGGCAGGAAGTTCACCTGCGGCCCCATGCCGGTGCCGCTCATGTAGCCGGTGGCGACCATGGTTCCCGAGCTATCTTCGAGCACCACTGCGCCATTGCGCGTCCCCGCATACTTCGGCGTAAACGTCACATTCACTGTGCAGGTCACTCCGGAGGAATAGTTCGTTCCAGCCGTGCAGCTTCCCGTCGCGGCGTCGCTAAAATCCAAACCTGGCGCGCCCCCGGTCAACACCAGCGGACTGGCCAGGGTTCCGTTGCCCAGCGCCCCGGTAAGGGTGAAGGTCAGTGTCATCGCGGTTGCGCTCGGGCTGCCAATGACGCCGGCCCCGAAGTTCGAGCTTACTGCCAGTGGCACCAACGCCGTCGCGGTCGTGTAGTCAATTAGATCCGTTGGCGTAAATAGAGCAGTCAACGTGTAGTTTCCGGGCTCCAGAGTCGAGGCCGTGGTTACGGCAGTTGCAGGTCCGCTCCCCAGGGCCGCGGTGTAAGTGAAGCTGCCGGCAGTGTTGGCCGCCGCATTCAGAATCGAGCTGAGATCGCTGCCATAGTTGATGGCCGTTGGCGGCGCCCACGTAATCGTCGGAGTCGTCTGCGGCGGTGGTGGCGGCGCCGCGCCGAAGCCGCTCAAGCTGATGCTTTGCACGGTGTAGCCGGGCCCGGCTGCGTTCAGATTGTTATCCGTCAGCACCAGCGCGTCGCTGTTAGTTCCAGCGATCGCCGGCGCAAAGTCCACCGCGTAGGTGCAGCTTGCGCCCACCGCCAGTCCGCCCGCCTCGCCGCCGGCGTTTACCACCGGGCAGGTCGAGGTGCCAGCCAGCGTATAGCTGCTGGTGGAAAAACCTGGGTTGTTCGCATTTGATGCCGGGAGAGGAATCAGCAGCGGCGCATTGCCGTTGTTAAGCAAAGTGACGCTCTGCGGGCTGTCCCCACTGGTCGAGCCCAGGTTCGTCGACTCGAAAGTAAACGCCGGAGCACCCGAGTATCCGTCTTTGATCAGGTAGGTTAGGCCGTCAATAGCCTGGTAAAGGTTCCCGGCTCCATCCACAGCCACGCCCTCGGGCGTCGACGTATAGCCGCTGCTCAGCGTCTGGACCGTGGTATAGCCGCCCGGCGCCAGGATTTCTTTCACCGCGAAGTGACCGCCGTCGGCGACGTAGACATTGCCACTGCCGTCCACCGCCACGTCGCGGGGTACGCTGAAGCCGCTGCCCAAGGTGTTCACCGTGGTGTAGCCGCCCGCCGCCACAATCTCCCTCACCGCATTGTTGGATTCATCGGCAAGAAAGACGTTTGCGTTTGCGTCCACCGCGATGCCATAGGGACCGGCGAAGCTGAAGCTGCTGGCCAGCCGCTGGACCGTTGTGTAACCGCCCGCCGCAGGTATCTCGTAGACTTTGGAGGCGCCGTAGTCGTTGACGAAGACATTGCCGCTGCCATCCACCGCCACGCCAAAGGGGTCGATGAAGGCGAAGCTGCTGGCCAGTGTCATGACGCAAGCGGAACTGGTGCAGCCCAGCGGGATCTCCTTCACCTTGGCGTTGCCGCCATCGCCGACAAAGACGTTTCCGGCCCCATCCACGGCCACGCCGCGCGGCTGGCTGAAGCCGCCGCCCAACACCTGGATGGTGGCGTAACCGCCTGCCGCTGGAATCTCCAGAATTTCATTGGCGCCCGTGTCGGCGACGTAGAGATTGCCGCTGGCATCCGCTTGCAGGCCGTGGGGCTCGAAAAGTCCGCTGCCCAGGTTGCTCACTACGCTCGGCAGGAAGACAACTTGCGGTCCGGTTCCCGTGCCGTAAACGTAGCCGGTTGCGATGACAGTTCCCAGGCTGTTCTCGAGCGTGACCCCGCCATACCGCGTCCCGGCATTGGCTGGGGTAAACGCCACATCCACGCTGCAGGTGTCGCCGGCAGCGTAAGCGTGGCTGCTTCCGTTGGACGTGCAGCTTCCGGTCGCGGAATCGGCAAAGTCCAGTCCGGCCATGCCCTGCGTCAGCACCGCCGGGCTTGCAATCGTGCCTCCCGTGTCAAAGCTGAAAATCAATGAAACCGGCGCCAGACTCCGGCTGCCAATGTTGACCGCCCCGAAGTTTCCTGCCGACGGGGTGAACTCCTGAACAGCGCCGCTCCAGATGTCGGCAAAATAGACGTTGCCGCTGCCATCCACGGCAACGCCATAGGGGCCGATCTGCCCGCCTGCAAGGGTAAACTGGGTCCCGTAGCCGCTGCCCGTCCACGGTTCCTCCACCACCCTGCCCATTACAACATCGGAGATGTAGACATTGCCGCTGCCGTCTACCGCAATTCCCGTTGGGAATAAGATTCCGCTGCCAATCGGGCTCTGGGTATACGTGCCTCCCGAGAGCGTCTCCTTGTACGCCTGCATACTGTCGTAACCGGCGATGTAGACGTTGCCGCCGCCATCCACGGCAACCCCGGTCGGACCAGACAAACCACTGCCAATCGTGCTCTGGGTATACGTGCCTCCCGAGAGCGTTTCTTTGTACACTTTGTTGGTGGCGTAATCGGCGATATAGACGTTGCCGCTGCCATCCACGGCAACCCCAACGGGACCCACCAGGCCGCCGGAGGCGTTGGATGCAACCGTGCTTGCGCTATAGCTGCCTCCCGACAGCGTCTCCTTCAGCACCTGCATATTGTTGGTATCGCTTATATAGAGGTTGCCGCTGCCATCCACGGCGATTCCCTGAGGGCCGCCCAGTCCGCTGACGAGCGTGCTCTGGGCACCGTAACCACTGCCCGTCCACGGCAGCATCAACACGCGGTTGTTGTTCGTGTCGGTGATGTAGAGGTTGCGGCTGGCATCCACCGCGACCCCTTGGGCGTTGCCCAGACCGCCGAGAAGCGTGCTCTGAATTCCACTGAAGTGCGCGGTGGCCTGCGCGCCAGCCTCAGGGCAGAAAACAATGCCGCTCACCACCAGCAGGAGTGGCGTCCAGTACAGGAAACAAACTGCGCGGCGGAGGATGGAGACGAGGTGCGTATAGACAGAGCGTGTGATCATCATCATGGCAATCGATTCCCTCTTGAACCCCACCTGGAAGGAACTCGGCATGGAACGCGATGAAGGCCTGCGCCAAGGCTCCCGTGGGTCAGTGACGCTGCTTATTTAATCGGAATCGCGAGGTGGCGTCCGTGCGGAAATGCAATTTCACACGCGCAAAAAAAAATGCTCGTGCCGATGGCGGAGAGAGTTTCTTTTTGGGAGGAACGGGAAGTTGGATAAACTGCAGTTCCCCGGAACTGCTCTCGATCTCTTGCTGGACCACCGTGGGTAACGAAAAAAGGAGTCATGGCTGCGAACCAAACAATTCTGGTTATGTGCCTGATGCGGCCACGGAAACCTTCCTGGGCAGCGTCTCCTCCGCCAACCGGGATTCGCCTTACCCACCTCAAGCTGCCGCGGCGGTCGCGCCCGCGGACCGGCACGGCTTCTGTTTCGCCACTTTGAAATTCCAAATGACCCGACGTTTTTCCCGGAGTTTTCGCCGGGAGCAAGATGACGCCAAGCCCGCACTCTCTAGGAGTAATGCCGGTTCGGCCTTGCGATTCCGGGCAGGAGTAGTACACTGCGGACACTTGAGTCCTGAAAATGATTCCGGTTGGGCGATCGCAAACATGGAACGTTTGGTTTTTCCCTGTTTCCCCAAGGTAGAATTGGCAGGGCACTCCATCGGCGGACTTGTCAGGTAGAGCCTTTATGCCGTTAAGACCGGAAGTGAACGAGGAGACCGAAGCAGCAAAGGTAATTGGCTCCGAGAGCCACTTTCCGGTTTCCTATATCGCCGTGTTGGCGGGCGTGGTTTTCGCAGGCGCCATTCTCACGGGCATCATTCTCCTGAAAAACTACCGGACGACTCTCAACCGCACCCAAATCCTGCTGACGCACATCTCCGAAGACACCGCCCGGTCCATCAACGAATGGGTGCAAACGACCGCCAAGCAGGCCGGGGTAATGGCCAGCTTTCCCGCCGTTGCCGAGGCAACCTCGTCCAACGATCCCAAAGTAATTGCTCATGCCAGCGCCGTGCTGGAACTGGTTCGCACCCCGTTTGACTACACTGCAATCTACGCGGTCGACCGCAATGGCATATCCAAGACTCATACCGCCGACGCTCCTTCCTTATCGCCTTGGCTGCGCGAGGAGGCAACTAAGACATCCGGGCCGCAGACGCTGACTTGCTTTGAACCGGGACTGAATCCTGGATTTCCTGAGCTCGCTTTCCTGGTTCCCATTGCAAGAGGCACTTCCGAAGGCGGGCGGCGCGAGCGCATCGGAACCCTGGTTGTCCTGACACGCCGTAGCGCGCTGCTGCGGCTTGCCGAGCCGCAGGGAGGAAACTCGGACGTACGCTCCGTGTTATTCGCGCGCAGCCCAGAGGGCGGAATTGTGTACTTCTCGCACATTTTTCATCCGCCGCCCGCGGGAGTCTCCTGGCGGGATGAAGCGGCGGAAGCCGCCTTGCGGGGAGAAGCAATCTTCACCCTGCGCACGACCGGCAACGGCCTGCGTCAGTATGCGGTGACGCGGCGTCTGCCGGAGCTTGGCTGGGGCATGGTGACCCGGCAATGGCGAGCGTCGGTGCTGGCGACTTTCTGGCGGACAGTTGCGTTCTCGGTGCTCATCTTCCTGGTCTGCTCCGCCCTGCTGGTGACCTGCGTGGTTGCAATCTGGCGCCATCAACAGGTACTCAGGCTGCGTGAAGAGATGCAGGTGCGGGTGAAGACCGAGAAAGAGCTCAGGCAGTCTCAGGAGCTGTTCAACAAGTCGTTCCGCTCCTGTCCGGAGGGCATGAGCCTTTCCCGGTTTAGCGATGGCTATTTCGTCGAGGTGAACGACGCCTTCCTGGCTACTTCCGGCTATAGCCGGGAAGAACTCATCGGCCACTCCTCGCTCGGCCTGGAGTTCTGGTCCGACCCAGGGGATCGCGAAAAATTGATCCAGGCTCTGCGGCACAACGAACGGGTACGATCCTGGCGCGTGCGCGGACGCATCAAGAATGGAAGCACCATCGAGGTGCAACTTTCCGCCGAGGTTGTGCGGATCCAGGACGAAAGGTGCCTGCTGCTCATCGTGCGCGACATTACCAGCCAACTGGCCTTGGAGGAGCAGGTTCGGCAGGCGCAGAAAATGGAGGCGGTTGGACTCCTGGCAGGTTCAGTCGCACACGACTTTAACAATCTTCTGATGGCCATCAGCAGCCAAGCCGAGCTCTTGCTGGACGCTGCCGGCCCCGGCAGCGTGGAGAAGAGAACAAGAAAAATTCTCTCCGCTACCGAGAGTGCCGCCAAACTCACCAGGAAACTCCTCGCTTTTGGCAGAAAGCAGGAACTGGCAAGCTCTGAGTTCGACATGAACCAGCTTGTGTTGGAGACGGCCGACCTTATCCAGCACATGACTCTGCCGGCCGTCGCAGTGGATGTCCGGCTGGCGTCATCACCCTGCTGGGTGCAGGCAGACCGGGCGCAGATCGAGCAGACCATCATCAACCTGGTCTTCAACGCGCGCGATGCCATGCCGGACGGCGGCAGACTCGTCATCAGCACTGACCCACTCGCAATCGCCGGCAAAGATCAGGATTCGCACGGCGGTGTTCCTGCCGGAGACTACATTCTGATTTCGTTCGCCGACACCGGTCACGGCATTCCCGAGCAAAACATAAACAGGATTTTCGAGCCATTCTTCACCACCAAACCGGAGGGACGCGGAACCGGCCTCGGGCTTTCGATTGCTTATGGCATTATTCAGCAAAGCGGCGGCCACATACGCGTCCGCAGCACCGTCGGTACAGGAACTACATTCCTGATCTACCTTCCCTCGGTTCCACAACCACACCCCGATCCACCGACATCTCATGCTTGCCCGCTCGGGAGGTACGGTGGATCCTGTCCACGAGAGGGAACGATTCTCGTTGTGGACGATGAGGAGCTGGTGCGGGCAAGCGTACGGGCATTTCTCGGTAATTGCGGCCTGATCGTCCTCGACTGCGCCGATGCTGCGGAAGCCTTGCGAGTGTCCTCCGGGCTTAAGGACAGTCTGGTGTTGCTGGTCACCGATATTGCAATGCCTGGGATGAGCGGCATGGAACTTGCTCAAGTGCTGGTCAAGCAGATCCCGAATCTTCCCATCATCTTCATGTCTGGGTATGCTGTCGCGGGAAACGGCCACCAGCAATTCCATCACGCAAAATTTCTGCAGAAGCCATTCACCCGCGCCGAACTGATGAACTCCGTATGTGAAGGGCTGGAAACCTGTCCGTTCAAGCGCATTCAGAGCTGATTGCCGCTGCGGGGTACCCGGCTTGCCCACCTTGCGTCCAAAGTGCCGGGGAATGGTCTTGAGAAGCCTCTCTCCGTTTGATTAAACTCTCTCTGAGAATTTCGGAGGTTCATGGCGCAGACTGTAACCACCGTACAGTTGAAGTCCGAGACGTTGCATTTGTTCGAGGCATACATCGGCGAAGCCGAAGAGGCCATGGAGCGGACTCTCCACGGCGACGGTTTGTTCCTGTGGTCTGATGCCAGCCCGGACCGGGCGCTGCAGGTCCGCGAGGGCACAATCCTCGCCCAGTTCTGGTCGGGTCAAGGGCCACTCAAAGTGACCGACGGCTTGATTCATGACTGGATTGGGGCCGAGTTCATTCCTGGCGTTACGGTTGAGCTTGTGGTGCGTCTGGTGCAGAACTACAGCAATCATAAGAACATCTACAAACCCGAGGTAATCGACTCCAGGCTATTGACCCATCACGGCAGCGATTTCCAAATCTATATGCGCCTGCTGAAGAAAAAAATCATTACCGTGGTTCTCGATACGTATCATGACGTGCATTATTCCTCGCTGGACCGCACCCGCTGGCTTTGCCGCTCCTACACAACCCGCATCCTCGAAGTCGAAGCAGCGGGAAGCCGCAAGGAAACAATCCTGCCGCCGGATACGGGCTACGGATTCCTTTGGCGTCTGTATTCCTACTGGAGATTCCAGGAGAAGCAGGGCGGAGTGTTCGTGGAGTGTCGAGCCATCTCCCTGTCGCGCAACGTTCCCATGGGATTGGGATGGCTGATCGAGCCAATCATCCAGAAACTACCAAGGGAATCGCTGGTCAACACTCTCCAGGCGACCCGGCAGGCGCTCATCGCCACCTGAGAAACGGCCCGGGCACTCCGGCGCGTCCTGCCCGTCATACACCGCTTGCGTTTATAGAGTCTCGCCGAGCCAACCTCTGATGCGTTCGTATACGGCGGGCCGGCTCAACAGGTCCCAGTGGCTCATGCCATAGCCGATCCACTGCCGGGATGGGGCGAATGACAATCTCAGTCCATCGTCTTCATGCCGCCCCAAGGCGCTGTCGACCGACACCATACCATCCCCGATCACGCCGCCGGCCTTCTTGCCGACGTTGGCGGCAACGGCATAACACCGGACTGCTTCCGGCAGCGGCACCGGATGCCGGAGGTCTCCCGTATGTTCGAAGCGGTCAACTCCCTGCCAATCTTCGTCCAGCAGGTTGCCATAGCGCAGGTCGGTGATGCCGGCGCTGCGCAGCTTACCCAGGCGGGCGAACGGGGCCGTATACTGGCTTAGCCCCAGGCTGACGTCGATCAGATTTCCCCCACGCTCCAGCAGGGAACCATGGTGCGGCGTGCCCAGGAAGATGAGCTTGCGCAAATGCTGCGGCCACCCCTGCCCTGCCGCCGTTCCGTAGTAGTACGCACTACGGGCCAGCAGCCCTCCCATGCTGTGGGCGAGGATCACGAAGTCTTCCAAAGGTTCCGGCCACTGCTGGATAACAGACTCAAGCAAAGCGGCAAACGCACGCCCGTTGGCGGATGTGTGCAAACCGCTGTTGTAGTGCAGATGGACTGGCGTGTATCCCAGGTCACGAGCCAGCGCCGCCCCAAAATCGCTACCCTTCCGCTTCCATTGCAGGTCATTCATGCAAAGCCCATGCACCAGCACCAGCAACTTGTTGCGGGGCGCGGGAAAGGCGGCGGACAAAGCCTCGGTTTCAAGGGCTAACGGTTGGCCATGGCGGCGCAGCCGCATCCGAATCACCAGCGGATTGCCGGAGGCGGCCAGTTGGTCGCCCATTACCCCGTTCAGCACCGCCAGCACGGCTTCACGTTCCGGCGAACTCGTCTCCTCGCCGCCGGGGCCAAGCTGGGCAATGATGCCGTCGGTGGTGATCGCCACCAACCGTGTCACGTTGCGGATGCTTTCATAGACCAGATCCGCAATGCCGCTGCTGCGTTCCTCGATGGGCGTACCGTGCACCCCAGGGGATCGGGCGATGACCTTGTGTACCGCCTCCGCCAAGTCAGTCATTTCCTCGGTAGCGTCGGTCGCCAACCGGTTGAGCCCGGCAAGGTCGGAAAGATGGACGTGGGACTTTCGAATCATGGCGGCTCCGTTGCGAGGGGCGATCGTATTCTGACTGGCTCGAAAGCCAAAGCCCATTGCAATCGTAACGTCTATCGACCACGAAGCGATTGCGATCGTGATCGTGATTTACTTCAGCGCTCCGTCGCGGCTTGCGATTTGGCGGGCTTCCTCTTGGGTGGCGCCAGCAGGCGCTTGATCTGCTGGAGGTGATTCAGGTCGTGCCCCGCCATCAGGTTGACCATGCGTTCCACACTTTCCCTGCCCCGCTCGGCGTGCAGGCCATAGAGGCTCCATTGTTCTGGCGTAAGCGAGTTGAGCAGCAACAAGTTTGCCTTGCGCATTGCCCGGAACTGCTCAATGCTCTGGCGCGGATCACGGCTTGCATAGTGTCCGGCGTCGGCCCATGCGTTCTGGTCGTAGGCCTCGATTGGCTTTCCAGGGGCGCCCAGAATTGCCCGCAGTCTCCAGCCACAGACAATTTCGGAGTCAGCCAGATGTGCGAGAATCTCCGCTACCGACCATTGTTCCGGCGCGGACCGTTTACGCAGTTTGGCCGGCGAGACACCCTTTACCAGCCGCACCAGCGCGCTTGCGGTGGCCGCCTGCACCCTCAGCGGCTCTTGTCCCTGTGTATAGCCTAGGATGCGATCCACGTAGTTCTGGATGGTTTCATTCACTGGTTGTTCTCCTCTCACTGCCTGATCCAGCTCGACGAAAAGGTTCGGATCATCCCACCAGCCGCCTGCGGCAGCCATCGGTTTGGGAATTCCTTCCCCTTGCAGAGGTTTTTCACGCGAATCATAGCCGTTCATCACCGCACCCGTAAAGCCCTGCGGGCAGTTGGTAGCGCAACCAGCTTTGGAGCCGGATTGGCGCTCAACCCATCGCCGCTCTGGCAGCCATCGGCGGCTTGGCCTTTGAAGCGGCCCTATTGGGTGGTAAAGTTGTGGCCTCGAAACGCCGCGCCGCGCCTTCGCGGTGTCGTTCCCAACCTTCTCAGCGGCGTAGGTCTTGACGCCTGCTACCCAGGGGGACCCATGCACCAACGCAATAGTTTCGATGCCTACCTCGAACCTCTCCTCATCTCCCGCGAGCCGCGCCTCCGCCCTCACCTTCATAATCTCAGCGATTTCCGCCACTGGGTGCTCACGGATGTCGATGCGCAGGCGAACTACACCGACCGCTACGCTCCGCCGGCCTTGGAAACCTATGATCGCAACGGCTCGGTCGCCAATCGCGTCATTCTCAATCCCTGGTACGGCCAGCAGCACCAGGAGGTTTATCGTCGCGGCGCAATCGGGCTGCCGTACTCGCAGGCGGCGCCACACCTGCTCAGCTTTACCATGGGATTCCTGCTCTCACAGGCCGACATCAGCCTCCATTGCCCGGTTACGCTCACCGGTGCGGTTGCCTACGTGCTCGGCTATCACGCCAGCCACGACATGCGTGCCAGGTATCTGCACCAACTCACCCGCATGGATGCGCCGGCCACCACCGGCGGCACCTGGGTGACCGAGCAGCATGGCGGCAGCGACGTCGGCGCCACCACGACGACCGCCGTCGCCCGTGCCGGCCGCTTCGCTTTGGACGGATTGAAATGGTTTACCAGCAACTCGAACAGTGGTCTGGCGCTCGCCACCGCGCGTCCACAAGGCGCCGGTCCCGGCTCGGCTGGATTGGGATTGTATCTCGTACCAAGCCACCTGGAGGACGGCAGCCCGAACCGGTACATCATTCGCCGGCTGAAAGATAAGCTCGGAACCAGGGGGCTCCCGACAGGCGAGATAGAACTGCTCGGCGCCGAAGCCTTCGAAATTGCAGGCCCGCCGCACGGATTCCGATTCATGATGGCGGCTCTCGAGTACAGCCGGGTGCACAACGCGGTGGGCGCCGCAGGCGTGCAGCGCCGCGCTTTGCACGAAGCCCTGGATTGGGCCCGCTCACGCCAAGCCTTTGGCCACGCTCTTGCCTCCTATCCCATGGTGCAGGACCAACTGCTCGGAATCCGCGTGCGCTTTGAAGCGGGAGCGCTGCTCGCCTTTGAGGCGGCGTTGGCGTTCGATGCCGCCATTGCGGACACAAACCGCGGCACCTGGCTACGTCTCGTCACCGCTCTTGCCAAGTACCTCACCGCCGAAGACGCGATTGGCGGGGCCCGGGCGGCGCTCGAGTTGATTGGCAGTAATGGGTACACCTCGGATTACGCGATCGCCCGCATTTACCGCGACGCCCAGGTGCTCACCGTATGGGAAGGTCCGGCGAATATTCAGGCACTGGAGTTGTTGCGTCTTCTGGCGCCGAAATACGCAGGCAAGGATCAGTACGAACGCCGCGTTCGCGCCATCATCGACCGTCTGCCGCCTGCCCTGTCATCATTGCGGAGCGCTCTGGCTTTGCGGCTGCAGGGAGACATTGCCGCGATTGTGTCTGTGACCGCCGATGAAGCGAGCGCCGAACGATATGCGCGAAAGCTCCTGCACCGTTTGAGTCATAGCCTCGCATTCGCCCTCATGTGCGAGACCGCCGCCGAGGCAGCAGCAAACGGAGACGAGCGCCGCTTGCTGACCGCAACTCGCTATTACGAGGAACTCGAAGAGCCGGAACTTGGCGCCGCGAACCAGCGCGTGCAGCGCGCCGCTCTCGAACTGCTTGAAGATGAACCAGCCCTCGCCGAGCGCCGCACAACATTGCCGGCCAGCGGCTAGGCTACCCCCTTCAAGCCAGACCCGCACAACGTGGCGGGAGAGAGGAAGGATAGACAGCAACAACCGTCGCGCAAGGTTACTGAACTGCGCGTTCCAGGTCATAGCGGAGCACCCGTAGCTTGCTGTTGTCCGCGAGCCGCGTTACTTTCCCGCCTTATAGAAGGGTGCTGGACGTACTTGTGATTTCTCCAACTCCTTCACGTCCAGTACGCCGTCTTTGTTGGTGTCCAGCCTGTCGAATTCCGCTTCCATGAAGCTCATCCACTCTTGCTTGGAAACTTTGCCGTTCTTATCCGTGTCCATAAGCAGCAACAATTGCTTGGCTGCCGCCTCCCCAGCCACAACCGCGCTCCGGTGTTCGCTTGGAGGCGGCGCGGTACTTTTTTGAGCCGCGATGGATTCAGCCAACCCTCCCACCATGAACAACGCCGAAATACCCAAAGTAACCAGCAAGAGCTTCCGTCTATCAGACATCGTGAGCCTCCTCGTTCGATGATGACCGCGAGCATTGTAACTCCACCGGCTTTGAGCCGCGCAATATTCAGGTTGAACATTACTCGACTCCAGCGGAGTTCGATAACACTGGCAGTCGCTTGATCCGGTCACTGCCCACTCTCTGACCTGGTTGCATCCAGCAGGACGATGCCCCGGGTTCCCGGAGCATCGCTTTTATGTTGCGTTTATTCAGGCAGCTTTGTGATTGACCCAGTGCAGCATTAGAACTTGATCATCCAATCAACGTCGATCAATGATTCGTCTCTGCGCAGATCCGGCTTCCAAAGACCACCATGGGAAGTCGGTGAGATGGGTCCTGTTCCGCAATACCCGGCGGCCGCCAGTGCGTTGTCGGTGATTCTTGGGTCGGATGTACCGTCGTTGCAGGCGAACAGTTGCGGATTGCCGTTGTTGGCACCTGGCTGGAAGCCAAAACTGTTCGGCGGCGTCATCCCACCGTGACCAGACCAGTAGGGCACGTTCGCATGGCGGTAATCGTATTCCGTGCGGAAGGTGAGCCATTGCCTCGGCATCCAATCAAAGGTGATTGAGCTATCCCAGGCTACAAACGGATCGCTGGGATTAAAGCTGAAGTAGGGAGAGTTGAGCGCGGCCGAAGCGGCGGTCTCGCCGTTGATCGGCGGAACCAGCACAAGATAGCGTCCTGGATTGTTGATCTGGCCACCGCCGATTGTTATCGCATACTTATCGTGCTTGAACCAGTTCCGGTCGTAGACCATGTAGCCGAGAAAGCTCTGCTTGGGATTGACTCCCGCTTTAAAATGATCTCCCCCGATCGAGTTCCGGTCCTTGGTGTTACCCTTGCAGCCCACGCCTTGTATGTATACGCCTTGCGCTGTGGTCGTTGAGGGGCCAAATTCGCATCCCGCATCAAGGGTAATCGTAATTGCCGATTTATCCCAGAACCTTGCGTTCGGTTTGTCGTAGTACTTGAACTCGAAGCTGTTGTCGGTGTGGATCCGTCCGCGATTGGGAGTGTAAAGGTCGTCGTGACCCAGACCGTAGTCATTGCTGAGAATGTTTACCCAAGGCCTCGGAGTCCACTTGACCTGACCGCCGAGTCCCTTTCTAGAGTTCGACGAGCCGTACGACTGCCATCCATTGATGATCCAAGGCTCGATTTTCAAATGTGCCGTGGGGAAGACCTGTATCCTTATTCCCTGGAAAAACCAAGGAGTGTTGGAAGAGACATACGATGGTTGGTAGGCCCAGTTATCGAAATTGTAGTAGCTGAACAAACCAACGTAGGACATGAAAATGCCGGCGTCAAGGTTGATCCCGTGTAATGCGTTGAGGTGGTATCCGCCGTAGGCTTCTGCCAGGTAACGGTCCGCATTGTCGAGATTCCACTGGCCCTTCGAGGGGCTGGGATCATTCCGGATCGTCGCCGTAGAATAAGCGCCAAACTGGGTCATGAACCTGGCGCGAACGTTGTCAAGATGGAAGTCTCCGCCGAGGCCAAGTTGCTCCAACTGGACTTCATTGGACCGGAACAGTTCGCTCGACCCACCCATCGAATCATCGATTGGCTTGTTGAAGTCGTAGGTATAGGTGAGATCGGCTCTGATTTCTGGAGTAAAGAATTTAGAATCGAAGGCCGTGTCTTTGTTGCGAGGGTTTCCGTTCAGCCAGGTCCAGTCCCAATCTGAAAATGGCTCTATTTTTGCAGGTTTGGCAGGCACAGTTTCAGCCGCCACTTGTGCCACAGCCGGAGCCGGTGCGGCCGCTTCCGTACTCGCTGGAACTACTGCTGCACTTGGCTGCCCCGTTGTGCGAGCCTTCAGCAGGGCCTCAAGCTGGGTGATGCGCGCAGCCATTGCGGCAAGCTCTTTTTCAAGCGCCTCCGTATCTGACGCGACTGCGGATGGGTTGGCGCCACTCTGTACTTGTGCCTGCGCATAGCCAGGCTGAACCTGGGTGAAGAATAGGCCTAGGGCAAGTACCAAGGGGGAAGCGATAATCGCAACAGCTCTTTGGAAGACCGGTTTCATGCGAGTTTCTCCTTTGACCGCCTGCGAATCCAGAATAAGGGTGCCGCAATAAATCATTCCTAAAACGTTCCTAAAGAATCGCTAAATGGCGCAAAACACAGCGATAAGTAATGCTTATGGAGTGAATAACGAAGTTAATGAGAGTGGCAAAACCCATGTGGCTCAGCCGTGGCGTAGATGGTTTGGCACCTGCCAGTCCGTAGCGCACTTCTGGATTCGTAAGTGAATTTTTCCGAGGTACTTACAGGTTCCATTCGTCGAATTGGCGGGTCACGATAGGTACGCGCAAGCAGCGCGAAGCCAACTTGCCGGTGTGCACGGCGTCGCGTGTCGCTGGTCACAGACACAGGCTTGGTCTCCGGTAGCATCTGGCACGGAACAGCGGATTGACAAGGCTATCGACGCCACTCGTTCGTTCTTTGAGGGCGCGGGTGTCAAGTCATACTTCAAGGACTACAATTTGCCGGCGAGCCTTGCCGGAACCATTGCCAAGCGTCTGGATGACCGCGGGTGGAACCAACTCGGAGAGCGTCACGACATTGGCCCGAAAGAAGTGGAAGAAATCCTTTCCTACAGCATGTAGCCTTTTTCCAAGCCCAAGGCTTTCGCTTTCAGGGAAAGCCCTGGGCAGCATTCAATCGAACCTGTTGCAGTCGGCTCCTGCGTCTGGTTGACTCCTGCCCTCGACGATTGGAGCGGCCCTCCCCGGTGCTAGACTAGGTTGATCAAGTGCTGCATCCCCGCGCGAACGACATCTGCCCCCTTGGCGGACGAGAATTCTGCCGGGCGGAAGCCGTGAGAATTCGCTGGAGATGCGGAACGGAAAATGGAGCGTCCCACGATGAATGCGCAAGAGCTAATCAAAACCGCCAGGGCCCTGGTAGCCGACGACAAAGGCATACTTCCGCTCGATGAAGATAACCCAACCTGCCACGCTCGATTTGCCAAACTGGGCATTGCGCAGACCGAGGAGGCCCGGCGGGCATACCGGGAGATGATTCTGACCACCCCCGGCCTGGGCCAGTCGATCAGCGGCGTGATCCTGTTTGATGAGACCATCCGCCAGCATACCAAGGCCGGAGTTGCCTTCGTGAAGGTCACGACCGATGCGGGGATCATTCCCGGCATTCGGGTTGACACAGGCACAAGCGAGTTGGCGGGGCACCCTGGAGAAGAAGTCACCGAAGGCCTGGACGGACTGCGCGACCGCCTCAATGAGTATTTGCACCTGGGCGCGCGTTTCGCCAAGTGGCGGGCGCCGATTGCGGTGGGCCACGGCATTCCCAGCCGGGTTTGCCTTGAGGCGCAGGCGCATGGACTGGGCCGTTATGCCCGGCTGTGCCAGGAAGTGGGACTGGTTCCCGTGGTGGAACCGGACGTGGTGATGGAGGGCGATCATAGCCTGGAGCGTTGTTTCGAGGTGACCGAGGAAGCTCTGCACAGTGTCTTCCACCAGCTTTTCGCGCAAGGAGTGTTCCTGGAGGGCATGCTGCTAAAGCCCAACATGGTTCTGCCGGGTTTGAGCTGCGCCAGGCAGAATTCGGTTGCAGAGGTGGCCGAGGCCACGGTCCATTGCCTGCTGCGCGCCGTGCCGGCGGCAGTGCCGGGTATTGTCTTCTTATCCGGAGGACAGCCCAGCGAACTGGCCTCAGCCCGGCTGAGTGCGATGAATGCGCAATTCAAAGGGCGAGTGCCCTGGCCATTATCGTTTTCTTTTGCCCGCGCCATCCAGCAGCCGGCGATGGAGGCCTGGAAGGGCGATGAGAGCCAGGTGGCGGCAGCACAGCAAGCTCTGGTTCGCCGGGCCAGGTGCAACTGGGAGGCATGCCGCGGCGAATATACGGTCGCCTGAAGGGATCCCGAAACGAATGCGTTGGGGACAATCAGCAGATCATCACAAGTTACAAAGATTAAGAATTAGATAAAGATAAGGATGAAAACAACCCGGCGTTCGACGGGGAACGCTTGGGGCTGACGTCTTGGCGTGCTCTGTCTGGCGAACGGACATAGCGCATCCTTAGGGCGACATTCCCTTCGTTCCCATTGGTGGTTACCTTCGTACATTGACCGAATCACCGGCTCTGGATACCTTCTTGGCGATGAGGTTTCCATGAAACTTCTCGTCGCCGATCATTCGTCCTACCACCGGAAGATGCTGCAGGACTTGCTTGAGTCCTGGGGATACGAAGTTGTGCTTGCGGCCGATGGCCATCAAGCCCATCACATCCTTGCCAACGACAACGCACCCCAGCTGGCCATTCTCAACTGCTTCATGCCGGGACTGGACGGACTTGAGCTCTGCAAGTTGATCCGTGCGCGTAAACGACCCTATGTGTACACAATTCTTCTGAGCGCGGCCGATCAGCAAAGCGATGTTCTCAAGGGATTTGAATTGGGAGCCGATGATTACCTTTGCAAGCCGTTCGAGGAATTCGAACTTAGAGCCCGGATTAAGGTTGGCGAACGAATCCTTCGCAGTCACAAGGAGTTAGCCGAGGCGCGCGAATCCTTGCAGTTCGTGGCTTCGCACGATCCTTTGCTGCGGCTTTGGAATCGTCGAGCCATCCTCGACTTATTGAGCAAGGAACTAAGCCGGGCAGATCGGTTACAGACGCCACTGTGCGTCTTCTTCATTGACTTGGATTCCTTCAAGCGCGTCAATGACAGCTACGGCCATTTGGTGGGCGATGACGTGTTGCGCAGCGCAGCCGAGAAAATGTCCGGTGCCGTGCGCGAGTACGATCATGTCGGCAGATTCGGGGGTGAGGAGTTCCTGGTAGTGCTGCCCAACTGCAACGCCGAGATGGCGTGGGAAGTGGCCGAACGGGTGCGGCAGCGAATTGGCGACGAACCCATTGTGATTGCCCCCGTGCAGGTAAACGTCACTGCCAGCATCGGCGTCGCTCAATGGCGCGTCGGCCAGGGTTTCCGCGACCTGATCCATCGCGCGGACCAGGCCATGTATCGGGCAAAGAACAACTGGCGCAATCGTGTGGTAGTCGACGCCGGTGAAGAGCCTACGTCTGAATCGTGTGAACACGTAGGGTAGATGAAATAACGCTTTCTCCAATCTGGACTATTGAGCTGTCGATTTTTCGCGATAACAGGCAAGGAGATGACGAGATGATTACAGCAGCACCACAATCCAAACTGAACGACGTGGAACCAGACATCAACCAGACCCAGGCCCAACTGGATCAACTGGAGCGGCGCGAATGGTGGCGCTGGAGTATCGCTTTCCTGGTGATGCTTGTTCTCACCTTTGGACTGTTTACCCTCTCGATGTCCGTGAGGGACGGGCTGACCTGGGCGGAACAGGCGCAGCTGAACATCGGACTCCGTGGGCTGTTGGCGCTGGTCCTGCTCTTCGATATATTTGTTGTTTACCAACAGGTGCTGATCACAAGATTGCGCCGTGATCTCGCCACACAATTACGCGTAGTCACCACTCTGGAAGCTCTGAAGCAAGCCGACTCCGACGCCGACGGCCCGCAGAAGGAACGCAGGCGTATTCCGCGTTCGCACCTTGACCGGCGAGTCCGGGTCACAGCCGTTCACCAAGGCAAGACAACCTCTGTTCTTGGCCGTATACGGGACATCAGTGAAAACGGCATGGGCGCGGTGATTCCCTGCGCACTCTCCCTCGCCGAGCAGGTGACTCTTGAATTCTCCATGGAAAACAGTCAGGAAGACACCGTGTCCGCCATTGTCCGCCATCGCCGGGGATTTCTTTATGGCTTCGATTTTGTTGCCATCGAACCATCTTTGCGAGAGGTCATCGCCCGGGAATTGAAGCCGGAAACGGCAGCTACTGTTTGACCCTTGCCCAACCTGCGCCAGTCCGTAAGTATCCCCCGGCAGGGCCGGCGGCTTTAGGTTGTGAGCCGATTGAAGCGGCTATGCGGGATCGCTAACGTGGCCCCGCTTGTTGGCGCCGCCGTATCGGCGGCGATCAGCGCCACAGGCTCATCTGATCCAGTTGTTTGTCTTCCTCGCCCTGATTGCGGATGTACGCACGGATTATTTTCTCGTCGCGTCCAACCGTCGAAACCATATACCCACGCGCCCAGAAACTCTCTGCCGCAAAATTCTGCTTCCTCCTCTGTACACCCGGGCCAGGTGGATCGCGCTCTTGCCCTTCATAAACCCAATCACCTGCGCTACCGGAGACTGCGGCGGGATCGAGATCCGCATGTGCACGTGACCCGACAACAAATGCCCTTCCTCCACATGAACTCCCGCATCTGTCAAACTTTAATGGTTCCCGGCAAAGCCGGGATGCTTCCGGTTGTTGCTTAGGAATACGTTGGAATGTGTTTTTCGCGGGCATGGTCAAAACCCGGACTTCACTGCTCCTCTGAAAAACTGCTACAAGGGTGCGAATTTCGCGTTGAAAGAAGTTGGATGTCGTTCGCATGAAGGTAACTCATTTCCACTTCGTCAAATTCCTTGTCGGTAATCAGCACATCGAGCATGCTCAGTGGCCCAACTTGAGCAAAGGCTTTCTTTTTGAACTTACTTTTGTCTGTCAGTAAGACTTTCTTCGAGCCGCAGCGCAACATAGTCCTCTTAAGTTTCGGATCGTCGAAGGAATAGCATCCCATGACAAAATCCTCGCTGATGGCGGAGATACCAAGAAAAACCGTGTCGACGTGAATTTCCGAGAGGAACTCCAATGCCCGCGCGCCGCGCGCTCTTCCCAGATCTTTCTCAATCTCTCCACCGATGAAAAAGAGCCGGATGTCTGCCGAGCAAAGTTCCATGGCAGCATGCAGGTCGCTGGTCACCACGACTAGATCCCGTTTTTCTTTGAGCAATTTTGCCAACTGGAATGTCGTTGTTCCGCCATCCAGAAGAATTGCGTCTCCGTCATGGATAAGATTCAGGGCCTCTCTGGCGATCAGTTGCTTTTCCGAGTCCGCCACGTGTTCCTTATCTATGAACGGAGCTTCTTGCAGGGAATTGTCGAGGACAAGTATGGCGCCGCCGTGAACTTTCTGCAAAAGACCGATTTTTTCAAGTTTGAGCAGATGCCGACGCACTGTCATCGAGGTGACGCCTAGATCTTTGACCAACTCGCTCACAGTCACTTTGCCTTGCCGTCGAACTCGCTCCAATATCAAGGTATTTAATTCAGTCGAGAGCATACCCTGTTCCCTCCAACTTCAATTCCGTTGATCCAATCAGATGTCGCCTCCTGCCGCCTGTCGCGCGCTACTCGCAGTCGCGATTTGTGATCGCTACTCTGAAAAACGGCCTCGCTACTTCTTTCGGCTCCATCGTGAACTCCTGCGTGGTTTGGGCCGGATCGTAGTCTCTCCACAGCCAGATCATCTCCCTGGGAAACTCCGCCGCGCCGTGAGCCGTGTTATGGGTCCCATGGCCGAAGCTGAAGTGGAAATCATATCCGCGGGTCTTGAGCGCGTTCGCCATGCGGAGATTGGCCATCGGCCAGCTTCCCCAGCGGACGTTTTCCATATCGTTCGCTCCGTCCTGCAGCCACACCCGGAGGTTGCGGTGAGGCTCGCGCAAGACCTTTTCGGGATAATCCTGACCACCATCCAGATTGGCCGGATCGGCCCTCCATTGCACGCAAGTGAAGCTTCCGATCCAGCTAATGACCCGGCTAAATACCTCCGGCAATTGCCACGCCGCGTTAAAGCTGCAAATGGCGCCAGATGACATGCCCGTAATGGCCCGGCTGTAGGCGTCCTTGTGCAGGTTGTAATGGGATCCCACCTCGGCCAGCAGTTCGTCGCGCAGAAAACGCGGATAGCGGTCGCTTACCGTGTCATAGAGCACGCTGCGCATTCCATACTTGAGCGTACGGCTCCATTTTTCCGAGTGCTCTTTTACAAAGTTGTAGGTCGGCGTGCCCGGCGAGTCGGAGATGTCTCCTGGCTCGATGAAAACACAGATCATCACCGGGATTTTCTTTTCAGCAATCAGGTTATCGATCACGTTCAGAGCTGGGTTGTTGCTTTCGCGGCCGATATATCCCGCTCCATCTTGAAATACCATGACCGCGGCGGACGTGCTGGGATCGTACTGCGCGGGCACGTAAACCCAGTATTCGCTCTTCATGCCGTCGTAGATTTTGCTGGTATGAATCAGCTTCCCCGATAATTTACCGGTGGAAATTCCCGGCCGGAGATAGGAGAGCGGCCCGAACGCTGGCACGTCCAGGCTGCCACCGAACTTTCTGCCATCGGCAACCCAGTGAAACTGGTGCAGGCAGCCTTTGTTCTGAATGTGGGCCAGCGCGTACCAAAGGTTCGAGCCAGAAATGGCCTGCATCGCCGGCCCGGCAGCCTCGTCAATCATCAGCGACGGTGCGGCTGCGGCTTCCACAACGAATAGGAACTCCGTCCCGTATCCCGCCCATACCGTTCCCGCTTTCAGTTCCGTACTGTCAAAGTTCGCCTCCACGCACGCGCGCAATTCTGGGCTGTGAGCCTTGGCCAGCTTAATCAGCGTTAGATTCGGGGCGCTTTTCGGAAAGAGCGTACGTTCCATCAACTTCTTAGCAGGCTTCATGTCCAGGCAATCCATATCCTTGATGCAAAATTCACGACTTAACCAAACTACAAAAACGACTTCACAACATAATCGAACAGAATACAACTTGAAATATAGAACAAAACAGGACAATATAAGACAAAATGGAATATAGATTCGCCAGAGAACATAGCATCCGGCTTTGGGCTGTTGTACGCGTCTCGTCCTGAACGCTGCGCAAATCAGGGAGTGCGCTCACCCGAACACGAATTGGCGATCCGCCCGTTGACCGGTGCGTCAGAGTGACGCACCGACGGGCCTGCTTGGAGAGGCAGTTATGACAAAAGGCATCAAGGCTGTGCTCATCGGCGACGCGATGATCCGTGGAAGTGAGTTCCGGGTTGCGGCAGAAAAGTATCTAGGCGATTTCATAGCCGACGTGAAGGTCGGAGACTGGGAAACGGATTGGGGAAAGCTGCAGGAAAGGCGTCTCAAGGTTGAAAAGCAGGGGCCGGAAATTGAAGAGGTCGATTCGCTGATTCAACAGCAGGGCGGCGACGCCGAACTCCTGGCGGGCCTGTTCGTCCCAGTCTCTTCCAAAGTGCTTGCGGCAATGCCGAAACTCCGCGTTGTCGGCGTCTCGCGCGCCGGTATGGAAAACGTAAATGTCGCCGAGGCGACCAAGCGTGGCATCCTCATCTTCAATGTGGAAGGACGGAATGCCGAGGCTGTCTCCGATTTCGCCGTCGGCATGATTCTTGCCGAAAGCCGCAACATCGCGTGAGCCCACTACGTAATCAAGAACAGGCAATGGCGCAAAACCTTTTCCAACTCGTCCCAGGTTCCGCAACTTAAGGGAAAAACCGTCGGCATTGCCGGCTTCGGGTACATCGGACGCCTGGGAGCTCAAAAGCTTTCCGGCTTCGCTGTCAAACGCCTGGTTCATGACCCGTTCGTTGTTGCGAATGAAATTCGCCGTGCAGGTTGTGAACCCGTCGGTAAAGATGTTCTGTTCTCCGAAAGCGACTTTGTGACCATCCATGGCCTACCGCGGCAAGCCCCCGGCAATCCGGATTGCCGGGGGAGCCGCTCGTTCCAAAGCATGGGTGCAAATATTCGCCGACGTCTTGCAAACACCGATTGAGGTAACCACCGGGACAGAACTGGGCGCTCTAGGAGCGGCTATCTGTGCCGGAGTCGCCACCGGACACTTCAAGTCGTTTGAGTCAGCAGCGGACTCAATGGTCGAGGTAGCTTATAGCTGCTCTCCAAATCCGTCTTATGAAGAAATCTACCCGGAAAAATACAAGCTGTACCAGGAAATTATCGGCGCACTAACGCCGATCTGGAAAAAGTTATAAGAGCCGAGGCTGTTACAGTTGCAAGTTCCTAATCTTCAGTTTGGGGGTGTAGGAGCAATGGCGTTATCATCTACAAGATTTCATAATCTATGCGCCTTTCACCCCCGCTTTCACTCTGCGCTATCAGCTCGCAATTGACCTGAGCCGAGGCGAAAACCATAGACCCAGCGGTTCCCGGAATGAGGAGAGATGACGTCAATGCAGGTTCGTGGAGTATTCGAATGAAACTAAATCTGAAAGCAAAATGTGCGGTAATCACCGGCGCGGCCCGCGGTGTGGGCCGAGGAATCGCCTTAGCGCTCGCTGACGAAAAGGTGAACATCGCTATTAATTACTACAGTAGCGCGAATGCGGCCGAAGCTCTGGTGCAAGAGTTGACTGCAAAAGGGATCAAGGCGGTAGCCATCCAAGCCGACCTGGGTAGTGCCGCGGATTGTGCGCGGCTCATGGATGAGGCTGCCGAGAAGCTTGGGAGACTCGACATTTTGGTCAATAATGCTGGCGTTTGGCCCAAAAGCTGGCTGCAGGACATGAGCTTGGAAGAATGGAACAGGACCATGGATGTTAATTTGACCTCTGTGTTCCTGACAAGCCAGGCGTTCCTGAGAAAGGCAATTGCAGGAAAGCGCGGCGGCAAGGTATTGAACATCACTTCCCAGGCAGCGTTCCACGGCTCTACGACCGGTCACGCGCATTACGCTGCTAGCAAAGCCGGTGTGGTCTCATTGACCGTTTCGATGGCACGAGAGTGCGCGAAGTACAAGATCAACGTAAATGCGATTGCCCTCGGCATGGTGGAAACCGACATGGTCAAGAATGCATTAGAAAAGAACCGTGAATATTATTTGCAGCGAATTCCGATCGGCAGGATTGCAACTCCAGAAGATATTGGCCCGATTGTAGCGTTTATGGTTTCCGATGCGGCCGCCTACATTACTGGCGCTACCATCGATGCCACTGGCGGAATGTTGATGCGTTAAGAAGATTCATAATAAAAGGGAAATACGTTATGCTCGCCGGATTGAAAAATGTGCTTCTTAATGCAAGAGCTCGGCACTATGCTGTTTTTGCTTTCGATTGTGTAGAGGACATTCTTATAAGAACGATTTTGGATACCACGGAAGCAAATAAGTCGCCTGTCATCCTGATGGTGTTAGAACATGATCTAAAGGGACGAGGAATTGACTACATAGCATCGATGGTCAAGGGCGTTGCGGGAAAATATATGCTGAATACGGTAGGTAGAAACGCCAGAGCGGTCGCTGAATTTACGGTCGGCATGATTCTCTCCGAGGTTCGCAATATTGCCCGCTCGCACACGGCACTGCGCCGGGGCGTCTGGATGAAACCCAATAGCCAAGCGGTTCCAGAAATATGTCACAAGGCGGTGGGATTGTTGGCTTCGGGAATGTGGGTAGGCTGCTCTCAGGGTACCTTCATGCCTTCGGCTGTAATGTAGTGGCTTTCGATCCTTACCTAAAAGAAGATACCGTGGATCAGGTGAGTATCTTGAGTTTGCCGGAACTCCTACGGACGTCGGACATCGTATGCCTTTGCGTCAGGTTAACGGAGGAAAATTATCATTTGATAGGAAAGAAGCAACTGCCCCTAGTGAAGAAGGAGGCAGTGCTTGTAAACACGGCACGTTCTGGACTGATCGATCAGAAGAGCCTGGTCGAGGCATTGAAAGAAAGAAAGATTCGGGGCCCTGCGCTGGACGTCTTTGATATGGAACCGCTTCCCGCTGATGACGAATTATTGAGGTTGGAGAACGTCACGATCACGTCTCATCTGGCGGGCTCAACACGGGAAGCATTTACCAACAGTCCCAAGTTAATGGCCTCGGTTATTGAGGGGCTCTTGTCGGTAAACGGCAACCAATTGCCAGTCGTGAACGGAATAAATCCGGTGCTGTGAGCCGTAATGCCGGGTTTACGGACTCCTCGATATGACAAAATCGCGTGTTCCCAACGCACGCCGCAACTGGAAAGGCCGCGTCGGATGGCGCGGCCCGAAAACAATGCGCCATTGATCATCTACACCCAAAGTGTACCCGGCACTCCATAGCGCCATGCTTGTTGCTTTGGCAGGCGTTTCAGCATCGTGGTAGGGCACAGCCAAAGCCATAGCGATGGCCACTACGATCTGGCCAGGTTGTTCTGTGTGGAAAAATATCAATGTTTTTGGCATAACTACGTTATCGATACGGGCAGTAGGCTTCCACACCTTTCGGCATACGCTGGCTACAGTCCTGAAGGCGAATGGTAAGGACATCAAAACTGTTCAAGAGATTTTGCGACACGCCAACAGCAAAACCACGATGGATATTTACGCTCAAGCGGTAACACCAGCGAAACGAAACGCACAGCAGCGGATATCACAGATGATAATGCCAGAGCAACAAGAAACAGCCGCAGCAACAACTTGTTGAAATCCTGAAAGTTGATACTGTTGTTTTTGTTACTTTCTCAAACTAGAAAGCCCCCTTGCGGGGGTCTCTATACCATTAAGTTATTTGGACTTAATGGCGGGGTCGACGAGACTCGAACTCGCGGCCTCCGCCGTGACAGGGCG
>CAZQDD010000021.1:0-71689 GCA_964591805.1 uncultured Acidobacteriaceae bacterium | reverse complement strand
ATCCGCGAGGGCGGGCGCACGGTGGGCGCCGGTACGATCACGGAGATTCTGTAAGGGAACCGGTGGGCCATCCCACCTTCGCCGCCAAAGCGGCGGCGAAGGTGGGGCACCCCGCAAGGTTCTCCTGGCAAACTTTCACTCTGCATAGAAAAAGAAGTCGCGGCGACTAGAAGACCGCACGATCTTTGAGGGTTCAAACAGTGATTGGCAAAGAAAGAATACGCATCCGGCTAAAGGCATACGACTATCGCGTTCTGGACCAGTCGACGGGCGAAATTGTGGAGACAGCCCGGCGTACGGGAGCACAGATTGCGGGCCCGATTCCACTGCCGACGGTGAAGAACAAATACTGCGTGCTGCGTTCGCCGCACGTGGACAAAAAGTCACGGGAGCAGTTTGAAATCCGCACCCACAAACGTCTGCTCGACATTCTGGAGCCGACGCAGCAAACGGTGGACGCATTGATGAAACTCGATCTTCCCGCCGGGGTTGACGTGGAAATCAAAGCGTACGGCAAAGAGCACAAATAACGCGGCCGGGCGCCTGGAGCGCCAGCCCCTCACAGTGCCCCTGGGTGGATTTCCGGCGGGCATGATGGAGAAAAAGCAATGTCGGTAAACGGAATTCTGGGCAGGAAAGTAGGCATGACGCAGCTATTCGACGACAAGGGCGACGTTCGCCCGGTCACCGTGCTGCAGGCCGGCCCCTGCGTGATTACGCAGTTGAAGACCTCCGCGACGGACGGCTACGACGCCGCCCAGATCGGGTTGGTTGAGTTCGTGAAGGATTCGCGCCTGAGCAAGGCGATGAAGGGCCACTTCGGAAAGCACGATCTTCCTCCGGTGAAGTTCATGAAGGAAGTTGCGGTGGTGGAAGACGAGGAAGGCGCCGACTGGAGCGTGAAGGTCGGTGACAAGGTGCTGGTGGATCTGTTCGACGGCACCAAGTTTGTCGACATCACGGGCACGAGCAAGGGACGGGGCTTTGCGGGAGTGGTGAAGCGTCACAAGTTTGCCGGCGGACCGGCGGCGCACGGGCACATGTTCCAGGTGCAAGGCTCGATTGGCGCATCGTCCTATCCGTCGCGGGTTTTCCCCGGCACTCGCATGAGCGGCCACATGGGCGCGGTTGCGGTGACGGTCCGGAACCTGCGGGTTCTGGGCGTGGACAAGGACGAGAACCTGCTGGTGGTGGAGGGCGCGGTGCCGGGTCACCGGGACGGCTACCTGGTGATCAGCAAGTCCAAGAAGCCGCCCAGAGAGCGCCGTGGATTCAGCGGCGAAGGCTCGATGATCAACCCGTTGAAGGCATCCAAACGCGCCTCCAAGGGCAAGTAGATTCGCTTCCCCGGTGGAACAGTGCCGCCGGGGAGCGCTGGTTTGACAACGGAACCTTCCGCAGCCACACATTGACGGAAGGCAACTGAAGGGCCGCCGAAGATGCGGGCCCGGCAAAGGAAACGAAATGGCTACCATCGATGTTCTGAACCTGGCGGGAGAGAAAGTGGGATCGCTCGAACTGGCCGATGAAGTATTCGGCGCGGTGAACGAGGACCTGCTCTGGGAATCCGTCCAGCATTACCGTGCCGCGCAACGCGCGGGCACGCACGCCACCAAGAACCGCAAGCTGGTCTCGGGCTCGGGCAAGAAGTTGTGGCGGCAGAAGGGAACGGGACGGGCCCGCGTGGGCAGCGTGCGTTCGCCGATCTGGCGGCATGGCGGCACGGTTCACGGACCGCAGCCGCGCTCCTATGACTTTGCCTTTCCGCGCAAGAAGCTGCTGGGGGCGCTGCGTTCGGCGCTGGCGGCGAAGCTGGCCGACGGCAACCTGGTCGTAATCGATTCGCTGGAACTGAAAGAGGCGAAGACGAAGACGTTCCGGCAGGCGCTGGCGGGGCTGAAGTTCAACAAGACGGCGCTGGTGGTGGAAGCCGGTGCCAACCTGAATCCGAACCTGGAGCTTTCGACGCGGAATATCGAAGGGGTTGAGATGCTGTACGGTCCCGAGGTTCATCCCTATCACCTGCTGCGGCACGAACTGGTGGTGTTCTCGCAGGCGGCATTGGAACGGCTGCAAAGCTCGCTGAAGGCGTCTGCGCCGAAGCGTAAGGCGGAGGTGGAAAATGTCTAAGTCCCCCTACCAGATCGTGCGCAAGCCCGTGATCACCGAAAAGGGATTGGGCGTGAAGGAGACCGAGAACACGCTGGTCTTCCAGGTGGCCGCGGATGCGACCAAGACGGAAATCAAGGAAGCGGTGCAGAAGGCCTTCAAGGTGAAGGTCGCCGGCGTCCGCACGGCTAATTTTCTGGGCAAGGAACGGCGCCGGGGCAAGTTTACCGGCTTCCGTCCCGACTGGAAGAAGGCCTATGTACGGCTTGCCGAGGGCGAAAAGATGCCCGAGTACGCGCAGAACCTGTAGTTGCCGCGCGGCATGAACCGAAGCGGCCGCGCTTTAAAACGCGGCGCCGCCGGATGGGAGAACAAAACCCTATCTGTCCGGCCCAAGCGATCCCGCCCAGAGATGGGCCGGGATCTGGAAGAGAAGAAATATGGCGATCAAGACATACAGACCGATCACACCGACGCTGCGCTTCCAGACCTCGCAGGTCAACGACGATCTGACGACGAACCGGCCTTACAAGCCGCTGACGGAGCCGAAGAAGGGCAGCGGCGGACGGCGCAATTCCGGCGACCTGACGATCTGGCATCGCGGGGGCGGTCACAAGCGCAAGATCCGGGTGATCGACTTCAAGCGCGACAAGCAGGGAATTCCGGCGACGGTGGCGACGATTGAATACGATCCCAACCGCTCGGCGCGGATTGCGCTGCTCAGCTACGCGGATGGCGAAAAGCGCTACATTCTGCAGCCGGTTGGATTGCAGGTTGGGGCGAAGATCATCAGCGGCGCCGATGCCGACATCCTGGTGGGCAACGCGCTGCCGCTGAAGAACATCCCGGCGGGCACGATTGTACACAACATTGAGCTGAAGCCGGGCAAGGGAGCGCAGATGGCGCGCTCGGCCGGGGCGTCGGCGCAACTGGTGGCCAAGGAAGGCGAATACGCGCTGCTGAAGCTGCCTTCCGGGGAAACCCGCAAGGTGCTGGTGGAGTGCATGGCGACGGTGGGGCAGGTTGGCAATACCGATCACGAGAACATCTCGATCGGCAAGGCCGGGCGCAACCGCTGGCTGGGCAAGAAGCCGGTGAACCGCGGCGTGGTCATGAACCCGGTGGATCACCCGCACGGCGGCGGCGAAGGCAAGACCTCGGGCGGCCGTCATCCGGTGACCCCGTGGGGGCAGCCGACGCGCGGATACAAGACCCGTAACAACAAACGGACCGACAAATTCATCGTGTCGCGTCGCGGCAAGTAGGGAAGGAAACCATGGCACGTTCGACGAAAAAAGGGCCGTTTGTAGATTCGCACCTGATCGTAAAGATCGAAGGGATGAACGCGCGCAACGAGAAGAAGGTTCTGCGCACCTGGTCGCGGCGTTCGACGATCACTCCGGAGATGCTGGGGCACACCATTGCGGTACACAACGGACGCAAGTTCATTCCGGTGTACGTATCGGAAAACATGGTGGGGCACAAGTTGGGCGAGTTCAGCTTCACGCGTACGTTCAAAGGGCACTCGGTGAAAGCGGCCGCGGAGACCTCGGCCAAGCCGGCAAGATAGGCGGAGTTCCGGGTTGAGCGGACGGATCGAACGCATGGGCGCCCGGCGAGGGCTCCGGCGAATGAGATGGGAAGGGAAGAAGACATGGAATTCACAGCGAAAGCCCGGTACGTGCGGGTATCTCCGCAGAAGGCTCGCCTGGTGCTGAGCCTGATCAAGGGCATGCGGGTGGAAGCGGCGCTGAACACGCTGGCGTTCACCAACAAGGGCATTGCGCCTTCGGTCCTGAAGCTGCTGCGCTCGGCGGTGGAAAACGCCAGCTATCTGAGCGCGGAAAAGGGCCTGGATGTCGATCTGGACAATTTGTTTGTCAAGAACGCCATTGCCAACGATGGTCCGCGGATGAAGCGGATCCGTCCGGCGCCGATGGGGCGTGCCTACCGCTATCAGCGGCGCATGACCCATATTGAACTGGAACTGGCGGAGAAAAAGAAGGCCGCGGCCCCAGTCGCGGGCGAGGGTGAGGCGGCAGTGGCACCGGCGAAAAAGCTGTTACGCAAGCCGGCGGTGAAGAAGATGCTGGCCAGGAAGACGGTTGCCAGGAAGACGGCGCCGAAGGCAAAGAAGTAGGCAATCCGCTGCGGCGGAGTCGGCGTAGCGGCGGGTGCGGGCCAAATGATGGTCCTCCAGCGGCTAACGCAGGCAGGTTCACGGGATCCGATGCAGGATCCAATTCAGCGGCGGCGCCAGGGCCAAGGCCCGAGTAAGCCACCGGCAGAGAGACGAAGCAATTATGGGACAGAAGGTCCATCCTTACGGATTCCGACTCGGCTACACCAAGCCGTGGAAGTCGCGCTGGTACATGGATCGCGACTATGACAAGTTTCTGATCGAGGACATCAAGCTGAAGGCAGAGCTGAAGGAGAAGCTCAAGTCGGCGGGAGTGAGCTCGATTGAAATCGAACGTCCGGGCAACAAGCTGCGGATCATTATCCGGACGGCGCGGCCGGGCATCATCATTGGCCGCAAGGGCGCCGAGATCGACAAGCTGAAGCTGGATCTGCAGAAGCGGACCAACCGGGACGTATTTGTGGACATTTTGGAGGTTCACAAACCCGAGTTGGACGCGCAGTTGGTGGCCGAGTCGATTGCACTGCAACTGGAAAAGCGGGTCGGATTCCGGCGGGCGATGCGCAAGAGCGTGGACAGCGCGTTGCGCTTTGGCTGCAAGGGGATCAAGGTTCGCGTCTCGGGGCGTTTGAACGGCAACGAAATCGCGCGCTCGGAGTGGTATCTGCAGGGGCGGTTGCCGCTGCACACGCTGCGCGCCGACATCGATTACGGATTTGCGGAAGCGCACACGACCTATGGGCTGATCGGGGTGAAGACCTGGGTGTACAAGGGCGAAATTTTACCCCAGAAGCGGCGCGAACCGTCGACTGCGACGGCCGGACTTTAGAGCGAGCAAGCCGGCCAGCGTCTCCAGAGGCCAGTCCTGGAGTTCGGTTGGTAGAGCCGGCAGGCGCGCCCGCAGGATGGGCGGCCAGAACTTGAAGCTGGCAATTGGAAACTGCATATGTTGATGCCGAAGAAAGTGAAGTATCGCAAGCAGCAGCGCGGCCGTATGTGCGGCAAGGCCTGGCGCGGCTCCGAGCTGTCGTTCGGCGATTTTGGCTTGAAGGTGATGGAGCCGGGCTGGATAACCGATCGCCAGATTGAAGCGGCGCGGGTGGCAATGACGCGCTTCATCAAACGCGGCGGCAAGATCTGGATCCGGGTATTTCCCGACAAGCCGGTCACCAAGAAACCTGCCGAAACCCGTATGGGCAAGGGCAAGGGAGCGCCGGATCACTGGGTTGCGGTGGTTCGTCCGGGCAAGCTGCTTTTTGAGATGGAGGGTGTGAGCGTGGTGGATGCCGAGGAAGCAATGCGCCTGGCATCGCACAAGCTGCCCTTGATTACCAAGTTTGTGAAACGCGACGTTCTGGCGCACTAAAGGCCGGAGGCGTTCGACACAAGATTCCGACGCCGGCGGCGAAACTCCGCCGGGGGTGAAGAGAAGAGAGCGATGAATTCGGAAAAGATCCGTAACCTAACCGACGCCGAGTTGGCCCATCAGAGGATCGAACTCAGCGAAGAGCTCTTCAAGCTGAAGTTCCAGCTCAACATGGGACAGACGGAAAGCTTGAAGAAGATGCGCGGGCTGAAGAAAGACATTGCCCGGGTGCTGACCATCCAGCGCGAGAAGCAACTGGCCGCAACCAAGAGCGGAACGGAGAACAAGTAGCCATGGCAGAAGAAACGGTTGCCGCAAAGACCGCCGGACAGCGGAAAATCCTGGTAGGCAAGGTGGTTTCGACCAAGATGGCGAAGACGATTGTGGTCGAGGTGCATCGCCAGAAGGCTCACCCGCTGTACCGCCGGGTGGTGAAGCGCACCAAGAAGTTTTATGCCCACGACGAAGAGCAGACGGCGCGCACGGGCGATTTTGTGCGGATTGAAGAGACCCGTCCGCTGTCAAGGCTGAAACGCTGGACGCTGAAGGAAATCGTCAAGCGCTCGGCGCTGGCGGCGGTTGCGATCGCGGCCGAGAGCGCGGTCCAGGAAACGCCGGAGCAGGCCAGCTAGAGGGGCAGCCTCCGCGAACGGAGGGCTGAAGGAGATTGCACCATGGCAGTGTTTATGAGGTCCATCCTCGAGGTGGCCGACAACAGCGGAGCGCGCAAGCTGCAGATGATCCTGCCGATTGGCGGATCGACCGGGCTGCGGGCGCGGATTGGCGACGTGGTGACGGCGGCGGTGAAAGAAGCGTCGCCGGACGGCACGGTGAAAAAGGGCACGGTGGTGAAGTGCGTGATCGTGCGCACGCGCAAGGAAACCAGGCGGCGCGACGGCAGCTACATCCGCTTCGACAGCAACGCCGCGGTGCTGATCAACGCCGACGGCGAGCCGGTCGGCACCCGCGTCTTCGGTCCGGTGGCGCGCGAGTTGCGCGAGAAGAGATTTTTGAAGATTGTTTCCCTGGCCCCGGAAGTTATCTAGTCTCCGGGCGGCTGCAGCGGCTGCCCGCGGGAGTTCCCCGGTTGGGGAACGGCCCCAAGAACGCTGAAGGTTTTGAGAGGAACAGATGGCTACCGTTGATATCCGCCATAACGATACCGTGAAGGTGATTGCAGGCCGCGACAAGGGCAAAGAGGGCCGCGTTCTGCGGGTCTCGCCGGCCAACGGCCGGGTCCTGGTCGAACACGTCAGCATTGTGAAGAAGAACGTGCGTCCGAATGCGCAGAAAGCGATCAAGGGCGGCATTGCGGAACAGGAAGCGCCGATTGCGATCAGCAATGTTCTGCTGGTCTGCGGGACCTGCGGTCCGGTGCGGGTTCGTCACGAAGTGCGGGGCGAAAAGAAAGTTCGCGTCTGCGCCAAGTGCGGCACCACGCTCGACAAGGACAAATAACCACGCGAAGCGGCCACGGCCGTTTCAATTGACCGCCTCACGTAACGGTAGCCACTCCGGGACCGTGAGAGAAAGCGAACTGAACCATGGCAGCAAAGGAATCAAAAGACGCGAAAGCGAAACAGCCGGCCAAGCAGCCAGCCAAGCCGGCGGGCAAGAAAAGCAAGGGTGAGGCCGCCGAGGCTCCCGAGCAAGGCTCCAAGTCCGGGCGTCCGAAGGCGAACAACGCGGCGTCGGCGCGGCTGCGCACGCGGTATTTCACAGAGTTGCGTCCGGCCTTGCTGAAGGAGCTTGGCTTGACCAATCCGATGGCGGTTCCGCGGCTGGAAAAAGTAGTGGTCAACATGGGCGTGGGCGAAGCGACGCAGAACGCCAAGGTGCTGGACCCGGCGGTGGCCGAGCTGGCGCAGATCACCGGGCAGAAACCGGTTGTGACCAAGGCGAAGAAATCGATTGCCGCCTTCAAGGTCCGCGAAGGGATGCCGATTGGGTGCATGGTTACGCTGCGCGGCGACCGCATGTACGAATTTCTGGACCGGCTGCTGAACGTGGCGCTGCCGCGGGTTCGCGACTTCCGCGGGGTGCCGACGCGCTCTTTTGACGGCCGCGGCAACTACACCCTGGGGCTGCGCGATCAGTTGATTTTTCCGGAGATCGACTACTCCAAGGTGGAACACCAGAAGGGGATGAACATCACGATTGTGACGACGGCGACGAGCGACGAACAGGCGCTGGCGCTGCTGAAGGCGATCGGGATGCCATTCCGGCCGGCGAACGCCAATTAAATTTCCTCCGGCCACAGGCGGCGACGTTTGCGGGCAGAGGGTTGCAGGTTGAAGTTGCAGGTTGAAGCCGTAGGAAGCACCTCCGGGTGCGAGAGATAAAGGAAACGATGGCCAGAACATCCAGCATCGCCAAGGACAACAAGAAACCCAAGTTCTCGTCGCGTCAGCACAACCGCTGCAAGCTGTGCGGACGCCCGCGCGCGTATCTGCGCAAGTTCGGCCTTTGCCGGCTGTGCTTCCGCGGACTGGCGCTACAGGGAGAAATTCCCGGGGTATCGAAGTCGTCCTGGTAGGCAGACGGGCGGCGGCGGGTGCGGGCCGATGGATGGCCCGGGGGCCGCTGCAGCCGGAAACCGACCCTGAAGCGCGGGGGTAATCCCCGCAAAGGCTGGCACGTGGTCCGCAGACTGGACCGTCCTGCGCGAGCAGGAATAAAACGTCGCCGCAGGTTCTTTCCGCTGTGGCTTCCGAAAACGGGAGCAGCCGGTGCAAGCCGGTGCAGTATTGCGCACGGCCAGCGCGCGCAAGAAAGAGAACGGGCGAACGAATTCAGGAGATGGAACGATGAGCTTTACCGATCCGGTGGCAGACTTTCTGACCAGGATCCGCAATGGCATCAAGGCGCGGCACCAGAAGGTGGACGCGCCGGCCTCCAAGCTGAAACTGGAGATTGCCAGGGTTCTAAAAGAAGAAGGATACATCGCCAATTACAAGGCGACGGAAGAAGACGGCAAGAAGGTAGTGCGGGTGTACATCAAGTACAACGCCGAAAATGTTGCCGCGATCAACAACATCACGCGGATTTCACGTCCGGGTTGCCGGGTGTATGTGAACCACAACGAGATTCCGCGGGTCCTGGGGGGTCTGGGAATCACCATTCTGACCACCCCGAAGGGAGTTCGCAGCGGTAAGCAGGCGCGCAGGGAAGGCGTTGGCGGCGAACTGATCTGCGAGGTTTATTAAGCGCGAGCAACGCAGCCGCGCGGCTGTGGTTTCAGCAGGGGTACGGGCCGGAAGACGGCTTGGCCGCCGCTGACGCCGGAGCGCTTCCGGCGGCGGTGCCCGGAGCAGACGAGGCTGGCGAAAAGCCGGCCCGGAAGCCCACCGTGGCGAGGTCCACGGCGGTGCCAGGAGAGATCAATGTCGAGAATCGGTAAGAAGCCCATCCCATTGCCCAAGGGCGTCAGCTACACGGTGGAAGGCAATGTCATCACGGTGAAAGGTCCGAAGGGAACGGTCACCAATCACCTTCCGGCGGGAGTGACGCTGGAGACCGAAGACAGCGTACTGCTGGTCAAGCGCGAGGACGATTCCAAGGCGGCGGTGCATGGCCTGGTGCGGGCGCTGGTGAACAACGCGGTGCTGGGCGTGACGACCGGCTGGAAGCGGGAGTTGGAGATTGTGGGAATTGGGTACCGGGCGGAGTTGAAGGGCAAGGGAATTGTGGTGTTCACCCTGGGCTTTTCGCACCCGATCGAGTATCCGCTGCCGAGCGGGGTTGAGGTGGCGATCGATCCCAAGATGACGAAGTTGAGCATCAGCGGGATCGACCGGCAGAAGATCGGCCAGGTTGCGGCCGAGATGCGTTCGTTGCGTCCGCCCGACCCGTACAAGCAGAAGGGCGTGCGCTACGTCGGCGAGAAGCTGAAGAAGAAGGTCGGCAAGACCGGCGCGAAGTAATTTCCGGTTTTGGCGCCAGTGCGGCGTCAAGGCTGAGCGGTGGGGCAGATTCGGCTCCGCCAACCATTTGAAGGTGCCTGCCGGACGAGAATCCGGCAGGTGTCCGCCCAACCCCGGCGAAGCGAGTTCGCTGGGACAGACCGGTCCCCGGCACCAGGACCCGAGCGGCGGGAGCTGCTGCGGTACCTGGAACCCGGGAAAAAGGCTGGAGCGAAGGACAAAGAAGAATGCTGAACAAAGGTTCCAAAGACGCGACGCGGAACAAGATCCACACCCGTATTCGCAAGAAGCTTGCGGGCACGACCGCGCGCCCGCGCCTGAATGTGTACCGATCAGTGAACCACATTTACGTGCAACTGATCGACGACGCCAAGCATACGACGCTGGTCTCGGCCAGTTCGCTGGAGCAGGGCAAGGAAGGCGACAGCAAGAAACACATTGCCGGGGGCAACATTGCCGCCGCCAAGACGGTGGGCAAGCTGATTGCGGAACGTGCCAAGGCGAAGGGGATTGAGTCGGTGGTATTTGACCGCGGCGGCTATCTTTACCACGGACGGGTGAAAGCCGTGGCGGATGCGGCGCGTGAAGGCGGCCTGAAGTTTTGATTTCCGGCCCCGGGCGCAGGGACGAAATGAAAGCGGGCGGGGCCGAAAGAGCTTGTCCGCAAGATTGGGGAGACGGCAAGGGCGGTCTCCAGGAGAGTTGAGAGCACATGGCAATCGTCAAGAAAAAGCTCGATGCCGGGAACTACAACCTGAAGGATCAGGTTGTGAACATCAACCGCGTGACCAAGGTTGTGAAGGGCGGCAAGAACATGTCATTTGCGGCCCTGGTCGTGATTGGCGATCCGGCCAGCGCGGTGGTTGGGTATGGTTCCGGCAAGGCGAAGGAAGTTCCGCAAGCGATCCGCAAGGGAATTGAATCGGCGAAGAAGAACCTGATCAAGGTGAACCTGACGCAGACATCGATTCCGCACATCTCGCTGGGGCGCTATGGCTCCGGGCAGGTTCTGCTGAAGCCGGCGCCGGAAGGCACGGGAGTGATCGCCGGAGGCGCGGTGCGCGCGGTGATGAACTCGGTAGGCATCCAGAATGTGCTGACGAAATCAATTGGCACGACCAACCCGCATAACGTCATCAAGGCGACGTTTGACGCGCTGAAGAAGCTGCGCGACCGCGCCGAAGTGGCGGCCAATCGCGGCAAGTCCATGGAGGAGCTCTAAGCCATGCCTCGTACACGCGGCAAAACGCAGAAGGTGGAGGCTCCGGCCGGCACGCGGCTGAAGCTGAAATGGGTGATTTCGCAGAACTGCACGCCGGCCAAACAGCGGCTGGTGGTCAAGGGCCTGGGCTTTACGCACCTGAACCAGGTGATCGAACGCGAGGATACCCTGTCGATTCGCGGCATGGTGGCCAAAGTGCCACACCTGATCCAGATTGTCGGCGAGTAAAGCCGGACCGGATCAGGCGATGGATGCCGCGCAGACACGGGCGCCAGGCGGGTGGGCGGCAAAGATGCCGCTGCGGCCGCGGCGCTCAGAAACCGAGTCGCCCTGCTGAGGCTGGGCGGCGTTAGGAAACAGCCCGTTGCCACGGGGAACGCTCCTCCAATTGCGGGGAGATGTTCGGCGGTCACAGACGGCCCACAGGCATGCATGGCACCATGCCAGGGATGGAAACGATGAATCTGACAACGATTCGCAAGCCCGCCAAGGCGAATGAAAACCGCAAGCGGGTAGGGCGCGGCATGGGTTCGGGTATGGGCAAGACTTCGACCCGCGGACACAAAGGGCAGCGCTCGCGTTCGGGCTCGCGCCACATGCGCGGCTTTGAAGGCGGCCAGATGCCGCTGCACCGCCGCCTGCCAAAGCGCGGCTTCGTCAACATTTTCAAGAAGGAATACCAGGTGGTGAACCTGTCTCGTCTGGCCGAGTTGGGCGTGGCCGAGCTGACCGCGGAAGTTCTGCACGAGCTGCGGGTGATCGCCAAGAAAGACGGATTGATCAAGATTCTAGGGGTGGGCGAGTTGAGTTCGCCGATCACCGTGCATGCCCACAAGTTCAGCGAGACGGCGGAGAAAAAAATCACTGCCGCCGGCGGCAAGGCCGTACTCATCGAATTGAAGCAGCCTGCTGCCCTGAAGCGCGGCAAGAAGTAAAACCACCCAGGCCCGCCTGCTGCGAACAGGCGGACTGGCCCGGCCGGTTTCCCTTTGGGAGCGGCCGCGGCCCGAACAGCACAGGTACAGAGGCCCTCTTATCATGTTCGAGAAGCTGGCGAACATTTTTAAAATTCCGGACCTGCGCAGGCGGGTACTATTCACCCTGGCGCTGCTGGCGGTCTACCGCATTGGCGGCCACCTGCCGACGCCCGGCATCGACCCGGCGGCCCTGGCGCGGCTGTTTGCCAACGCCGGCGGCGGGTTACTTGGCTTTGTCGATCTGTTCAGCGGCGGCAACCTGCGCCGGCTGACGATTTTCGCCCTGGGCATCATGCCTTACATTACGGCCTCGATCATTCTGCAACTGTTGACGGTGGTGTATGAACCGCTGGCGCGGCTGCAGAAAGAAGGCGAGCTTGGGCGGAAAAAGATCACCCAGTGGACTCGCTACCTGACCGTAATTCTGAGCGCGATGCAGTCGTTTGGCATCGCCATGACGCTGGAGCGCGGCATCGGCGGCGAGCAACTGGTGCGCAATCCCGGCATCAGCTTTGTGCTGATGACCATGCTGACGCTGACCACCGGAACCACGTTCATCATGTGGCTGGGCGAACAGATCACGGAGCGCGGCATTGGCAATGGCATGTCGCTGATCATCTTTACCGGCATCGTGGTGGGTTTGCCGCGGGCGGTGGTGGAGTTGTACCAGAAGGCGACGAGCGGCGGCGCGCTGGGTCCGATCGGGATCGTGGTGCTGATGGCGCTGATGGTCCTGGTGGTTGCGTTCATCGTATTCGTGGAACGCAGCGAGCGGCGGATTCCGGTGCAATACGCCAAGCGGGTGGTTGGCCGCAAGGTGATGGGGGGACAGTCCACCCATCTTCCGCTGCGGGTGAACTCGGGCGGCGTGATGCCGGTAATTTTCGCCAGTTCGGTGCTGACCCTGCCGCAGACGGTTGGGTATGCGCTGCAGAATAACCGCTACTTCGGCACATTTTTTGCGGGACTGAGCAAGGCGTTGGGCTGGGGCGAGCCGCTGCATACGTTCCTGTACGCGGTGGGGATCTTGTTCTTTGCCTACTTCTACGTGTCGATTGTCTTCAATCCCAAGGACGTCAGCGACAACATGCAGAAGTACGGCGGATTCATCCCGGGCATCCGGCCGGGGGTGCGGACGAGCAACTACATCAACGACGTACTGACCCGGATCACCCTGGTCGGCGCGTTGTACCTGATCGTGATCTCGTTGATTCCAGAGTGGATGATTGCGGGTATTCACCTCAACAATCTGCCCGTGTGGATGGGCGGCAGGATCTTCGATCATTTGCCCAACTGGATTTTGCACGGTCTGAACGTGAACTTCTACTTTGGCGGTACCTCGCTGCTGATTGTGGTTGGCGTGGCGATGGATACGGTGAACCAGATTGAGTCGCAACTGATCATGCGCCACTATGAAGGGTTTACTCCCAAGAGCGGGCGCATCCGGGGGCGCAGGGCTTGGTAATGTACGAGGCCATAGGATTCCGGCCAATTAATTGACGGAGGTTACGCGATGGATGCACAAACCATCCCTGTACCGGTTGCAAATAAAAAGGGACTTCTCGTAGGCACAGTCATTTTGCTGGGACCGCCGGGCGCGGGCAAGGGAACGCAGGCGAAACGGATTTCGCAACAGTACGGGATTCCGCAGATTTCAACCGGAGACATTCTGCGCGACAACATCTGCCGTGGGACCGAGCTGGGCAAGCAGGCGCAGGCGGTGATCGAGCGCGGGGAACTAGCTCCAGACGAACTGGTGTGCGAAATGGTTGGCCGCCGCCTGTTGCAACCGGATTGTGGCCGCGGCTTTATTCTGGACGGGTTTCCGCGGACGGTGAACCAGGCGGAGTGGCTCGACAAACATCTGGCCGGGAATCATATTTTTGAAACCGCGGACGGCGGCAACCAGTTGGTTGTGATCCTATTATCGGTAGAGTATAATCGACTACTGCGAAGGCTTACCGGGCGGCGGACTTGTCCTACCTGCGGGCGAATCTACAACGTTTATACCAATCAGCGACCGCTAGCCGAAGGCGTCTGCGACACAGACGGCACGGCCTTAGTCACGCGCAAGGATGATCGCGAAGATGTGATCAGCGAGCGCCTGAAGAACTACGAAGCTCAGACATTGCCGCTGGTGGCTTACTACAAGCAGCGGGACCGGCTGAGGGAACTGGACGGCGCGGCCGATATGGACGCGATCACGGCCGGAGCGTTTAAGGCAATAGAAGATGGCAATCGTTTGTAAGTCAGCCGGCGAGATTGAAAAGATGCGGCGTAGCGGCCGAATCGTTCGTCAGGTGCTGGATGTGGTGAAGGCGATGGTGGCTCCGGGTTTGAGCACGATGGACCTGGAGCGCGCAGCCGAAAAGAAGATTCGCGATCTGGGGGCAAAGCCCGCATTCAAGGGGTACTACGATTACCCTTGCGTGCTTTGCACCTCGATCAACCAGGAAGTGGTGCACGGCATTCCCTCGGATACGCGCAAGTTGCTGGAGGGGGACATTGTTTCCATTGACTGCGGGGTCGTGCTGGACGGCTATTATGGCGATGCGGCGGTGACGGTTGCGGTAGGCGCGATCAGCGACGAAATTCAAAAGCTGGTCGAGGTGACCGAGGAATCGCTGCACAAGGGAATTGAAGCAGCCCTGGTGGGGAACCGTCTGGGCGACGTTGGGGCCTCGGTGCAGGAGTTTGTGGAGGCTGCCGGATTCAGCGTGGTGCGCGAGTTTGTGGGGCACGGCATTGGGACCAAATTGCACGAGGACCCGCAGGTGCCTAACTATGGTGTGCGTGAGCGGGGACTGAAACTGCGCGAAGGCATGGTGATTGCGATTGAACCGATGGTGAATGCGGGTGCAGCCTCGGTGCGGGTTCTGGAAGACAAGTGGACGGCGGTGACCCAGGACGGCAGGCCGAGCGCGCATTTTGAGCACTGCGTTGCGATTACAAAAGACGGTCCGGTGATCCTGACCGAATAGTTCCGGGCATTGGGTGCAGTGGCCTGAAGCCGGAGATTGAAATTGAGGTTGGATGAGTAAGGAAGACGCGATCGAAGTGATGGCAATGGTGATCGAGCCACTGCCCAATGCGATGTTCCGGGTGAAGCTCGAGAACGACCACGAAGTGCTGGCGCATGTGTCGGGAAAGATGCGCAAGAACTTCATCCGAATTCTTCCAGGTGACCGCGTGGCCGTGGAGCTTTCCCCCTACGACCTGAATCGCGGGCGCATTGTGTACCGCTACAAGTAGCGGAAAAATTTGCGCAACCCGCCATGGTCCGATGGACTAGCGGGCATTTGCGTGTTTGAGGAAAACCATCCGCGGCGCGCGGTTTGCGGCGCGGGGGTGAAGACGGCCGGCGCGGTTTGCGTGGCTCCGGCCAGGTTGAGCGTTGGCTGCACGAGGAAGTGGCAAATGAAGGTACGGGCTTCAGTAAAGAAAATCTGTGACAAGTGCAAGGTCATCCACCGCCATGGGGTGGTGCGGGTGATCTGCGAAAACTCGAAACATAAGCAGCGCCAGGGCTAACCCGGGGCTGCTCAGCGGGAAGTTGAAAACCAGAGTAGGACAACACACATGGCACGTATTGCAGGCGTCGATCTGCCCCGCAACAAACAGGCACGGATTGCGCTCACTTACATCTACGGCATCGGCCAGCCCCGGGCAATCAAGATTCTGGGTGCGGCAACGGTCGATCCGCTCAAGAAGATCCAGGACCTGAGCGAAGAGGAAGTGAATCGCATTCGTCAGGTGATCGAGAACGAAGGCCAGGTCGAAGGCGACCTGCGCAAGGAAATCTCGCTTCACATCAAGCGGCTCATTGAAATCGGCTCTTATCGCGGCAACCGTCACCGCCGCAGCCTGCCTGTCCGCGGACAGCGCACGCACACCAATGCACGCACCCGTAAGGGTCCGCGCAAGGGCACGGTGGCTGGTAAGAAGAAGGCGACCAAGTAAGATTGCCGGGCCGCTCGGTCGCGTCTTTCCGCAAGCCGCCTCCGTCGGCAGGCAAGGAAAGCGCTTACTGGCAAACCCAGAACAGGAATTGAGAACGGAATATGGCAAAAGCAGCGAGCGCCGGCGCATCCGCGTCGGATAAGAAGAACAAGAACAAGAAGTTCAAGAAGAAAGAGCGCAAGCACATTCCTCACGGGGTTGTGATGATTACGGCGTCTTTCAATAACACCATTGTCACCATCAGCGACCCGTTGGGCAACGTGATTTCCTGGAAGAGCTCCGGCTCGCTGGGGTTCCGCGGCTCGCGCAAGGGGACGCCATTTGCCGCGCAGCAGGCGGCGATGAATGCGGCGACGACGGCGCGCGACCACGGGTTGCGCTCGGTGGATGTACGCGTGTCGGGCCCCGGTTCGGGGCGTGAATCGGCGATTCGGGCGCTGGCTGCGGCCGGCATCGAAGTGCGCACCATCAAAGACGTCACGCCGGTTCCTCACAACGGCTGCCGCCCGCCGAAAAAGCGCAGGGTGTGATTGCAGTTTTCTGGCCGCCCGCCTGTGGCGGCGCCCCGGCATGGCATCGCGGATAAGAGCGGTCCATTGCCGGACGACAAAGATTCGAGCGGGAAGGAAGGGATTCCAACTCCTGTAAACCGCTCCCAGACTGAAGGAGAATAAGTTGGCTCGCTATAAAGATGCAGTATGCCGCCTTTGCCGCCGGGAGGGAACGAAGCTGTTCCTGAAGGGTGCGAAGTGCTTCATGGAAAAGTGTCCGGTCGAGAAGCGCAATTTTGCCCCCGGCCAGCACGGCAAGGATCGCAAGGCGAAGATTGTCGGTTACGGTTTGCAGCTGAGGGAAAAGCAGAAGGCCAAGCGCATGTACTTTGCGCAGGAAAGCCAATTCCGCAACTACTTCGAGAAGGCTGCCCGCGCCCGCGGTGTGACGGGCGAAATTCTGTTGCAGCAGTTGGAGCGCCGCCTCGACTCGGTGGTGTACCGGCTTGGCTTTGCGGTGGCACGCCGCCAGGCCCGGCAACTGGTTCGCCACGGACACGTTGCGGTGAACGGCCGGAAGGTGAACATTCCTTCGTTCCAGGTGAATGTGGGCGAGGAGATTGCGATTCGCGAGAACAGCCGGAAGCTGGTGATTCTGGAAGCGGCGAAAGATTTTGCTTCGCACCAGACGGCGCCGGGGTGGCTGGAGATTGACCGCGAAAACTACAAGGGCCGGGTGCTGTCTCTGCCGCGCAGGGAAGATATCAACCTGCCGGTGAACGAGCAGCTGATTGTGGAACTGTACAGCAAGTAGCGGGCGGGGCGATGGAGCCCCGGCCGGCGTACTTTGCGTATAGCCGCACGAGAGCCGACGCTGCCGGGAGCAGTTGGGCGTCGTCGAGCGACCTAAATTAAAGCGGCGCGGCCCGGAAGCCGTGCCGCGTCACCCTATCTCGGACCAGATCCGCCTGCGGGCGAAGCAAGCCGCAGTGCCAAACGGCCGAAGAAAGAGGAGAAAAAGAATGCTCTGGAAGGGATTTCAAAAGCCTAAGCGCCTGGCGATGGACTCTGAATCGCTGACTGACAAGTACGGTCACTTCTGGGCCCAGCCGTTCGAGCGCGGATTCGGCACGACGATTGGAAACGCGTTGCGGCGGGTGCTGCTTTCCTCGATTGAGGGAGCTGCGATCACGGCGGTGAAGATCGAAGGCGTGCTGCACGAGTTCCAATCGATCCCCGGCGTGGTGGAAGATGCGACCGACATCATTCTGAACCTGAAGCAGGTTCCGTTCAAACTGGCTGGAGATGCGCCGAAGATGATTTATCTGCGGGCGGACCAGCCGGGAGTGATTACCAGCGGGATGATTGAAGCCGACAGCGACGTGGAAGTTCTGGAGAAGGACGTTTACATTGCGACGGTGAGCGAAGGCGGGAAGATCGAGATGGAACTGCGGCTGAAGAAGGGACGCGGCTACGTTTCGGCGGACAAGAATTTTGACGAGGACCTGGGACTGGGCTTCATTCCCATCGACTCGGTACACTCGCCGGTGCGCAAGGTGAACTATGCGGTGGAAGCAGCGCGTCTGGGGCAGATTACCGACTACGACAAGCTGGCTCTGGAAGTGTGGACCAACGGCTCGGTGACGCCTCAGGATGCGGTTGGGCTGGCGGCCAAGCTGTTGAAAGACCACATGAACATTTTCATCAACTTTGAGGAAGAAGTGGAAGCTGCGGGAATTCTGGCGGACAACAAGCCGGAGATTCGCAACGAAAATCTGAACCGCTCGGTGGAAGAGCTGGAGTTGAGCGTTCGCAGTTACAACTGCCTGAAGAACGCCAACATCCAGACGATTGGCGAGCTGGTTTGCAAGACCGAAGCGGAAATGCTGAAGACGAAGAATTTTGGCCGCAAGTCGCTGAACGAAATCAAGGAGATTCTGGCCTCGATGGGTTTGGGGCTGGGAATGAAGATTGACGAGCACGGCAACGCGGTTGCGACCAGCCAGTCCACGATGGGTGGCGGATTGGCGTCTCCGTACGGCATTGGCGAAGGCAACACTGGATTTTAAGTTTCCCGCGGGAGCCGCTGGAAGGCGTCCCGCGCAATCTCCCGGCCTGGCCGGGAAGTTAAGTTCAGCCGGAAAGCGAGTGTCTCCGGCGTTATCAAGGAATCAGTCATGCGTCATCGTGTAGCAGGTTGGAAACTTGGGCGGAACACGTCCCACCGTCGCGCTTTGTTGCGGAATCTGGTCACCTCTCTGATTATCGAGGAGCGGATCGAGACCACGGTTACCAAGGCCAAGGCAATGAAGTCCCACGTCGAGAAGATGATTACGCTCGGCAAGAAAGGTGGGGTGTCCCACCGCCGTCTGGCCGCGTCGTTTCTGATGACGCCGGAGGCGGTCGATAAGCTGTTCAAGACCATTGGGCCGCGCTTTGGCGACCGTGCGGGCGGATACACGCGCATCATTCTTACCGGTTTCCGCAAGGGAGACGGTGGCGAAAAGGCGTTCATCGAGATTCTGGGCAGCGAGAAGGTGGTGGACGAGAAGCGCGAGAAGCGCAGCGAACTGCGGGCCAAGCGCGCCGAAGAGTCGCGCAAGGCGATGGAGGAAGCGAAGACCCAGGCGGCCGAGGGCGACCAGGAGCCGAAGTCTTAGAGTTTGGCGATTCCGGTTCATTTCTCCAGCCGCAGGGTTGGAGAAATGAACCGAGGTTCGAATGCGCGCCCCAGGGTGCGCATTTTTTTGTGGCCGCGCCAAGGCGGAGCAGCGGGTGTACCATAATCAGCATGAGCCGTAGTGAATCCGACATGAGCACTGACGCACCGATTGCTGCCTCCACCACGGGGGTGTATTCGTTCTATCTGGCTGGACAATGGCTGACCTCGGCGGAGGTTGCGGAGGTAAAATCGCCATTCGATCAGCGCGTGATTGGACGGGTTTCGCTGGCCTTGCCTGAGCACGTGGAGCAGGCGATTGGAGCCGCCGTCACGGCGTTTGGGGTGACCCGGCGACTGGCGGCCTATGAACGCCAGAAGGCGTTGCGGAAGATCGCCGACGAGCTGACGGACCGGGCGGAAGAGTTTGCGCAATGCATCTCGGCGGAGGCGGGCAAGCCGATCCGCACCGCGCGCGGCGAGGTGGAGCGAGCGGCATTCTGCTTCCAATACGCGGCGGAGGAGACGACGCGGCTGAATGGCGAGATGCTGGCGCTGGATGCGCTGGCGGCGGGCGCGGGCCGGCTGGGACTGCTGCGCCGGGTGCCGCTGGGACCAGTGGCGGCGATTACGCCGTTTAATTTTCCGCTGAACCTGGTGGCGCACAAGATTGCGCCGGCGCTGGCGGCTGGATGTTCGATTGTGCTGAAGCCGGCGAGCAAGACGCCAATGGTGGCGTTGATGGTGGGCGATGTGATCGGCCGCTCGGGCTATCCGAAAGAAGCGGTGAGCATCCTGCCGATGACGGCGGAGACGGCGGCGCCACTGATCGAGGACGAGCGCTTCAAGCTGTTCACGTTTACCGGGTCGGCGGCGGCGGGTTGGGCGCTGAAGGCACGCGCCGGCAAGAAGCGGGTTGCGCTGGAACTGGGAGGCAACGCCGGCTGCATCATTCACTTTGACGCCGACGTGGATAACGCGGTGGCGCGCTGCGTGGCGGGCGGCTTTGCTTTTGCCGGACAGAGCTGCATCAGCGTGCAGAGGATTCTGGTGGAGCGCACGGTGTTCGATGCGTTCCTGGGGAAGCTTGCGACGGCCGTGCAGAAGCTGCAGGTGGGCGATCCGGGCGATGAGTCGACCGACGTGGGGCCGATGATCCGGCTGAGCGACGCCGAACGCGCCGAGCGCTGGATTGCCGAGGCCGTGGCCCAGGGCGCAAAGGTTCTTTGCGGCGGTAAGCGGAGCGGGACGGTGCTGTCTCCTACGGTGCTGACCGGCACGACGGAGACGCAGCGGGTGAATTGCCAGGAGATTTTCGCGCCGGTAGTGACCGTGGAAGCCTACGACGACTTCGGCGATGCGATTGCGCGGGTGAATCGCTCTTCCTACGGATTGCAGGCAGGGGTGTTTACGCGCGACATCGGGCGCCTGATGCGCGCCTACGAGGAACTGGAAGTGGGAGCGGTGATCGCCGGCGACGTGCCGACGTTCCGGATCGATCACATGCCTTACGGCGGAGTGAAAGATTCAGGAAGCGGACGCGAAGGCATCCGCTATGCGATTGAGGAGATGACGGAGCCGAAGTTGCTGGTGATGTCCTAGGGCGGGTGCGCGGAAGTGCAGACACGTTTTGGGCTGGCGGCGATATTGCGGCTGGCGCTTGCCGGCGGAGTGGCGGAAGTGCCTCGGAGACCGCGCGGCAAGAATCCTTGAGTTGACACTTCCAGTCATGAGGCGGCAGCAGGCGGCTTGAGCGGCAAGAATTCCCTGGATGACACACTTGTAAAACAACGGCGACGGGCCGAACGCTGTGCGCTGGGTCACTGCGGCGCGGCAGCGGGTGGTTTGAAATAGCCATGAAAAACTTGTCAGCCGCCGCTGGCGGCGCGACATGGAGGTGTGCCACGAAACGCATGCTGTTGGCAATCCTGACGGCGGTATTGATTATGAGCGCGGCGCCGTGGTGTGCGGCCCAAAGCAAGACTCAGAGCGCGACCCAGAACGCATCCCAGAACGTACCCCAGAGCAAAGAGCAGGCCGTGGCCATCACGGATGACATTACCCCTCCGCGGCAGACCGAAGTCGCCGTCCCGGAGTACACGGCTGAGGCCAAGAAAAAGAAAATTGAAGGCAGCGTGACCCTGGAAATTGTGGTCGACCGGAAGGGCAACGTGGTGGCTGCCAAGGTGGTGAAGGGATTGGGCTACGGGCTGGACGAAAATGCCATCATCGCGGTGCGGGAGTGGAAGTATGTTCCCGCCCAAAAGGACGATGAACCGGTTGCGGTGAAGATGGAAGTCACGGTGGACTTCTACCTGCGCGACTGATGGGGAAATGGGACGCGATTCCGAGGGCGCGGTGCAGGCCGCGCCCTTGGTGTACGCTGGGCGCGGAGAGAGCGGCGCTGGGATGAGCGCGGGCGCTCAAGGGATCGGTTTCGAAATGGGAAAGAGTTCCGGGCAAGCAACTGCGAGGGAAACAAAAATCTGCACTGAAGTTCCTGGCTGCCGCATCTCTTTCTTATCCGCCTTTGTCGGGCTATGTAAAACATTCGGAATCACGAACCTGCTGCAGAAGTGAGAAGTGGCGCGCGACAACTGCGCTACAGTTTTTTCGCGGAACCGGGAGATGAGCCACGAATGGCTGCTATAATCCTTGGTTCTCGTGACGTGTATCACAATTCAAGTCATTATGGGTCACACTTTGCGATGACGGGCGTACGGGGCTCCGGGGATTGCAGTGGCATTGCCGGGAGCCGGTTCATGGCTCATTGCATTGGCCGGGTCATTGCGGCTCGGGCGGGGACGTAAAGGACGAGTTTCCAACCATGGCGCAGATCTTTCACCGCAGTGCGAACTCAATTGCGAAGGCATCCATTCTGGGAGGATTGATCCTGGTGGTTGGCCTGCTGTGGGCGGCGCTGCAGTTGCAACGCTCACCGTATTTCACCTATGCGGGGGTTGCGCGTCCGCAGCCGGTTCCGTTTCCGCATCAACATCACGTGGCCGGACTGGGAATTGATTGCCGTTACTGCCATACCTCGGTAGAAGTTTCGGGTTTTGCCGGAATCCCTCCGACGAAGACGTGCATGAACTGCCACTCACAGATATGGACGGCGGCGGCCATGCTGGAGCCGGTGCGCGAGAGCTACCGCAGCGGCCGCAGCCTGGCCTGGTCGCGGGCCAACGATCTGCCGGACTTTGCCTACTTTGACCACAGCATCCACGTGAACAAGGGCGTTGGCTGCAACAGTTGCCACGGGCGCGTGGACAAAATGGCGCTGATGTACAACCAGGCTTCGCTGCAGATGGAGTGGTGTCTGAACTGCCATCGCGCGCCGGAGAAGAACCTGCGGCCGCACTACGTGAAGGCCGATCCGAAAGATCCGGCGACACTGGGCGACCAGATTTACAACATGGCGTACGAAGAACCTTCCCCGGAGCATCCGGTGACGATCCGCGCGGGCGAGACCTACAAGACGTTCACCAGCCAGACGGGGCCGGAAGGGCTGGGCACCTACCTGGTGAAAGCGAACCAGGTGCGCTCGCCGCGCGACATTACCAGTTGCAGTACCTGCCACCGCTGAGCGGGGGCGCCGGGAATTGGCCGGAAGCAAGCCGGAGCGGAGAACCAACGAGTGGATCAAGAACGAATGGACCACGCAGGGAAGAGCGGAATTGGGGATGTGTGTCCCAGCAAGAAGGACAGGCTGGAACGCGGGGAGACGGGTACGGGCCAACCGACGGTCCTCCGGCCGCCGGCGCTGGAGCTGGCGGAGGTGCGCGAGAAGCTGAGCGAAGCCCGCGGTCCGCAGTACTGGCGCACCCTGGACGAGCTGGCGCAGACTCCCGAATTTGCGGAGATGCTACATCGCGAATTCCCGAAGCACGCCTCGGAGTGGACGGATAAAAGTTCACGCCGCGACTTTATGAAGATCATGGCGGCATCGCTGGCACTGGCGGGGTTGAGCGCCTGCACCAAGCAGCCGCTGGAACCGATTGTGCCGTACGTGAAACAACCCAAGAACATGGTGCTGGGCAAGCCCCTGTTTTACGCCACGGCGATGTCGCTGGGCGCCTACGGCACGGGATTGCTGGTGGAGAGCCACGAAGGGCGTCCGACAAAGATTGAAGGCAATCCACAGCATCCTTCTTCGCTGGGCGGAACCGATGTGTTCAACCAGGCGAGCGTGCTGACGATGTATGACCCGGACCGCTCGCAGAGCAATATGTACCTGGGCGAAATGCGGGGCTGGGGGCAGGTTCTGAACGGCTTGCGGGTGGCCGCGCAGGCGCAAAAAGCCAAGGGCGGGGCGGGATTGCGGGTGCTGAGCGGGGCGACCTCGTCGCCTTCGTTCGTGGCGCAGATGCAGGCGTTTCTGAAGGTGTATCCCGAGGCCAAGTGGTACCAGTGGGAGGCGGTGAACCGCGACCAGACGTATGCAGGAGCGCAGCTTGCGTTTGGCGCGGCGGTGGAGACCGTTTACGACTTCTCCAAGGCGAAAGTTGTGCTCTCGCTGGATGGAGATTTTCTGTCGTCGGGCTGCCCGGGATTCCACAAGTACACGCGGGAGTTTGCGCGGCGGCGGCGGCCGGAGCTGAAAGAGGAAATGCTGCGTTTTTACGCCGTGGAGAGCGCGACGACGAACACGGCGGCCAAGGCCGATCACCGCCTGCACCTGAAGGCAAGCGAGGTGGAGCGGTTTGCGCGAGCGCTGGCTGGAGCGTTAGGAGTTGCCCAGAGAGTTACCCAGGGCGCGGCGCCGGCGGGAGGCGAGTTCAAATCGGGCGAGAAGAAATTTGCCGAAACGCTGGTGAAAGATCTACAGGCGCACAAAGGCGAAGTGCTGATTGTGGTGGGCGACGCGCAAACCGCGGCGACGCACGCGCTGGCGCACGCCATGAACGCGGCGCTGGGAGCGGTGGGCAAGACGGTGCGCTACACCGAGCCGGTCGATCCATTTGCGGCCATCCCGAAGGTGGAGCAATTGCGCCAGCTTACGGCGGAGATGCAGAGCGGCAAGGTGGAGATGCTGGTGGTGCTCAACACGAATCCGATGTACGACGCGCCGTGGGACTTCGGCTTCTACGATGCATTCAACAAGGTTCCGCTGCGCGTGCACCTGGGACTCTATCAGGACGAGACGGCGAAGTACTGCCACTGGCACTTGAATGGAACGCACTCCCTGGAGCAGTGGGGCGACACGCGCACGTTTGACGGCACGGTGAGCTTTGTGCAGCCGCTGATTGCGCCTCTCTACGGCGGACATAGCGAGAGCGAGCTGATTGCGTTCCTGACCAACCAGGATGAGGCGACGAGCTACGCGCTGACGCAGGGTTACTGGCAGACGAATTACACGGGCGGGGATTTCAAGAGCTGGTGGGATCGCTCGCTGCACGATGGATTCGTAGCGGGTTCGGAGTTTGCAGCGAAGACGGTCGTCGCCAAAGTTGGGTCACCGGGCCTGGCAGCCGGGTACGCGGCTCCGTCGGGCGGACTGGAGATCATCTTCCGGCGCGATGCGACGATTTACGATGGGCGCTTTGCCAACAACGGCTGGCTGCAGGAGACTCCGAAGCCGATGACCCAGGTCTGCTGGGACAATCCGGTGCTGATGAGCGTGGCCACGGCGAAAAAGCTGAAACTGAAAAGTGAAGACGAAGTGGAGCTGGAGTTGAACGGGCGCAAGCAGCGGGGCGCGATCTGGCTGACGCCGGGGCATCCCGACGACGCGGTGACGGTGACCCTGGGCTACGGGCGGCAGAAGGCGGGCAGGGTTGGCTCGGGGATCGGCTTCAGCGCCTACGAGCTGCGCACGTCGAATGCGCCGTGGCACGCGGGCGGACTGCGGTTGCGCGCTACCGGTGCGCACTTTGGGCTGGCTTCGCCGCAAGGGCACCAGGCGATGGAGGGCCGGGCGATTGTGCGCGCGGCAACCCTGGAGGAGTTCATCAAGACTCCGGGTTTTGCGCACGAAATGGTGGAGGCTCCGCCGGTGGGGCTGACGATGTATGCGCCCTACGAGTACAAGGAACACAAGTGGGGCATGGCCATCGATTTGAATTCGTGTGTGGGATGCAAGAGCTGCACGGTGGCCTGCCAGGCGGAAAACAACATTGCGGTGGTGGGCAAAGACCAGGTGAAGCGCGGGCGGCACATGAACTGGCTGCGCATCGACAACTACCATGAAGGCCCGCCGGAGAATCCGCATACGTACTTCCAGCCGGTGCCGTGCATGCAGTGCGAAAACGCGCCTTGCGAAATTGTGTGTCCGGTGACGGCCACGGTGCACTCGACCGAAGGCTTGAACGACATGGTTTACAACCGCTGCGTGGGGACCCGGTACTGCTCGAACAACTGCCCGTACAAGGTGCGGCGGTTCAACTTCCTGCTGTACTCGGATTTCGACACGCCGCAGTTGAAGTTCCAGCGCAATCCCGAGGTTAGCGTGCGCAGCCGCGGGGTGATGGAAAAGTGTACGTACTGCATCCAGCGCATCACCCATGCCCGGATTGACGCCGAGGAGCAGAACCGGAAAGTACGGGACGGCGAGGTGCAGACGGCGTGCCAGCAGGCATGTCCGGCGGAGGCGATCCTGTTTGGCGATCTGAACGACGCCGGCAGCCGGGTGGCGAAGCTGAAGGCTTCGGAACGGAATTACGGATTGCTGGAAGAGCTGAATACGCGTCCGCGAACGACATATCTGGCCGCGGTGCGAAACCCGAATCCCGAGTTGGAGCGGTAACGAACGATGGCACAAGTTCCGGATACTGAATCTACCGCGACGCTGGAACGGCTGCTGCCGGGACAGGCGCCGGTTCTGCTGCCCGGCCACACGCTGGAGACAATCACCGACAAGATTGTGTCGATTGTGCTGCGGCGGCCAGTGACGCTGGGCTGGGTGGGAGGATTTGCGTTCTTCTTCGGCCTGCTGAACATGATGCTGTTTGCCATGGCGTACCTGTTTTTCCGCGGCGTCGGCATCTGGGGCATCAACATTCCGGTGGGCTGGGGCTTTGCCATTGTGAACTTTGTGTGGTGGGTTGGCATTGGCCACGCGGGTACGCTGATCTCGGCGATTCTGCTGCTGCTGAAGCAGGGATGGCGCAACTCGATCAATCGTTTTGCCGAGGCGATGACGTTGTTCGCGGTGGCGTGCGCGGGCATGTTCCCGCTCCTCCACACGGGGCGTCCGTGGCTGGCGTACTGGCTGTTTCCGTATCCCAACACGATGGGGGTTTGGCCGCAGTTCCGCAGCCCGCTGCTGTGGGACGTGTTTGCGGTTTCGACCTATGCGACGATTTCGGCGCTGTTCTGGTTTGTGGGGCTGATTCCGGACCTGGCGACGTTCCGCGACCGGGCGGCGAACCCGGTGGCGAAGATGATTTACGGATTGCTGGCGATGGGCTGGCGCGGCTCGGCGCGGCACTGGAAGCGGTACGAGAGCGCGTACCTGCTGCTGGCCGGACTGGCGACGCCGCTGGTGCTGTCCGTGCACACGGTGGTGTCATTCGACTTTGCAATTTCGATTCTGCCGGGCTGGCACACCACGGTGTTTCCGCCGTACTTTGTTGCCGGGGCGATCTACTCGGGCTTTGCCATGGTGCTGGTGCTGGCGATCCCGATCCGGAGATTTTACGGGGTTGAGGACATGATGACCCTGCGTCACCTGGACAACGCGGCAAAGATCATGCTGGGCACCGGGTTGATTGTGGCCTACGGCTACGCCATGGAAGTGTTCTACGCGTACTACTCGGGCAACGTGTATGAGCAGTTCATGATGCGGAACCGGATGCTGGGGCCAATGGCGTGGTCGTACTGGTGCCTGATCCTGTTCAACATTGTGATCCCGCAGGCGCTGTGGGTGCGCAAGGTGCGGCTGAATCCCGGGCTGCTGTTCGGCACCTCGCTGGTGATTCTGTTTGGCATGTGGCTGGAACGGTTCGTGATTGTGGTGACCAGCCTGCATCGCGACTTTCTGCCGTCGTCGTGGGGAATGTACGTGGCGACGCGCTGGGATTACGCGGTGTTTGCCGGGACGCTGGGACTGTTCTTCTCGGCGATGTTCCTGTTTGTGCGGCTGATGCCGATGATTACGATCTTCGAGATGCGCATGCTGTTGCCGCAGTCGAAGCTGAGCGAGGAGGTGGCGGCCGATGACTGAGACCCCGCTGCACGGAGTGGTGGCTGAATTCACCACGCCCGATGGGCTGGTGCTGGCCTGCCGGAAGGCTCATGCCGCAGGCTACCGGCGCATGGACGCCTACTCGCCGTATCCGCTGGAAGAGGCGGCCGAGGCGATCGGGTTTGAGAAAACGCAGGTGCCGTTGCTGACCCTGATGGGCGGCATTCTGGGCGGGTTGAGCGGATACCTGCTGCAATACTGGGTTCACGTTTGGGCGTATCCGCTGAACGTTGGCGGGCGTCCGCTGCACTCGTGGCCATCGTTCATCATCATTACGTTCGAGATGACCATTCTGTTTGCGGGCATCACGGCGGTGGTGGGGATGCTGGCGTTGAACGGATTGCCGCAGCCTTATCACCCGATCTTCAACCATCCGCGATTCAGCGCCGCCAGCCGCGACCGTTTTTTTCTGTGCATCGAGGCCGCCGACGAGAAATTCGACCTGGACGAGACGACGCGCTTTCTGCGGGCGACGGATGCGATCGACGTTGCGGAGGTAGCCGACTAGCCCATGGCACTCATGACAGAAGAAGCGATGGACCGCGCAGTGGTTGGCGGGAAACGCGCATGGCGGGCGGGGATGGCCGTGCTGGGGGCGGCGGGGCTGTTGCTGCTGGCCTCATGCCGGGAAGACATGCAGAACCAGCCGAAGTTTATCCCGCTGCGCGAAAACCAGTTTTACGCCGATGGGCGCTCGGCGCGGACCCCGGTGGAGGGAACGATCGCGCGCGGGCAACTGGAGGACGATCCCCTGCTCTACACCGGGAAAGTGAATGGCCAGGAGGCGGACCAGTTTCCGTTTGCGATGAAGGTCGAAGACCTGGAGCGCGGGCGCGAGCGGTTCAACATCTTCTGCTCGCCGTGCCACTCGCAGTTGGGAGACGGCAACGGCATGATCGTGCAGCGCGGCTTCAAGAAGCCGCCATCGTATTACGACGCGCGGCTGATGAAGGCTCCGGTGGGACATTTCTTCAACGTGATGACGAATGGCTGGGGCGCGATGGGCGATTACTCGGCGCAGGTTCCGGTGGCCGACCGCTGGCGGATTGCAGCCTACATCCGGGCGCTGCAACTTTCGCAGGCAGCCAAGAGAAGCGACGTTGCCTCGCTGGGACTGCCACAGGCGGCGGCGCCGGGCGGCGGGGCGGAGCAGGCAAACGGCGCGGTAAAGCCAGCGGAACCGATGGAGACGAAATAGATGAGCGCGACGAGTTATCCCGCTTCCTACCGCTTTGAAGCGCCAGCGGCAACCGCACGGTTGGGGACACGATGGCTGGCGATTGCCGCGGTGGCGGGCATTGCGGCCGTTGCCGGAGCGCTGGTGTCGAGGCAGCAGTTCTTCCGCGGGTACCTGATCGGCTACATGCTGGTGCTGGGATTTTCGCTGGGTTCACTGGCGCTGCTGATGCTGGGGCACCTGACGGGCGGCAACTGGTGGATGATTGGGCGGCGGGTGATGGAAGCGGCGGTGGGCAACATTCCGCTGCTGACGATCCTGTTTCTGCCGGTGTGGCTGGGACGGCACAGCTTGTACGTCTGGCTGGATCCCGCGTACGTGGCGTTGCATCCCTCGGTGGCTGCCAAGGGTGCGTACCTGAACGAGGGGTTCTGGACGGTGCGGGCGGTGATTTATTTTGCCATCTGGAATCTGTGGGCCCGGGCGCTGCGAAGCGGCTCGCTCAAGCAGGATGGCGATGACGCGCCGGCGATCTGGCAGCGGCTGAAAGCCTGGGCCGCTCCGGGGCTGCTGGTGTATGGCCTCACGATCACCCTGGCCGCGACCGACTGGGTGATGTCACTGGACCCGGCGTGGTACTCGACCATCTTCGGGATGTTTTTCATGATCAGCGAAATGCTTTCGGTGATGGCGCTGATGATCGTGATCCTGTGCTCGCTGCGAGAGTTTGCGCCGTACGACCGGATCCTGGGACCGGAGCAGTTGCACGATTACGGCAAGCTGATGCTGGCCTTCACCATGGTGTGGGCGTACTTCAGCTACTCGCAGTGGCTGATCATCTGGGCGGGCAACCTTCCGGAAGAGATCACCTGGTACCTGGACCGAATCCACGGCGGCTGGCAGACGGTGGCGTTGACCTTGGTGTTTCTGCAATTTGCGCTACCGTTTCTTCTTCTGCTGTCGCGCGATCTGAAACGCGACGCGCGCAAGTTGGTTCCGGTGGCGCTGCTGGTGCTGGTGATGCGCTATGTGGACCTGTACTGGATCGTGGCGCCGAGTCCGTTTCCGGGCGTGGCCGGGGACGCGCACCACCTGGTCTACCACTGGACGTATTTTGCGGCGCCGCTGGCGCTGGTGAGTATCTGGCTGTGGGCATTCTTCCGGCAACTTGGCCGGCGTCCGCTGCTGGTGGTGACCGAGCCGATGCTGCCGCGCTTATGGGAGCCTAGCCATGGCCACTGATCACGGGGACGAGCGCGACTTGAATCGCGACTTGAATCGCGACGTGAATCGCGACCCAGAACGCAATCCGAGCGTAGGGTACGACCGCAGCGATCTGGGTGCGCGCGGGATTCTGATTTTCTTCGTAGTGCTGGCGGTGTTTGCCGTGGGAGTGCACCTGTGCGTTCTGGGCTTGTACGTGGGGATGACGAGGATCAGCGAAAAGCACGATCCGGAGATGAGCCCGCTGGCACCCAAAACGGTGACGCCGCGCGCCGGAATCCTGACCAACACGGCGAATGTGAACATCCAGCAATTTCCCGAGCCGCGCCTGCTGAGCGACGACACGGCGGCCGTGGCAAAATTGCTCCGCCAGGAGACAGCAGCCCTGACGGGGGACGCATGGCAGGACGCGCAAGGCAACGTGCATCTGCCGATTGAGCAGGCCATCCAAGTAGTTGTCCCACGGCTTCCGGTGCGCGCGGGCGGCGCGGTGTTGGAGAACTATCCTGGCGCGGGACGGGAATATGGAAATCAACCGGTAGCAGCCGACGAGGCCGCGCCGGTGGAAGGCACCCCCGGGATTCCTGCCACGGGCAAGTAGGCGGGGAAGCAACCGCGACAGCTTCGCGGGGACAAAAGACGATGTTGGGGTGGAGAACAATCCGAAGATGGACCGGGATGGTGGGACTGGCGGTGGGGCTTGCGGTGGCGATGGGCGGAGCGGCCCGGGCGCAGTACTTTACTCCGCCGGAAACCAAAACGGTTGCGCCGCCGGGGCTGGAGGGAGTGGGCATCGACCAGCGGCTGAACGAGCAGGTGCCGCTGGAGCTTACCTTCAAGGATGAGCAGGGCAGGACGGTGCGGCTGGGCGACTACTTTCACCAGGGGCGTCCGGTGATCCTGAACCTGGTTTACTACCAGTGTCCGATGCTGTGCACGGAAGTTTTGAACGGGCTGACCTCGGCGCTGAAGGTGATCCGGTTTGTGCCGGGGAAGGAATTCGAAGTGGTCACCTTGAGCATCGATCCGCGGGAGACCCCGCAACTGGCGGCCAACAAGAAAGAGATGTACCTGAAGAAGCTGGGCAATCCGGCGGCGGCAGCGGGCTGGCACTTTTTGACCGGCGAGCAGACCCAGATTGCGGCGCTGGCAAACGCCGTGGGCTGGCACTACCGGTACGACCCCAAGCTGGACCAGTTTGCGCATGCGGCGGGAATCATACTGATCACGCCGGAGGGCAAGATTGCGCAGTACTACTACGGGGTGGAGTACTCGGCGAAAGACATGCGGCTGGGGATTGTGGAGGCTTCCCAGAACAGGATCGGGTCGCTGGCCGACCAGGTGCTGCTGTACTGCTATCACTACGATCCGCGCACCGGGCGTTACGGCGCGACGATCACCAACATCATCCGGCTGGCCGGCCTCACCACGGTGATTGTGCTGGGCGGCGCTCTTCTACTGCTGTTTCGTCACGAGAAACACGATCCAGGCATCGGAACAGGACGGGCATAAATCGATATGTGGTCCAATCTGCCACTTTTTCCGGCGCGCGCCAGTACGATGGCCGGACACGTAGACGCACTGTACTTCTTCCTGGTGGCGATGGCTGCCTTTTTCACCACGTTGATTGCGTCGCTGATCCTGTTTTTTGCGCTGCGCTATCGCAAGTCACGCAGCCCGCAGGCGACGCAGATTCACGGCTCGACGGCGCTGGAGCTGTTGTGGACCGGCATCCCGCTGGGAATCGTGATGATCATCTTTGTGTGGTCATCGGTGATTTTTTTCATGCAGACGCGTCCGCCCAAGGGGGCGATGGAAATTTACTGCGTGGCCAAGCAGTGGATGTGGAAGTTCCAGCACCCGGAAGGGCAGCGAGAGATCAACGAACTGCACGTGCCGGCGGGGCGCGATGTGCGCATGGTGATGACGTCGCAGGACGTGATTCACAGCTTCTACGTACCGGCGTTCCGGATCAAGGCGGATGTGCTGCCGGGGCGCTATACATCGACGTGGTTCCATGCCACGGTGCCGGGGCGCTATCACCTGTTCTGCGCGGAGTATTGCGGGACGCAGCACTCGGGGATGGTGGGGGAAGTGGTGGTGATGGAACCGGCGGACTACGAACGCTGGGCGGCGGGCGGGGTGGATGGCTCGCTGGCCTCGGCGGGAGAAAAGAGCTTTCAGCAATACGGCTGTTCGATGTGCCACCGCGCGGACGCCGCGGGACGCGGACCGAACCTGACCGGGGTGTTCGGCAGGGCGGTGCTGCTGGACGATGGCCGCACGGTGACCGCCGACGAAAGCTATGTGCGCGAATCGATTCTGAATCCGGGCGCGAAGATCGTGAGCGGCTTCAAGAACATCATGCCTACCTTTGAGGGACAGTTGAGCGAGGAGGAAGTGATCGGATTGGTTGCCTACGTGAAGGCGCTGGGCAACGGGACGGCGAGCCTGCCGGCATTGGTCAGCGAACCGAATTCGGGAACTTATCCAGTTGCTCCCAAGGCCGAATCGTCGGCTGCCAAGAGCGACAAGACGGCAACTCCGGGAGCGAAGCCAGCGCCGGCGCCGCCAGCGGCGAAGCAGTAGGGGATGAATTATGGAAACAGCCAGCCATTCCGAAGCCAAGACGAACTACTTGAACGCGGACTATGGGATCAAGTCGTGGTTGCTGACCACGGACCACAAGCGGATTGCGATTCTATACCTGGGATCGATTACGGCGTTCTTCTTCCTGGGCGGATTTTTCGCCATGCTGATCCGGCTGGAATTGCTGACCCCGGCGGGCGACCTGGTGCTGGCCGACACCTATAACAAGCTGTTCACGATGCACGGCGTGGTGATGATTTTTCTGTTTCTGATCCCGTCGGTGCCGGCGGTGTTTGGCAACTTCCTGGTTCCGATGATGATCGGAGCCAAGGACCTGGCGTTCCCCAAATTGAACCTGGCGAGCTGGTACATCTACATGATTGGCGCCGGCTTCATTCTGTACGCAATCGTGACCGGGGGGCTGGACACGGGCTGGACCTTCTACACGCCGTACTCGACCACGTACTCGAACACGAACGTGATTTCAGCAGCGCTGGGCGTGTTCATCACCGGGTTCTCGTCGATCTTTACGGGACTGAACATTATCGTGACGGTGCACCGCATGCGGGCGCCGGGGCTGACGTGGCGGCGGCTACCACTGTTCATCTGGGCGCACTATGCGACCTCGGTGATCATGGTCCTGGGGACGCCGGTGCTGGCGATCACGATTGTGCTGGTGGCGCTGGAGCGGCTCTTCCATTTCGGTATTTTCGATGCGCGGCTGGGCGGCGATCCGCTGCTGTTCCAGCACCTGTTCTGGTTCTATTCGCACCCTGCCGTGTACATCATGATTCTGCCGAGCATGGGGGTGGTCAGCGAGGTGATTGCCTGCTTCTCGCGCAAGCGGGTGTTTGGCTATGACTTCATCGCCATGTCGTCAATTGCAATTGCGGTGCTGGGATTCCTGGTGTGGGCGCATCACATGTACGTGGCGGGGATTTCGGTTTACGCCGCCATGATTTTCTCGATGCTGACATTTTTTGTGGCGATTCCCTCGGCGGTGAAGGTGTTCAACTGGATGGCGACGCTGTACAGGGGATCGATCACCTTTGAAACGCCGATGCTGTACGTGTTTGCGTTCATCGGGCTGTTCACCATCGGCGGCCTGACCGGGGTGTTCCTGGGCGCGGTTGGAATCGACCTGCACGTGACCGACACCTACTTTGTGGTGGCGCACTTCCACTACGTGATGGTGGGCGGCGGAGTAACGGGGTTCATGTGCGCGCTGCACTTCTGGTGGCCGAAGATGACCGGGAAGATGTATCCGGAACCGTTTGCGAGGCTGAGCGCGGTGCTGGTGTTCATTGGCTTCAACCTGACTTTTTTCCCGCAGTTTCTGCTTGGCTACATGGGGATGCCGCGGCGCTACCACGCGTATCCTCCCGAGTTCCAGGTACTGAACGTGCTGTCAACGGCGGGCGCTTCGATTCTGGCGGCGGGCTTCCTGATGCCGATGATCTACTTTGCCTGGAGCCTGCGCTATGGCAAGGACGCGGGGCCGAATCCGTACCGCGCGGCGGGACTGGAGTGGATGACTGCGTCGCCGCCACCGACCTTCAACTTTGACGAGACGCCGGTGGTGACCTGGGAAGCCTATAACTACGACGAGATCGACGCGCCCGACCATGGGACCCAGAAGGGGGTTGAAGTTGCCGGATAGCGAGATTGCGGTACACAACCTGAAGCATCACTTTGCCGACCTGGAGCAGCAGAAAGCCACTTCCACGTTCGGCATGTGGTTGTTCCTGGTCACCGAGATCATGTTCTTTGGCGGCATGTTTGCCGCGTACCTGGTGTACCGGCTCTCGTACTACAACGCCTGGGTTGCGGGCAGCCAGACGATGGAGATCAAGTTGGGCGCCATCAACACGGTGGTACTCATCTGCTCATCGCTGACGATGGTGATGGCGGTTCACTTTGCCAAGCTTGGCAATCGCAAATTGACGGCCCTGTGCCTCATTCTGACGCTGGCGCTGGGCTTCAGCTTTTTGGGCGTGAAGGCCGTGGAGTATCACGGGCACTGGGTTCACCACGAAGTTCCGGGACCGAATTTTCACTTTGAGCACGAAGGCAACTACGATCCGCGGCAGGTGGCGATGTTTTTCTCGCTGTATTTTGCGATGACCGGGATGCACGCGGTACACATGATTATCGGCGCCGGACTGCTGACCTGGCTGCTGATCGCCAATGCGCGGGGACGGTTCAGCACGGAGTACAACTCACCGGTGGAGATGGTGGGGCTGTACTGGCATTTTGTCGACCTTGTATGGATCTATCTTTTTCCGCTGCTGTACTTGATCAGCCACCACCACAACGGGTAAAGAGGTTGGACCGCTCCACACTCGCCAAAAGACGGCGGATGCGGGCCACCCGGAGAGAGAAAACATGAGTGAACACGCACACCCCACGATCAAGACATTCGTTGCCGTATGGGCCACCCTGCTGGTGCTGACCGCGCTGACCGTGTTCGCCGCGACCCTGGAGCTGGGCCCGTTCAACGCGATTGTTGCGCTGAGCATTGCCACCGTGAAGGCCTTGCTGGTGATGCTGTTCTTCATGGAACTGCGTTACTCGACGGCGCTGACCAAGGTTGCGGTGGTGGCGGCCATCTTCTTCCTGATGCTGCTGCTGGGGCTGACACTGTCCGATTACATGACGCGCGGCTGGAGCTCCTACATCAATCCGTTCCGCTGAGGATTGGCGTGGACGGCGACGGGGAGGGCTCAGGCTCTCCCCGTTTGTATTGGGGAAAAAGTGAGGATTGCGCCGGGTTGCATTTTGGCGGCGGAAGGACTGAAATGTTACAACCCGGTTAAAACAACACTCCGGTGGTTCCCGACGGCGCCGTGGCTGACTAGAATGAAGGCGATGAAACCCCATATTTTTGTAGTGGAAGATGAAGCTGACATTGCCCGGCTGGTGAAGCATCATCTGGAAGCTGCCGGTTTCAGTGCACGTATTTTCGCCTCCGCCGCGACGGTGATTGCGGAGGCGGAACGCGAAAAGCCCTCGCTGTTCCTGCTCGACATCATGATTCCCGGCGGAGATGGATTCGAGCTCTGCCGCAGCATCCGGCAGAACCAGATGATTGCGATGACGCCGGTGATCTTTCTGACGGCCAAGACGAGCGAAAGCGACCGGGTGCTGGGATTGGAACTTGGCGCCGACGACTACGTGGGTAAGCCGTTCAGCCCGCGGGAACTGGTTGCGAGGGTGAAGGCGGTGCTGCGCCGCTTTGAGCGGCCACTGGCGCCGGAGATCATCGCCACGGGCGAGATCGAGATCGACAGCGGCGCAATGATCCTGAAGGTACGAGGCAAGACGGTGGCGACGACAGCCACCGAGTTCCGGCTGCTGGAGTACATGGCGCGCCATCCCGGACGGGTGTTCACCCGCGATCAACTGCTCGACGCCGTCTGGCGGGACACGGCGTACGTGACCCCGCGCTCGGTGGACGTGTATGTGCGGCGCATCCGGGAAAAGATCGAAAAGGATCCCGAGGAGCCGCTGTATCTGCGCACGGTGCGCGGCGCGGGATACAGGTTTGAGGCCCTGAAGTGAAGAGCCGGATTTTCTTCAAGCTGGTGCTTGTTTTTACCCTGGTGATTGCGGCCGCGACCTTGACCCTGGACGTTGCGATTACCAACACCTGGGAGAAATCTCTGCGGCAGCAGATTGAAAGCAACCTGCGGCAGAAGACTGCGATGTTTGGGCTGAGGGTTTCCGCCATGCCACTTTCGGCGGGCGACCTGAAGCAGGCCGTACAGGGCATGGCCGCCGCGGCGGGTGCGCGCGCCACCGTGATTGACAGCCAGGGGCGAGTGCTGGCCGATAGCGAAGCAGTTGCGGAAAACATGGAGAACCACGCGCGCCGTCCGGAATTCCAGGCGGCGCTGGCGGGGCGGACGGGCAGCGACGTCCGGCGGAGCCAGACGCTGGGAGTGGACCTTCTGTATGTGGCGCAGCCGGTTCCTGGCGGTGCAGTGCGGCTGGCGGTTCCGCTGAGCGCGATTGCCGAAGCCAATCAGAAGGTATGGCGCTCGCTGATGGTTGCCTCGGCGCTGGCCTGCTTCGTCGCGATTCTGCTGGCGGCGCTGGCGTCGCGAAGCTTGAGCGCGCGGCTGGAGAGAATTCTTACCTTTGCCGGAAAGATTGCGGAAGGCGACTTCTCGGCGCGCCTGGACGAAGATCAGACGGACGAGATTGGGCGCGTGGCAAGCGCGCTGGACGCCACGGCGCGCAAGTTGCAAACCAGCTTCCAACAGGTGGAGGACAGCCGCAGCGAACTGGAAGCGGTTCTGAACAGCATGCAGGAGCCGGTGATTGCCATCTCACGCGACGGGCGGGCGCAGTGGGCGAACCGGCGCATGGAAGTGCTGGCGCCGACCGGGGTGCGGCTGGGGCAGCCGGTGGTGCAGACGGTGCGTGATCCGAGTTTTCTGGCCGCGATTCAGGAGGCCGCGGAACAACACCAGTTGGTCATCGCGCGGATCAACAATTTTGTTCCGGGACGGGTATTTTCGGCCACGGTTGCGCCCATGCCTTCCGCAGGCCTGGTGGCCGTTTTGCACGACCGGACCGATGCGGAAAGCATTGAAACCACGCGGCGCGATTTCATCGCCAACGTTTCGCACGAACTGCGCACGCCGCTGACCTCGATCCAGGGCTATGCCGAGACCTTGCTGGACGGGGTGCACGCAGAGGAGACGCAGCGGGATTTTCTGGAGATCATCCGCAAGAATGCCGCGCGCATGACCCGGTTGACCGAGGATCTGCTGATCCTGGCGCGGGTGGAATCGGGCGACAAGAAGTTGCAGTTGCGGCCGATGTCGGCGGCGGAACTGCTGCGGGACGCCGCGGATTTCTTTCGCGACTACCGTTCCGATTCTCCGATGACGCTGGACGTGGTGAACGAGGCGCTGAAAATGGTTTCGGCGGACCGCGACGCGGTGTTCCAGGTTTTTTCAAACCTGATCGATAACGCCTGCAAGTATGGCTCGCAGGGCGGCCGCATCCTGATTGGCGCGCACGACGTGGAAGGCTATGTGCAGTTCTACGTGCGCGATTTTGGTCCGGGTATTGCCAGCGAACATCTGCCCCGGTTGTTCGAGCGCTTTTACCGGGTGGACAGGGCACGGTCGCGGGAGAGCGGAGGCACGGGCCTGGGACTGTCGATTGCCAAGCACATCATGCTGGCACACGGCGGCATGATCACGGCGGAAAGCGAATTGAATCACGGCTGCACTTTTGTCTTCTCGATTCCGGAGGCGCGCGGGAACCAGACCATGGGTTCGTGACGGAGTTCACAAGATTTTCACACAGCACTCATACGATTGAAAAGAAATGCCAGTAGCTTTGAGTAAACGTAGTTGGGGGCCTTGAGAGACCAACCGCATGTTTGCTCAAAACCGGGCCAACAGGGCTGGCCTCTCATTTTTATCCGTGGCTCTCAACTATGGCGGAGCTTCAGACATGGGCGAGCCAAACGTGATTCTGAGTTCTGGATCACACCTTCTTGAACTTACATTCGATGCATTTCGCGTGGCTCATCGCGCCGCTGCCGCCACCTCGGAAGGGCTTGCCATCTCATCCGATACTCTTTTCGGCGAGGTCCGGGAGCGGGAGCGCGAACTGGATTCGCTGGACCGGGATATTGACGACCTGGTTACGATGACGATCACCCAAGCTGCCGGCGAGGAAGCCAGGACGCTGTTGGCCTGCATGAAGTTTGGCATGTCGCTGGAGCGCATTGGCGATCTTCTGCGGAGTTTTGTCAATCGCGCCGAATCGGTTGCCGCGCAACTGGAGCACGACGATATCCGCGAACTTCTGATGATGACATCGCGGCTGGAACGCATGCTGGCCGAGATCGAAAGCGCGTTCCGCTCGCGTTCACTGGACAAAGCCGTCAACGTGCTGCGCTCGGACACGGAACTGGACCGGCTGCGCAACGTGATCACCTTCCGGCATCTTGAACCGGCGGAGGGGGTGCGGAGAGTCGGCAGCTTTCACGTTCTGTTCATGGCACAGGAGATTGAGCGCGCCGGCGACCATGTGAAGAACATGGCGGAAGAAGTTTGCCACCTGATAAGCGGGCGGACCATGCGCCATGTGCTGCGCGCCTACGATCTCCCGGTCGAGCAGTTATTCCTGGAACACATGAAGCACAAAACCTAGGCGCGGCGCGCCGGAAGCAGGAGATGGTTGCGCCGGGAGGCGGGAACCTGCGCGGAATTGGCGCTGGCTCCGCGGCGCGGCGGTGCTTCTGTTACCGGAAATTCACACTGGGTTAACCATACCGTAATGGTTCGAAACCGATACTCATAGGTGAGACTCCGGGAGGAATAAAACTGTGATTCGCACTATAAAGCTGATGGTGTGCGCTCTGGTACTGTGCGTCACCTCGTCGGCGCAATCGTTAAACGGGGCGGGCGCTACCTTTCCGAACCCGATTTACCAGAAGTGGTTTACCGAATACAGCGCGGCTCATGCCGGCGTGCAGATCAACTACCAGTCGCTCGGCTCCGGCGCGGGCATCCGCCAGGTGATCGCGGGCACGGTTGATTTTGGCGCCTCCGACGGTCCCATGACCGACGAACAGTTATCCCAGTGCAAGAGCAAGATCCTGCACATTCCTACCGTGCTCGGCGCCGTGGTTCCGGCCTACAACATTACGGGAGTGAAGCAGGAACTGAAGTTTACGCCGGACCTTCTGGCGGGCATTTTCATGGGAAAGATCAACAACTGGAGCGATCCGGCGATTGCCAAGGTGAATCCCGGAGTGAAGTTTCCCAACGAGGCCATCGTTGTGGTCCATCGTTCCGACGGTTCGGGCACGACCTACGTATTCACCGACTATCTTTCCAAGGTAAGTGCGCAGTGGAACTCCTCGGTTGGCAAAAGCACCAGCGTGAAGTGGCCGGTTGGACTGGGCGGCAAGGGCAATGAGGGCGTGGCGGGCACCATCCGCCAGATTGAAGGCTCGATTGGCTACGTGGAACTGATCTACGCGGTGCAGAACAACATCAGCTACGGCGAAGTCCGCAACAAGCGCGGCAACTTTGTAAAGGCTTCGCTGGCTTCGACTACTTCGGCCGCGGCGGCGGCGGCGGCCAGCATGCCGGCCGACTACCGGGTATCGATCACCGACGCGGACGGGAAAGACTCCTATCCGATTGCGAGTTTCACCTGGTTGCTGATTCCGGAGCAGTCCAGGGACGCGAGCAAGGGCAGGGTTCTGCAGGATTTTCTGTCATGGATGTTGAAAGACGGCCAGAGCCAGGTGGCCGCGCTGACGTATTCTCCGCTGCCGAAGGAAGTCGTAAAGAAGCTGCAGGCGACGATTCGCACGATTCATTGAGACGGGATTAAGGCGCGCGCTGCGGAAGCGGTCACGAGAAACGAAGCGCAGGTGGACGCGGCCGGGAAATGCCGTCGAGAAGTAACCGGAAATGATCCAACTCTCCGGGATTCGAGGAGAGTGCGTTGGTCTGGGGTGGTACGCCGGACCCAGGTGACTTACCCATGAACCCGCATCCGGATGCCACTGGCAGCCGGGAAAATGCGCATGAAATACTTTGGAGCGTTTAGACATGAGGAACCTTCACAAAGTGGTCGCGTTGATTGCTCTATCCGGGATGTGTTTAGGCGCGCAGGCGCCCTCGGATGGTGATGCAGCCGCCAAGAAGAGCACGAAGCAGCACGCGGTGCATGCTACCAAGAAAGTGGAGCCCGCGAAGAGGGACGAGACCTCGGAGAAGCTGCGCGAGTTGAAGGAGATGATCGAGCGGCAGCAGTCCTCGTTGCAGCAGGTGCAGCAGCAGTTGCGCGATACGCAGCAGCAGTTGCAGCAAACACAGCAGCAACTCAGCAGCACCCAGCAAACCGCGCAGCATGCCGATGCCACGGCGATTGCGGTAGAGACCAACAGCAACCTGCAAGTGCAGAAAGTCCAAGCCGATCTTTCCGACGTGAAGATCGAGGTGACGACCGCCAACCAGGACGCCAAGCTAGCGGTGAAGAAAGCCGAAGACCTGGAACATCCGCTGGCGCTGCACTACAAGGACGTGACCATTACGCCGGGTGGATTCCTGGCGGCTGAATCGGTGTGGCGTCAGCACGGCACTGGTTCCGACATCAACACGCCGTTCAACAGCATCAATTTTCCGGGAGCGGATGCGTATCACCAATCCGAGTTCTTCGGCTCCGGTCGGCAGTCGCGGCTGAGCGTGCTGGTTGAGGGTAAACTGAAGTCCGCCAAACTGAACGGCTACTACGAGACAGACTGGTTGGGCACCGGCGTCACCTCGAACAACAACCAGAGCAACAGCTATGTGAACCGCATGCGCCAACTCTACGGCCAAGCCGCCCTGAGCAACGGCGTAACTTTCACCGGCGGCCAGATGTGGAGCTTGGTGACAGAGACCAAGAAGGGCGTGGACAACCGCACCGAAGCGACTCCGATGGTCATCGACCCGCAGTATGCGGTTGGCTTTAGTTGGGCGCGCCAATACGGTTTCCGGGTTTCAAAGAATTTTGACAACAAGGTGTGGCTGGCGGCCTCCGTGGAGAACCCGCAAACTACGCTTTCGGCAAAAAACGCAGCCGCGAATTTCAACTTTGGCGAGCCGGGCGTTGGCGGCGGCCTCTACAATCTCAATGCCACCTATGCGTTCAACGAGGCTCCAGACGTTGTGGTCAAGGCCGCGTTTGAGCCAGGCTTTGGACATTACGAAGTTTTTGGCCTGATGAGCCAGTTCCGCGATCGCGTTTATCCGAACGCCACCGCGGCGACTCCCAGCGCTGCCGGCGCCTATAACGACTCGCGTACCGGCGGCGGCATCGGCGTCAACGCACGCGCCGGGTTCTTCGACAAGCGCCTCGATATCGGGCTGCACTTCCTGGACGGCAAAGGCATTGGCCGCTATGGCACCTCGGGTCTGCCCGATACAACCGTGCGTCCAGACGGCACCCTGGCGCCGCTCCGCAGCGGGCAGGGCCTGGGAACGATCGAGTGGCACTCGGCAAGGTTTGACGTTTACGGCTACGGTGGCGCGGAATACGTAGGGCGCTACTCGTTGCTGAATTCGGCGGGCAAAGGAGTTGGATACGGGGTCCCCACGGTGGACAACTCCGGTTGCTTTACGGAAACCGTTCCCGGCGACGCAACGGGCGTAACTCCCGGCACGGCGGCTAACTGCACGGCTAACACGCGTAGCCTGATCGAAGGCACGTTCGGCTTCTGGTACAAGCCTTATAACGGAAGCAAGGGGCGCGTCCAGTTCGGTCCGCAGTACTCCTACCTGGTGCGCGAAACCTGGGCCGGCAAGGGCGGTGCGCCGCACACGATCGACAACATGTTCTTCACCTCCTTCCGTTACTACATTCCGTAACGGTATCTGATTTGGCGGTGTGGGCCCTGGCCGAAACTGGTCAGGGCCTTTTGTTGCGCCCGTCTGGAGAGCGAAACGTCTGCCGGCGCGATCGCGCGGCATGCATGATGGAAGCTGGAGTAAGGCCGCAACCTCCACTATGGGCTATGCTAGACTTGAGCGCAGAAGAGAAGAACCGAGTGGGTGGAACGAGGCGGAGAAGCGGAATCCTGAGGGCAAGGCCGGGAAGCGTGGTTGCCCTTGCACGGAGGATGTCATCGAGGTTGAGGGAACCATGACGAAGGCGAGCCAAACCAGAGGAAGCCTGCTCCTGCGGGTCGCGCTGGTCTTCTTGTCGCTGGCCGTTTTCTACTGGGGATTGCACTACAAGTTGTCCTTGTATGACGCGGCATCGGGGTTGCAGCAAGTGGCTCCGGCCAAGCTGTGGACAGGGGAGCGCGGCCTGGAAGTTACGAAAATCGCGGTGTCTGGAGTGCCTGCACATCTCCATCCCACGGAACTGGCATGGCCGGCTGCCTTGTTGTTTGCTTTTATCCTTCTCCCGCTCCCGGCGAGCGGTCGAGAGTTTCACCGGACGACGGACTGGCATCGCGACAGGAAAAGGCAGGACCTTTCATCGCATTCCGCCTTCTTCTGTTTTCGTCCCCCTCCTGCAAATTTCTAACGCTGGCATGGCAGCCTTTGACCGACCGGCCTTGCTGTCTGCATGCATTTGGCATCCGTCTTTCTGCGAGGTGCCTCTGACGAAACAATTTAGATTGATCGAGGTGTGAATCCGTGCGCAAACGCAAGCGGGTGATCTTGTTCACCCTGCTGTCGTTCTCCATCGCGACTGGTTTTCTAATTTCCTGCAGCCGGAAGCATTCTTCCGAGTCTGGCGATGCGGGCAGTGCTCCGGGCGCCGAAGTGGCGGCCGTCCAGCGCGAAAACCTTTCCAGCACCCTTACCGTGGCCGGCCAGTTCCAGGCCTTTCAGGAAGTCGATCTGCACGCGAAAGTCTCCGGCTACATCCGCCGCATCAACGTGGACATCGGCGACAGGGTGAAGGCGGGGCAGGTTATCGCCACGCTGGAAGTTCCTGAACTGAACGCGCAGTTGGCCGGCACCCAGGCCGAGGTCCGGCACAGCCAATCCGAGATTACCCGCGCCGAGAGCGAGGTTGCGCGCGCCGAGGCCGACTACGCAGCACTGCACGCGGCGTACACCCGGCTGCAACAAGCCGCGCAACAGCGTCCGGGATTGATCGCAGAACAGGAACTGGACGACGCCCGCGGCAAGGATCAGAGTGCGGCTGCGCAGGTGAGTGTGACCAAAGCCGCGGTGGAGGCGAGCAAGGAGCAACTGGGCGTGTCGCGCGCTGAGGGTAAGCGGGTGCAGACACTTTCGGATTACTCGGTGGTGACGGCGCCTTTTACCGGAGTGGTTACGATGCGCTATGCCGATACGGGCTCGCTGATCCAGGCAGGCACGACATCCAACACCCAGGCGATGCCGGTCGTGCGCCTTGCCGAGAGCGACCTGTTGCGATTGCGCATGCCGGTTCCCGAGTCCGACGTGCCGTATATCCGCGAAGGCGGCGAGGTGGACGTGCGGGTTCTGGCAAACAACAAGCACTTTACCGGCAAGATTATCCGCTTTACGCGCGCGCTGGACCCTTCGACGCGCACCATGCTGGCCGAGGTGGATGTGCCGAACGAGGACCTGAGCCTCAGTCCGGGCATGTACGCGGAGACCTCGATCACCTTGCAGAACCGGCCGGATGTGCTGGCGATCCCAGCGCAAGCCGTCGTTACGAGCGAGGCAGCGCCGTACGTGCTGGTGGTCAACCGGGAGAACAAGGTGGAAAAACGCGCGGTCACGCTCGGCATCCAGGGCCCCGAGCGGGTGGAAATCAGCAGCGGCCTCGCCGAGGGCGAGCGCGTGATTGTGACGGCGCAGTCCAACTACCAACCGGGCGAAGCGGTCCGGCCCAAAGCGGCGGCCGCCGAGGGCAGGCAAGCAGGAGGCGGGCAATAGATGTCCACCTTTGCGATCAAGTATCCGTTCTTCATCCTGATGATGTGCCTGGTCATCATCGTGGTCGGCGTCACGACCGTGGCACGCATGCCGGTGGACCTGTTTCCGGAAGTCAACATCCCGGTGGTGGTGGTTGCGACCTTCTACGCAGGCATGCCTCCGGAACAGATTGAATCCGACATTACGAACAGCTACGAGCGTTTCTTTACCCTGGGCAGCGGCATCGAGCACATTGAGTCGCGTTCGCTGACCGGGGTAAGCCTCATCAAGATTTACTTTCAGCCGGGGACGGATGGCAACGCCGCGGTGAGCAACATTGCGAACCTGGCGATGGCAAACCTGCGCCGTCTGCCGCCCGGCACCTTGCCGCCGGTGGTGCTGAAGTTCGATGCGTCAAACCTGCCGGTCTGCCTGATCACGCTGAAAGGCCAGGGACTGAACGAAACCCAGTTGAAGGATCTGGCCCAGTTCAGCGTGCGCAACCAGGTGGCGAATGTGCCTGGAGCATCGGTTCCCCAGCCCTACGGCGGGCGCTACCGCCAGATCATGGTCTACGTGGACCCCGTGAAACTGGAAGCGCACCAGATGAGCGTGATGGACGTGGTCACGTCGCTGAACGAGTCCAACCTGATCCTTCCGGCGGGTGACGTTCGCATTGGGACGAAGGACTACAACATCTACGCCAACAGCCAGGTGCCCGTGGTGGACGAGATCAACTCCCTGCCGCTGAAGACCGTCGGCCATGCCTCGGTGATGGTTGGCGATATTGGCGAGGCGAAAGACGCCGGGCAACTGCAGACGAACATTGTGCGGGTGGACGGACAACGCTCGGTCTACATACCGATCCTGAAGCAGGGCGGCAATTCAAACACCATCACGATCGTCGATGGCGTAAAGAAGACCGTAGAACATCTGCTGGACATACCCAAGGTGCTCAGGACCGATGTGGTCTTCGACCAGTCGGTGTTCGTCAAGATTGCGGTGAAAAACGTAATCAACGAGGGCACCATTGGCCTTTGTCTGACAGCGCTGATGATCCTGCTCTTTCTGGGCAATGTGCGCGCCACCGTCGCCGTTCTTCTCTCCATTCCTATTTCGTGCCTGGCGACATTTCTCGGCCTCAATCTTGGCGGCAGCTCGATTAACACGATGGTGCTCGGCGGACTTGCGCTGGCCCTGTCCCGGCTGATCGACAACTCCGTTGTGGTGCTGGAAAATATCTTCCGGCACATGGAACTGGGAGAAGAACCCAGGGTGGCAGCGGAGCGTGGAGGCAAGGAGGTGCAACTTGCGGTGCTAGCCGCCACGGTGAGCACCAGCATTGTTTTCTTTCCGGTCGTGCTGCTTTATGGGGTCAGCAAGTATCTGTTCACCGCACTGGCGTTGGCGGTGGTGCTGGCCCTGTTTGCCTCGTACCTGGTAGCCATGACGGTGGTGCCGCTATTCTGCGCAACGTTTATTCGCCTGGGGCCGGGACATATACACAAGACAGCGCGAGAGATTGAGGAAGACCTGGAGCCGGCGATCGATACCTCATGGAAGCACCGCATCTTCCGCAACGTTATCCGCAGATTCAATGATGGCTTCCAAGCGCTCCAGGGGCGGTATGAGGCGGCCATCGGCCGATGCCTTGAGTATCCGGTCCGGGTGATCTTGTGTTTTGGCGGTTTTGTTCTGCTGAGTTTTCTCCTCTACCCGCTGCTGGGAAAGGCTTTTTTCCCGCGCACGGATCCAGGGCAGTTTGTAATCAACGTCAAAGTGCCGGCGGGCACGCGCATCGAGCTTACGGATCAATATGTAGCGCGCATGGAGAATGACATTCGTTCGGTCATATCTCCGCAAGACTTCAACATGATTGTGTCCAACATCGGCATCACGCCGGATCTATCGGCGATCTATACCTCGAACTCCGGCATGCACACCGCTTTCATCCAGGTGAGCCTCAAGGAAGATCACAAGACCGGCAGCTACGCCTACATGGAGCGGGTACGGCGCAGGCTGACGGAGGATTTTCCGGATGTCGCCACCTACTTCCAGGCAGGAGGTTTGGTGGACTCCGTGGTGAACCAGGGCAAGCCCGCGCCGATCGACATTCAGATTGGTGGCAACGATCTGGAGCAAGCCTACCGCCTGGCGCAGTCCACGGCGGCAAAACTACGCGGCCTGCCGAGCGTGAGCGATGTGCTGATCCCGCAGGATCTGGATTACCCGGGACTGGAGCTGGACATCAACCGGGAACGCGCTGGACTGATGGGAGTGTCGCCACACGCGGTGGTCGACAACGTCATTACGGCGCTCACCTCCGACGGCATGATTGCTCCCAGTTTCTGGGTGGACCCAAAGACGGGCAACAGCTATATGTTGACCGTGCAGTATCCGGAATCGCAGATCAAAACACTGACCGACTTCAGACAGATTCCGCTGCGCGCGCCTGGGGGCGCCAATACGACGCCACTGGAATCCGTGGCGGACATCAAGCAGATCAATACGCCGACGGAGGTGGACCACTATCAACTCCGGCGCGTGTTCGACATCTACGTGATGCCGAAGAAAGAAGACCTGAGGCGAGCCAATGACGATGTTGCGTCGGTGATTGGAGGGACCGAGAAGCCCGAGGGAATCACGGTGAACGTGCGTGGCACGGTGCGCGACATGGATGCATCCTTCTCCAGTTTTGCGATCGGACTGATCCTGGCGGTGGTTCTGGTCTACCTGATCCTGATGGCGCAGTTTGCCTCGTTTTCCGACCCATTCGTCATTCTGCTGGCCATTCCGCCGGGACTTTCGGGCGTGCTCATTTTCTTGCTGGTCACCGGCACCACGTTGAACGTGATGTCGCTGATGGGCGTGGTGATGATGAGCGGCATCGCGGTATCGGACAGCATCCTGATTGTCGAGTTCGTGGGGACATTGCGGAAAGATGGCATGGCACTGAAAGAGGCGCTGGCGGAGGCCTGCAAAGTAAGACTTCGCCCCATCCTGATGACCACGCTGGCGACCATCCTGGGGATGATTCCGCTGGCCCTGGCGCTGGAACCGGGCAGTGAGCAATATGCCCCGCTGGCGCGCGCGATTCTCGGGGGCTTGACGGTATCCGGCCTGGTCACTGTCTTCTTGGTGCCGACCGCGTACCTGCTGATCCATCGCGGGGAAGACAAGAACGAGGAGGGGAAGGCGTGATGCAGGGATCGAAGATTGCCTTATGGATGGGATTGGCGCTGCTGTCCCATGGGGCGGCTGCCCAGGCGCCACCCGCAAGCCAGCCGATGCGCATGACCGTGAGCCAGGCGGAGCAGATTGCAATCCGAAACAATCCCGACATCAGCGTGGCCAAACTGGCGGCGATGGCCAGTCACGAGGTCTGGCGCGAGACTCGCGCGGCACTGCTGCCATCGGCATACTCAAACCTGACGGCGGTGGACACGAATGCCGGGGACCGGATCTCCGCCGGGGCGCTGAACAATCCCGTGATCTACGACCGGGCGGCCTACGGGGCGATGGCGGCGCAACTGATCACCGATTTTGGGCGGACGAAGAATACGGTTGCGGGAGCGCGCTTCCAGGCGCAGGCGCAGGATCAAACCTCGATTGCGACGGCGAACCAGATCAAGCTTGCGGTGGACAGGGAATTCTACAGTGTACTGGGAGCGGCGGCAGTGCTTGCGGTGGCACGGCAGACGGTTGCGTCGCGCCAACTGCTGGCGGACCAGGTGAGCGCGCTGGCGCAGAACAAACTCAAATCCTCCCTGGACGTGGCCTTTGCGAGCACGAATCTCGACGAGGCACAATTGCTTCTGCTGGATTCGGAGAACCAGTACAACACGACGCTGGCGGATCTGGCGGAAATTCTCGGCTATCCGGCGCCGCAGGATTTTGAGTTAATCGACGACGTGCAGGCCATCTCTCCGCCTCCGCCGGAGGTTGAACCACTGGTTTCTCTGGCGCTGGCGCAGCGTCCGGAGGTCAAGGCCGCGGAGCTGCAATTTGAGGCGTCGAGAAAGCTGCAAGCCGCGGCGTGGGAGCAGCGGCTGCCGAGCGTCCGCGCGCTGGCGGCAGTGGGGCAGGCGCCGGTCCGAGACGACCACATCTCCAGTTGGTATGGCGCGGCCGGAGTGAATGTGGAGATTCCGCTGTTCACCGGATTTCGCATTTCGGCCCAGACCCATGAAGCACAACTGCAGACGGAAGCCGGGAATGAGCGGCTCACGGGATTGAGAAATGCGATCAGCCGCGATGTGCGCGCGGGCTGGCTGGCGGCGAACACGGCCTTCCGCCGTTTGAAGGTGACCGCCGGGCTGGTGGAGCAGACGAAGCTGGGGCTCGACCTGGCGCAAACGCGCTACCAACTGGGACTGGGTTCCATCGTGGAGGTCAGCCAGGCGCAGTTGCAGGAGACCGGGGCGGAAATTGCCAATGCTAAGGCGCGTTACGACTACCTGGTTGCACAGGCGATCATACGATTTGAAACCGGTTCGATTTAGGCGCTGGTTTCACCCGCAGATCAGGTTGGCGCAAAGATCCGGGAGCGCCGGGATTGCTGCCTGGGATGCGATGGAGCCTGGCCGCCGGGGCCGGAACCTGGAGGGCGGTTGAAGGCTGGGCGGAGCAGAGCGGGGGGAGTTCTACCCGGCCGCTCATTCATCTCTTTAAATATGGTGGCGGGAAAACAGGGGCAAATTCCATCATCGTGTCACAATCTCAGGACACACAACCATGTACGTTCGGGGCAATAGTTACTATGCCGATGCGCGCGATGCGCAAGGCAACCGGGTTCGCAAGTCCTTCAAGTCCGCTGCTGCTGCGCTCAAGTATGAAAACTCACTCCGCATCGATGAGGTAACTGAGTCAAAAAAAGCCCGCGTCAAGTCACAGTTGCCGACTGCCTTGACGCCTTCGCACAACCAGGCGCGCGCCAAGGTAACACGTACCGTCCGTGGGTCGCGCGCAATCTCATCGCCGTCTGTGGCCAACAAACCCCCGAAGAAATCAATCCGTCTCATGTCGAAAAAGTCCTCGCCGCAACCTGCACCACGGGTCTCAGCGCAGCGTCGCGTCGCCTCATCGAAGCGGCGCTCCGTTACGAATTAGAGGCTCTGGTCACGCAAGGCGCGTCGCCCGCACTGGCGGTAATGGTGCCACACACTCGCGCGTCAGCGCCGCGTATGGTAACCATCCCGCAAGACGCGCTTGACGCCTTACTGGTTACCACTCCGCCATGGCTCAAGTTGCTCATCCTGCTGTGCCACGATGCGGCGCTCCGGGCTGGTGCGGCTATCCGTCTGTGCCGACAAAACTACAACCAGGAGTCCGGCAATATCTGGTCACGGGGCAAGGGTGGCAAAGTCACCACGGTCCCGGTCTCGCCGCGTCTGCGCGCCATGCTCGATGAAGCGCCGCAAGGCGACGCGCCATTCGTTGTTCTCTTGCGCGGCGGGCCGGTTAGCTACCAGACGGCGCGCAGTCACTTCATGCGCGCTTGCGCGCGCATCGGGTTACTGGCTCCGGTCACGCTCCACGACCTGCGCCGCACCATGGCTCAAAAGGCGTACTCGGTCACGTCGGACTTGCGGGTAGTGCAGCAATTGTTAGGTCACACCCGCCTGGACTCCACCACGCAATACCTCAATCAACCCGCGCCGATTTGCTATGCGTCGCTGCGCGAGTTACAGGAGAATTACTGTGTCATCGCAAACCCCACTCCAGCGCCGGTCGGCGCTGCGGGAGGCGCTTCGCGACGAATTGGCAACCATCCGGGCGATCAACGGGGCGTTGCTTTCGACGGGAGTGCAGCCGACTGAGTACCGTTCGCTTACCATGGCGCGCGCTGACGCGCTCATCGTGGTTCACCGCATCCTCACGCAACTGCATCCGGTCGCCAAGCGGCCCGCCAAACGAAGGGAGCACCCATCATGCCAACCGCCGAACTCATCCTGTTAATGCTGACTCACCGCAATGCCTACCGCCGTGCTGCGGAAGCGCTTGACGCGGCAATCAGCGCCATGGACAAGGCAGAAGCCCGGCAAACCCCAGCCGACGCGCCAGGGCCGTCCCTGACGATCAAAGCGGAAGCCGAATCGCAACCATCCCTGCCCATGGAGGTCACCGCATGACGATGCACTGGGAAGTAAAAATCTGGCTGGGTGACCAGACGGACTGGTTCCTAGAGAGCGTCGTGTCTGCCGACGATGAGGCAAGCGCCATCGCTCGTGGCCGCATGGCCGTTCTGGAAGGTTGGCCGGAGATGACAAGGCACATCCAATATGCTCCGGCCAGGGCGCGGTGTCTGGGTCCGGCAACCTATTCCGCAACCGTGTCTTCGCCAGTCTTTCGTTCGCCGCGTCCTCCACGCGCCGCTGACCGCATCCCGGAAAGCCAAACGCCTGTGTCCCGGAAGTAGCGGCGCACTGCAAAAACCGCCGGTAAGCCAAAGGAGCGGAATGAGCAAAAGCCCATTTCGCTCCTTTCATCTCTCCGGGGGACGCCATTTTGGACACGGCGCCGTGCGGCTGGCCGCCATCCCGCTTCGCCCAATGTTCGTCTCGTCGCCGCGCTCGCCGCTGCGCTGGCTCGCAAGACTCAAGTCCCCGTGCTTCCGGCGGGGGAAACTGGCGTCAGAGTGGTGTTGTGCTGGCAACCCGCGTGCAAAAAGCAAAGGCGCACGCGGGCCGTCCAGCACAAGGCTTCCCCGCCCGCTCGCTGCGCGGCCCGCCCATCTGGCGCGGGGCCCCCGCCCCGCGCGCACGCTCCGCTTCACTTCGTTCCGCTCCCGCGTGCTCCCGTTTCTCCCTATGCCGTCATCACGGGGCGGGCGCAGGCAACCACGTCCCGCCTCACGCTCCCTCGCTCGCACCGGCGCGCGCTGCGCGCGCAACCAAACCCGCCGGTGGTCGCTCGGTGCGCGCGAACTGGCGGGCCGTGGCCGTCTGCGCCCGTGGGGGTGACGGCAAGACAAAGGCAAGGGCAAAAGCAACCGCAAAGGCAAGCGCAAAGGCAACCGCAAAGGCAACCCCGCTGCTGGGTAGGTGGGATTGAGAGAGTGCCTCAATCCCACGCGCCTGTATTGTCCATGGCTCTCCGGGCGTCAAGCAAAAACGAAAGACAGCACCGTTTTTGCTTGACTCCCTCCGGGCCATCATTGGTTACTAGTTTGCTAATAACTCCGAGCAATACTTCCTGTGCGGTCCAAAGGTCTGTGTCCCGGCCGTGCCGCGTGTTCGGGTGCGCCATCCGTTTTTTTGCTATGTCACAGATTCCGAAACACTTGCCTTGCAAAAACATTAACCAAGTAGTAAACAATGGCTGTGTGTCCACCTGTGTCCATCCGATTTTGCTTGTGTCCGCCTGTGTCCAGGCATTAGGATGGGTTCGTTTCATCTGCGTCAAATGACACGATGCTGTCCAAGTCCACCCGCCCGCTCATTCATCTCCTGTTAACAATACTCTGGTAGCGTCAAGACGTGAGCATTGGACCCGATTCAGAGCTGCGCCCGCTGCTGAGCTTTCACCTGCCGGCGGCGGCCGCTGAGCACAAGGCGGCCGCGCCGGCGACGGTGGCGGCACCGCGGATCGAGTTGCGCAGCAGCAAGATCAACAAGTACCTGGACCTGGGTTTCCGGTATTCGCTGCTGCTCTGCTCGCTTTCCGTCATTGCGGTGATGGGGTTGTTCTTCTACGAGCTGACTTCGCGCTCGAAGCTGTCGATCGCGCGTTTTGGGTTTGGTTTTTTTGTGGGCGATACCTGGGATCCGGTTGCGGGCGATTTTGGCGCGCTGCCGTTCATCTACGGGACGCTGGTTTCATCGCTGCTGGCGCTGCTGCTGGCGGTTCCCCTGGCGGTGGGCGTTGCGGTTTATGTGACCGAGTTATGCCCGCGCGTATTCCGCGGCGTGATTGCCTTTACGGTGGAACTGCTGGCGGCGATTCCCTCGGTGATCTACGGACTGTGGGGAATCTTTGTGCTGGTTCCGCTGCTGCACAACGTGGTTCAGCCCTGGCTGAGCAGGTGTCTGGGCTGGACGGGGATGTTTGCAGGGCCGGCCTACGGCATTGGCATGCTGGCGGCAGGCATCATCCTGGCGATCATGATCATTCCCATCATTGCATCGATCACGCGCGAGGTACTGGTGGCAGTTCCGCAAAGCCAGCGCGAGGCGGTGTTGGCGCTGGGCGCGACGCGCTGGGAGATGGTGCGGATGGCGGTTCTGAGGAACGCGCGCGCCGGCATCATGGGCGGGATCATCCTGGGACTGGGCCGCGCCATTGGCGAAACCATGGCGGTGACGATGCTGATCGGCAATCGTCCGGAGATTGCGAAGTCGTTGTTCGCGCCGGGATACACGATGGCGTCGGTGATTGCCAATGAGTTTTCCGAGGCCACCGACGATCTGTACCTGAGCGCACTGGTGGAAATTGGCCTGGTGTTGCTGATTGTGACGGTGGTGGTGAATGCCTGTGCGCGTCTGCTGGTCTGGTCCGTGACGCACGGCTACTCTGCGAGGAACAATGCCTAGCCTCTCGCGTCCGCTCAGCCTGGGGCGGCGTCTCCGCAACCTGTGTTTCATGGGTCTGTGCGCGCTGGCCGCGATCCTGGTGCTGGCTCCCCTGGGAGCTATTTTCGGCTACCTGGTTTACAAGGGCACCGGTTCGATCAACTGGGCCTTTCTGACCCATACGCCGCGCCCGGTGGGCGAAGCGGGGGGTGGGATGGCCAACGCCATCGTCGGCTCGATGATCGTTTTGGGCATCGGCTCGATGATCGGGGTGCCCCTGGGAATTGGGTCCGGCATCTACATGGCGGAATTTGGCGGGAGCCGTTATGTAAACGTTGTCCGCTTCACGGCGGATGTGTTGAACGGCGTTCCCTCGATTGTGGTGGGCATTGCCGTGTATGCCCTGGTGGTGCTGCCACAACAACATTTCTCTGCGTTGTCGGGAGGGGTGGCGCTGGGCATCATGATGATTCCCACGATTGCGCGCACTACCGAGGAGATGCTGCTGATGGTTCCGAACACGATCCGGGAAGCCGCGCTTGGGCTGGGTATTCCGCAATGGCGGGCTACCTTGCAGGTGACCCTGCGCACCGCCTCCAAGGGCGTGATCACGGGAGCGATGCTGGCGTTTGCGCGAGTGGCGGGAGAAACCGCGCCGCTGCTATTCACCGCCTTTGGAAATCAATTTTGGAGTTTGAAGCCGGACCAGCCCATCGCGGCGCTGCCAATCCAGATTTTTGCGTACGCCATTTCGCCTTTTGACGAATGGCACCGCCAGGCCTGGGCGGGAGCCCTGATACTGATCGTCTTGATCGTTGTTGCCGTTGCCGCGGTACGCGTGGTGACCAGTCGCGGGAACATGGTGAACAACGCCTAGCTTGCAAGGAGCCATCATCGGATGGGTGTTGGAATCGAGGTAAAGGACCTGAACGCCTGGTTTGGAAAGGCGCAGGTTCTGAAGGAAATCAATATCAAGGTGGGGGCCAACGCGGTGACGGCCGTGATCGGCCCGTCGGGTTGCGGCAAGTCCACCTTCATCCGCTGTCTGAACCGGATGCATGAAACCAATCCCGAGGCCCGCCTGACTGGTACGGTGCAGGTGGGCGACATCAATGTTTACGAGGCGGGCACGGATGCGGTGGACGTGCGGCGGCGGATCGGGATGGTTTTTCAGAAGCCGAACCCGTTCCCAACCATGTCGATTTACGACAACGTGTCCGCCGGATTGAGGTTGAATGGCTACCATAAACGGCGCGAGTTGGACGTGGTGGTGGAGCACTCGCTGCGCATGGCCGCGCTTTGGGACGAAGTGAAGGATGTGCTGAAGAAGAAATCGGGCGCTTCACTCTCCGGCGGGCAGCAGCAGAGGCTGTGCATTGCGCGGGCGCTGGCGGTGCAGCCCGATTTGCTTCTGATGGATGAGCCGTGCAGCGCGCTGGATCCGATTTCGACTGGAAAAATAGAGGAGCTGATTTTCCAGCTGAAGGCCGAGTATACCGTGGTGATTGTGACCCATAATATGCAGCAGGCGGCGCGGGTTGCCGACCATACCGGCTTTTTCCTGATGGGCAAACTGATCGAATACGACAAGACAGAAAAGATATTTACCACGCCATCCGACAAACGGACGGAAGACTACATTACGGGCAGGTTTGGATGACGAGAAGCCGGTTTCAGCAGGGTCTGGACGAGTTGAAAGAACGATTGCTGGAGATGGGCGGGATGGCCGAATCCGCCATTGAGCTGGCGTCGGACGTCTATCGCAAACGCGACGGGCGGCTGGCGCGGCAGGTCTTTGAGCGCGAAAAGATGATCAACGAGAGCCAGCGCATCATTGACGAACTGGCGGTGGACCTGCTGGCCATGCAGCAGCCCATGGCAACCGATCTGCGATTCGTGCTGTCGGTGCTGAAAATCAACTCCGACCTGGAACGGGTGGGCGACCTGGCAGTCAATATCGCGCAGCGATCGCTGGATCTGTGCCAGGAGCCGGAGATCGAGGTTCCGGTGGATATCGCCCGCATGACCACGGCGGTTTCGACCATGGTGCGGCGGGCGCTGGAATCGTTTCTTTCCGCCAAGGCCGAGGTTGCCCAGGCGGTGCTGGAAATGGATTCGATCGTGGACCGGATGAAGGACGAGGCGTTCATCAACCTGGTTACACAGATGACGAACCATCCCGACAAGGTGCGGCCCTACCTGGACGTTCTGCTCATCACCCGGAACCTGGAACGCATTGCGGACCACGCCACAAACATCGCCGAGGATGTGATCTTCTGGGTGAGCGGGGCTGACGTGCGCCACAATGTGCGTTTCAGCCAGGAACCGGACTCGGACGCGCCGCGGGGCCATTGAGGCGAACTGGCCGCGGAGGCATCCAAGCCACGGTTCCGCCGGAGCTGGATGAGATTGCCTACAATACGGGCGGAGCCGCGCCCTCGGCTGCCGGGCCGCTTACGATAAACGCCTTCAGGTTTTCACACTTGCATGCCGCGCGGTAAACCTCGCAGGCGTAACATTCCTCAGGGCTGCAACAGGTCTGATCCTTCCAGCAAGGCGCGTCGGCGCCGGCGGCGGCCAGGCAATCACGCTTGGCTCCGTCTCCCTGTCCCCGCAACTCCCAGTATGGAAGCAGCGCCAGCAGGTGGCGGATTCCGGCGAAATTCAGGCGCGCTTCGCGGACCAGGCGAAGCACGGTAGCAATCCAGGGGTAATCGAGTTCGGTAAAGTATCGCGTCCCCTTCGGCGACTTCAAAGGAATCAGAAGACCCTCACGCTCGTAGAGCCGGAGCAGGTCCACGGAGACCTGAAAGTGCCGCGCAACGGCACCGATCTTGATCTTGTTGGAAGAGGCGGAACCTGGTCGAGCGACCTCTGCAACTGCGGACACCCCATCCGGTGCGGCTGATTCATTCATACTGCAAGCTCCCCTTGGAATCGCGGCCCAGTTGGCCCACGACTAACAATGCAAGCCGAGGGCCAATTTGTACAGGAGCGGGGAACCTGGTATCAAGTATTTTGTACTCAGTCAGTTCCAAAAGAGCGATGGAGTGAATTTCCGGAGCGCAAAGGCGAGAAACAGGAAAATTCCGCACCTCGGGAGCAATATGGCCCACCCCTTTGGCGGAGGCCTCGGGCGAAGATCGAGGCTGATGCCGGTGGTGACCCAGCGCACAGACAATTGCAAAGGGCCGCGTCATTCTTGGCTGGCGGATCAACGGGAAGTCGGATGCCTGGAGCTTGTTTGGCTGGAGCGGCCACCACAATTCGGAATTTTCAACAGCTCAGAAGCGCGGCGGGCGCGCTGGGAGCGTTGCGGGTTGCAATTGTCTGTGCCGACAACGATGTGGCGCTGGCGGCGGCCTGGGACGCTTTTTCCTCCGGCATTGCAACGCCACAACTCATCGGAGACGGCAAAAGAATCCGGGCTCGAGCCCAGGCGCTGGGGTTGGAACGGCTGCTGGCTGCGGAGCGGATCATCGACGTGGAGAACTCCGCGCAGGCAGCGCTGGCGGCCTGCAAAATGGCAGCCTCGGGCGAGACCGAGATTCTGCTGAAGGGGCACCTGCGCACCGATGAATTGCTGCGCGTGCTCCTGGACCATGAGAACGGCTTGCGGACGGGCAGGCTGCTCAGCGACGTGCTGCTTTATGAGGACGTGTTATCGGGCGAGGCGCGCCTGGTGGCCATTACCGATGGCGGAGTGAATGTTCTGCCGACCCTGGACCAGAAGCGGCAGATCGTGCTGAACGCGATCGACGTGCTGCGCTCGATCGGAATCGCGCGGCCCCGTATTGCCCTGATGAGCGCCACCGAAGTGGTCAGCGAGCGAATTCCCTCCACGGTTGACGCGCTGGCGCTGATTGGCATGGCAGAACGCGGAGAATTCGGCGAGGCGATGCTCGATGGGCCGCTGGCGCTCGACGATGCCCTGGTCCCGAGCGCGGCCCGGGCGAAAGGCATCACCAACCAGGTTGCCGGAAAGGCGGACTGCCTGGTGGTTCCAAACATTGAAGCCGGGAATTTGCTGGGCAAGGCAGTGAAGTATCTGGGGTATTCGCAGTGCGCTCATGTTGTGGTTGGGGCACGGGTTCCAGTTCTCATCCCGTCGCGGGCGGAAAGCTCGGACGACAAGGTGAACGCCATGGCCCTGGGAGTCGTCTTCCGGGCGCACAGTTGCCGGCACCGGAGCGAGGTGCGAGGATGACCGCGGTCCCGAATCTTCTGGTAATCAATCCCGGCTCGGCATCGACCAAACTCGGGCTCTACCGCGACACGGAGCCATTGCTGGTCTGCAACCTGCAACACAGCCAGGCGGAACTGGCGGCTTGCGGTGCGGATGTTCTTTGCCAACTGCCGGGACGGCTGCAGCGAATCGAGCGCGAGCTGGAAGCCAGTGGGATGCGGCTCAATGGCATCGAAGCGGTGGTGGGACGAGGTGGCTTGCTGCATCCGCTTGCGAGTGGCGCCTACCGGGTGAACCAGGAGATGCTGGACGAGCTTGGCCGGGGAGAACGCGGACAACACGCGGCGAATCTGGGCGCCTTCCTGTCGCAGGCGATTGCGGAGCGCATCGGAGTCCCTGCCTACATTGTGGATCCGGTTTCGGTGGATGAATGGATCGAAGTAGCGCGGCTTTCCGGATGCGCGCAACTGCAGCGGCCTTGCCTGTCGCACGCGTTGAACTCGAAGGCGATTGCGCGCCGCCATGCCGGAGAGACGGGGCAGCCGTATGAGGCCCTGCGGCTGGTGGTGGCCCACCTGGCCAGCGGTCACACGATCAGCGCCCACGAGGCGGGGCGGATGATCGATGCGACGAACTCGCGGGAAGAGGGAGCTTTTTCCACCGAGCGATCAGGTTCGGTTCCGGCGATGGAACTGGTGCGGCTGTGTTACAGCGGACGATACACGCAAAAGCAGGTTGAAAGGATGCTCACCAGAGAAGGAGGGTTGATCTCCTACCTGGGCACGGGCGACCTGCGCGAGGTGGAACAGCGCATTGAGGAAGGCGACGCGCATGCGGAGTTGGTATTCCGCGCCATGGTCTACCAGATTGTGAAAGAGATCGGTGCGATGTCCTGCGCCTTGCGGGGCCGGGTGGACGCGATCCTGCTGACCGGTGGGATGTCGCATAGCCAGCGGCTCACCGAGGCGATCATTGAGTCCGTGAGCTGGATTGCGCCAGTGAAGGTATTTCCGGGCGAGGATGAGTTGAGAGCGCTGGCCGAGGGAGTGTTACGGGTGCTGCGGGGGGAAGAACCGGGCCGCGAATTCGGAAAGGAAATAGCGCGGCCGATGGCGACGATATAGGTGGGATCGGGCTGAGGGCGCACGACGCTGTGGTAAGACTATAAGGATGCCGACTCCGCTGCGAGACCGGCAGGGAGGGAAAACGCGCTCCCTGCCGGCGACTCTGCCGAACTACTATACGAACGCCGAGGTTGCGGCGCGTTACGCGAAAGTGCGTCCTTTCTTCCACGCCGAGGTGGCGCGGCGGCTGCGCGAATTTGCCGGGGTCGATCGCTTCCAGCGGGTACTTGACGTGGGCTGCGGATCGGGACAGTCCTCCATGGCCCTGGCCGCCATCGCCGGGCAGGTGATTGCCATCGACGCTTCTCCCAGCATGCTGGAGCAGGCGCCACGACGGGCGAACATCAGCTACCGGCTGGGGCTTGCCGAAGAACTCAACGTTGGCGGCGAATTCGACTTGGTGACAGCCGGGTCGGCGCTGCACTGGTTTGACCAGGATCGTTTCTTTACCCGATGCCGGGAGGTGCTGGCTCCCGCCGGCATGCTGGCGGTTTACAACGATCATTTCACCGCGTATATGCGGGATGTGTCCGCCTGTAAGCACTGGATGCGCGACCGGTTTGCGAAACGGTTTCCACAACCGTGGCGTGGCATGAGAGACCTCAACGAAACCAAGGCCGTAAAATGCGGTTTCGAGATTGCACAACGCGTGTCGTTCAACCACCTTGTGCCATTCCTGCGCGAAGAGTTGATCGCCTACCTGCTGACGCGCAGCAATACCTTGGCCGCCATTGCTTCAGGAAAAGAAACCGAGTCCGGGATTGTTGATTGGCTGGAGAGCGAACTGGCTTCGATTGTGCCCGATGGGGTCACAGGTTCATTCATTTTCAAATGCAATCTTTGGACGCTGCGCAAAGCCGATGACGGCGAGTCCGGGTGACCGCCGGGCGCCCCTGTCCTGTACAATCAGGCCACGATGAGATTCCTGGCGAAAGCAGCCATCGTTGCGCTGTCAGCCCTGTTGCTGAGCATGGTTGTGTATGCCGAACCGATCTCGCAGTTGCACCCTGGCGGTTACGTAGACGACTTTGCCCATGTTCTCGATCCCACGACGGTCGCGCAAATCGAAGACATTTGCCAGCAGATCGATCAAAAGGGCCATGCGCAGATTGCCGTGGTCACGGTCAATTCCCTGGACGGCGCGGATGTGGAGAGTTACGCGGTTGACCTCTTCAAGAGTTGGGGAATCGGAGAAAAATCAACCAATCGCGGTGTTTTGATTCTGTATGCCATTCAGGATCACCGGGCCCGCATTGAAGTTGGCTATGGTTTGGAACCGATTCTGCCTGACGGAAAAGTGGGAGGCTTTCAGCGGGAAGCGATCCCGCTGATGCAAAGCGGCAAAACCAGTGCGGCCCTGCTGCTGGTCACCGATCGAGTGGCGGGTGTGATTGCACAGGATGCCGGAATTCAGATTTCCAATGCACAGCTTCCGGCTGCGGCCCCCGCGCCAGCTGAGCCGGACGAGCAGCACATTTCACTGGGCGGCATCATTGTAATTGTTGTGATCGTGTTGATCATCCTGTGTACTCCTCTGCGTGGGGTGCTGTTCTGGCTGCTGCTTTCGCAGGTTTTCGGTGGCCGCGGCGGAGGATGGGGTGGCGGCGGCTTTGGCGGTGGAGGTGGAGGCGGGTTCGGCGGCTTTGGCGGCGGCAGTTCCGGTGGCGGCGGGGCAAGCAGCAGTTGGTAACTGGCGAGGACGTGATGGTTCCTGAGAACAAGATCGAAGAGTTTGTGAGACGCATGAGCGCGGCGGCGGGAGCGAACCTGGAGAGCGTCATTCTATATGGGTCGGCCGTGGCGGGGGATTTTCATCCGGAATTCTCCAACCTGAACCTGTTCTGCGTGCTCGGCGACAGTTCGTTCCCTGCCTTGCAGGCGCTGGCGCCGGTTGCACAGTGGTGGGAGAAGCAGAAACAGCCTCCGCCACTGTTGATGACGCGACGCGAACTGGAATGTTCGCATGACATCTTCACCATCGAACTGCTGGATATGCAGCAACACCATCGGGTTCTGCTCGGGGAAGATGTCTTGCTGGGCTTACAGATTGCAGTGCATTCCCATGGCCTCCAGGTGGAATATGAACTCCGCGAGAAACTGCTACTGCTGCGCCAGCAAGCGCTGCTGGCCGGCGGTGACCGGCGGCGGCTGGGAGACCTGATGGTGCGTTCCGTGTCCTCCTTTGTCACGCTTTTCCGCCATGCCCTGATGGTGCTGGGACAGGCTGCCCCGGTGGGAAAGCGTGCTACGGTAGAGGCTCTGGCGGCGCAGTTGAAACTCGACACGGGAGCGATTCAGCAGGTGCTGGACGTACGCGAGCACAAGGCAAATCCCAAGAGTATGGATGTGAACGATCTGTTTGCCCGCTACATGGCGGTGGTGGAGCAGGTCGCGGCCGCAGTGGATGAGGCGCTGGGCGCAGACGCGCCGGGGCGTCCGTAACTCGCAATATACGCAGTTGCCCAGGAGAGCTTATGAAGAAAGCATGGATCGTCATTGCGGTGGTGGTTCTGATTGCGTTGGTCGCATTCGGCCAGTATGTTGGGGTTCGCAACACGCTGGTGACCAAGAATGAATCGGTCAAGGCCGCCTGGTCCCAGGTGGACATTGTGCTGCAGCGCCGGGCGGACCTGATTCCCAACCTGGTGGAGACCGTAAAAGGCTATGCTCAGCAGGAACAGACGGTGTTTGGTGACATTGCCAAGGCCCGCTCCGCATTGCTTTCAGCCGGTACCCCGCAGCAGAAAATTGCCGCCAACGGGCAACTCGACGGCGCGCTTGGACGCCTGTTGCTGATCGTCGAGAACTATCCGCAACTGAAGTCCAATGAGAACTTTCTGCGTCTGCAGGACGAGCTTGCGGGCACCGAGAATCGCATTGCCGTGGAGCGCAAGCGGTACAACGACACGTTGCAGGACTACAACACGTATGTGCAGGTGTTTCCCAACAATGTTTTTGCCGGCTGGGCAGGATTCCAACCAAACAGCGCCTACTTTGCTGCCACCGAGGCATCACGCCAGGTTCCCAAGGTGAACTTCGCGAATCCCGCGGCACCGGCTTCACAACCCGCTGCTGCGCCCGAACCCGTAAAATAGGGTGGGCGGAGGAACAAAATTCCAGGGGCGATGGGTCCGGCTCTCAGGGCAGACAACCGCATGAGTTGCGGATGAGAAGGCGATGCTTGAGAGCAACCTGGCGGATGGAGCGGTTGGGGTCTTCGATGCGCTGAAGGAGCAGTTCCGCGGCCGATGATCCGATTTCGTACGTCGGTTGTTCGATGACGGTTACGGATGGATGGACCAGTGCGGACCAGGCGGCATTGTCAAAACTGGCGAAGGAAATGTTTTCCGGGCACCTGCCGCCTGTTTCCATCAAGGCACGATAGGCGCCAATCGCCAGCAGTTCATTGCTGGAAAGGATGGCATCGGGCGGAGCTGCCATTGCCAGCATCTGCTGAACTGCTTTGTATCCCTCATCTTCATGCGGAGGAACCGACAGTACAAGTTCCCGCTCTTCCGCGAGACCATGCTTCTGCAAAGCGAGGGTGAAACCTTTCCAGCGTTCCCTTCCGGTCGCGCTCCTGGCGCCGAAAATTCCTGCAATCCGGGTGCGGTGGTGAGAGATCAGGTGCTCGGTGAGCTCGAATGCAGCCCCGACATTGTCGATCACCACGCTATCCGCCAATCCCTTGTCGATCGGGCGATCAATGACCACCAGCGGCATTCCCAGATCCTTCATTTTGCCGATGTCGCGGACCGCTTTGCCCGTGGGCGCGAAGATGATGCCGGCGACGTTCTCATCCGCCAGGTGACGGAGATAGAGCTCTTCTTTTTCAGGGTCTTCATCGGTATTGCAGAGGAAGACGGCAAAACCGGAGCGCAGGGCCGTATCTTCCACGGCGCGGCAGATGCGGGTGAAGTAGGGATTCTGGACGTCGGCCACAACCAGACCGATGGTGGTGGAGCGATTGGAACGCAGGCTGCGGGCGACACGATTGGGCCGGTAGTTCAGCAGTGCCACCGCTTCCCGAACGCGCTGCCGCACCTCGTCCCTGACGTGGTCTTTGCCGGCCAGGACGCGGGAAACGGTTGCGGTGGAGAGACCACAGTGGTCAGCGACATCACGAATACTCACCATAGAACGCCTCGGTAACACCATAAATTATCGCAAGATAGTGCTAGAACTATTAGCAAATAAGTAATCGATTACAAACAGTTCAAGGTAGAGTTTACAAAATATTTCCCAAGAAATCGAATTTTTTGTGTCCGATCAGAAATATTTATTGACAATAATTTTGTAATCGATTACATTTTATTCGTTCCTGGCCGACCTGGGAGGATCGCCACCATGCTCAAGTTCACCATCGCCAACGTTCAAACGGGCGCACACGCAAAGACAAAAGAGGACGCCATTCGCCAGGTCAGCCGACTCCTGGTTGAGAACGGCAATATCGATCCCGCTTACATGGAAAGCATGTTGCAGCGGGAAAAGCTTGCCAACACCTATCTCGGCAAGGGCATTGCCATACCCCACGGCCTGCCCGCTGACCGGGAGTTGATACGCGCCACCGGAATCGCCGTATTGCAGTTGCCCGACGGGGTGGAGTGGCAACCTTCCAATATGGTCCGCATTGTGGTGGGCATTGCGGCAAAGTCCGACGAGCACCTCGATGTGCTTGCCAAGCTGACAGAACTGCTTTCGCAGGATGCACTGGTTGAGTTGCTGGCGAAGACCCCGGACGCGAGCAAAATCGTGGCCGCCCTGGTGGAGTCGGCCTCCAGTGCTGGGGCTGACGCCGCTCCAACCCAGGAACTGGGCGCCAGTGCCATCAGCATCAAGGCCGTGGTTGGCCCGCCCCACGGTCTGCATGCGCGTCCGGCGACGGCGTTTGTCACCAGGGCACGCAGCTTTCAGTCGGCGATCCAAGTCTGTTCCGGCGCAAAGCGCGCGGATGGGAAGAGCCTGGCGGCCCTGCTTCAACTGGGCGCCGAGCATGGTGTAACGGTGCGAATTGTGGCCGATGGGGTGGATGCCAAGCAGGCGCTCGGCGAGCTGAAGGCCCAGATGGAAACCTCCGAAATCGAAGAGAAGAAAACAGAAGCGGCCGCCCATAGCTGGAAGCCGGAGCAGGAGGGACGCAAGATTACCGGCGTGAGTGCCTCGCCGGGTCTGGCGATTGCCCGTATCCGGATCTTCCGTCCCAGGGAGGCGGTACTGGCTTCGGACATGGAGAGTCCCGCGGAAGGGAAGCGGCTTTTCCAGGCTGCGGTGGCTGCGGCCCGCCAGGAGTTGGACGACCTCTACGAGCAGCTTCGAGTGCGCACCTCGGCAGAGTCTGCGCAGATCTTCAGGGCACAGAGCGAGTTTCTCAGCGATGCTTCGCTGCACGCGCAGGTTGAGGAAAGGATTGCAGCCGGACAGAACGCCACCCTGGCCGTGCAGACGGAATTTGAGAAGCTGGCTTCGTCTCTGGAAGTCTCCGGAAATGCAATCACGGCGGCACGCGCCATGGATATCCGGGATGTGGGTGCCCGGGTGGTGCGAAACATGCAAGGGGGAAAGAACCAGGCGGCCGAACTGGCTCCCGACGAGCCGGCGCTGCTCCTGGCCAAGGATCTTACCCCTTCGCAAACAGCAGCCTTCGACCCGACGGTCATTGCCGGATTCTGCACCGTGGATGGCAGTGCAACCTCTCATGTTGCGATCCTTGCCCGCTCGCTGAATATTCCAGCGGTCACCGGTGCGGGCGAGGAGTTGATGAGCCAACAGGAAGGACAACTCGCCATTCTCGACGCGGATCATGGAGTGCTTTATCTCGATCCCACCGAGGCCGATCTGGAATCGGCGCGAGCGGTGCAGAAGCGCCTGGCGGGCAACCTGGCGTCTGCCTTCGAGTACCGCTTCCAGCCCGCTGTCACCCGCGATGACGTTCGTATCGAAATCTGCGCCAACATTGGCCAAACGCAGGAAGCCGCCATGGCGATTGAGGCCGGCGGCGAAGGCGTTGGGTTGTTGCGGACCGAGTTTCTATTTCTCCAGCGCGACGAGCCGCCTTCGGAAGATGAGCAATATGAAGCCTACCGGGAGATGATTGAAAAGCTGGACGGCCTGCCGCTGGTTCTGCGAACTCTCGATATCGGCGGCGATAAGAACGTCCCTTACCTCAGGCTGCCACACGAGGAGAACCCATTCCTTGGCGTGCGTGGCATACGGCTCTGCCTGCGCCATCCCGAATTGTTCAGGCCGCAGTTGCGAGCCGCATTCCGCGCCTCTGTTCATGGCAATCTGAAGCTGATGTTCTCCATGATTTCCTCACCGCTGGAGATGCGCGAGGCAAAGCAAGTTGCGGAGGAGATCCGGCAGGAACTTGGCGTGGCGCCGGTCGAGATCGGCACCATGATCGAGGTTCCTTCGGCGGTGGTGATGGCGGACGAATTAGCACGCGAAGCCGATTTTTTTTCGGTGGGCACCAATGATCTGACCCAGTACGTGCTTGCCATGGATCGCGGCAACTCGCTGCTGGCCCGGGAGGCCCAGAACACCCATCCTGCCGTTCTGCGAATGATTGACCAGACGGTGAAAGCAGCCGCCAGGCACGGCAAATGGGTTGGAGTTTGCGGCGGCCTTGCTGGAGACCCGATCGGTGCATCCATCCTGATCGGCTTGGGAGTGAGGGAACTCAGCATGGCAATTCCCAGCATTCCCGTCGTAAAAGCGCACATCCGGGAACTCTCTGCGAGTGACGCCCAGCACCTTGCGCAGCGCGCCCTGGCCTGTGAGGACGCGGACTCCGTGCGCGCTCTTTACCTTACCTCAGAAGGGAGCAAATCCGAATGACTGGCCGAGCCAAAATCATCACCGTGACGCTGAATCCTGCAATCGATCAGACCGTAAATATTCCCGGCTTCCGCGCCGGGGAGGTCAACCGGGTGACCTCCAGCCGGCTGGATGCAGGCGGCAAGGGAATCAACGTGGCGTCGTTTCTCGCCGATCTTGGGGTGCCTGTCCTGGCCACCGGATTCCTGGGCGACGAGAACACCGAGATCTTTGAGCGCCTGTTCCGCTGCAAAGCGATTACAGACAGCTTTCTTCGTCTCCCAGGTTCGACGCGGGTAGGCGTCAAGATTGTCGATTCGGAAAGCCATCAAACCACGGACATCAACTTTCCGGGCTTGACGCCCGGCTCCGGCGAGATCCGCCAACTGCTAAGCCAGGTACAGAGTTGGGCGGAACCAGGATCGTGGTTTGTGCTCGCAGGTAGCATTCCGTCGGGACTTTCGCCGGAAATCTATTCGCAATTGATCGAGGAAATTCGCGGCAGAGGTGGACGGGTGGCCCTGGATACGAGTGGAGAGCCTCTGCAAAGGGCGATTGCACTGGTTCCCGATGTTGTAAAACCGAACCTTGCGGAACTTGAAGAGCTTACGGGGCGCAAGCTGAACGGAGTGCGAGACGTCAGGGACGCGGCCAGATCCCTGGTGGAAAGAGGTGTAGGACTGGTTGTGGTTTCCATGGGAGCCCAAGGCGCGGTTTTCGTAAACAAGGAAACGGCACTGCTGGCGCGGCCACCCCAGGTACAGGTAAAGAGCAGCGTCGGCGCCGGGGACGCGATGGTGAGCGGCATTGTTTACGCGCAGGTGCAGGAGTTTGAGTTACCGGCAACCGCGCGCCTGGCAACCGCACTGGGCGCCTACGCGGTGACACGTTTTGGAGCCGGACTGGACCTGGCGCAGGTTCATCAATACGAAAAGCAGGTGCAAGTAGAAGTCCTGCCCGGAAACGAACTACCAGACCAAACCGCGAGGAAGGGGGAGTCATCATGGCAAGGATCGTCGCAATCATAGGCCCAGGAGTTAGCAGTGCGCACACAAGGTTGGCGGTCGAAGCGCTTAAGACGATTGCGCAACGAAGCGGACATGAGATCCTGCTGGAAGCTCATTCCCCATCCTTGCTGCAGACGGAAATATCCGCCCAGGACGCGGCGAACGCGGATATCGTCATAGTTTCCGGAGATTATGCACAGGCAGCGGAGCGCTTCAAGGACAAGAAAGTAGTCTCCGTTGCAGTCAGTTCGATCATCCAGGACACGAGAAAAGTACTGAACCAAGCACTTGGCATCGTGGAGGCGGTAGAGGTAGCCGCAGTGACGCCCGTGGAAGAAGAGAAGAAATCCACGAAGCTGGTTGCGATTACTTCCTGCCCTACCGGAATTGCTCATACGTTTATGGCCGCGGCGGCTTTACGCAAAGCTGCCGTCGACCTGGGGTACGAGATCAAGGTGGAAACCCAGGGCTCGGTGGGCGCGAAAAACACGCTTACCGAAGAAGACATTCGTTTTGCCGACGCCGCCATCATTGCCGCCGACACCCATGTAGATCCCAGCCGGTTCACAGGTGTACGCCTGTATAGCACCTCCACAAACGAAGCCATGAATGCAGGCAAGCAGGTCATCGCCAATGCTCTGGCCTTGCCGCAACCCACAAAAGCGGCAGAGCAGAGTGCCGGCGGAGAGCTTCGCAAGCCGGAGAAACGTGAGCGCACCGGCGTCTACAAACACCTGATGACCGGCGTTTCCTACATGCTGCCGCTGGTTGTTGCCGGAGGCTTGCTCATCGCGCTTAGTTTTGCCGTCGGTGGCATCCATGCCGGAGACAAGCAGGGCACGCTCGGTTGGGCACTCATGCAGATTGGCGGCGCCACGGCCTTCAAGCTCTATGTCCCCGTGTTGGCGGCCTTCATCGCTTACTCCATTGCGGACCGGCCAGGAATTTGCGCGGGACTGGTTGGCGGGATGTTATCCACGACCCTGGGAGCGGGATTCCTGGGAGGCATCGTTGCCGGCTTTCTTGCCGGATATCTTACCAAGTTCCTCAATGACTACATCAGGCTACCCAAGGAGTTATCCGGCATCAAGCCAGTGCTGGTCCTTCCACTGATTTCGACGCTACTGGTTGGACTGACGATGATCTACGTAGTGGGCGTGCCGGTGAAGATTGCCCTGGGCTGGTTGACCGCGTGGCTCAACGGCATGCAGCAATCCAGCGCCCTGGTGCTCGGTCTCCTCCTCGGAGCCATGATGGCGTTTGATATGGGTGGTCCAGTGAATAAAGCCGCATACACATTCTCCGTTGGACTGCTGGCGTCCAGCGTCTGTGGACCCATCGCCGCAGTGATGGCTGCCGGAATGACTCCTCCGCTCGGAATCTCCCTGGCAACCGTGCTATGCAAGAACCGCTTCACCGAGGAGGAGCGCAGCGAGGGCAAGGCAACTGCGATTCTCGGTTTGTCGTTCATTACCGAAGGCGCCATCCCTTATGCCGCCAGCGATCCAATCCGGGTGATTCCTTGCCTCATGGCGGGATCGGCCGTGGCCGGAGCGATCTCGCTGTCCATGGGAGTTAAGTTAATGGTGCCGCACGGAGGTATTTTCGTACTCTTTATCCCGCATGCGGTTGTCGGCCTGGCCAACTACGCCATTGCCGTAATCGCCGGAACCCTGGTCACCACGGCGGCACTTTGGTTGTTCAAGCGGCCAGCGGTGCAAGTTTAGCGGCATTCGCCCAGCCTTATCACGATTCATTTGGCCATAACCCGTTCGCTTCGAGCGTTCATAGGAGAGTTTCATCCGCAAACGCGCAAGGCGCACCCAGATCTCGCAGCCCGCGAGCTGCGATCCGAATTCATAGGTGAGAGAGATGAGAAAAACCTGCTTCGATAGCGAATGGAAACACACGGTGTTACCCATCATCGGAATCAGCCTTGGCTTGGCCGTCGCGTCGCAGTCGCAAACGCTTCCGGCTCAAACCGCAGAAACCACGCAGATGGCGGCCGCCCTGCCGCCTGGAGCCGCCGCTGTGCCGGACTCGGCAAACACAGATGCGCAATCCAACGAACAGGCCGCAACGCTGAAAAAAGCCAACCTGGCAGTGCCTTCACAACCCACCAGTTGGATCAACAATAAGTTTGCCACAGGGGACTGGGGTGGCTTGCGCATAAAGCTTTTTGACAAGGGCATTGATCCCTTTGTCTATTGGACGGGCATTGGGTCGGGCAATCCGATGGGCGGCGCAAAGCAGGGGCATGTTACCGCAGTCGATGACTTCTATATGGGCGTGAATCTGGACTTGAGCAAACTGGCAGGATGGCGCGGCGCCAGCATTACGATCAGCGGCGTGAACCGTGACGGTACGGGATTGACCAACGCCTATGTCCATAGCCAATATAACTCTCAGCAATCGGTCGGCGGGCAGAGTCTTTTCTTCTATCAACTCATTCTCAAGCAAAAGCTGGATGATGGCAAAGTCACGGTGAAAGCTGGACGCTTGGGAGCATCCGACGATATCAATGCATCGCCGCTCTACGGCTACTATGTGAACAACGGGATCGACGGCGACATCCGTAACGTGCTTTTCGATACGGAGTTTTCCGCCTATCCCTTTGCCACCTGGGCCGGTCTGGTGCGCTTTGATCCCAACAAGAAGTTCAACGTCCAGGCCGCCGTTTATCAAACCTGGGACAACATTTTTAATTCGAGCCTGAACGGCGTGGACTGGACAATTCATGCCGATGATGGCGTGATCTTGATGGGACAGGCGGCTTGGACACCCACGTTTGTGAGTAAGTTCGCGCCCACTGCAACTGAATCGGAAAGCAGTGCGGGCACGGGAACCTCGTCACGGGAACTGCCTGGCCACTATTGGGTAGGAACCACGTATTCGCCGTGGAAGGGATTTACCCAGTTCACCAGCCCCGAGAAAGTTGCCAACTCCTATGGCTTTTGGGTTCATGCCGATCAGATGGTGTATCAGAAGCACCCCGGAACCGCGCAGGGATTGACGGTCTGGACCGCGTCGGGCTATTACCCGCAGGAGAACATTGCGATTGTTCCTTTCCAGTGGAGTGGTGGTCTCATTGACCAGGGGCTGTTTGACAAACGTCCCGATGACCGCACGATCATCGGCTTCATCTATGGGAAATTCAGCCGGGACTATGCGCATGCAATTGTTGCGGAGGGTAAGGGAAACCCGGAGTTTGAGCTTGTTCTCGAAGCAGCCCATCGCTTCCAGGTCTCCAAGTCCGTCTTCTTCCAACCGGACGTGCAGTGGATCGACCGGCCGTCAGGCACAGGGAGAATTCCCAATGCGCTCGTGGCCGGAGCGGAGATGGGTGTGACCTTCTAATCTGGAACGAAGTTTCTGGTACCGCGGATCAGTTACTTCGTTGGATGCTGCGCCTGACCAGCGGTGGAGTAGGGCAGGATCATGGCAGTGCCAGCATGGTCCACGTACCAGACGTGGCGGTTGGCGAAGTAGCGCAGGAGTTCCTGATTGGCTTCCGGACCCATGTCACGAGCCCAGACGATCTTGGCGTTGTCGATATCGGCCCGGTTATATACCCATTCCTTGCTCGGTACGTCGTGAGCGCCGTAGTGGACGAGGATGAGGTGCTGACCGGGCCAGCGGCTTACCTGCGCCTGCAACCGTGCGCGCTCGATTTCTCTTGGCAGGTAGGCGTGGTTGCTGTTGGGAAAAACATCCAGGGAATAGGGATTCCAGAGCCGGTCGCTGATGGGCACCAGCATCCAGAGAAACAAGGCCAGCACGATGGCCCGGCTGAAGCAGCGTAGCGAAGCCGAGTTGCGGGAGTTGCGAAGCTGGCGCAGAGCATGTAATTGAATCAGAAGAACAGCGCCCGCGGCAGCAGCGGCATAGTGTCCGTGAGCAGGCCAGAGTTGCAGGGTGAGTCCCAGCGTGAGGAGAAGGATGGCGAAGAAAACGACGCGCAACTCCGGGCTGCGCGCGGCCAGCATCAAGCCCGGGACGAAGAGGAGCAGAAGAGGCCAAACGAAAAAAACGTAATAACAAAAGAACTTCCGTCCCATGAGTACCTGAAGTCCCCAGACGGAGTGGGAACGAAGAAGATCGGGATATTCATGGAACATGTAAAAGGTGCGCATCGGCAGGTTGTGGTAGTTGGGAATCGGGTAGGGCTTCTGAAAGAGGAACGGCTTGCTGATGTGGTAAGTTGCCTGGTTGATGGTGTACGCCATGCGCAGCGGATTGCCGGTGCCGCACCAATTGTAATAAAGCATCCAAGCTGCGGCCACCCCCAGTAGCAGCAGGACCGGCACCACAACTCGTGCCAGCAACTGGCGCCGGGGAAGTGGCGAGCGCAGGACAAGCCAGAGAAAAGCGAGGCTGAGCGGGAAAGCGAACAAGAATCCCTCGAAGGGCCGGCTGTTGGCGAGGATTACCAGGCCGATGACGAAGAGGACGCCCTGTTGCCAGCTGAGCTGACGGCGCAATCGAGGCAGCGAGCCGAGCAACAGTGCGCCGCCAATTGCGGCTACGGCTCCGCCCCAATAGGAGTTGATCCAGTACGAGAAGATGCCGTAGCGGAGGATCGCGTAGACCCCTCCGAGCAGCGCCCACTGCGGCGGCATCCAACCCTGCAGCATCCAGCAGAAGACGCCGCACATGACCCCGACGCTCAGCAACACGCCGACCCAGGGCTCTCCCGTCAGTGTCTGGCCCAAGGCAAGCACTAGACCCTGCGCCGGCGGATACATGGATTGATAGGTCGGCTGCATGTTGACGTTAAAGGTTTCAAAATGAATCCACATTGCATGGGGCGGATTGGTGAGACGTCCGGAGGCAAAGGTATCGGCTCCGAGCAGGTAGCTGAACTCATCCAGAACGACTGCGATTGGAACGGGAATCAACGGCAGGAGCATGGTGCGGATTGCAATGGCTGCGCCGCCAATGGCCCAGATGCAGGCGGTGCGATGCTGGCTGATGCGACGGAAACTGTCCTCCGCACGAATGAGCCACGACGGAGGAAACAGCAGCAGGAGCGCCGTGAGCAGAAGGGCCAGCGCCCAAAAGGCGAGTTCCCAGCGTCCGGCCCAGGTAATGGTTGGTTCTTCGCCGGGCGAGAGCAGGTAGTGCAGCAAGCCGAGAATCTCGTCATGACGCATGGTTTAGAAGTGGTTCTATCGGAGTATACGCCGCTACCGGTCCGCTCGAACGCCCAAGCATGATATGGGTTTCGCGATGTTGCAATAGGCGTCTTAAGCCTGACGCTGGATCCGGACTGGTTCCGGCACAGTGGAATCAATGGCGCACCAAAGGAGTCCAGCGGAGCCTTGCGCCGGGCGGCAGGCCGGAGTGGCTGAATCGGGAAGTTCCAATCCGGCAAGAACAAGGAGCGAAGAGTAGCTTACAGACGGATGGATTGATCCCCGGAACCGCAATTTTGCTCGATAGTAGCGCAGGGGTTGGAAGGAGTCTTATGGCACACAGATGCAGTAATCCTAACTGGGGCAAGTCTGGCCCGATCGAGCCTGCAACCATCAGTGAATTCGAGCGGGTTGCTGGTGAATTCAAGCTGCAACCTGACGAGTACATCCACTCCGCTCGTCTACGCGAGTGGGCGATTCGCAACAAGGACTCAAAATACATTCCCGAACCGCTTCTCAGGGAGTGGGGCCTGGAGATTGAGTTGACGCTATAAGCAGAGTTTTTTCCGCCTACATTCCCACGCACAGCGCGAAGATCCCCGCGCGATGGTTTTACACCGGACCCGCAATCAGTGGCGGATATCCGAGCAATATTGAACAGACTTGCCCCGCTGCGCTTGTTAGGTTCGGAGAAACTTAGTAAAGGAGATTCCCGTTCAAATGACAACCGTAACGGAGGTACCTGACATTGCGGAACTGATCCGGGGGGAAAAGGTTCACACGAACCTCGGAGTGGCCAAACTGGTTGAGTTCGCGCTCCAGCGCGGAGAAGGCGTGCTGGCAGACAATGGCGGGCTGAATTGCTTGACCGGTTCGCGGACGGGCCGCTCTCCCGAAGACCGCTTCATCGTGAACGACGCCGCCGCCAGCCACGTGGATTGGAACGACATCAATCACCCGTGCAGCGAAAAATTGTTCGACGCGATCTATAACAAGGCAGTCAACTACTTGCACGGCCGCGAACTCTTTGTACAGGAGCTTTTCGCTGGCACCGATCCGGCATACCGTCTGAAGGTTCGCTTTATCAACGAAAATGCCTGGCATAACATGTTTGTGTTGAATCAGCTGGTGCGTCCCACCGCGGCTGAACGCGAGAACTTTGTCCCGGACCTTACCGAGATCTGCGTCCCTGGCTTGAAGCTTGATCCCAAGGTGGATGGCACCCGCTCGGAGGTTTTCATCGGAGTGAACTTTACCCGCCGCATTGTGCTGGTGGTTGGCACCGGCTACGCGGGAGAGATGAAAAAGTCGGTCTTTGCCTATCTCAATTGCATTTTGCCGCAGGAAAACGTCTTCCCCATGCACTGCTCTGCCAACGTCGGAGCCAATGGCGACACCGCGTTGTTCTTCGGCCTTTCCGGCACCGGCAAGACTACGCTGTCGGCGGACCCGAGCCGCCGCCTCATCGGCGATGACGAGCACGGCTGGAGCGATCACGGCAT
>CAZQDD010000020.1:0-73270 GCA_964591805.1 uncultured Acidobacteriaceae bacterium | reverse complement strand
GGCACGCCTTCGGCTGTTTCGGCGAGCGCGCCTTCGGTCAGCTTCGCCTCTAGCACGACAGGAAATTCCACGCTGACCATCACGGCTACGAAAAGTGTGGCCAACCGATCGCCGCGGCTTCCGTGGAAGAGCTGCGGGCCGGTGATGTTCTGTGCAGTGCTGCTGGGTGTTCCGTTCGCGCGGCGCAGAAGTCAATTGTTGGCCGTGCTACTGACGGCGCTGGCGGTCTCGGCGGCGGGCTTGCTAGTAGGTTGCAGCGGGAGCGGCGGTAGTTCGACTCCATTGCCACAGACGTACACCGTCACCGTGACGCCGACAGGATCGGGCACGGTGATGAACCCGGCGGCGATTAGCGTGACTGTGACCGTTCAGTGAAGTTGCACTGAATTCGCGCCCGTCCGCACCAATCGTGCGCGCCCATGAAGCGTTGGGTGCCGCGGTTCCTTCCTTGTTCATGTATCCCTCCCGGAGCGATTTGGAATGAGCGTGGGAGGGAGCGTATGCGCGCCGCCAAGGTGATCAGCAAGGTGACGGCTGCACATAAATCGCATTGTTTATTCAAAGAACCTTCGGAAAGGAAGGGAAGCATGCCACACACACGAAATCGGAAAGACCGGGGTATTGTGGAGAGGCCTGAGGGTTCAGGCATATGGTGGATCGATTACTACGCCGACGGAGTTCGGAAGCGCGAAAAGGCAGGCCGTAAAGGTGACGCCATCAAGCTGTACCAAAAACGCCGCACTGAAATCTTGCAATCTGTAAAACTCCCCGAGAATATGCGTGCCGCCGGAGTGCGCTTCAAAGTGCTTGCCAACGAGATCCTTGCGTACTCCAAGATCCACCACCGCGACACGCGAAATGTCGAATCCCGAGTCAGCAAAATCAACTCAGAGTTCGGCGAGCGCATAGCCGACAAGATCAAACCTGCTGAGATTGATCGTTGGATCTCCGAGATCACGACGACCCCAGGCACTGCGAACCGGTATCGCGCGACCTTCAGCCTCATCTTCAGGGAGGCGCTCCGCAACGGAAAGGTTACTTCCAATCCGGCGCGGCTGGTGCGACAGCGGCACGAGAGCGGCGGACGCATTCGATTCCTGCGCGACGAGGAGGAGGACCGGTTGCGCGGCTCCATCAAGAAGTTGTTCCCGGAGCACCAAGGCGAACTGACAATCTCTATTGGAACCGGCATGCGCTTGTCAGAGCAATACGGTCTAACCTGGGGGCAGGTGGATTTTGGACGCAAGGAGGTGCACCTTGCGAAGACAAAGAACGGCGATGCTCGCGACGTTCCGATGAACGCAGATGTGCTCGCGGCGTTTCAGAGTCTAAAGGAGCAGACAGGCGCGAAGAAGGGAGTTCGTGTATTCGGAACCAAGAGTCCTCGTAAATGGTTTGAGGCAGCCAGGGAAGATGCGAAAATCGAGGGTTACCGTTGGCACGACAACCGTCACACGTTTTGTTCGAGACTCATCATGGCTGGAGTCGGCCTTAAAACCGTTCAGACGCTAGCTGGCCACAAGACGATTTCGATGACAGCCCGATATTCCCATCTTGCATCGAACTCGCTCCACGAAGCGGTTGAGTCTCTCTTGAAGAAGAAGAGAAGAGGCCGGAAAGCGGGCAAGCGCCCGCGCCGCATTGACCCCAAGAGACGGAAAACACGAACGGACACCACAACGGACACCAGGGATTCGTAGAAAATTGACCGTTTTGAATCGTGCCAAGAAGTGCAATAAAATCAATAAGTTGTGGTACCGGGAGGGGGACTTGAACCCCCACAACCATTTCTGGTCTGCGGATTTTAAGTCCGCTGCGTCTGCCAGTTTCGCCATCCCGGCAATGGATTGATATCAACAATTTAGCACGGGTACCGGACCAGCCCAAAATTCCCGGTGCCCAAATAGTGCCCACCAGTTGACTGCTGCTGGCAGACAGAGAGCAAGTTCACCAGCAATCCGTCTCGTCGCGTTTGACCGCCGCAGGCATTGGCGGGCTCACGGGGGTGCTCGCGCCGTCCCATCTGGTGTAAGGCAATCACCGTCGTCGCCTGCAAGGAAAGATTGCTGGTGACCAGCGTGGCGGCCGCTCCCGGCGCCGGCTGACGATCTCGAACCGCACCCCGGCGCCGGTCTTTGGCAGCGGCACAAAGCCCGGTTCGTCGATGATCAGCGATTCGTGCTTGGACAAACGCTTCTGGAAGTGCCGCAACGATTTCTCAATGATTTCCGTCTTCGCCCATGGCAAGTTCACAATCAAGAATCGGCAGGGAGCCTTCTCAGAACTTGTCTTTGCGAGCCGGGATGAGTCAGCCGCGCCCGCACACAAAGAAGAGGGCCCGCGGTCAACGGGCCTTCCTTCCTGCGTATGCAGCCGAACCCATCCTTACTGGCGTGCCTCCGGTTGTTCCGTCGAAGCGGCAATCGCGGCAATGGGAGCGGTCTCGGCAACCTCGGGCAGCGGATGTTCCAGCGCAATCTGCAGCACCTCGTCCATCGAATCCACAAAGTGCAGTTTCATCTCCTGGCGCAGATTCTCCGGCACCTCGGCCACGTCCTTCTCGTTTTCCGCCGGCAGAATCGCTTCCAGAATTCCGGCGCGGTGAGCCGCCAGCAGCTTTTCCTTCAATCCGCCAATCGGCAGCACCTTGCCGCGCAGCGTGATTTCCCCCGTCATGCAGATATCGCGGCGCACTGCAATCTTGCTCAGTGCGCTGGCAATCGCCGTCGCAATCGTAATCCCCGCCGACGGGCCATCCTTCGGAATCGCTCCTTCCGGGACGTGCACATGAATGTCCACGTTGCGATAGAAGTCGCGCGGGATGCCCAGCCTCTGCCAGCGCGAGCGCAGGTAGCTCATCGCTGCCTGGGCTGACTCCTGCATCACGTCGCCCAGCTTTCCGGTCAGCGTCAGTTTGCCTTTGCCGTCGATGATCGCAACCTCGGTGGTCAGGATGCAGCCGCCCACTTCGGTCCATGCCAGTCCCGTCACCAGCCCGATTTCGCTCTTCTCGTTGGCCGGCGTATCGCGGAAACGCATCACTCCCAGGTACCCGTTCAGGCTCTCCGCCGTAATGTTGCAGGAGAATCCTTCACCTTCGCGAACCACCGAGCGCGCCGTCTTGCGGCAAACATTGCCAATCTCGCGCTCCAGGTTGCGCACCCCGGCTTCTCTCGTGTAGTAGCGGATGATGCCGCGCAGGGCATCGTCCTCAAACCGGATATTGGCTGTCGTCAGCCCTGCCTGTTCGGTTTGTTTCTTCACTAGGTACTGGCGCGCAATCTCAAGCTTTTCCGGCTCCGTGTACCCATGCATCCGCAGCACTTCCATGCGGTCCTGCAAAGGGCCTGGAATGGTGTGCAGCACATTCGCCGTGGCAATAAAGAAGACCTGCGAGAGGTCGTACTCCACGTCCAGGTAGTGGTCCACGAACATAAAGTTCTGTTCCGGATCCAGCACTTCCAGCAGCGCCGACGAGGGGTCGCCGCGGAAATCGTTCGACATCTTGTCCACTTCGTCCAGCATGAACACCGGATTGCGCGTCCCGGCCTTCTTCATCATCTGCACGATCTGTCCCGGCAGCGCCCCGATGTAGGTGCGGCGGTGTCCGCGAATCTCAGCTTCGTCGCGCACTCCACCCAGCGACATACGCACAAACTTCCGCCCCGTAGCCTTGGCAATACTCATTCCCAGCGAGGTTTTGCCCACCCCCGGAGGTCCAACCAGGCAGAGGATCGAGCCCTTGGGATTTTTCACCAACTGGCGCACCGCCAAAAACTCAAGGATGCGCTCCTTAATCTTTTCCAGCCCGTAGTGATCTTCGTTCAGCGTGCGTTCGGCAAAATCGATATCGCGGATTTCCTTGGACTTCTTTTTCCATGGCACCGCCAGCAGCCAGTCCAGGTAATTGCGGGAGACGGTGGATTCGGCCGACATGGGCGGCATCGCCTCCAGTTTTTTCAGTTCCTGGGTGGCTTTCTCCAGCACTTCCGGCGGCATTCCGGCCCCGTCGATCTTCTTTTTCAACTCGTCGAATTCGCTTTTCTCACCGCGCCCCAGTTCCTTCTGGATGGCCTTGATCTTCTCGTTGAGGTAATACTCTTTCTGGGCGCGCTCCATCTGCCGCTTTACCCGCGACTGGATGGTGCGGTCCATGTTCAGCTTTTCAATCTCAATGTCCAGCACGTCGGAGATCCGGGTCAGCCGCTCGGTCGGGTCAAAAATCTCCAGTAACTCCTGTTTCTCCTCGATGGCGAGCTGCAAATTCGCGGCAATCGTGTCGCTCAGCCGTCCAATGTCATCCATGCGGACCGTGGCCGCAATCGTCTCCTGGTTCAGCGATTGGCACAGCTTCACGTACTGCTCAAACAGCGAGGCCACGCGCTGCATGGTCGCTTCCACCTGCGCCGTAATCTCCTGGCTATAGCGGTTCACCCGCACCGACGACATGTAGAAGCCATCGGTTTCGCTCACCTGCAGAATGCGAGCCCGCTCGATCCCCTCCACCAGGACTTTGATATTGCCGTCGGGCATCTTCAGGCTCTGCACAATGTTCACAATGCTGCCAACCTGATAAATCTCATCCGGCTTCGGTTCATCCACGCCGGGATCGTGCTGGGTGGCCAGAAATATCCTTTTGTCTCCCGCAAGAGCCTCTTCCAGGGCGCGTACGCTGGACTCGCGGCCCACCACGAACGGCGTCATCATGTACGGAAAGATGACCACATCCCGGATCGGCATCATCGGCAGCCTGCGGGTTTCAAACTTCTCTTTGATTACGCTCACGCAGCCTCACTTCCCTTGTGGCAAGCTAATGTGGCAAGCAAACTATGCATTCCGCTCAAACGTAAATCCGCCTCAGTCCCAGCAATTGAGTTTGAGGTTACTACAACGTCATATCGGCGGCAATACACTCAGGTGTCATGCAATCCTGCAGCCATGCCCGGAAAGTATTGTTTTTGGGAATCCGAGGCCCGCTCCGGGAACTCGGGAACAACCCGTATCTGGAGTCCTGCCATTGGCTTGCAACCGGTCCCAGAACCAAAGTGGAGCAACCATCGCATCCGCAATCCCGTCCAGCTGGCCGCCGCGGCTGGTTCCCGTTCCCGGCCAACCCGCCTAAATAAGCAAAAGCCCAACCATGCGAGGCTGGGCTTTTTACCAATCTTCCGGCTCCATGCACCCTAGGAAGCCTGCTTCTCAACTCGCGGCATGGAAACCGTGCGCTGTTCCACCATCTCGCGCGTCACCTCAAACTCTTTGATCTTCTTCTGCCCGGGGAGCTGGTACATCAGGTCCAGCATCAGCTCTTCCAGAATCATGCGCAGTCCGCGCGCCCCCACCTTGCGATTCAGGGCCTCGCGCGCAATCGCCGTCAGCGCTTCCTCGGAGAAACGCAGCTTCACGTTCTCAAACTCGAACAGCCGCTGATACTGCTTCACGATGGCATTGCGTGGCCGGGTCAGAATCTCAACCAGTGCCGCCTCGTCCAGATCGCTAAGCACGCCCATCACCGGCAGGCGGCCAATAAACTCCGGAATCAGCCCGAACTTGATCAAGTCCTGCGGCTGCGCCAGTTGCAGCAACTCGTCGTCGCGCTTGTGATGGATACCTTCATCGCGCAGCGCGTCGTCTCCCGTCCGGAATCCTACGGCGCGCTTGCCAATGCGCCGTTCGATCACCTTTTCCAGTCCCACAAAGGCTCCGCCCACAATGAACAGGATGTTCGTCGTATCCACCGGCGTAAACTCCTGGTGCGGGTGCTTGCGGCCGCCTTGGGGCGGCACGTTGGCAACCGTGCCTTCCAGAATCTTCAGCAGCGCCTGCTGCACGCCTTCGCCGGAAACGTCGCGGGTAATCGAGGGATTCTCGTCCTTGCGTCCGATCTTGTCGATTTCGTCGATATAGATGATGCCGGTCTGCGCCCGCGCCACATCGCCGTCGGCGGATTGCAGCAGCTTGAGGATGATGTTTTCCACATCCTCGCCCACGTATCCGGCCTCGGTCAGTGTCGTCGCGTCCACAATCGCAAACGGCACGTCCAGCATCTTGGCCAGCGTCTGCGCCAGCAGGGTTTTGCCGGTTCCCGTCGGGCCAATCAGCAGAATGTTGGATTTCGACAGCTCAATCTCGCTGGTGCGCTGCCGGTTCATGTAGATGCGCTTGTAGTGGTTGTAAACCGCCACCGCCAGCTTCTTCTTCGTCCGCTCCTGCCCAATCACGTACTCGTCCAGGAACGCCTTGACTTCCTGCGGCTTGGGCAGATGGTTGGGGCCGGTCGGCGTCTGCGTCTCGCTGCGGTCATCCTCCAGAATGGAGTTGCAAACCGCCACGCACTCGTCGCATATGTAGGCCCGCGGATAGTCGGAGGGAGATGAGATCAGCTTCGCCACCGCGTCCTGGGACTTGTGACAGAACGAACATCGCAATACTTCGTCAGAACCAGACCTGGGTCTCACTGACAACTCCTGTTGCGTTCCCGGTTCGCCGGCGATCTAAGCGCAGGCCCTCGGCCCTGTGTGCTGCCTTCCGTCCAAGTTGCCACTCCCGCAATTGCCCGGCCAGAATGCAACCCTGCTCGTCCAGCCTGCGGGGGACACGGGCGCAAAACGCACACCAAGCCTATCCCAATTGTCATTTTCCGCTCAACCCGCCCGCTAGTAAAGGATGGGAGCTCAAAAAGCTACCCCGCATTCCCCTTCAGTAACGTTACTCCCACTATTTATGCTTGTAGATGATGTCATCCACAATGCCATATTCCTTGGACTGCTGGGCGTTCATGATGAAGTCGCGCTCGGTATCGCGCTCCACTTTGTTCAGAATCTGCCCGGTGTGCTTGGCCATCAACTGGTTCATCAACTCCCGCATGCGCAGAATTTCGCGGGCGTGGATGTCGATGTCGGTAGCCTGTCCGGAAATCCCCCCGCCCATGATCAGCGGCTGGTGAATCAGGATGCGCGAAGTCGGCAGCGCGTAACGCTTGCCCGCCGCTCCCGCCGCCAGCAACATCGCGCCCATCGAGGCCGCCTGCCCAATGCAAATCGTCACCACGTCGTTGCGGATGAATTGCATCGTGTCATAAATCGCCATCCCCGCCGTAATCGAGCCGCCGGGCGAGTTAATGTACAGCGAAATGTCCTTTTCCGGGTCCTCGGCGGAGAGAAACAGCAACTGGGCAATGATCAGGTTTGCAACATTGTCATCAATCGGCGTGCCCAGGAAAATAATGTTATCCCGGAGCAACCGTGAGTAGATGTCATAGGCGCGCTCGCCCCTGCTGGTCTGCTCAATCACCATCGGCACAAGCATAATGATTCTGCTCCTTTAGGAACCTGGAGGCGCAACCCCGCTCCAGTCCCGGTAAGACCGCTCCCCCATTGTTTCCATGGTAAGCCGGAGCGGCGAAGTGCAAAACTTCTCCCGCCTACCTACTCGGACTGTCCGTAGAGCCAGGTGAGGGCGCGATCGCAGCGCATCTGCTGCCGCACTCCACCCAGTCCGTTCTTCTCCTCAATTTGTTTGCGCAGGGCCAGCGGATTTTGCTTCGACTCTAGCGCCGCCGCCGAAATCTCCCGGTCCAGTTCCTCGTCGCTTACTTCAATGCCTTCCAGTTCCGCAATCTTTCCCAGCAAAAGGTTGGCGCGAACGTCCCGCAGCGCGCCCTCGCGCTGTCCCTCGCGCAGTTTGCTCAGATCCATGCGCTTGATGTCTTCCGCCCTCAGCCCCTGTGCCACCAGCGAGCGCAGACCGCGTTCCAGCCGAGTGTCAATCGCGTCTTCCACCAGCAAGTTGGGCACGTCGATGGGAAACTTCGCCGTCAACTGTTGCAGCAGCTCTTCCTTCACCTTGTGTTCGGACTGGTGCTTCCTTTCAACGGTCATCGCCACGCGGATGCCCGTGCGAAGCTCCTCCACCGTGCTCATCTCCGGCTGTCCCAGCTCTTTCACCCAATCGTCGTTCAGCTCGGGAACCAATTTCGTCTTGATGCCCTTGACTTCCACGTCGTAGTGCAGCGTCTTGCCCGCCAGCCGCTTGTCGGCAAAGTCCTCGGCGTAGGTCACGTCGAAGCTGCGCGTCTCGCTCGCCTTGGCTCCGCGCAGGTGTTCGCTGAAGTCCGGCAGCGTATTGCTGCCGCCGATCTCCACCAGCACATCGTTCATTTCCACCGGTTCGGCGCCGGCGTCCTGGCTGGTGCTCTTGAATGCCACCGACCCGTAGTCGCCGTCCGCCAGCCCGCGATCCTCGTCCACGTTCGCGTAGGTCGAGCTCCGCTCGCGCAACTCCGCGATCGCCTTCTCCACCTCTTCGTCGCTGATCGTGACTGCCTCGCGCGGAACCTTGATCTCCTTGTAGCCTTCCACCTCAAACGGCGGCAACACTTCAAAGACCGCCTTGAAGCGCAGCGGCTTCTCCTCTTCCACCTCGAGCTCCAGCACCCGCGGCTGGCCAACCGGAACCAGGTTCTGCTTCTTCGCCTCCTCGCGGAAGGCGGAAGGCATCAGATGCTCCACCACCTCCGACTTGATCTCGTCGGCAAATTTCTTCTGGATAATCGTGGCCGGAACCTTGCCGCTGCGGAAGCCGGGAATGCGGGCGTGCTTCTGGAAGCGAGCCACGGTGTTCTGCCACGCGCGCGTTACCTCTTCGGCAGCTACTTCGACCAACAGTTCGCGCTCGCAGGGATTCTTGATTGCTTCGGCGGTTACATCAGTGGTGGGTGTCAGATCGGTACTTGTCAAAGGGATAGCCTTAAGTCTGTTGAAAGATTTGCGGAGGCCGGAGCACGCTCGCTCAAACGGCGAGCACATGCAGCGGCGCCAACGCCAACTGCGACCGTCTCAGTGTATGAGACCAGACGAGCGCGGGTCAAACCGCCGCCCAACATTTTCCACCACGCCGCTTCTTCCCAACGCCACCGCCGCTTTCTTTTGCCGCCACCGCTGCTCCTCCACTTGCTCCTGCTCCGGTCTTTGTTCCTGCCTCCTCAAGCTCCCAAACCGGGGTTTACACTATCTCCCTATGCTGCCGGATCTCCTCACGATCTTAGAGCAGGAGGTGGTTGCCTGCCACCGCTGCCCCCGCCTCGTCGAATACCGCCAGCGCATCGGAGGTGAAAAGCGCCGCGCCTACCTTGATTGCACCTACTGGGCGCGTCCCGTCCCCGGTTTCGGCGACCCCTATGCCCGCGTCCTCGTGCTTGGACTGGCTCCCGGAGCCCACGGAAGCAACCGTACCGGCCGTCCCTTCACCGGAGACGCTTCCGGCAAGTTCATGTATCCCATCCTGCACCGCCAGGGCTTTGCCTCCCAGCCAGTTGCCCTCGGCCGCGACGACGGCCTCAAGCTCCACGACCTCTGGATCACCGCTGCCGTCCGCTGCGCCCCGCCCGCCAACAAGCCGCTCCCCTCCGAGTTGGCCAACTGCGCCGAATTCACCAGTCGCGAACTCGCCGCCTTGAAGAAACTGAAACTGGTCGTCGCCCTCGGCAAAATTGCTTTTGACGCCTACCTCGGCCACCTGCTCGCCCAAGGCATCATCACCCGCAAGGCCGCCTATCGCTTCGCCCACGCCGCCGAATACACCATGCCCAACGGCATCACTCTCCTGGCCTCTTACCACCCCTCCAACCAGAACACCGCCACCGGCAAACTCACCGTTCCCATGTTCGAATCCATCTTTGCCCGCGCCAGGGAACTGGCGGCCAGCCCTCCTGCAAAACCGTAGTGGCCCGATGCCTCTTTGCGGCCGACGCTTTCCACATCAGTCCATGACTGGAATCCCGCCCATGCTCTTGCCGTCGCTCGCGCCGTGAGCCCGTTATCCCGAGCCACGCGAGGAACCCGGCACACCGCTCAAATCTTCTTCGCGGCATCAGACACTTCTACCAGCGACCGGTTCGCCATTGACCTTCCAGTAACTCAACATTCTCGAAAAATGAACTACCATGACAATCGTTCCCGATCCCGCGGAACGATTGTCAAAGCGGTAATCTTTGCTTTTCAAAGGATTGTCCATCTTGCCAATGGTCATCCAACCGATGGCCAAAAATTCGGGGGAAATGTGGGAGAGGTTACAGCCTGAAATCAGCGCCGCACGAACCTTGAAACCTGCGAAACTTTGAAACTTTGAAACCTTGCACTGGGCTCCAGCCGCGCATCGCGAATCTTGTCGATTTCGATCACCGCAATCCACTCCCCCGGCGTTGCGGCCTGCCACACGATACGGCCGTGCAGCAACCGTGCAATCGCCGCCGCCGGCAGGTCCTGATGGAAGTCGAAGTAGCGGCTTTGCACTTGCGTCCACCCGGGAATGCGCTGGAAGAATCCGCGCGGCGGTTCGTACTTGGTGGAAAACGCCACCACCACGTCGAAGTTCTCCTCCTGTTCCGCGGCGCGCAGAATCTCCTCGCCAGTAAAGCTTTCCAGCCGCACCACCGTCAGCGGGTTTCGCACGTAGCCCAGGAACGGGCGATTCAATTCATCCGAAGCCGGCCACGCGGTAAGAATGCGCTCCCCGGCATAGTGCTGTTCCACGTAATGTGCCGCCTGTTGGTGCATGCGCACGAAACGAACCCACGTCAGGTTGTCTTCCGGTGAGATGAACCACGGCGGATTCAGCAACAGCGCCGCCACAAACGCCGCCCCGCACCCTGCAATCCACCACGGCCAGCGCGGCGCGTAGCGTCGCAGCACGTTCACGGCCAGCAACACCACCAACGGAACTGCCGGGATCATGTAACGCGCCAGCAGCGCGCCGCCGACCACGGAGAACTCCACGGCCTGCGCCAGCACCACCAACCCCAGCAGCAATTGCACGCTGGGCGCGATGGCGGGCGTAACCGCGTCGGCAGCGGGCTTCAGTCCGCCTGCTTGCCGCGCATTCCACAGCAACAGCAGCGCCGCCGAGGTCAGCACGAACAGGTTCATGTAGCCGCTCGCATCCCATAGCCGCATCAACCCGGCCAGCAGAATGCGCAGCGGCGTGATCGTGGCTCCCACGTTGTAGCGCAGGTAGTCAGGATTGCCGAAGATGTGTCCGGTGCGGTGGAAATGGTACGCATACCATCCCGCCAGTGGCAGCAGCGCCAGCAGGTAGGAGGCACACTGCGGCAGGGAGCGCCGCGGCAGGCACCACTTCGCTGCCCACCCGGGCCACCGGCGGTAAGCGAACCAGCCCAGCAGGTCGGCGCCAAACAGCGTAAGTGTCACTGCCACCGTGGTTTCCTTCGCCACCGCCGCCAGGGCCATGAACGCAATCGCCTGCCAGCGCCGTCCGCGGATATGCGAATCCAGCGTCCACAGCACCAAGGCAAAGGCGGCAATGTCCAGTTGCGCCATCGCCGACTGCGAATACACCGTGGGCGAGAGCGCCGTAAGCACGACGGCAGCCGTCGCCACCGGGGCGCTGGCCACCAGCCTGCCCAGCCGCCAGAGCGCGGTGAACCCGAAGGCTGCTACCAGCAGCATGGCCGTGCGGGTCACCAGCGGCGAGTAGGCAGTGACTTTCCAGCAGAGGGCCAGCCATAGCATCACCAGCGGCGGATGAGCGTTCGACAGCGTGGTATGCGGAATCAGGTCGCCGGTAAGCAGGATGTCGCGCGCAGCGGGAATGAAGTATCCGGCCTCGTCCCAGAAATAAGGCAGCCGGAGCAGCGGAAGATGCAGCAGCCAGAGTGCGACGAAGATCGCCCCAAAAACCAGCACTCCGGCAGCAAGCGGGCCTGGCGTAAACGCGTGCGGTCTTCTGGGCGCCATGGCCTTAGTGGATGGGACCGCTCTGCGCGTACTTCGGATCGATCTTTATTTCGCCGAAAGTCTGCTCATAGTTGGCCACGTTCTGCTGCAGCATGAGCGCCAGCGCCTTGGCCTGCTGCGGGCTCAAATAGATTCCCTGAAAATTGAGCAGATCGATTCCCGGCCCGTTTCCCGGTAAAGCCTTGCCAAAGGCGAGAAAGAAATCCCACACACTCATGCGGACCTGCACACTATTGGAATAGCCCTCGCGATAATCGTCGGAGTTCTGAATCCGAATCTCGGTTTGATCGTTGAAGTTAGACATGGGACAGTCTCCGAGAGACAGCCTACCAACTTTGGCGCGGAATGGCACGCGGCGGAAGCATTCCGCCGCCCGCGATCCCCTTTGCAGGTTTGCGGCAGATCGGATATGATCCCGAGTCCAGTGGGGCATGTGAGGTGACGATGCGGAGCTTGGAGCAGACGGGGTTAGTCACAGCGAAGCCGTTTCTGATCGAACAGGATTACAGCCAGTACACAACGGATCAGCACACGCTTTGGGGTGAGTTGGTGCGGCGGCGAATGGCGCAACTGGAGCAGTGTGCCTGCCTCGAATACCTGGAAGGCTGGCGCGTGCTTGGCCTGGAGCAGGAGCGGATTCCGCATCTGCCGGAAGTCAGCGGGCGGCTGGAGAAACTTACCGGATGGAAAGTGCAGGCGGTTTCCGGCTTCATGCCCTCGCGGGCATTCTTCGAGATGCTGGAAGCGAGGCTGTTTCCGGCCACCACCTGGCTGCGCAGCCGGGAGTCGATGGACTACACGCCGGAGCCGGACATACTGCACGACGCGCTGGGACATCTTCCCATGTTTGCCGAGCGCAGCTTTGCCGATGCCGTGGCCGAGTACGGGCGCGTGTGCAACTCGATGGCGAGCGAAGAGAAGCTGGAACGGATGGTGCGGCTGTTTTGGTATACCTTCGAGTTCGGCCTGATCCGGCAGGGCGGTGCGGTGAAGGTATACGGCTCGGGCGTGGCGTCTTCGCAGGAGGAGTGCACGAACGTGCTTTCCGGCGGCTGCGAGATCCGGGATTTCAGTGTTGCCGAGGTGCTGAACACGACCGTAAAGGTGGACGAGATTCACCGGCGCTTATTCGCAATCAACTCGTTTGCCGAGTTGTTAACCGCGATTGCCGAAGCACGCGCGATCGTGGACAAGGCGTGAAACGAAGGATTCGTCCGGCTTGAGTTCGCCTCCAGGTGCGTGTTGCCGGAGGCATGAAGAGGCTCTATCGCCGGCAGTGGCGCATTGTTTTTTCCCCAAGGTTACTTCCCGAGGCGGGTCCGGCTGCTCCCAGCGATAGAATTACGGCCATGGCAACCGTTCCAGGATATCGCGGACGCCTGGCTCCCTCGCCCACCGGGTACTTGCATCTGGGCCATGCGGGCACGTTCTGGCAGGCATTTGAGCGGGCGCGGGAACATGCGGGCGTACTCATTTTCCGCAATGAGGATCTGGACCCGCAACGCTGCCGCGCCGAGTTTGCGCGGGCGATGTTCGAAGACCTGCGCTGGTACGGGATTGAGTGGCAGGAGGGTCCGGATGTAGGCGGGGCTTTTGGGCCCTATGCGCAGAGCCAGCGGCGCCAGTTCTACCTGGATGCGTGGAGCAAGCTGCGGCGTGGAGGATGGATCTATCCGTGCTCCTGCTCACGCAAGGAACTGGCCCAGGCGGCCAGTGCGCCCCACGATGACAACGACGAGCCGGTCTATCCGGGAACCTGCCGCAATCGGAAATCGGATGCGGCGGCCCCAGCCGGAGTGAATTGGCGCTTCCGCGTGCCTGACGGGGAGCGCGTTGAGTTTGTTGACCGCCGCAAGGGCAGGCAATCGTTTGAGGCGGGGCGCGACTTTGGCGATTTTCTGGTGTGGCGCCGCGACGATGTTCCGGCCTACCAGTTGGCGGTTGTGGTTGACGACGCGGCCATGCAGGTAAGCGAGGTGGTGCGCGGCGAAGATCTGCTGCGCTCAACCGGGCGGCAGATACTGCTGCAACGGGCCTTGGGGTTGCCCACGCCAGAGTACTATCACTGTGACCTGGTGCTGGATGAGAGCGGCATGAGGCTTGCCAAGCGCCACGATGCCCTCAGCCTGCGCACGCTGCGCCGCCAGGGGCAGACTCCGGAACAGGAGCGCGCCCTGTCTTTTTCGAAAAAATGCACAGTAGATTGCGGAAAAAAGTGACTCAAGTCACAGAGTCCCTGGCACCCGAAGCCGTTATTATTAGAATGCGCGCGGGCAAGAATTTCATGGCTTCAGATCCGCCGGACCCGCAAATGCGCAAGGAGACCGTTCGTGGCCCATGTCATCACTGCCACCTGTTTGAAAGACAACCTTTGTGTCGACGCCTGTCCCTCAGAGGCCATTCACCCCTTGAAGAGCGAGCCTGCATGGGAGACCGTGCCCCAGCTTTACATCAATCCTGACGATTGCATGGATTGCGGCGGCTGCGTAGCAGAGTGCCCGACGAACTCGATCTATCCTGCCGACGAACTGCCCGCCGACAAGCTGGATGCGGCCGAAAAGAACGCTGCCTATTACAATAAATAACTCTCGTAATTCGGCCCTGATGAGCGTAGCACGCGCCTCCCCGGGCGCCGCGCCCACCTATGCGAAGGAAACGAATCATTCCAGCGCGCTCGCGCCGGAATGATTCCTGCCGAGGTCCCATTCCCCGTTGCTCTCCGGCCGTCAAGGGGTGGAAAATGCAAAGGTATTGATTCGCTTCGGCCCGGAGCCTGAACCTTGAACTATCCATATTGGCAACTTGCGATCCCAGGCGGCATGTTGATCGCGTTGGTCGCGGTGCTCCATGTTTTTGTTTCGCACTTTGCGGTCGGCGGAGGCTTCTTCCTGGTTGTAACCGAGAGTCTGGCACGGCGGCAGAAAGATGCGGCGCTGCTCGACTACTGCCGCCGCCACTCCAGGTTCTTCGCCCTGCTTACCCTGGTCTTTGGCGCCATCAGCGGCGTGGGCATCTGGTTCACAATCGGACTGGTAAGTCCGGAAGCCACGTCAACGCTGATCCATACCTTTGTGTGGGCCTGGGCGATCGAGTGGGTCTTTTTCTTTGTGGAGATCACGGCGGCGATCATCTACGCCAAGACTTGGGACAGCCTGCCGGCGCGCGATCACCTGATCGTGGGCTGGATCTACTTTGTGGCGGCCTGGATGAGCCTGTTCGTCATCAACGGGATTCTTACGTTCATGCTGACGCCCGGGCGCTGGCTCCAGACCCATAGCTTCTGGGATGGCATGTTCAACCCCACGTTCCTGCCGTCGCTGCTGGCGCGCACGGCGGTGAGCGCGATCCTGGCCGGCATTTTCGGCTACATCACCCTGCCCAGGCTCGAAGGCCGCGAGAAAGTGGCTCGCTGGGCGGCGCTGTGGATCATTGCCGGAGCGCTGGCGATGCCGCTGGCGCTGTGGTGGTACTTTGCCCGCATTCCAAAGTTCTCCCAGTTGTATCTCGATGGAGCTCTGACGGGGGTACGCCATGCGGTCAGGGGCGGGGTGGGATTTACCTTGCTGGCGCTGGGGATTGCGCTGGTGTGCGGGGTATGGAAGCCGCGCTGGATGCGGGCTCCCGTGGTGGCGCTGCTGCTGGTTTGCGGCCTGGGAATGATCGGTGCGGGCGAGTATCTACGCGAATTTGTCCGCAAGCCGTGGGTGATCAATCAAGTGGTGTACGCCAACGATTTGCGCGCGGCGGAAGTCGGGACGATGCAATCCAACGGAGTCAGCCACAGTGCGAATTTTCTGTTGACGGACGACACTACAAATACGGCATACGGAGAAGATCTCTTCCACCTGCAATGTGGAAGCTGCCACGCCGCCGCCGGCTATCGCGGCATGAGACGGCGCGTCGATGGCTGGGACGCCGAATTCGCGGCCGATGTTCTGCAACACATCCAAATGATGCACGGGACCATGCCTCCGTACGCGGGCAACGAAGAGGACCGCAAGGCCCTGGGAAACTACCTGGCGTCGTTGAATCCCGCCTGGAAGTTCAAGATCACGGACGCGAATCGCCTGGAAATTGGCGAGATGGTGTTTGCCTCCCGCTGCGGGCACTGCCACACGGTGAACGGAAAATTCAGGCCATTGCGTGGAGTGTTTGAAAACCAGACGCCAAGCCAGGTACAAGACATGTTCCCGGTTCTGGGCGCAATGAGCAGCGATATGCCGAACTTCAATGCGCCCGATGACCAGGCCCAGGCACTGGCCTTCTATATTTCGCACGAAGCCAGCAAGCCGATATCGGTTAAACCGGCTCCAGCGGAGATGCCGGCCGGTGGCAATCACTCGCAATTGCTCGGTCCAGTCCAGTTCAGGCGGGAGGTGCGCTAATGCGGACGATTCCCATTCCCCACGTCGATCCTTTGCCGCTGCCGGGCCCGGTGTGGCTGTTTACGGCACTGCTGCTGGTGGTGTTCACCCTGCACCTTGCGGCCATGAATTCCGCCCTGGGAGGCGGCCTCTGGGCGCTGTGGAACTACTTGCGCGGACGCCACTCCGAACATCCGTATTCGCGCCGGCTGGCGAGCGAACTGGCGGCCATGCTGCCAACGTTTCTTGCTTTTACGGTGACGCTGGGAGTGGCGGCGCTGCTGTTCGTCCAGGTGCTTTTCGGAAATTTCCTGTACACCAGTTCGATCCTGATCGGGGTGCTGTGGCTGGCGGTGATCCCGCTGGTGATGCTGGCCTATTACGGTTTCTATTACTTCTCCTACACGGCGGAAAAAGGGAAGGCAAGCGGCGGATGGGTGCTGGCGGTCTCAGTATGCGTACTGCTGGGTATCGCATTCACCTACGTCAACAACATGACTCTGATGCTGCGCCCGGAGCGCTGGCTCGGAATGTATCGCGCTCATCCCAACGGATGGAATTTGAATCTTGGAGATCCCAGCTGGTTGCCGCGCTACCTTCACATGGTGAACGGTGCCATTGCCTTGTTCTCCGCGATTCTGGCGCAGGCTGGCATGCGCAAAATGAAGCTGGATGCCGGATACGGGCGCTGGCTGGCACAGCGCTCGGCACTGGTGTTTGCCGCGTGCACGGGACTGCAGTTTCTGTTTGGAATGTGGCTGCTGCTGGCGATTCCGCGCGAAATTGCGATGGATCTTCTGCGCGAACCGCTGGCAGGTGCGGTCTTTGGGCTGGCGCTGATGTCGGTCATTGCGGCCATGCTGCTGATTCTGCTGGGGAGTCTCTCGGAAAAACCAGGTCCGCTGGTTCATGTGGGCTTTGCCATGTCACTGCTTACGCTCTTCCTGATGGTCTGCCTGCGCTACCTGCTGCGGCTGGCTTCCCTTCGGCCCTATGCAAATCTGGGCGCATTGTCCGTGCGCCCGCAGGCCGGGGTCATTGTGTTATTCCTGATTCTTTTTGTTGGCGGACTGGCGACCGTGGCGTACATGCTCTGGCTGGTGGCGCGAAGCCGGAAACCGCGCGCCGGTGTGGCTGCGCCGTCCTGACGCCCCGGCAGCGGCGACCGGTAACCGGGCGGCCCACTGGGCCGCTCGGAATTTTATCTGCAGAATGCGCCGGGGTGGGTGAAAAAGAGTTGAGATCAGCCCTCGAAAAGGTTGACGTGGCTTGCCTTGAAGACGCATACTTATACGGTCGCCTGAATAATAATGCTTCCCCGGGAATCCCATGTCAAAGCTATCGCGTCAAAACCTGATTCTGGATCTCGTGCAGCAGGAACCGGTGGCCAACCAGGAACAGTTGCGCAAGCTGCTTTTCCGGCAGGGATTTGACGTGACCCAGGCAACTTTATCGCGGGATATCAACGAACTGGCCCTGGTGAAGACTGCGGCAGGCTACAGTATTTCCCGCGGCGACCAGCCATCGGAGCCGGGATATCACTCGGCGGGGCGGCTGGTACGCGAGTTCGTGATCGAGGTCCGCGAGGCGCAGAACCTGCTGGTGATCAAAACCGCAACCGGCTCGGCGCAGCCGGTGGCGGCGGCGATCGACTCGGAAGGCTGGGCGGAAATTGTGGGCACGGTCGGCGGCGACGATACGATCCTGGTGATTTCGCAAAACAAGAAAAGTGCGCACCGGATTTCGCTTCGGATCAAGGGAATGATGCAGTGAGCGCGGCGAAAGTAAAGACCGCGGTGATGGGAGTCACGGGGTACGCGGGATTCGAACTGGCGAAGCTGCTGTTGCGGCATCCGCGGGTGGCAACACCGCTGTTTCTTTCGCGTAGCGGCGAGGCCGCGGGGGGCCGGTTGGAAGGTTACTACCCGGAAATCGGCGGCACGGGAAGCTATCCGCTGGAGCCGTTCTCGTGGGAGCTGCTGAAGTCTTCCGGGATTGAAGTTCTGTTTCTGGCGACGCCGCACGAGCTTTCGCGGGAGTTGGTTCCCGAGGCTCTGGCAAGGGGATTGCGGGTTGTCGATTTGAGCGGTGCGTGGCGCCTGAAGCAGGCGGCCAACCGCGCCGTGTACGGGTTTGAGGACCAGAACGCGGAGTTGGCCGCGGAGTTGGACCGGACGGCGGTTTATGGGCTTCCGGAACTTCATCGCGAGGAGCTTCGCGAAGCCGTTCTGGTGGCCAATCCGGGATGCTATGCCACCTCGGTGATTGTGCCTTTGGCGCCGCTGGTGCGCTCAGGACTGGTGGACACCGCGCGGGGCGTGGTTTGCGATTGTAAGTCGGGCGTTTCCGGCGCGGGCAAAAAGCCCACGCAGAAAACGCATTTTGTGGAAGTAGCCGGCAATTTTTCGGCATACTCGGTTTTTGGACATCGTCACACGGGCGAGATTCTGGAACAGGCGGGACTCTATGCAGACGAACTTATCTTTACCCCACATTTGTTGCCGATCCCACGCGGCATTCTTTCGACGATCTATCTAGGGCTAACCAGGCCCGTGACCGCGAAGGAAATAGAAGCCGTGTTGCGAGAGTTCTACAGCGGCGCCCAATGGATAAGAATCTTTGAGCATGGCAAGCTGCCGCAGGTTCAATACTCGCTGCACACGAATTATTGCGATGTGGGGTTTCAACTGGCCCCGGATAACAAGCGCCTCATCGTGGTGTCCTGCCTGGACAACCTGATGAAGGGCGCGGCCGGCCAGGCGCTGCAGAACCTGAACGTGATGTTCGGGTGGAGCGAGAGAGAGGGATTCCAGTGATGAAGCTCGTAGTGAAAATTGGTGGTGCGGCGCTGGAGGACAAGGCGCTGCTGAAGAAGTGCGCCCAGGCGGTTGCCGACCTGGCAGCCGAAGGGCACAAAGTCGCGGTGGTGCATGGTGGAGGCAAGGCGTTGACCCAGACGTTGGCGCGGATGGGCAAGGAGTCCACCTTTGTAAACGGGTTGCGCGTCACCGATTCGGACACGCGCGATGTGGCGCTGATGGTGCTCGCCGGACGCGTCAACAAGCAACTGGTCGCGGCAATTACGGCGACGGGACAGGCCGCGGTTGGGCTGTGCGGAGGCGATGGTGCGGCGTTTTTGGCGCGCAAGAAGAAAACCAAAGGAACCGACCTGGGCTTTGTCGGCGAAATCAGCTCGGTGGATTCGCGCTGGATCGAGGCAATCTGGGATAACGACGGAATTCCGGTGATTTCCAGCCTTGCCCTCGGCTCCGACGGCGAGTACTACAACGTGAACGCTGACCAGATGGCTTCGGCATGCGCTACGGGCTGCCAGGCCAACGCGCTGATCTTTCTGACCGATGTTGCGGGAGTAAAGGGCGCCGATGGAACGGTGATCCGCTGGCTTTCGGCGAGCGATATCCCGCAGTTGGTGAAGACCGCCGTGGTCTGCGGCGGAATGCTTCCCAAACTGCAGGCCTGCCAGGATGCGTTGCGTTCGGGCGTGCACCGGGTCCGCATTCTGCCGGCGCTGGAAGCCGAGATGCTGCCGGCGTTCTACCAGACAAAGATCGAGTGTGGCACGGAGGTCATGGCGTCGTGAGTTTGAGCAAGGTAAAGAAAGCGGAAGAGAAATATCTGCTCCACACCTACGACCGGCATCCCGTTCTGCTGACGCACGGCAAGGGCGCATATCTGTTTGCCGATGACGGCGGGAAGTATCTGGACTTCCTGAGCGGAATCGGCGTGATGGCCCTGGGCTATTCGAATCCGTCGATCACCAGGGTTCTCAGGGAGCAGGCGGGCAGGCTGGTGCATGTTTCCAACCTGTTCTACACCGAATTTCCTTCCGCGCTGGCGCAGAAGCTGGCCAGGCTCTCGGGTTTGGACCGGGTGTTTTTCGCCAACAGCGGCACCGAGGCCTGGGAGGGCGCGCTGAAGATTGCGCGCGTCGTGGCCAGCAGCAAAGGACTGAAAAAACGGACCCGGTTCCTGGCGCTTGAGAACTCCTTTCACGGGCGCACCATGGGATCGGTGGCGACCACGCACACGGAGAAGTACCGCAAGCCATTTGCCCCGGTAATGCCGGGCGTGACGTTTGTGAAGTTCAACGACGTTGCAGATCTGCGGCAGAAGTTCGACGAGGACGTATGCGCTGTCTGCATCGAGACCATTCAGGGCGAAGGCGGCGTTCATCCGGTCAGCCTGGAGTTCCTGAGCACGGCGCGCGAGTTGACCCAAAGCAGCGGCGCGTTGTTGCTGCTGGATGAGATTCAGTGCGGCCTGGGGCGCACGGGGAAGATGTTCGCGTACCAGCACTACGGCGTAAAGCCGGACCTGGTCACGCTGGCAAAACCGCTGGCGGCAGGGTTGCCCCTGGGAGCGATCCTGGTGACAGAGGAAGTGGCGGGAGCGATCCATCCCGGCATGCATGGCACCACATTTGGCGGCGGGCCGCTGGCCTGCGCGGTGGCGCTGGAGGTGTTGAGGATCATCGCGGACGAGAAGATTCTGAGCCACGTGAAAGAGGTGGGCGGATATTTTCTCGATCTTCTGCGGCAACTGGATGCGCGCCACCGTTGCATTGTGGATGTGCGCGGCGTTGGGCTGATGCTGGGTGTGGAGCTGGATTCGGCCGACCTTGCCAAGGCCGTGCAGAAGACGATGCTCGACGACAAGATCATCATCAATCGCACCCACGAAACGGTCCTGCGTTTTTTGCCGCCGTTTATAGTGACGAAAAAGCAAGTTGAGTTGGTAGTGAAGACGCTCGATCAGATTCTGACCTCCTGCGCGTCATCTGGCGACGCTGCGCCGGCAACCAAGCGCAGCCCTCGGCAGAGGCTCCCCAAGGCACCAGCGAGCGGCGCCCAATGAAGTTCCCGGACTTCGATCCGGATCTGAACGTCCAGGAGGACAAAGCCATGGCAACACGACCCGTGGAAAAGAACATTGTGGACAATGCCGTGCAACCGCCGGTGCTGACCGATCTGACGTCGATGAGTGAGTTGACCCCTGCCGGAGCCCAGGGGCTTCTGGAGCTGGCAGTGCTGATCAAGGCCAGGCCCGCGGATTTTCGCACCGCGCTGGCAGGGAAGCAGATCGTGCTTTTCTTTGAGAAACCATCATTCCGCACCCGGCTGACCTTCGAGTCCGGCATCTACTCGCTCGGAGGCCATGCCATGTTCGTGGATCAGTTGACCTCGCGCATCGGCGAGCGCGAGCCACTCAGCGACATGGCGCACAACCTGGAGCGCTGGGTGGATGCCATGGTGCTGCGCACTTTTGCACACAGTACGGTGACCGAGTTGGCGCGCTTCTCGTCGATTCCGGTGATCAATGCCCTGAGCGATTTCGAGCACCCCTGCCAGGCGCTGGCCGACTTCATGACCTTATACGAAAGATACGGCGACCTCGCCAAGGTCCATCTGGCGTACGTGGGAGATGGCAACAACGTGTCCCATTCGCTGATGCTCGGAGCCGCGTTGTTTGGCTGTCACATCGTGGTTGGAACCCCCAAGGGATTCGAGCCGGATGACGGGGTGCTGGCCGCCTCACGCGAGATTGCGGCCGGGACCGGCGCAACCATCCAGGTGGTCAACGATCCCATAGAAGCCGTCGCGGACGCCGACGCGGTCTATACCGACGTCTGGGCCAGCATGGGGCAGGAAGCCGAGATCGCAGAGCGGGCGAGGATTTTCGCGGGTTTCAGAGTGACGCCCAAATTGATGGCAAACGCCGCCGCGGGGGCCGTGTTCATGCACTGCCTGCCGGCGCATCGCGGCGAAGAAGTGGACGCAGCGGTGATCGATTCACCCTGCTCGGTTGTGTTTGACCAGGCGGAGAACCGCCTGCACATTCAGAAGGCGATCCTTCTGCAGCTATTGGGAGGAGGCGTTCGCCGTTTCCCATCAAGGAGTATGAATGTCTAAGAAGAAGGTTGTACTGGCATATTCGGGCGGTCTTGATACTTCCATCATCATCCCGTGGCTGAAGGAAAACCATGATTGCGAAGTGATCGCATTCGTGGCCGACGTAGGCCAGGGCGAGGACATGGAAGAGGTCGCGGTGAAGGCGATCAAGACTGGCGCATCCAAGGTTGTGGTGAAGGATCTGCGCGAAGAGTTCCTGACCGACTATGTCTGGAAGTGTCTGCAGGCTGGCGCGGTGTACGAACACAAGTATCTGCTGGGCACGTCGATGGCGCGCCCGATCATTGCCAAGTACCAGGTGGAGGTTGCGCTGGCCGAGGGCGCCGAGGCGGTGGCGCATGGTTGCACCGGCAAGGGCAACGACCAGGTTCGCTTCGAACATGCGTTCCAGGCGCTGGCGCCGGAGTTGCAGATCATCGCGCCATGGCGCGAGTGGACGCTGAAATCACGCGAGGAGTGCATCGAGTACGCGGAAGCGCGCAAGATTCCCATCGTCGCCAGCCGCACCAAGATTCACTCGCGCGACCGTAACATCTGGCACCTTTCGCACGAAGGCGGCGAACTGGAGGATCCAGCAAACGCGCCTCTGGATACGACCTGGCAGATTTCCAACTCGCCGCAATCAGCTCCGGACCGGGTGGAAGAAGTGGAGGTTGGCTTCGAGAAGGGCGTGCCGGTTGCAGTGAACGGACAGGCTATGGGCGCCGCGCAACTGCTGGAACTGCTCAACGAAATCGGCGCCCGCAATGCGATTGGCCGCATCGACCTGGTTGAAAATCGCTTCGTCGGCATGAAGTCGCGCGGCGTCTATGAGACTCCCGGCGGCACCCTGCTGCTGCTCGCGCATCGTGAACTGGAAGCACTTTGTCTGGATCGCGATCTTTCGCACTTCAAGCAGCATGTCGGGCTGAAGTATGCCGAGCTCGTCTACAACGGGTTGTGGTTCACGCCTCTGCGCGTCTCGCTGGATGCATTTGTCGCATCCACGCAGGCGGAGATGACCGGCACCGTGAAACTGGCGCTTTACAAGGGCAATGTTGGCATCAGCAGCCGCAAGTCCGAATATTCGCTGTTCAATGCCGACCTGTCGTCGTTCACCATGGGCGAGAGCTATGATCAGAAGGATGCCGCCGGCTTCATCAAGATTCTGGCGCTGCCCGCGCGTGCCCGGGTGCTGAACGCGAGGAAGAAAAACGCAGTTGAGGTGACGAAGTGAAGATGTGGTCCGGGCGGTTCAGGCAACCGCTCGATCCTGAATTTGAGCGCTGGCAGAGATCGTTTCCCTTTGATCAGCGCCTTCTTCAGCAAGAAATTGCAGCCAGCCGCGCGCACGCGAAAGCCCTGCTTGCGGCTGGCGTTCTTTGCCAGGAAGAATGCGCGACCCTGCTCGGCGGCCTGGACGTACTGGCCCATTCGGGCCAGGATGTCCTGAACGACGAAGAGGCCGAGGACGTTCACCACTTCGTTGAGAAACACCTGCAGCGCATTGTTGGAGAAACAGCGCTCAAACTGCATGCAGGGCGCAGCCGCAACGAACAGATCGCAACCGACTTACGTTTGTTCGTGCGCGATTCCTGCGACGCCATTGACAGCCTGCTGCTGGAACTGGTGCAGACGGTGGCCCAGCGTGCCCGGCAGGCGGGGACGGCCGCGATGCCCTCCTACACCCATCTGCAGCGCGCCGAGCCGGTGCTGGTAGCGCACTGGCTGCTTGCCTATTGCGAGATGTTTCTGCGTGATGCCGAACGGCTGCGCGATTGCCGCAAGCGGCTGAATTTCTGCCCCCTTGGCTCGGGAGCCATTGCCGGTGCGACCCTGCCCCTGGAGCGCGCCGTGGTGGCCAGGGAATTGAACTTCACGGCTCCCACCGCCAATAGCATGGACGCGACCAGCGATCGCGATTTTGCGATTGAATTTGCGCAGGTGCTGGCGATCGTGGCGATGCATCTAAGCCGATGGGCGGAGGAGTTTATTCTCTTCTCGACCTTGGAGTATGGCTTTGTGCATTTGCCGGAGAGCTACTCGACAGGCTCCAGCGCAATGCCGCAGAAGCAGAATCCCGATGGGCTGGAGTTGATTCGCGGCAAGGCGGGAAGGATCATTGGCGCCTCCCAGCAGTTGCTGATTACGCTGAAGGGACTGCCACTGGCTTACAACAAGGACATGCAGGAGACGCAGGAGCCAGTCTTCGCGGTGGCCGAGACCGTAACCATGATGTTGCGGATTGCCGCGGGCTTCATGCGCGAGGTGCAATTCGATTATGATCGTATGGCGCGGGCCGCAACCTCGGGCTACATGAATGCGATGGCCGCTGCCACGTACCTGGTGGGCAAGGGCGTGCCGTTCCGCCGGGCGCATGAAATTATCGGCCGGGCGGTTTGTCTTGGCATGGGGCAGGGGTTGGAACTGCACGAAATGGCGATTGCCGATCTGCGTTCGGTCAGCGCGGCATTTGACGAAGATTTTTACGCCAGCGTAACCCTGGAGGCCGTTCTGGACTGTCATGATGTAAGCGGCGGCACGGCGCGCCTGAAAGTGGCCGAGGCGCTGGCGGCAATGGAGCAGCAGGTGAAGCAGCGGCAGGAATCCGAGGCGGCCGATGTACGCGCGTAAGGCGTTTCTGCCGGATGCGGAGCAGCTCCTCGGTTTGATCGCCGGCTTCTCCTCGGATGGTTCGCTGCTGCCAAGATCGCTGGCAGAGATCTGCGAGAACATTCGCGACTTCACCGTGGTGGTGGAGGGCGAGGAACTGCTTGGCTGCGGCGCGCTGCATCTGTACGGCACCCACCTGGCGGAAATCCGATCCATTGCCGTGTGGCCGCACTGCCAGGGAGCCGGCGCGGGGCGTCTGCTGGTGGATGCGTTGCTGGAAGAGGCCGAGCAGCATCACGTAGAGTGCGTCTGCCTGTTCACGCGCATCCCGGAGTTTTTTGCGCACCTGGGGTTTGGCGAAGCAAAGCGCGAGGAACTGCCTGACAAAATTTACAAGGATTGTGCGATCTGTCCCAAACTGCATGAGTGCGACGAGGTGGCAATGTATCGCGGCGAGTTACCGCAATTCGCGATTTTGCCCAGACCTGCGAAGCTGCAACTGAGGATGGGACAGCCGCTGGTGAAACTCGGACGATGAATCTGCATGGGCCGGATGAGCCGGTATACCTTCCCGCGGGATTTTTGTGGTCGGCTGCCACGGCCGGCATCAAAACAAGCGGCTACAGCGACGTGGCCCTGGCGGAAGCTCCGTTGGGCGCCAGCGCGGCAGCCATGTTCACACGCAATCGCGTGGTGGCGGCGCCGGTAGAAGTGGGCCGGGCGCATTTGCGCAAGAGCAAGGGCCGGGTGCGCGCCGTGCTGGTCAACGCAGGCAACGCGAATTGCGCCACCGGCAAGCCCGGAATTGCAGCCGCCGAGCGCAGTTGTGCCGTGCTTGGCACCGCATTGGAAGCCGCTCCGCAATTCATCATCCCATCATCGACGGGGATCATTGGCGTACCGCTTCCCGTGGAGAAGCTGGTTGCCGGGGTACCCGCGCTGGCCGCTGGCCGCTCCGGTGATGTGGACGCGCTGCGATCCTTTGCCGCGGCCATCATGACCACCGACACGCGCATGAAGCTGGCCTCCGCGGAATTTGCGGTAGGCAAGAAGACAGTGCGCATTGCCGGGGTGGGCAAGGGATCGGGGATGATCCATCCGGCCATGGCAACCATGCTTGTCTACCTGTTCACCGATCTGGAAGCGGAGCCAGGAGCTTTGCAGGGCCTGCTGAAAGCGGCGGTCGATACGTCATTCCATGCGATCTCGGTGGATGGCGATACATCGACGAACGACACGGTTCTGCTGCTGGCGTCAGGCGCGAGCAGGGTGAAGCTCTCCGGCAGCGGCGTGGAAAAGCGGTTTGCGGAAGTATTGCGTGGCGTGTGCGGTTCACTGGCGGAACAGATTGTCCGCGATGGTGAAGGCGCAAAGCATCTGGTTCGGCTGCAGATCCTTGGGGCAAAGTCCGTGACTGAGGCCCGCACGATTGCCCGCTCGATCGCGAATTCTCCCTTGGTCAAGACGGCATGGGCCGGGAGCGATCCGAACTGGGGACGAATTCTGTCGTCGATTGGCAAGAGCGGGATCGCGGTCGATCCGGTAAAAATCAACATTTTCTTCGGCGCGCAGCAGGTCTGCAAGAGTGGGATGGCCCACAGCTTCAACGAGAAGCAGGCGCACGAATATCTGAAGCAGCCGGAATTCGAAATCAGGGTGGAACTGGGGCGCGGCAAGAGCGCGCTGGAGTTTCTCACCTGCGATCTGACGGCGGAGTACGTGCACATCAACGCGGACTACTCCACGTAGAACGGGTGGTGTACTTCGTGGATTCCGGGGCTCGCCAGCGGCGGGCCCTTCGTGCGATAAAGACTCATGACGCATGCTCGGCTGGTGGCGATGGCGGAGGCCTGGTTGCGGCGTTCGCGCTGCGGCATTGTACTCAGCGAGCAGGGCTGCTCCAGCGGTGAAATGCCGGACGCAATTGGCTGGAAGGGCAGGAACCATTCCATCGTGATCGAGTGCAAGATCAGCCGCGCGGATTTTCATGCGGATGCGGCCAAGGGGTGGCGCAGGAATCCTGAAATTGCGCTTGGCTGCGAGCGCTACTACGCCGCCCCGCAGACACTGCTCACGGCGGACGAGATGCCGGAGGGATGGGGATTGCTGGAGGCGCAAGGACGCGAGCTGAAAGTGACGAAGAGGTCGCAACGCAAACTGCGCCATCCCGAAGGATTGATGAATGAGATGAACCTGCTGCTGGCTAGCTTGCGGCGGGTGGAAGTGCGCATCGAACCGCGGCGGATCAGCGATTTCCTGAAGTGGAAGAACCGGATGGCCGTCTACAACGGCGGCGCGCTGCCGGAAGGCATTCTGGCTCCCGAGCAGGAAGAGAACTCGCACCTGGTATGATCCCGGTTCGGGCTGCCGTACAATTCAAGAATCATGTTCGCAAAGATTCAGCGCATTCATTTTGTTGGCATCGGCGGCATCGGCATGAGCGGAATCGCCGAGGTGCTGCTTACCCTGGGATACGGCGTCAGCGGATCCGACCTGCGTGATTCCGCGACCACCGAGCGGCTCAAGAAGCTGGGAGCCCAGATCTTTGTCGGCCACGCTGAATCCAACGTTCAGGGTGCCGAGGTGGTGGTGACCAGCTCGGCGATCGCGCGCGACAATCCTGAGGTCGCCGAGGCTCGCAAGCTGCACCTGCCGGTAATTCAGCGGGCCGAGATGCTGGCTGAGTTGATGCGCCTGAAGTATGGCATCGCCATCGCGGGAATGCACGGGAAGACGACGACCACCAGCCTGGTCGCCTCGGTTTTGGCCGCCGGTGGGCTGGACCCAACCGTCGTGGTGGGCGGACGGGTCGATTCGATGGGTTCCAATGCACGGCTCGGCACCTCGCAATACCTGGTTGCGGAGGCCGATGAGAGCGATCGTTCATTCCTGAAGCTCTCGCCGATTCTTTCCGTGGTTACCAACATCGATCGCGAGCATATGGACTGTTATCGCGACATGGAGGACGTACAAACCACCTTTGTGGAGTTCATGGACCGGGTACCGTTTTACGGAACGGTGGTAGCCTGCACGGACAACGATGCCCTGCGCAATCTGCTGCCGCGGGTGGAGCGCCGGGTGCTCAGCTATGGCCGGCGCGAGGATGCCGATTTCCGGGCGATCGACGTGATGACGGAACATGCGCCGGGAGCGATGCACAATAGCTTCGCGGTGGATTTCAAGGGCCGCGATCTGGGACGGTTCGATCTGTTTGTCCCCGGGGTTCACAATGTTCTGAACGCGACGGCAGCAATCGCCGTGGGCATGGGGCTGGAAATTCCGGTGCCGCTCATTCGTGAAGGCATCGCGCAATTCCGCGGCGTGGATCGCCGTTTCCAGCAGAAGGGAAGCGCTGCCGGGGTTCGTGTTGTGGATGACTACGGTCATCACCCCACGGAGATTCTGGCAACGCTTGCCGCAGCGCGGCAATGGCTCGGTCCAGAGGGCCGTATCCACGTTGTTTTCCAGCCGCACCGCTACACCCGCACGTACCTGCTGATGGATCAGTTTGTCTCGGCGTTTGCGGATGCGGATCGCCTCCTGGTGCTGGATATTTATGCGGCCAGCGAGCAGCCGATTGCGGGGGTCAGCGGGCTCGCCCTGGCGCGGATGATTCGTTGCAAAAACGGTCAACCCGCTGAATTCGCGGCCAGTTTTGCTGCCGCCATTGACGCGGTCGTCGAGCAGGTACAACCTGGCGACGTGGTGTTGACCTTGGGAGCGGGTTCGGTTTCACAACTTGGTCCGCGGATACTGGAGGCGCTCGCGAGACTTGAACAAGCAGCCGGAGCCTGACCCGGCCGGTGGAGCGGAGCGGTCGAGGCGCCTGCGAGGACGGAGAGCGCCGCGCCAGGTTGCCGAGTTAAGAACCGCGTGGGGGAGCCTTCATAATCAATAGATGAATTCACTGCAAAAGCAGGTATAGTGAGCGGATAAGGCGCTTGCTGCCTGCATTATTCCTATGGCGCGCAATCAGGAACCATCTTCCGACGATCCCCTCTACCGCCGCGGCCAGGCGGGCGGCAACTCCTTTGTGGACGATGCTCTGCCGCCCGATGCCGGACTGATGGACGACGAAGACGAGGACGAGCAGCAGCAGTTTCGTCGTGCCAATAAACGCGTTCCGGTGCGGCGTGGAGCGCTGCCCCGTAAGATGGCGTCGCGGGTGCGGGCCTTGGTAATTGTGCTGCTGGTGATAGCGGCGCTGGGCGCAGCCGGTTATGAGGCCTACAGTTTTGCTCTGCATTCCCGGCGCTTCCGGGTACGCAATGAATCGGACATCCAACTCGCAGGCGAGGCCCTGAACTCGCGGGCGCAGGTTCTGGAGAAGATGCACGAGGACATTGGCCGGAACATATTTCAGATTTCGCTGGCGGAGCGCAAGCAGGAGTTGGAGAAAATTTCCTGGGTTGAGTCCGCATCCGTCATGCGTCTTTGGCCGAATCAACTTCGCGTGACGGTGAAAGAGCGCATCCCGGTGGCATTTATCGCGCTTGGTGAACACATCGAACTGATCGATGCCCAGGGCGTGCTGATGGAGATCCCGGCGGGCGTCCAGAGCGACTACTCATTTCCGGTCATCACGGGAATGAATGAGAGTGAGCCACTCTCCACGCGGGCGCCGCGCATGCGAACCTTCATGCGGCTGATGCGCGAACTCGACGGTGGCGATGGCCTCACGCAGGCCAAGACGCAATATTCGCGCGATGTGGACGAGGTCGATCTCTCCGACCCGGAAGACGTGAAGGTCCTGGTGAAGGGCGGGTCCGGGCCGATTCTTCTGCATTTGGGCAATGAGGATTTTCTGCCGCGCTTCATGGTGTTTCTGTCGAATGTGCAAAAGTGGGAACAGGAGCGCGGTAAGCTGGAGTCAGTAGATTTGCGCTATGGACGAGAAGTGATCCTGAATCCGGACAGGCACGCCGCTCCGCCGCCGCCCTCCCCGCAAGCCACAAAAGGCGACGCCGCGCCACGGCCACACGGGCCCGGGAAGAAAACCAAGAACGGGCGCCTCGCGGAGAAGAAGCCAAAGTAGATGGGTAAGCGAAACGAAAACATCATCACGGTCATCGACCTGGGAAGCGCAAAAACCGTGGCGCTGGCGGTGGAAACCACGGAGGCGGGCCTGCGCTATCGCGGTCACGGCATTGCGACTTCGGCGGGCACCCGCCGCGGCGTGATCGTGGACCTGGAGTCGGCTACCAGGAGCGTGTCGGAAGCGGTGGCGAACGCGGAAAAGTCCAGCGGGCTCACGTTGGAGTCAGCCGTGGTTGGCATCAGCGGCCCTCACATCCATTCCGTCAACAGTCACGGCGTGATCTCGCTGGGTCCGCGGGCGCGCGAGCTGACCAGCGCGGACGTGCAGGCCGTCGGAGACCGGGCGCGGGAAATTTCGATTCCGGAAGACCGCGAAATTCTGCACCTCCTGCAGCAGGAATTCGTGGTGGATAATCAGGACGGCGTGCGCCATCCGGTAGGGATGCTGGGCCGCCAACTTGAGGTGCGCGTGCATGTCATCACGGCGGCGCACTCGGCGGTCCAGAACGTGATTACGGCGTTGAACCGCGCCGGAATGCACGTGGAAGATACGGTGTATGAGGCACTGGCCTGCTCCGAGTCGGTGCTGCGTCGCGATGAACGCGAACTGGGCGCGGCGGTGATCGATATTGGCGCCGGCACTTCCGATATCGCCGTGGTGCAGGAAGACGTGATCATCCATTCGGGAGTGGTTCCGCTGGGAGGGATCAATTTTACCCGCGACGTTGCCTATGGCCTGGAGACTCCGCTGATCGACGCCGAGAACCTGAAGCTGCAGTTTGGCTGTTCGATGGTCACCCGTATCGGCGAGCAGAATGAGATTGAGGTGCCCTCGGTTGGCGACCGCCCGCCGCGCATGATGCGGCAGCGAGACCTGGGTGAAATTCTGGAGCCACGGGCACGGGAGTTAATGGAACTTCTGCGCAACAACCTGCGCCACGCGGGGGTTCTGGAAATGCTCGGCGGAGGCATCGTACTCACCGGCGGGGGAGCGCGCCTGCCCAGCCTGACTGAAAGCTGCGAGGATATCCTGCGGCGTCCGGCGCGCGTCGGTTTGCCGATGGGAATGGCGCAGCTTCCCGTGGAATTGCAGGAGCCCGAATTCGCGGCTGCGATTGGAATGGTTTTTTACACCCAACGCGCGCGCGTTTTGAAGAGTAAGGAAGAGAGCGGGTTTGGCGCACGCCTGCGAGCGCTATTTGCCCGTGGTTACGCCGATTGATCCAGAGGGCGCGATGGCGCGCCAAGGTGAGGGGGCAATGACGGAAGAACAGGACATCCGGATTCAGTTTCACGAGGACGTGCGCAACAACGCCAAGCTCAAGGTAATCGGCGTGGGCGGCGGCGGCAATAACGCGGTCAACCGCATGATCGAGACGGGCGTGGAGGGCGTCGAGTTCATTGCCGCCAACACCGACCTGCAGGCGCTGCAGATGTCGCGCGCACCGAAGAAGTTGCAGCTTGGGGTAAAGCTCACCAACGGTCTTGGCGCCGGCGCCAATCCCGAAGTTGGCCGCCAGGCGGCGCTGGAAGACACGGACCGCATCATTGCCGCCCTGGAGGGCGCGGACATGGTGTTTGTAACCACCGGCCTGGGTGGTGGCACCGGTACCGGAGCTGCGCCGATCATCGCGTCGCTGGCCAGCGAAATGGGCGCGCTGACCGTGGCCGTGGTCACCAAACCATTTGCCTTTGAGGGTAAGCGGCGCATGGGCCAGGCCGAGCGCGGACTGAGCGAGTTAATCGATTCCGTGGATACGGTGATCGTCATTCCCAACGAGAAGCTGCTGGCCGTCGCTCAAGATGCCGGCTTCTTCGAATCCTTTCGTGTTGCCGATGACATTCTGCGCCAGGCGGTACAGGGCATCTCGGACATCATCACGATCCCGGGCATCATTAACCGCGACTTCGCGGATGTGAAGGCGATCATGGCGGGGATGGGCTACGCCGTGATGGGGACTTCCACGGGCAGAGGTGACCGGCGCGCCCTGGAGGCGGCGCAGCGCGCCATCGCTTCACCGCTGCTGGAAGCCGGCGCCATCGACGGTGCGCGGGGAATCCTGCTGAACATTACCGGCTCCAGTTCGCTCAAACTCGCCGAAGTGTATGAGGCCTCCACCATTATCCAAAGCGCTGCCCACGAGGACGCCAATATCATCTTCGGCGCCGTGCTCGATGAGAAGATGAAGGATGAAGTGAAGATCACGGTGATTGCCACCGGTTTTCGTTCCGAACTGCGGCACAATTCGCGGGAGAGGATGGCAGCCACGTCTGCGGCGATTCAGCAGGCGCGGCAAGCGCAGTGGGTTACGCCGCCGGAGCCGCAGATCATGCGCCGCGCCGATGATGCCTACCAACTGCAGGTCCCAGGCGCGGAGTCGCACGATGCGCCCAAGGCAGAACCTAGCCAGGTTCAGGTTCCTGCCGCCGTGCCCGCCCCAGAGAATCCCCAGCCGGTACCGCCCGCGACCCGGATCTGGGAGGCAGTGCAAGCCACCCGTCCGGCGCCTTCACTAGAGGCTCTGAACGTGGAAGATGAGCACGACGAACTCGATGTTCCGGCGTATCTGAGAAAGAAAAATCCCGACGTTGAGTAGCGGTGCAGGTTGTTACGTGGCTCTCTTCAGGGGGATCCCGGCAGCGAATTCCTGAATTTCCTGTGCGGCGCCCTCTGAGCTGCGCTAGAGTCGAAACACTCCGTTACGGAGGGTGGGGCCATGAGTCGTTGCCGGCCGTGGAGAGGCGTGCACTCGCTTTCCTGCATTGCGCTCTTCGTGTTGCTGATTTCTTCCGTCGCCTTTGGGGGCATTTATCCCTCGCCAGTCAACGTTGCGGTGACCGGAGCCGACGCCGTTGCGGTGGGCGATTTTAACGGCGATGGCAAGCTGGACATCGTGGTAGCCGACGGCGCAACCAGCACGGTAGAAGTGGTTTTGAACAGTGGCACGGGTACGGTTGCTTCCGTTGTCTCGTCGGTTTCCGGAGTTTCCGCGCCCAGTTCGCTGGTGGTTGGCGATTTCAACGGCGACGGCAAGCTCGACATCGCCCTGCACAACCGGTTTGATCTGAACATCGTTGTCCTATTGGGGAATGGCGATGGAAGCTTCCGGGCGCCGATCAAGACCGCGACGAGCGGCAATGGACGCCTGGTGGCGGGCGACTTCAACAACGACGGGCATCTTGATCTGGCTACCGGCGACCAGGTCTTCCTCGGCAAAGGCGATGGGACATTCCAAGCGCCGCTGACGGTGAACTACAGCGGCGCATTTTACGCTGCGGCCGATTTCAACGGCGACGGCAATCTGGACCTCATCGGCAATGACGGCACCGGCTTCTCAGTTCTGTTGGGCAAAGGCAATGGGAGTTTCCAGGCGCCCAAGTCAATGCCGGTCAGCGGAACCGTGCGCAGCCTTGCAGTTGCGGATATGAATGGCGACGGCAAGGCCGATGTGGTTGCGGGAGTGGACACGGGCAGCGGCGGCCAGGTCCAAGTCTATCTTGGCAACGGCGATGGAACTCTGCAAGCCGCGCTGAATCAGGCCACGTCGGTGACCGATCCGTACGAGATTTCCATCGCCCGGTTTACGGGCGATGGGCATGAGGATGTAGTTGTGGCAGGGGGCATCGCCCAGCCGGAGTCGTTGTTGGCGGGTACCGGCACGGGCATTCTCAAGCCGGAAACCCTGCTACCCCTGGGGTTTGCCGAGAAGGTTGCGGGCGCGTCGCTGGCCGCGGGTGACTTCGCTGGCAGCGGTGTTCCCGACCTGATTGCGCCTTCAGCGGTGAGCGGCAGGCTGCTGATCTGGCTCTCGAAGGCCTCCGGAGGGTTTGCGGCGGCAAGTGTGTATCTTTATTCCGGCGGGTTGATTGCCTCCGCGGATTTCAACGGGGACTCGCGTCCGGACGCGATTTTCTCCGCCCTCTCCAGCGGCAAGGTTGGGGTGATGCTGGACCAGCCCGACGGCACCCTGGGTGCTCCCATCTACAGCACTCTGACCTCCGCGCCCATTGCTGGCCTGATTCCCGCCGATCTGAATGCCGACGGCATGATCGACGTTGTTTTCTGGACCGCGAGCGTGACCGCCAACAACGTCACCACGGCTGGTTCCACTTACGCCGCGCTGGGCAAGGGCGATGGCACATTCCAGGCAGCGACCGTGGTTTCGCAAAGCCTCTCCACCCAGGCCGTGGTGCTGGATCTGAATGGAGACGGTTTTCCTGACGTCGCCGACTTGGACACGGCTCCTGGCAACGTTGCTGTATTTCTAGGCAAGGGCGATGGCGCCTTCGGATTTGAAATTGGCTACCCGACTGCCCCGGGAGCTATCTACATCACAGCGGGAGATGTGAACGGCGACGGCCATCCTGACCTGGTTACGGCGGGCGCAGGCGGCGTGGATCTACTGCTGAACAATGGCAACGGAACCTTTGCTTACTACACTGTCATCAGCACCGCTGCTGCTTCTGTGGCGGAGTTGGTGGACGTGAACGGTGACGGAAAACTCGACCTGGTTGTGGTCACCGGTTCCGGGAGCGCCACAACGGCGACCGTTTACCTGGGTTCCGGCACGGGCACCTTCACCCAGGCTTCGGTATTTCCGCTGAACGGTGCAACCCGGCTCAACTTCGCGGATATCAACAACGATGGATTGCCGGACATTGTGGCCGATGAAGGACTGGCCACCGGCATATGGCTCAACACCCAGGCCGGAACCTTCGCTAAGGTGGGAGATCTTCCCCTGGGAGGTCCACTGGCGCTTGCCGATATCAACACCGACGGGTTGCCGGATCTTCTCCAGGTATCGAGCGCCCGCGACTTCCTGACCCTGGCCTACAACCAATTCGGCACCATTGCGGCGGGAGACTTCACTATCAGCGCCGCACCTGCGTCTCCCAGCGTCGCTGCCGGGCAGAGCACCACGATCGCGCTCACGTTGGGATCACTCAACGGCTACGCGGGTGTGGTCGCACTCTCCTGTTCGGGACTGCCTGCGTTGACGACCTGCACCTTCTCTCCCGCGCAGGTAACGATCCCCGGGACAGAGGTCGCGGCCACGCTTACCATCCAGACCTCGCTGGATTCGGTGAGTTTGCTGCATGTGCCAAAGCCTTTGCCCGCTCGCCGCCGTCTTAATTGGGCCAACTCGGGCGTTCTCCTGTGCGGACTGATGTTGACCGGCGCGGAAATCAAGCGCCGGCGCCGGCGGATTGTCTTGATGCTGCTGGCGCTACTCTCGCTTCTGCTGCTGGCAAACTGCTCAACGCCCAAAGCGGTGCCGCCGATTGTATCCACGAATCCGATATCCGTGACCACAACCGTCACCATCTCGGCCACGGCTGGCACTGCGGTGCATTCGACGCAGATCGCACTGACCATCACGAAATGAGAACGCGTTTTTCTGGATTTTTGTGGCTGGGGACTCAAGACGGTTAGCATCTTTCCGATATCAATTGTGTTAACAATCAACTGGACAGGATGTTCTGCCGATAGAGATGGTTTGGATAGCGCGGATTCCGTAATTCTGTTGCAGCCTATCGTCGGACCGGGGCATCGAAGTGTACTTAAGTTACTGGCGAGAATCACCGGGGTGGGTATTTAGAGGTTGTAAGCGAAGGTTCAGGTCACTTACCATCAAGATACTCACCACTTGAAGACATCTCTTTAGGAAGCCCGGAATCGCGGGGCTCGAGTCGGAGTGTAGGTAACGAGAATGTTAACTGTAGTACAGACCCGGATTCTGAGAACCGCACTGGTGGCGGTGCTGGCGCTTTTGATAGTTCCCAGCTCTTTTGCGGCCACCGTATCCACTCGTCATGAGGCGCGAAGCAGTCACAAGATCAAGGAGAGCGCGAGTACGGAGAGGCGCATGGCAGCTTCCCGGCACAGCCGCGCGATCACCTCGCGTGCAGTCAGGCGTGGAAGTAGAAGCAAGAAGATCATCGCGGTGAAACGCCGAGGCAGAAGCACTCCGCGCTACTATGAGCGCTTCACCGTCAGTTCGTTCGCCAGCGATCCGGCTGCGGGCGACATTACCGCTGGCGAAGATCCGATTGTGCGCGACGCCGCTATAAGCGCCTTGGGGAATCTGAATGGCACCGTGGTCGCCATCGACCCCAGCAATGGCCGAATCCTGGCGATGGTCAACCAGAAACTCGCGCTTTCCAGCGGCGCGCAGCCCTGCTCCACGATCAAGGTTTCCGTTGCCTTGGCCGCGTTGAGCGAAGGCATCGTCACCAAGGACACGCCGGTAAATCTAGGCGGCTGGAAGATGGACATGAACCAGGCGCTGGCGCACTCCAACAATCAATACTTCGAAGCGCTGGGCCGCCGTCTTGGCTTCCAGAAGGTGAGCTACTATGCGCACCAGTTTGGGTTGGGCGAGCTGGCGGGATGGAATATCGAGGGCGAACACCTCGGGGTGTACCCCAGCGAGGAACTGCCGGCCAGTCTCGGCGGCGTCGGCAAGATGTGCTCGTTCGGCGAAAGCATCAGCATGACTCCGCTCCAACTGGGTTCGCTGATAGCCTCGATTGCCAATGGCGGCACCTTGTACTACCTGCAGCATCCGCGTTCGGCGGCCGAGGTGGCCAACTTCCGGCCCAAGGTCAAGCGATACCTGGATATCGCACCGTTGATCCCCGAAGTCAGTGTAGGCATGCTGGGCGCCACCCAGTTTGGCACCGCACGCAGCCTGCGCACCAGCTTTACCTCGGAGCAGGTGCTCGGCAAGACCGGAACCTGCAGCAGTGCTGGAACGCGTTTCGGTTGGTTTGGCTCCTTCGCCAACTCGCAATCCGGCCGCATTGTCACCGTCATCTTCCTCAAGGGCGACCATGCCGTCTATGGGCCGAAGGCCGCGGAACTGGCAGGGCGTTTCTACCGCAACCTGGACGAACACAACTACTTTGCCGGGAAAACCGCCCCGCTCCACACTGCCGTGCTGCGAAAATAAAAAAACAGCACGAATTTTCGTCCGCCTTCCCTGAGGGGAAGGCGGCTTTCTGTGTGCTCAAAACCACAAACTTGCGAATCGCGCAACGACGAGGAACCGTATTATCCTGAGTTGAGGAAAGCCGTAAGGGGTTGACGGGGTTCAATCACCTCTGCCCCTCGGTGGCTTCGCCGTGTTAAGTTGAGGATAGACGAGCAATTCATCCCAGGTTCCAGGCCCCTGCCGAACATCTACGGCTCCGGGCTTGCCGGTGATGGTTCTCACCTCCCGGAGGATTGATATCGATGCGTAAGGTCACGATTGTTGCCGTGTTCATCCTTGTTTCTGGCGCCTTTGCCTTGGCGCAAGTAGAGCCGAAGCCCTTCGTACTGCCGAAGACGGAATTTTTTCTCGGTTATTCCTACCAGTATGCCGACACCTCCGGCACCTATGCCGGCACTGCCAACACTGTTCCCGTGACTAGCACAAACCTGAATGGTTTTGGTTTCGAGTTCAGCCGTTACGTGCATGGCAGGCTTGGTTACACCATCGATATCTCCAGAGGCTCGAACAGCAGGGTCGACAGCACGGGAATCAAGTACGTGCGCGCTACCTATATGGCAGGTCCCAGTTATCGCCTGCGCAGATATGGCTTTTTCTCCTCCTCTGTTCACGCCCTTGCCGGCGTTGATCACGCTGTCTTCACCTACCCGGTCTCCTATTCTGAGTTTACTTACGCGAACACCGAATTTGCCGCTGCCGCGGGCGTGAGCGTGGATGGAAACCTGTCGCGTCACATTGGCATACGCCTGGCGCAGGTGGACTACCTCTACACGAACCATTACAGCACCAGCCAGAGTTCGTTCCGCTATATGGGCGGGCTTGTCGTTCGTTTCTAGGAACTGGTGCAGCCAATTCCACCGGGAGTGTTCCGGCGTCGGACTGAATGCCAAGTTGAAGGCAGTGCTTGCGCTTCAACGGGCGCGGATCGGCTCCATCTGCGCCGGCCGCAGCGGCGCCTGGGTTCTGTTCGCTCCAGCGCACGGGGTGCCTTCGCGGCTCAAGAGTGCCCGGATTTTTGTCTGGAGGACAGTTTTCCGGCCATCTTTGCTTTGTCTAAGGCGCTCCTGCCCGTTTATAATGGATGCATGGCTAATGGCGGGGAAATTAAGTCCTTGGAAATGCAGCAAATCGATCAGCAGGAACAGATTCGTTCACAGGAAATTGTCGATGAAAAAGAGCGCGTGGACCGGCTGAAGGCGGAAGAGGCCCGCAAGGTTCAAGCTCTGAAGTTGACCCGTGCGCGAGTTCGCGAACAACTAACCCGGACCAGCAGTGAGCGCTACACCTTGCTGCTGAACAGCGAACTGAAGCAGATCGACGGCGAACTGGCAAAGCTGATCTGAGTCCAAGCTCACTTGCGACGGTGACTGACGTCACCGAAGGATGGTTGTGGCCGGCGGACAATAGCGGCGAGGTATCTTATGCCGATCCTTGTCATTGCCGTGATTATGTTCGCGCTGTTCCTGGTGATGGGCGTGCTCGCCACGGTAGCCGTCCTGAGTGAAACGCGTGGCATGGCTGGCAGCGTTCTAAAGTTCAAACGGATTCGCAATTCGCCGCAGAAGTAACCTTGCGGCAATCCGTCGCCTCCCATCGAGCACCGTGACACCGGGTTTCGCCCGTCCTGCGTCTGCCGTGCGTCTGGAAGCTCCCGCGCCTATCCTGATCATTTCTCCCAACTCCCACTTTGCGCCAATGCGCGAGATTGAAGTTCTCACTTCGTTGTCTGGAAGCCCCAGGCGGTCCAGAATGGATCGAGCACACAAATGGAGCCAGCGTCCGGGGAGCGAAACCAGCCGCCACCGCCATTCGGCGCCATGTTGCGGAGCACACCATGATCTCACCTCTCCTGCTGAGCCTCAAGCTCGCGCTGGTTACCTCCTGTTTGTTGTTTGTGGTTGGACTGCCGCTGGCCTGGTGGCTGGCCTTCACGGGCTTCCGCCTGCGATTTCTGGTTGAGTCCGTGATAGCCTTGCCCATCGTGCTGCCGCCGACGGTGCTTGGCTTCTATCTCCTGCTGGAATTCGGCTCCCGCGGCCTGCTCGGCGCATCCTGGGAGCGGTTTACCGGACACACACTGGCCTTCAGTTTTGAAGGGCTCGTGCTCGGATCGGTGATCTACAGTTTGCCTTTTGCAGTGCAGCCATTTACGGCGGCGCTGGCTGCGGTGGACCGCCGTTTGCTGGCGTCCTCGGCCAGCCTAGGAGCCTCGTCCTGGCGAACTTTCTGGCGCATCACGTTTCCCCTTGCCTTCCCCGGTATTGTGACGGGTTTTGCTCTGAGCTTTGCGCACACCCTGGGAGAGTTTGGCGTGGTGCTGATGCTGGGTGGCAACATTGCTGGCCGCACCCAGACGGCGTCGATTGCCATCTATGACAACGTACAGATGCTTGACTATCAAGCCGCGGCGCGCCAATCCATCACCCTGCTTGGAATCTCCCTAGTATTACTGGTTGCCATCAACGCGCTCAACCGCAAACGGAATTGGAGGCTGCCGTGAGCCCCTCCAGCGCGGCTTTGAGCGTCGAAATTCACCTGCCGCTGCCGTGGTTTCAACTTGAATGCAGCTTCCGGGCAGACAGCGAAGTGGTGGTGCTGTTTGGCGCATCTGGCGCCGGCAAAACCTCGGTGCTCGACTGCATCGCCGGCTTTCGCGCGCCCCAACATGGCCGGATTGCACTGGGCGAACGCACGTTGTTCTGTAGCGAGCGTGGAGTGAACCTCCCGGTTCGCCAGCGTCACATCGGGTATCTTTCGCAGCAGCCTGCCTTATTTCCGCACCTCTCCGTGCGCCAGAATGTTGAGTATGGTCTGCTGGATCAGCCGCGCCCGGAGCGCGCTGCGCGGGTAGGCTCGATTCTGGAGCGCTTTGGCATCGCCGAGCTGGCCGCAAGCCGCCCGGCCGCCATCTCCGGAGGCGAGCAGCAGCGCGTGGCTCTGGCCCGCACCCTGGTCTGCGAGCCTCAATTGCTGTTGCTGGACGAACCGCTTACGGCGCTCGACCTGCGGCTGAAATCGCTGCTTCTGGAGGCAATCTTCGATTGGCAGCGCGAGCACGCGGTTCCCCTGCTCTACGTGACCCACGAGCAGGCGGAGGCTTATTCGCTCTCACGCCGGGTTTTAGTGATGGAAATGGGGCACGTTGTGGCCGATGGCGAGCCCCGCCAGATTTTCAGTGCGCCATTCAGCCGCGAGCAGGCCGCGCTCTCCGGATATGAAAATATCCTAGATGCCGTGGTGGAAGAAACACATTCCGCGCTGGGTACCATGACCTGCCGGGTCGCGGGAACGGCCCTGTTGCTGGAGTCACCGCTGGCGAATAAGGCCGCGGGCGAGGCGGCGTGTCTTGCCTTGCGCGCCGGAGACATTCTGGTGGCTACCGGCCGGCCCTCCGGCATCAGCGCCAGAAACCTGCTGAGTGGCCGGATCCGTGTGATTGAGGATCGCGCCGGAATGGTTGAACTACGCGTCCGGTGTGCCGCGGGAGACGGCCCGGAGACTGAGTTCCGCGTTCACATCACCCGGGGCGCCTTGCAGAATCTCGATCTGGAAACGGGACAAGCCGTGTGGCTCATCATCAAGACCCACTCGATTCAATTTCTGCGCAACTAACCCGGCAATTTCTCCGGCGAACGCTCAGAAGCCCAGCATTACCGGCTCGGGACGCAACTCCACCCCGAAGCGTTCGCCTACGCGGTGCTGCACAAACTCTTTCAGCGCCAGCACATCCGCGGCTGTCGCGCCGCCCCGGTTGATCAGGGCCAGGGTGTGCTTGCTGCTGATGGCCACCGGACCAAGCACGAACCCTTTGCTGATTCCCGCTTGCTCAATCAGCCACGCCGCCGCCAGTTTCACCTGTCCCTCGCCTGCAGAGAAATGTGGAACCTCGACCGCCGAATTGGCGGCAATCCGTTCATAGTCGGCCAGGCTCACGACAGGATTCTTGAAGAAAGATCCGGCGCTACGGCTGTCCACATCGTTACGGTCGAGCACCATTGCCTTGGCGCGCCGGATTGCCAGCACGGCTTCGCGCGTCTGCGCAAGAGTCGGAGCCGCATGGCTGGGGTCAAAGTGCCGCTTCAGGTCTGGGTAGGTAATGCTGGGCAAGCCGCCGGGTTCCAGAGCGTAATCCACGCGGGTCAGGATGTAGCGGCCACGGTCCGCTCCATTGAAGCGGCTCTGGCGGTAGCGGAACTGGCAAGCGGCCGTGTCGAACTCGACCGGCTCCAGGGCTGCCGCATCAATGGCGCAAACCCGCACGATGGTTCCAGATACATCCTGCCCATAGGCGCCTACGTTCTGCACCGGAGTGCCGCCTACGCTTCCTGGAATGCCGCTCAGGCATTCCACTCCAGCGCAATTGTCCTCCACCGCGAGCTTCACCAGAACGTCCCACTCGAGGCCCGCACCGGCGGAATAGATCCGCTTTCCGCCATCCTCGCGGACATCGATGCCGGCCATTGTCATGTGCAGCACAAGGCCGCCAAAGCCCGCGTCACTTACCAGGAGATTGCTGCCGCCTCCCAGGACGAACAGCGCCAGCGACCGGGCGCGCGCCCAACCGAGGGCCTCGACGATCTCGTCGTCATTTGCGGGCTCGGCAAAGTAGCGGGCGTCCCCCCCCACCTGTAACGTGGTGTATGGGGCCAGGCAAATGTTCTCCTGTATCTTTATCATTCTGCTCACATGATACGCGCAGGCGAACACTCTGCGCCCAAACCGCAGCGCCGGTCATCCAACCCAGCAGGACGTATGGATGGGGAGGAGAATCGATGTATCCAGAGCTGATGGTGGTGCCGATGCGCGAGGAACTGACACGCCTCGGGGTGCAGGAAGCGCGCACCCCGGAAGAGGTCGACGTGGCAATTACCGGGAACAAGGGAACGCTGATGGTGGTGGTGAACTCCATCTGCGGCTGCGCGGCGGGCAAGATGCGTCCTGCGGTGCGAGTTGCCTTGGAGGGCGCCATCAAGCCGGACCACTCCATTACGGTCTTTGCCGGGCAGGACGTTGCCGCAACCGAGCGCGCACGGGAGTATTTCATCGGCCAGCCACCCTCGTCTCCGAGCATTGCAATTTTGCGCGATGGCAAGCTCGCCTACTTCATGCCTCGCGCGGCGATCGAAGGCCGGGACGCCGCCGGCATTGCTGCCGCGCTCCAGCAGGCGTTCGAGCAGCTCTGCCAGCCCACCACCCACTGAGTTCCAAACCGCCGCGCCAAGTTCCGGCCGCGTGGCGCGTTAGCCTCTGTGGAGAACCTTCCTACCGTGCCTGGGATTGCATCAACAAACTGGTCACGCCCTGGTCCTGAGGGTGTAGATTGTGCGCGTTTTGCAGGTAGGGAACCGCCTTTGCGATCTCTCCATTCGAGATCAGCATCAGGGCATATTGCAGGTTCTCGTCGAATCCTTGCGGGTTCAGCGACACTGCTTTTGCCAAGGCGTCACGCGCGCCGGTCAGGTCGTGCGACTCGTAGCGCACGCGTCCCAGGTTAAACCACGATTCCGCGTCGCCGGGAGACAGTTGTGCGCCCTGTTCGCAGTTGGCGAGCGCCTCTGGCAGCAGCTTCAACTCGCGTTGCGCCACGCACAGATTGACGTAGGCCGGCCCGAACTTGGGTCGCAAGTGAGTGGTGCTGGTGAACGGACCTACTGCTTCTGCATAGCGATGGGCATCCAGAAGCAGGGTTCCGAGCATGAACTGGGCGTGCGCATCTTCCGGCTTGAGCAGAGTGGCGCGCTGGGCGTGGGCAATGGCGGCGTTGGCGTCGCCGCGCTCGTGCGCATCGGCGGCCTGGTCAATCTCGATGTAAGCCTGATTGCGCTGCCGGGCAAAAGCTCCCGCTCCGGCAAACGCCAGCAACATGAAAATCGTGCCGGCCGCCACCCTGATTTGCCCGCGCCGTTCGTGGCGGTCCAGGCCGGTAGGGAAGGCGGCGCCCAGAATCAAGCCAGTGATCAGTCCGCCAACATGGGCCGCGTTATCCGTGCCGCGCGAGCGGGCGCCGAACACGATACTGTAAACGACGAACAGCGCAATGCTTATGAACTGCCCTTTAAGCAGCGCGCGCAGCTTCTGGTTGCCATGCAGCAGCATCGCCGGAATCAGCGCTCCGGCGATGCCGAAGATTGCGCCCGAGGCGCCAACACTCAATCCGTTGCCGTTCCAGCAGATGCTTGCCAGGCTGCCGCCGATGCCGCACATCAAGTAGAGCAGGATGAAGCGCACGCGCCCAAAGAGCAACTCTGCCAGCCATCCCAGGTTGTACAGGCACCACATGTTCAACGCAATGTGCAGCAATCCGCCATGCTCAAAGGTGGATGTGAGTAGCCGCCACCACTGCCCTTGGCTGGTCAGTGCCCCGGCGTTCGCGCCCCAATTCAGCAGGAGTTCGGGACTGAAGGTGAGGAAGCTGCGGGCCTGCCACGCCATGATCAGATAGACCAGCGTATTCAGCGCGATCAGGACGATGGCAGGCGACTCAAGCAGCAGTTGCAGACGGCCCGGCGCCGGCCCCGCCGGTTTGGCGGAGAGCGACTCCGCCAAGCATTGCGGACAGAGCGATTCGGTGTCGGAGGAAGCCTCAAACTCGCGTCCGCATGACGAGCAGATCATCATTACGGGGTTGCTTTCGACACCGTCTTCAAGGCAATCTGCGAAGGCCTTGCCCCGGTTGGAATCATCAGAAACAGGCGCGGCGGCGGAGCCTCCACTTTCTTGTCGCTGCGCTTGTCCAGCAGTAGCACGGCTACGTCTCCGGAGCCCGAATCGGCGACCAGCAGCATGTTCTCCGCCGGAGTCAGTGCCAGGGCATCGGGATTGGAACCGACCTGCACCGTGGTGATCAGCTTGCGCGTGGTGGCGTTAAAGACAGCCACGCTGTTGGAGGCAAAGTTGCTGACATAGAGCGTGCTGTTGTCCGCGCTGACCAGGGCTCGCACGGGATGATCTCCGGCCAGGAAACTTTCGCCAACCTCGTCGGTGTACGGGCTCACTGCCGAAATCGTCTGCGCCTCATAGTTGGAGACGAAGACCTCACCGCCGTCGGGCTTCATCCCCAGGTCCACAGGCATGCCGCCCACCCTGAGCAGCGCCTCAACGTCCGCGTTCTTCAGGTTCACCAACGCCACTTGCCGCGAACCGGAGCAGCCAACGACGGCCTTGGAAGCATCGGGCAGAATGACCAGCGAGTCCGGACTCTTGCACACATGCAGGGTGGCGCGAATCCTCATGGCGTCGCCGTCAATGAGGGTCACAGAATCGTCGCCCCGGTTGGCAACGGCCACGAACTTACCGTCTCCGGAAACCCGCGCCAGGCCGGGTTGTTTTCCCACCCCGAGCTGTCCGATGACGCGATGTGTATCCAGGTCCAGCGCCGTCACGGTGTCGGATTCCGCATTGGCGACCCATCCACGGCGGCCGTTGGCGGTTACGGAAATCGTGTAGGGCATCCTTCCCACGGCAACGCTGCCGGTCACCTGGTTGCGGGACGCGTCAATGATGCTCACCGTACCTGAGTCCGTGTTGACCACATAAACTTCGTTTTTTGCAGGGTTCGCGGTGACTCCGCTTGGATTGATTCCCGTGGCTAGGACTCGCTCAATTTTCATGGTGGCCAGGTTGAGCACACTGACCGTGTTAGAACCCGAATTGGTGATATAGGCGAAGGTGTACGGCGGTTCGGCGTTCCGTTTGCTGCACCCTGCCAGCACCAGCAGGGACGCAAGCGCAAGGCCGGCAAGCCGCCGGCCCACTGCTGCTTTCCGCCCCATGTTCACGACCGTGCCGCTTCCCGGGCCGGCGCGGGGCGTTCCTTTGGCGGCGCCAAACTCAGGGTGCGATGCACCACCGGCAGGATGGCGCGCAACTGTAAAACCATGGCCGCAAACTGATCGGGATACAACGACTGCGCTCCGTCGGAGAGCGCGCGGTCGGGGTCGTGATGCACCTCCACCATCAGCCCATCGGCGCCCACCGCGGCGGAAGCCAGCGCCAGCGGCGCCACCCGGTCGCGCCTGCCGGTGCCGTGGCTGGGGTCGGAGATGATTGGAAGATGGCTCAGTTTCTGCGCCGCGGGAATCACGCTCAGGTCCAGGGTATTGCGGCTGTGATCGGCAAACGTGCGCACCCCGCGCTCGCAGAGCACGACGTTGCGATTGCCTTCGCTCATGATGTATTCAGCCGCCATCAGCAACTCTTCCAGGGTCGCGCTCAGGCCGCGCTTCAGCAGCACCGGCAGCGGCGAACGGCCGGCACGCTTGAGCAGCGAAAAGTTCTGCATGTTGCGCGCGCCAATCTGGATCATGTCGGCGTAATCCTCAATCGCGTCCAAAGCTTCGGTGTCCACCGCCTCGGTCACAATCAGCATGCCGAAGCGCTCGCGCACCTCCGCCAGGATCTTCAGTCCCTCGACTCCCATACCTTGGAATGCGTAAGGCGAAGTCCGCGGTTTGTAGGCGCCGCCGCGAAACAGCCTGGCCCCGGCGAGGGCAACCTTTTCGGCGACGGTCAGGGTTTGCGAGCGGCTTTCCACCGAGCATGGCCCGGCAATGATGGCAAACTCCTCACCACCAATGGTGACATCGGAATTGGGGAATCGGACAATGGTATTTTCCGGTTTTGACTCGCGGCTTACCAGCTTGTACGGCTTGCTGATGCGGATAATTTCCTGCACGCCCGGCAGCTCTTCGAGTCCCCAGGCTTCAATCCCGCGCAGGTCGCCGGTGACGGCGATGGCATAGCGTTGCGTGCCCTCCACCGAGTGCGCCCGGAATCCCAGGGATTCAATTCTTTCGCAGATGGCACGAATCTCGTCCGTTGTTGCCCGCGACTGCATCACTACCAGCATGGTTCCCTCACAGAAACCATTAGTGTAGCGGAGGCGCGGCAATGCGGGCAACGTAGGGAGTGCTCACGCTGTTGAATTCCTGGCCGCAAACCGCTGCCGGACGCAACCATTCGATAGAAATCAGGCCAGTTCCAGCTCGATTTTCTTGGTGGCGGCGTCCAGTTTCACGATGCGGAAGCTGCGAATCTGGCCCGCACGCACCGCCTCGGGCTTCGTCTCCCGGCTCACATCCTCGCCCTTCCACTTGGCATTGAGCATGGCGCTCAGGGATGACATGTCGAGCTTACCGGCCTCGGCCGCGGGTTCCTTGCTGGCAGCGGCTTCGGCAATCCGGCAAGTAGCCCGAATGCCTTCCCCTAGTTCCACCCGCACCCGGTCGCCGGATTCTTCGATCAAACGGCCGGTCACAACATCGCCAATCTTATGTTCGGCGATGTATTCGTCCAGACCGGTTGGGATGAGCTGCTTCATGCTGAGGCGCAACTGCCGTTTTTCCAGGTCGATGTCGAGCACCTGCGCCTTGACCACCTGCCCAAGCTTCAGCACGTCCTGGGGGTGCTCAATGCGTTTCTCGGCGCTGATTTCGCTGACGTGCACCATGCCCTCAACGCCTTCGACAACTTGCACGAAGGCGCCGAACTTGGTGATGCTCGTAACCGGTCCCTCGATCACCGTGCCCACCGCAAACTTCTGCGCGGCCTGGGCCCAGGGATCGCCCAGGGCTTGCTTCAATCCCAGCGAGATGCGGCGTTCACCCAGGCTGATGCCCAGAATCACGGCTTCCACCGGCTCGCCCGGCTTGATCATGTCGCCAGCCTTCTTCACTTTCTTTCCCCAGGACATTTCTGAAAGATGAATCAATCCTTCAATGCCCGGTTCCAGTTCCACGAAGGCTCCGAACTCGACCACCCGCGTAACGGTTCCCTGCACACGTTCGCCAACCTTGTACTTCTCCGCGACCGCATCCCACGGATGGGGCTGTAACTGCTTCAGTCCCACGGAGATCCGGTGCTTGCCGGGATCGACCTTCAGAACCTTCACTTCCACCTGTTGCCCCACCGCGAGCACGTCGGCCGGCTTGTTGACCCTGCCCCACGAGAGATCGCTGACGTGCAGCAGCGCGTCTACCCCGCCCAGATCGACGAATGCACCATAGTCGGTCAGGCTGCGGACCGTCCCGCTCAGCGTGGCGCCCTCCTGGACCTCGGCAAAGCGTTGTTCCTTGCTGGCGCGCTCATCCTCTTCGGCCACGGCGCGGCGATCCACCACCACGTCTTCGTCGGTCACGTCGAGCTTGATGATGCGGCAGCGGATCTGCTCTCCAACCAGCTTCTCCAGGGCGCTCGAATCGCGCTCTCCGCTGCGTGAGGATGGCATGAACGCGCGCACTCCCACGTCCACACTGAGCCCGCCCTTGATGACGGCGGTCACCGTTCCCAGGATCGTGGTCTTTTCGGCAAAGGCCCGTTCCAGGGCCGACCAGTCCTTTGGCAGCTCTACTTTCAGGCGTGAAAGTTCGTAGTAACCTTCCGGATCCCGGCCCTTGACCGAGACCGGAAATTTGTCGCCAACATTTACCGTTTCGCCCGCGCCCTGGAACGGCGCCAGCGGCAGGATGCCTTCGGTCTTATAACCGATATCAAGAAATACCGACTCGGCTGAGACGGCGACGACCGTGCCCTCCAGTTGCTTGTTGCCATCCGGAGCCTTGCGTGTATGCGTGCGCTCGTATTGAGCAAGAATCTGCTCGAATGACTCGGTGGACTCGGGGGTGGGCTGGGATTCCGGACTGCGCGGGTTGGACATGGGAGGTGAAAGCCTCATTCTGACGTTATGCCGCTAGGATATCACCGCGCCAGCCCGATGTGCGGAACTCCGGCAAACCCTGTGCCAGAGGCGGACAGGACGGGTGCTGGCTCCGGGGCGGGGTTCGCCTTACAATCTCCTCATGCCACGAGCCGTCAAGAAGTCCGCGACTACCTCCGAGCGGGACATACTCAAGCTCATTCCCGCCGCTGAGCACAGGGCGCAGTGTTCGTCGCGCCGTATCGGCATTCACACCTCCACTTCGGGGGGAGTCGAGACCGCCGCCGAGCGCGCCTGGCGCATGGGCTGCAATACCCTGCAGATTTTCAGTTCCAGCCCGCGCATGTGGCGGCCGTTTGATATCTCGCCCGCGCAGTGCGCGGCCATGGCAGACCTGCGCGCCGCCTACGACCTGAAACCGCTGGTGATCCACGCCAACTATCTCATCAACGTCGCGGGAACCAATCCTGAAATACTGGAGAAATCCGTCTCCGCCCTCCGTGCCGAAATGGAACGCGCCATCCTTCTGCACGCCGAATACGTGGTCCTCCATCCCGGCAGCTTTCGCGGCTGCTCGCGCGAGGAGGGCCTGGCCAACGCCTGCGCGGCCATCGCCCGCGCCAGCGACGGGCTCAACATGGCGGACAACGGACTCACGCTGCTGGTTGAAAACACGGCAGGAGCCGAGTTCTCGCTGGGCTCGAGTTTTGAAAGCGTGGCCGAGCTCATTGCCGCTCTCGCCACTCGCATTCCAGTCGCCTCCTGCATCGACACTTGCCACACCCACGTGCGCGGCTATGACATTGTAAGCGCGGACGGTTACGAGGAAACCATGCGCCAGCTTGATGCCACCGTGGGCCTGGCCAACGTGCGCGTCTGGCATTGCAATGACGCCAAGTCTGCTTTCGGTTCCAAGCTCGATCGCCACGAAAACATCGGTAAGGGGACCATTGGCCTCGAACCATTCCGGCGCCTGCTCGGCGATCCGCGCCACGCCCACGCGGCCTTCATCCTGGAAACTCCGATCGACGAGCCGCTCGACGATCTGCATAACATCGAGGTCTTGCAGTCGCTGGTCAGCCGGGCCGGTGGAGTTGTTGCGCACAGGTTGTAGAATAAAAGCTCATCCATTGCGCAATTTTCGACAGACTCAGGGCGAACCAATACTCATGGCAGATCCGCAGAAATCAATTCCGAAGCCGTCGCCGGATTCTCCGGTCAACATTCTTGAACAAGCCGCGGAGGTTGTGCGCGAAGCCGCGGAAGGTCTGGTGGAAGAGATCGTGGGTGTTGCCCACGAGATCAGCAACGCTGTGTCCTGCAAAGCGCTGGCGGAAACCGTTGCCGATTCCCCGGCCGAGCCGCGCCTGCGTGCCACCGGCCGCGCCGAAGACGACACCCGCTATGATCCCATTCCGGTGGAGCAGAAGTGGGCTGCGCTCTGGGAGAGCGACGTTACCCGCTACGCGCCCGAGCCGCCCTCCAGCGGCAGACCCAAGTATTACGTCGTGGAGATGCTGCCCTATCCCTCCGGCGCGCTACACATGGGACACGTCCGCAACTATGCCATCGGTGACGCCCTGGCCCGTTACATGTGGATGAGCGGCTACAACGTGCTCCATCCCATGGGCTGGGATTCCTTCGGTTTGCCCGCTGAAAATGCCGCCATCAAGAACCAGCGCCAGCCTCGCGAGTGGACACTGAACAATATTTCAGCCATGAAAGCGCAGATGAAGCGCCTCGGCTTCAGCTACGACTGGTCGCGCGAAATTGCAACCTGCCTGCCTGAGTACTACCGCTGGAACCAGTGGTTTTTCCTCAAGCTTTTCGAGAAAGGCTTGGCCTACCGGAAAAAGAGCAAGGTGAACTGGTGTCCGAACTGTGCCACGGTGCTCGCCAATGAGCAGGTGGTGAACGGTTGTTGCTGGCGTCATGAAGACACCCTTGTCGAACAGCGCGAGCTGGAGCAGTGGGCGTTGCGCATCACCAGCTACTCCGACGAACTGCTGCAGGGTCTGGACCGCATGGAAGGCTGGCCGGAGCGGGTCCGTACCATGCAGCGCAACTGGATCGGACGCAGCGAGGGCGCCAATGTCGATTTCAAGCTCGACGGCGGCTCCGCAACCACGATCACGGTTTTTACCACGCGCATTGACACCATCTACGGCACAACGTCCGTGCAGCTTGCGCCGCAGCATCCGCTGGTTGCCGAACTTGTTGGCAACGATTCCGCCAAACTCGCCAACCTGGAGCAGATGCTTGCCGATCAAAAAAAGGCGCGCGAAGCGGGAGACATCGGCCTGGTCGACAAGAAGGGATTCTTTACCGGGCACTTTGCCATCAACCCTTTCAACCAGGAGCGCGTGCCCATCTGGGTTGCCAACTACATCCTGATGGACTATGGAACCGGCGCCATCATGTCGGTCCCGGCGCACGATGAGCGCGACTTCGAGTTTGCCAAGCAGTACGGCATTGAAGTGCGCATCGTGATTCTGCCGCGCCGCGGGCAGGAGCCACCGGAAGCCGGCCAACCCGAGCACCCGGTGCTGCCCTTTGTCGCCGAGGATTCGCTGCTCATCAACTCCGGCCCGTTCAACGGACTTTCCTGCGAAGAGGCGCAAAAGCAGATGGCGGCGCACGCCGAGCAGGGCGGCTTTGGAAAAGCTACCGTTACCTATCGCCTGAAGGATTGGGGCATCTCGCGCCAGCGCTACTGGGGAACGCCAATCCCCATCCTCTACTGCGAAAAGTGCGGCCTGGTTCCGGTGCCCGAGGATCAACTGCCGGTGCTTCTGCCGGAGAATGTTGAAATCACCCTTGCCGGTGGTTCGCCGCTCACCCGCGTCAAACAGTTCTACGAGGTAACCTGCCCCAAATGCGGAGGCACGGCGCGCCGCGAGACCGACACCATGGACACCTTTGTCGATTCAAGCTGGTACTTTTACCGCTACACCAGCCCCATCGCCACCGCGCCGTTTGACAGCGAAATCGCCAACTACTGGTTTCCCATGGATCAATACATCGGCGGCGTCGAGCACGCCATTCTGCACCTGATGTACTCGCGTTTCTGGACCAAGTTCATGCGCGACATCGGCCTCATCCACAATGATGAGCCGGCACAGCGCCTGTTCACCCAGGGCATGGTGATCAAGAACGGCGCCAAGATGTCGAAGTCGCTGGGCAACGTGGTGTCGCCCGATGACATGGTGGCCCGCTATGGCGCCGACGCCACCCGCCTCTACACGCTTTTTGCGGCTCCGCCGGACCGCGACCTCGACTGGCAGGACCAGGGAGTGGAAGGCGTCTATCGTTTCCTCTCGCGTCTCTACCGCTTCATCACCGAGACTCCGGTGCGGCTTGCGGCTGGCGAATCCCGCGAATATGAGGTTGGCGTGCTCGCGCCGGACGCGCGCAAGGTGTTGCGGAAGCTGCACCAGACCATCCAGCGCATCACGGACGACTTCCAGGGACGCTGGCACTTCAATACTTCGGTTGCCGCCATGATGGAGTTGCTCAACGCCTGCATGGTCAAGCAGGAGCTGTTTGCCGCGGACTCAGCGGCGCCCAGGGCCTTCCGTGCCGAGGTGCAGCGCCAACTCGTGCTGCTGCTCAGTCCCTTCGCACCCTATCTCGCGGCGGAACTTTGGTCCACCCTCGGCGAAGATCCGGACGCGCTTCTCCGCCATCCCTGGCCGCAGGCCGATCCGGTGCTGGCGAAGGAAGACGAGGTGGAAATCGTGGTGCAGTTCAACGGCAAACTGCGGGCGCGCCTCACGGTTGCTAACGATGCCGCCGACGAGGCCGTTCGCGAAGCCTCGCTCCAGGATGAGAAGGTGAAGGAGGCTCTCGCCGGCAAGCGGATTGTGAAAGTCATCGTGGTGAAGAACAAGCTGGTCAACATCGTCGTCAAGGGCTGAGCTGGCATGACGGCCAACGCCAATCGCGAGGGCTTCCGCATTCTGCGCAGTGATCCGGCGTTATTGGCCATGGAACTGCTCTGGCGCTGGAGCTTCGGACTCGCCCTGCTGGCGTTGTCGTTCATGGCCTATGCACGTCTGCGCCAGGCCGTTTTTCTCTCCGATGCCGATGAACTTGCCCTCAGCGGGCAGGATCCGCTGGCCATGGCCTCGGCCGCCGCAGGTCTCATCGGTCAGGCGCTGCCGCTGTTGCTTCGGTTACTGACGCAGGTTTTCACCGTGGCGGCCGTGCTCTGGATCGCTGCCGCCGGGCTTGGGCGCGGAATCATCACGCGCATGATCGTGCGCAGCTTTGCCGCCGAGTACGGCGTTAGCATTGCTCCCGATGCGCCGCGCTGGAGGGTGTTCGCAACCCTCAAGTTTGCCCGTGTGCTGATGCTGCTGATTCTCGCCATCGGCTATCTGGGCGGGGTGTTGATTGCCGCGTTCGTCAACCCACGGGAGCAAAACCTGCTCGCTTCCGCGCTCATCGTTTTCGCTTCGCTCGCGGTTGCCAGCTTGCTTTGGAGCTATGTCAACTGGGTGCTTTCGCTGGCGCCGATTTTCGTGGTGCGCGACGGGCTCGCCGTACTCGACTCCGTGGTTGCCGCGATTGCGTTTATCCGCCGCAACCATCCCCGCCTCACCGCCATCGCGGTCTGGAACTCCACCTTGCGCGGCCTGGCGGCTACCGTCATCTCGATTGCCGCAGTCTTCAGCGTCGTCCTGCATGAGGCATTGCCCCCTTGGACCATCACCGCGCTTCTCGTTTTGGAGACCCTTTTGTACCTGGTTGTCTCCGACATTTTTCTGCTCGCGCGCCTGGCAGCCTACGCCTCTGTCGCGGTGCGCGAACTGATCTTGTCCCAGGTGCTGCCAGGGCCGCCGGAGGGCTCCGGGACCGCGGCCAGCTAATCGCTTTACAGCCTGCCCTGAATTCTGCGAACCTTGGGTGTGGAAAACACAACACTGTCCTCGATCGTTGTCCTGGATTTCGGGTCGCAATACACGCAACTGATTGCGCGTCGTATTCGCGAGCAGAACGTTTTTTCCGTAGTCCTGCCCTGTACCGCCAAACTGGCGGATATTCGCAGCTACCACCCCGTCGGCGTCATCCTCTCCGGCGGCCCCAGTTCGGTCTACGACCTGGACGCGCCGGCGGCCGATCCCGAGATTCTTAAACTCGGCATACCCGTGCTCGGGATCTGTTACGGACTCCACTTCATGACCCATGCGCTTGGGGGCACAATCCACGCCGCCAGCAAGCGCGAGTACGGCCACGCCGAGGTCACGGTCCTGGAAAGCTCCGCCCTGTTCAGCGGTTTGCCGGATACGCTTTCGGTCTGGATGTCGCACGGCGATGAGGCGGATGAACTCGCCCCCGGCTTCCGGCTCATCGCCCGCACTTCGAACGCCGTGGCTGCCATTGAAAACCCGGCCGAAGGCTACTATGCGGTGCAGTTCCATCCCGAAGTGCACCATACCAAATGCGGCACCGAGCTTTTGAAAAACTTTGTGTTCGGGATCTGCCACGCGCAGCCCTCGTGGACGTCGCAGAAATTTATCGACTCGACGATTCAGCAGATCCGTGAAAAGGTTGGCGAGGGCCGGGCCCTTTGCGCCATCTCCGGTGGAGTCGATTCCAGCGTTGCCGCCACCCTGGTTCATCGTGCCATTGGAGACCGTCTCACCTGCGTCTTCGTCAACAACGGCGTGCTGCGCAAGGATGAGTACGCCAAGGTGCAGCACAGTCTCCGCACCAGGCTCAAACTCAATATTGATGCCGTGGATGCCAGCGATCGCTTTCTCTCGAAACTGGCTGGCGTCAGCGACCCGGAGCGCAAGCGCAAGATTATCGGCAGCGAGTTCATCGCCGTATTTGACGAGGAGTCGCAACGGATCAAGCATGAGTACGGCGAGGTGCAGTGGCTGGTGCAGGGCACGCTCTATCCGGATGTCATCGAGTCGGTCAGCGTTCGCGGTCCGTCGGTCACCATCAAGAGTCACCACAACGTGGGAGGACTGCCGGCCAGGATGAAGCTCAAATTGATCGAGCCGCTGCGCGATCTTTTCAAGGACGAGGTGCGCCGCATTGGCCGCGACCTTGGGATGCCGGAGGAGTTGATCCAGCGGCAGCCTTTTCCCGGCCCCGGGCTGGCGGTGCGCATTCTCGGCGAAGTTACTCCCGAGCGCGTGGCGCTGCTGCAGGCGGCCGACGAGATCGTCATCACCGAGATCAAGCGCGCCGGATTGTACGAGCGCATCTGGCAATCCTTCGCCGTGCTCCTGCCGGTGATGTCGGTGGGCGTGATGGGCGACCAGCGCACCTACGCCTACACCTGCGCAATCCGCGCCGTCACCAGTGAAGACGGCATGACCGCCGACTGGGCGGAGTTGCCGCACGAGGTGCTGAAGTCGATCTCCAGCCGCATCGTGAATGAAGTCAGCGGAATCAACCGTATCGTGTACGACATTACTTCCAAGCCCCCCGGTACCATCGAGTGGGAGTAAAGCTCGACGAAACGGGAAATTTGTGACCGCAAGCGGGACCGCGCAGAGCTGTGCGGTTCCGCGGATCGCGGAAAATCCGGCTCGCGACAACCTCGCCGCGGCTGCCCGATTGACCTGCCGCCGGAATTCCTTCCTAATAGAGTTATGGCTCAATGTATTCGTTGTGGTCGCACCCTCTCTGGATTTACTTTCGGCAAAAAGATCTGCGTCTGGTGCAAACAGCACGAAGCAGCGCAGCGCGGCGAGGACCCGGGATATCAGCCGGTGATGACGACTCCGTGGCGGCGTCGCGAGGCGATGCCGATGCTGATCACCCAGGCGTTTTTCGGCATCAATGTGGCCGTGTTCATCGGGATGCTGCTCTCGGGCTCTTCGCTGATGAATCCCACGGGAGCGGACCTGCTGGCGTGGGGAGCAAACTTCGGGCCCTATACCCTGACTGGGCAGTGGTGGCGGCTGCTGACCTCGTGCTTCGTGCACATCGGCATCATTCACATTGCCTTCAACATGTGGTGCCTGTGGTCGCTGGGCGGTTTGGCGGAGCGGCTCTACGGGCGCACTACATTTGCATGTATCTATCTTCTATGCGGAATCTCCGGAAGTCTTGGCAGCCTGCTATGGCACCGCGCGCCAACCATCAGCGCGGGAGCTTCCGGGGCAATCTTCGGCCTGGCCGGAGCCGTGATTGCTTCGCTGAAGCTGGGTGAGTTTCCGCCCGGGTCGATGGTGCAGAGCACGATGCAGAGCCTGATCGCCTTCGTGGGATACAACGTGGTGTTCGGCGCCATCAGCGGAATGACGGATAACGCCTGCCACATCGGCGGCCTGGCGGCAGGGGTTGTGCTGGGCGCGCTGATTGCCAAGGTGGCGCCCGCGCCCCGCCTGATGCCGCGGCTGGCGGTGATGACGCTGGTGGCCGCAGTGCTGGGCGCCGGAGCTTATGCGCTGCAGCGCAGCCGAGCCTATCCCTACAACCTGATGCGCGCCAGCGAGCAGATCGAGAATGGAAAGACCGATGCGGCGATTTTGTTTTATGAGAACGCGCTGAAGCTGAACCCAGGGTCGGCAAGCGCCATCCACTACCGGATGGCGCAGGTGTACTGGGAGAAAAAAGATATGGCCGGCGCGGAGCGTGAGCTGCAGAAAATTCTGGAGTCACAGCCGAAGGACGAGCAGGCGCTGAACGACCTGGGTGGAATCCGTCTCGACGAGCATCGTAACCAGGACGCGCGGCGGAGTTACCTGCAACTGCTTGCGGTGAATCCGCAGAGCGCGGAAGCACACGCGGGACTGGGCGCCGTGGCTTTTGCCGAGGGTCGCTTCCCGGCGGCGCTCCAGGAGTATGAGCAGGCAGCAGGACTCAATCCCCGGCTGCCCGGGATATACGGCAGGCAGGGGGACTGCCGAATGCAATTGAAGCAGTACGACCAGGCGATTGCCGACTTCCGTAAAGAGATTGAAGCCACTGGTGACGATGCCGGTACCGAGCAGGCGCTGGCCGGGGCCTACCAGGCGAAGGGCATGCGGGCAGAGGCCGATGCGGCAACCCTGCGGGCAGACAAGCTGAAAACAAACAACCCAGCGCAGTAGGTCTGGCAGTGGGTCGCGCGGTTCATCCAGGTGCAAAATCAGGGATGGGAGCAAGGTTAGCGACACCACTGTGAACTTGCAACAGAACTAAGTTTAGAGTGCGGCACGCGCGCCAGGGTACGAGGGCGCTCGCCGGTGAAGGCCGGCGATTAAAGAGTTGGGGCGATCTTGCCGTTAGAAGGCTAGAGGGAGAAGTTTTGTTCGAGGACTAACGATGCAGAAGACCGCCGGATTGGCAGATGCAGTATCGATCGACACTCGCGACTGGGAAGACCTGCTGTGCGCGGGGGCGCAGGAAGTATTCGAGATGATGATTGGCGTCCCATTGAAGCGATGCCCCGAACGGTTGCCGCAGGAGCCCGGAGAATTTACGGCGGTGATTGGGCTGGCAGGACCAATCTGTGGGGTGTTTGCGATCCGGTGCGACGAGAAAACCGCCGTTGGGATCGCGTGCGGCATGCTGGGCATGGAGGAAGATGAGGCCAGGGCCGAGATCTGGGACGCGCTGGGCGAGGTTTGCAACATGGTGGTTGGAAACTTCAAGTCGAAGACGGGAAAATTGGGAGAATCGTCCGTGTTGTCGGTTCCCACGGTGATTCACGGCCATGATTACAAGGTCCGTCCGTTGATCGATGGCTCGCTGGTGGAGTGCCGCATGCAGAGCGCAGATGGCGTGCTGCACCTTCGTCTGGACTATCGCCTGGCAGGCTAGGGCAAGGCCACCATCGAGTGGAGGCCGATAAAAAGAGCGCCCGGAGCGGGGCGCTCTTTTTTCCCGCGCAGCCAACACCGGCCTCAGGCGCCACTCTGCCGGCTGACCCACGCCGACCACTCTCTCTACGGAGTTACCGTGCGAGGGACAACAGGTTCGGCAGCGCCCACCCGGACGCGCAGGTTCTTGGGAACGAAGAAGAAAGTAATCAATGCCCCGATCAACAAGATTGCCGCAATAATGTAGAGCGCGGCAGAACGATCCGAAGAAATGAGTTTTGCCCACACCGGGACGTTGGGTCCAATGTATCCGCCCAGGTTTCCAACCGAGTTCACAATGCCAATTCCGGCTGCCGCGGCCGTCCCAGTCAAGAACGCAGATGGCAGCGGCCAGAATAATGGCATGGATCCAATCACTCCCAGGGTTCCGATGGACAAAAAAATGATGGCCAGCACAGGATTCGCAGCGAACACCCCGCTCAAAACCAAACCAGCCGCTCCAGCCGAGGCAGTCCATACATAATGCAGCCGCCGCTCTCCCGTCTGGTCTGAATGGTGGCTCAGAAGGATCATTCCAATCACAGCCACACCGTAGGGTATGGCGGTAATCAGACCAACTCCCAGGTATCCTTTAATGCCAAACGCCTTCACAATCGTAGGCAACCAGAAGGCAATGCCATACAGCCCGATCATCAAGGTGAAATAGATCACGCATAATACCCACACCGTGACACTCTTGAAGGCATCGATCAGCCTGTATTCCGTTTTATCCTTTTCTTCGGTGACAAGATTGTTGGCGAGAACTGCCTTTTCTTCCGCGGTCAGCCACTTGGCTTCTTCAATGTTGCTGTTCAGATAAAAGATCACCCAGATCCCAACAATGACCGATGGAATGCCTTCTGCCAAAAACAGCCACTGCCATCCCGCCAGTCCCCTTACTCCGGAAAACGTATCCATGATCCAGCCGGAGACGGGGTTGCCGATGACGCCGGAAACCGCAATCGCCGCGCAAAACCAGGCGGTTCGCGTGGCGCGGAGTCTTGACGGATACCACAGGGTCAGATAAAAAATGACTCCCGGGAAAAAGCCGGCTTCCACCACGCCGAGAAGAAAACGCAGGGCGTTGAAAGATACTGCGCCTTTCACAAAGATCATGCACGCCGACACGATACCCCAGGAGATCATGATTCTGGCAATCCATCGGCGCGCCCCGAATTTTTTCAGCGCCACATTGCTGGGAACTTCAAAGATGAAGTAGCCGATAAAGAAGATTCCAGCACCGGTGGCGAATGCCGCATCGCTCAGCGACAACGCTTTCAGCATCTGCAGCTTCGCAAAGCCAACGTTCACACGGTCAAGATAGGCCAGAATATAGCAAAGAAAAAGGAAGGGAATTAAACGCAGATCGACCTTGCGGTAAGTCTTTGCCTCAAAGCTGCTGTCGGGACTCATGCTGCCCACCTCCGTGGAACGCGGCGTCTGGCCGGAACTTCCGTAGTAGTTCCAACCCGCCAAACTATATACTCCGCGGCGAAGTTGAGCGCACTATTTTTTCCTAGACTTGCATGGGGAACAGTCTTCCCGTTGGCCCATCCAGATGCCATCCTGCGGAATGGCAGACAGGCAGGCGCAGCTGCGCGCCCCGCGAGGACGCGCCATCTGCGCAGGTTGAGCGAGTTAGTTGAGGAAATACGTCCGGTAGAGTGTATCGCGCTGCACGGGGCGGAAGCCGGCGTCGCGGATGATGCGGCGCAACTCTTCCTCGGTGGTGCAGTTGCTGGTGCCGGCGGCCTTGACCACGTTTTCCTCGAGCATCACCGAGCCAACATCGTTGCCGCCGAAGCGCAATCCCATCTGGCAGACCTTCAATCCCTGGGTGACCCAACTGGATTGCACGTTGCGGAAATTGGAAAGAAAAATACGCGAGATGGCGAGAGTCTTGAGGTAGTCGACGGCGGTCGACTCCGGCCAGCCGCGTCCTCCCAGAGCAGTGTTCCGGGGCTGGAAGGTCCAGGGGATGAAGGCGGTGAAGCCACCGGTCTCTTCCTGCAGGTCGTAGATGCGCTGGAAGTGGTTGATGCGGTGCTCCACGGTTTCGCCGACGCCGAACATCATGGTGGCGGTGGTCCTCATGCGGAGGTTGTGGGCGATGCGGTGGACGTTGAGCCAATCCTCGGTGGTGCATTTGAGGCGGGCGACTTTGGAGCGGACTTCGTCGTCAAGTATCTCAGCACCGCCGCCGGGGATGGATTGCAGTCCGGCGTCCTTGAGACGGCGGATGGTCTGCTCCAGCGAAAGCCCGCTGTATTCGGCGATGCCGATGATCTCGCTGGCCGAGAGGCAGTGCAGGTGCACCTGCGGAAAGCGCTGCTTGATGCCGCGGAAGAGGCGCTCGAACCAGTCGATTTTGAGATCGGGATTGATGCCGCCCTGCATGAGTATGCCGGTGCCGCCCATGGCGACGGTTTCGGCGATCTTCTCGTAAATCTTTTCGAAGTCGAGCAGGTAGCCCTTCTCGCGGCCGGGACCCTTGACGGGCGCATAGAAGGCGCAGAAGGAGCAGTACTCGGTGCAGATGTTGGTGTAGTTGATGTTGCGGTCGATGATGTAGCTGACAATGCCGTCGGGATGGAGCTTGCGGCGGACGGCGTCGGCTTCCATGCCGATGCCGATCAGATCATCGGAGCGGAACATTTCCAGAGCTTGGGCGCGGGTAAGGCTCATACAGACTTCATGATACCGGAAGTGGAAGCCGCAAAATCAACGAATTGGCGAATCGCGGGATTGACGGCGTGAGCGGCGCGGGTGGCGGGCTGGACGGAAAACCGCGTGGCGCTGCCGGCGCCGGTTCTCGCTCTGGTTGTCTGCTGGCGGACAAGGGGCGTCCAAACCATTGGCAAGATGGGCAATCGTTTGGAAGTCGAAAATTACTTGTTTACTAATCGTTGCGGAAGCTGCGCAACGATTGGCTAAGTGGTCTACCTTCGAAGCACATTGGGTTACCGGAAGATCAATGGTTGGATGGGACGCCCGGCTCGGGCTCGTCTTGAGCGGCATGGCTTGGCCCGGGCCGCTCATTTCACCTCGGGCGTTGTGCCTCTCTGTTGCAGAAAGTCTTGAAACAGGCCTTTTGTTTCCGACAAGGACTTGAAGTCACCCTGTTGTGCGATTTTTCCTTCATGAAAAACTAATATTCTGTTCGCGTTCTCCAGAGTGGTCAACCGGTGGGCGATGGTGATGACGGTCTTCTGCTTGAAGATCCGTTCGATATTTTTCTGGACGATGGATTCGTTCGTATTGTCCAAGGCAGAGGTAGCCTCATCGAAAATGATCAACTGCGGACTTTGCAGCATGACCCTGGCCAGAGCCAATCGTTGCTGCTGGCCGCCGCTCAGGTTATTTCCGTTTTCAGAGACAAGGCCGTCCATGCCGCCCAGGCTTTGTTGGATTTCGTCCAATATGCAGGCATTTCTGGCTGCTTCAAGCAGCTCCTCATCGGGTACCGTGCGCTGGCATCCATAAAGTATGTTGTCTTTGATGGTGCCCGAAAAGACGAAGGGTTTCTGCGGAACGTAGGCAATCTTGCCGGCTAGCTCTTCCCTGGATATAGACTCGAGTGCCTGATCAAATAAGGACACTTCGCCTTTGTAGCCATGAATCAATTTCAAGAGAATGTGAATAAAGGTTGTTTTTCCGCAGCCGGAAGAGCCGGCAATCCCAATCGTCTCGCCATTCTTGATGGTTAGGTCCATGGCATCTAACGTGGTGATGTCCGTAGTACCGGGATAAGCAAAAGACAGGTTCGTGACTGACACCGCGGGCTTATCGGTATTCTCGCTGATCTTTGCGTCGGCGCCCTGTTCGGTGAAGGAGACATCCAGCGGCTGATTCAGGATATTGAACAGATCATCGACTTCGATGGAGTACTCCGACATTTCATCCAGGATGGTGTGAATCTGGCGAAGCGGCATTGTAATGTTGGTAAACAAGATGGAGTAGACCAGGATGTCGCCTTTTGAAATCATGCTCCTGGAGGCCAGGTAAATCGACAGTACGATCACGGCAATCGTAAAGGCACCTTCGTTCAGCGCCTTGGCCGCATCATAGAGAGCCATGGCAATATGATGTTTGATCTCGATTTTGCGGCTCTCCTCGGCACTCTTCTCGATTTTCGCGACTTCATAGTTGACGGTATTCAGGACGCGGATGGTCTCAATGCCCGCGAGCATTTCAATTACTTTGCCGTCGACTACTTCCATCTGTCTTAATAAGGCAACCCGGATTCCTTTTTGTGAGGTGACTTGTTTGAAGATTAGAAAGGCCCCGGTGGGAATCACGAGAATCATGGCGGAGGCCATCACCGGCTTCTGCAGGAATGCAATGCCAATGGCCGCCACTGCGCCAAAGAATGCGGGCATAAACTCGATGAAGCTGAGTTTAAGAATACCAATCAACCCCTCGATGGACCGGAAGAGACGGCCGTACAAAGAGCCGATTTGTTGTTGATGGAGATAGCCGCCGATATCAACTTTCAGCAAGCGTTCTATGACCTTGACGGTCTGCTGCTTATTGGTCTGGGTGGCGATGTTCTCGATGAGATACTTTCGCAGTACGGTCAATCCTTCCCGCACCAGGACGATGACACTGAGCAGGATAATGAAGGGAACCACAATCGCAAATGAAATGACGTTGCCGCTTACGAGGCGGTCCACCAGCCTGCCTAGAATCACCGCAGGGGCATTGGTCAGGATACCGGTGATGAGCATTACAAAAGTTGCAAGGAAAAGACCTCTTTTCTCTTTCTTGCTCAGCAGGCCCAGGGTTCTTGATACACCCAGGAGAATTTCATTCACCTCTGTACGCATATGGGCCGGGGCGTCCTCTCTGGCTTCGGGAATTGCATCATCATACACGGGTCTGGCTGGTCCAATGTGGGCTCGATCTTTGGCATGCGAGGGGCACCAACCTCTTTCTCCATGCATGGCTCCGCGCGCAGGTCGGGTACTCGGATGCCATCTTCCTTGTGTCCCCACAATCGCCAACCGCGGGCGGTTGTGGGCCGCCTGCTGCCGGTGGCTCCCACGAGAACGCCGATGGCTCCGATGGTTCACCGGGACCGCTGGTTCTGTACAATCGGAATTCGGGACGAGCGCGGCGGATTGGGCAAGCAAAGGGCGGCTGGCGGGGAGTGGTTGCATCGCGGCGCCGGGTGCGACATCGAAAGGGTTAAGATTTGAAATGGTCGTGTGAAAGGGAGTGGCATTCCATGCGTGAGTTGTGCGTCCTTGGTTTGTGCATCCGTAGGTTGTGCGTCGAGGTGACGTGGTGAAGATCGAATGTATGCCGTTCACGGCGATTCCGCATAACTCGCGGCTGTTCCTGGATTTTTTCTTCCAGTTTGAAAAAGTGAAGGATTTTTACGCCCACCGGCCGCACTCGCAGGCAGTGCTGGACTACGCGCGGAAGCTGGAGTTTCCGGCGGAGCGGCGGGCGCGGGTGGCCGATGTGCTGGAGAGGCAGAACCGGCGCTGGGGCGCGCCGGAGGCGGCAATGGCCGCGATTGAACGCTTCCGCCAGGGCGCGGTGGCCTGCATCAGCGGGCAGCAGGTGGCGGTGCTGGGCGGGCCGCTGTACTCGGTGCTGAAGGCGGTTTCGGCCATCCAGATGGCCGAGGAACTGACGGCGCTGGGGACGCCGGCGATGGCGATTTTCTGGCTGGCGACCGAGGATCACGACCTGGCCGAGATTGCCAGCGCGACCCTGCCCAGCGGGTGCGAGCTGGAGAAGTTGACGGCGAGCGAGCAGACGGGATCGGATGCGCCGGTGGGACCGCTGGCGCTGGACGGCCGGATTGGGCCCCTGGTGGAGCGGGCGGCACAGTTGCTGGGGCCGGGATGGGTGAGCGACGCGCTGGGCCAGAGCTATCGCGCCGGGGAAAGTTACGGTTCGGCGTTTGCGCGGCTGTTTACGCGGTTGCTGGGCGGGAGCGGACTGGTGCTGGTGGATCCGCTGGACGACGAATTGCACGCCATTGCGCAGCCCCTGCTGAGCGCGGCGGCCGAGCGCGCCGAAGAGCTGGACCAGGGACTGCTGGAGCGGGGCAAGGCGCTGCACCGGGCGGGATATCACGAGCAGGTGCGGGTGACGCCGGACTCGACCCTGCTGTTTTCGATGGAGAGCAACCGGCGCACCGTGCTGCACCGGGCGGGCGACGGATTCATGGTGGGCGCGCAGCGGATGGGGCGGCGCGAGGTGCTGGAGCGGATCGTGGCGCGTCCGGAGCAGTACAGCGCCAACGTGCTGCTGCGACCGGTGGTGCAGGATTATCTGTTTCCGACGGCGGTGTACTTTGGCGGGCCGGCTGAGATTGCGTATTTTGCGCAGGCGGGAGTGGTGTACGAAAAGCTGCTGGGACACTCGACTCCGGTGCTGCCGCGGTTGTCGGCAACCATCATCAGCCCGGCGATGAGCGAACTGCTGGCGCGCTATGGGCTGAGCTTCGGCGATTTGTTCCACGGCACCGAACGGGTCTGCGAGCTGCTGGCCTCGCGGATGCTGGCGCCGGGGCTGCGGGAGTCGCTGCGGGAGAGCCGGCGGTCGATTGAGGGCCACCTGGAACAGTTGCGGACGGAGCTTGGAAAGCTGGAACCGACCCTGGTGGACGCGGCCGCGCGCAGCCAGCGCAAGATGCTGTACCAGTTGCAGAAGATTGGCAGCAAGGCGGCGCGGGCGGAACTGCGGCAGAACTCGGCACTGGGCAAGGATGGTCACAAGGTGCTGACCGAGCTGTTTCCGCACAAGGAACTGCAGGAGCGGGTGCTGCCGGGAATCTACTTTCTGGCGCAGTACGGACCGGAGCTGATTGCGGTGTTGAAGCAGGCGGCGGCCGGGCAGTGTCCGGGACACCAGATCATCCGGCTGTAGAGGGGCGAAAAATTTACGGCCCAGGGCACCTCCGAGGCTGGTGTGGGCCGGAGCCGGGTAGTGCTACCATGGAGGCGCTATGTCAAAGAACAAGAAAAATTCCGCGCCCGAAATTGGATTTGAAGTGATGTGTCCGTGCTGCGAGGCGGCGTTGCGGGTAGACCCGGTGACCCGCGCGGTGATCAGCCACACGCCCAAACCGGCGGCCAGGACGTTTGCCGACATGGAAGAGGCGGCGCGCGCCATGCGCGAAGGCGACGTGCGCAAGGAGTCGATCTTCCGGCAGTCGGTGGAGGCGGAAAAGAACAAGGCCGACCTGCTGGACAAGAAGTTTGCCGAGGCGGTGAAAAAAGCCAAGGAAGCGCCCGACATGTCGAAGCCGTTTCTGCGCGACTTCGATCTGGATTAGGCGCCCATGCTGCTGCTGGGTCACCGGGGCTGCCGCGGCCAGTTTACGGAAAACACGTTTGCCGCCTTTGACCACGCACTCGCCAGCGGCTGCGACGGCTTTGAGCTGGACGTGCGGCGAACCGCGGATGGGATTCCCGTGGTGTGGCACGATGCGCGGCTGGGCGGGCGATTCATCTCACGACAAGAGTTTGAGAGTTTGCGCGAACGCTGCCTGAATCCAGGCAAGCCGGGACGGCGCAAGGTGGTGGAACTGTGCGAATTGGAAGCGGTGCTGGTCCGCTACGCGCCGGTTGCCTGGATGGATATCGAAATAAAAGTGCGCGGGCTGGAAGCGCAGGTAGCGGAACTGGTGCGGCGCTACCCTCCGCGGCGCGGCTTCGTACTCTCCTCGTTCCGGCGGCAGGTGTTGCTGGAGTTGCATCGCATCGACCCGGGACTGCCGTTGGGATTCATCTTTGACCGCATGCCGCGGGCGAAGGTCTGGCGGGCGCTGCCGGTTGAGTATATAAAGCCGAGCGCGCGGCTGGTGACCCCGGCGCTGGTAAGCCAGTTCCACGCCGAAGGCAGGAAAGTGCTGACCTGGACGGTGAATCACGCGGTGGAAATGCGGCGGCTGGCCGAGGCCGGAGTGGATGGGATGATCGGGGACGACCCGGTGGGGCTGGCGCAAGGGCGGTAGGCGGCGGAGCTTTGCGCTGCTCGCTTATTCCCGCATTCGCCAACAGCGGGCGAATGTGGGCCACCCGCGGAGCAAAACAGTGTGGGCTTGGGAGGAAACGGTGAAGAAGATTATGATCCTGGTTGTTATGGTTCTAAGTATGGTAGTGAGTGGGTTCGGACAACGGATTCACGGACACGTCATCGGGGAGTCTGGCGCAGACTTTCTCAAAACAGAACCGGAGGTTCAGGTACAACTCGATACATGTATCAAAGACCCTGGATTGGACCTAAAAATGCAAATAGAGCCGTTTGGACATGATGTTTTCTGTAAGGGACTGACAGAGGTGTTTGTAGACAAAAGAGGTGAGCACGATGTCTATGGTTTTGCGAACGCTCCGGGCGGCGACGGAAAGGATATACGGTTTCCTTATACGCTGTTCAAGTTCAAGAATGGGAGCTTAGTTGAGTACTCGTTCTCGGCGGGACCCTTCTCTGAAGTCAGAAATGAACTGAGTAAGAGGTTGGGCTTTGCCCCAGTTTCGGGCAGTGGTACATATCAGAACGGTTTCGGAGCAAGATGGGTGAATCATCATGCGGTCTGGAAGAATGGCAAAGTGTTCGTCGTGCTCTACGAAGACAATGATCCAACCGGCCACGATATTAGTGTCACCGTGAAGACACGTGCCTGGCACGATGCGGAGGAGGCGGCAAAACACAACAGAAGCCCACTGGATTAGACAACATTTCTGACACGGAACAGGTTTGGGCGTAGCTCCGTTCTACCCACAGACCAGCACCCCGACGGGGTGCCTTTTGTTTTGCTGGCAGCGCCTCAAGTGGGTAGCCCGCCCGGCAACCGCAATCATCGGCCTTCAAGAAACGATCATCGGTTTTGCGTGCTTCGGGAACATTAAATTGAAGTTTTTGTTGAGGTCTTGGTGATCGCTTCGTGAAGTGTCACGCAACTCGGCCTCGTACTCCGCAACAGATTTCTCGAAACGCTCCCGGAGGCACTGTACGTCCACTTTGTAAAAGTTGTTTCCGGACGGGATAATCAGGGTGTTGGGACCGCGTGTGAGCACGAAATTGTATACCGCAGTGACATTACCTTTCTTGTCGGACGTTTCGGAGTACAGACCGAACGAGTGGAGCAACGAGTTTCGCAGTTGGTAAATTAGGTAGGCTTCGTTTCGGTTACTGAGGCCAAAATATCGAACGACAAAGTCGGTGAAGCGTTGCCTCACTGGCGTTTTGTCGGTACCAGCAAGAAACTTGCCAAGGAGGTCGATGGCAGCGAGCACGGCCATTGTACCGGCCCAGATTGCCTCGCTCGCAATGCGCTCCCCTGTGGTCGGATCGTTCCCGAAGCAAGTGTCGATATCCCGCCGAACGAGGTAGAGCTGGCTAAACCTTTCCTTGGATGGGTCCGGTGCATCGCGGGGATTCCGGAAGAACCACTCTAGGTCTGACATATTACCCTCTCACATCGCGGAAATTACGCCCGATGACACCTTACGCCTTTTTGTCGCCCGAGAGGTAGCGAAGAGTAGCGTTTCTCCTGCAAAACGGGAAGTCATGGGCGCCCTGCTACGCTTCGGAGTCAAAACTCAGAGCAAGAGCAAAACCAACGGCACGAGCAACGCGACTTGCGGCGGCGGGCTTGCGCGTGGAAACTGGTAGGTATGACGACGGGCGAGCGGTTTGAACGGGCGGTGGAGATCATGCATCGGCTGCGGGCTCCGGGGGGATGTCCGTGGGATCGCGAACAGACCTTTGACAGCATTACCAAGTACACGGTGGAGGAGACGTACGAGGTTCTGGAGGCGATTGCCGAGCGCGACTGGGAGGAATTGCCAGGCGAGCTGGGCGACCTGCTGCTGCAAGTGCTGTTCTACGCGGAGATGGCGGGCGAGCAGGGGCATTTCTCCATTGACGAGGTGCTGGAGACACTGAGCGAAAAGCTGGTGCGGCGGCATCCGCACGTGTTTGGTGAGGTGGAGGCGGCGACTCCGGAGGCGGTGCTGAAAAACTGGGAGGCGATCAAGCGGCTGGAGCGGGCGCAGAAGGCGGCTGGTGAGGCGCAGGGCGGCGCGGATGTCCCAGAACAGGCGGCGGCGCGGGCGGTGACGGCGACGCAACTGGCGGCGGTGGAGCAGGCGGGAACCAAGCCGCTGCTGGACGCGGTTTCCCGGGCGATGCCGGCGCTGCTGGAGGGGATGAAGCTCTCCAGCAAAGCGGCGCAGGTTGGCTTTGACTGGCCGCGGATTGATGGGATTTTCGAGAAGCTCGACGAAGAGGCCGAGGAGTTGCGGCGCGAGGTGGCGCGGATTCCGGCGCCGGGGCCGCAGCCGGTGGGGCGAGGCGTGGCGGGCGCGCGGGGCAGCGCGGTGGGAGCCGAGTTGCAGGGGCGATTGCAGGACGAGGTGGGCGATCTGCTGTTTACGGTGGTGAACCTGGCACGTTATCTGGATGTGGATCCGGAGCTGGCGCTGCGGCAGACAAACCGGAAATTCCGGCGCAGATTTGGGCAGGTGGAACGGCGCATCAGGGAAGCGGGCAAGGAATTGGGGGAAGTTTCTCTGGAGGAGATGGAGCGGCACTGGCAGGACGCCAAGGGAAGCGAGTAGGGCGCGGGTTCGAGGCAAGGGCGACGACAAGAACAAAGTCAACGGATCCACACTGCCAACGACGGGCAGATATGGGGTACCGGAGGCAAGGGAACCGCAGACGGCGGCAACGGATGGATGAGGTTGCAGGAGGCGAGCGGATTGGGTACACACGGGGAAAAAAGCTTCGGCCAGTTGGTGTTGCGCACCTGTCACAAGGTGGGCGAGTTCCGGCAGGTGGTAGCGCTGCAGAAGGAAGTCTGGGGATTTGAGGATATTGACCTGGTTCCGGTGCGGCTGCTGGTAGTGGGAGAAAAAATTGGCGGGCACGTGCTGGGCGCCTACGACGGCGAGACGCTGGTGGGGTTCGCCTATGGCCTGCCGGGAGTTCGCCAGGGCCACGCCTACATTCACTCGCATATGCTGGCGGTGAAGCAGACGCATCGCGACCGCGGCGTGGGACGCGCGTTGAAGCTGTTTCAGCGCGAGCTGGCGATGGGGGAAGGCTACGATCTGATCGAGTGGACGTTCGATCCGCTGGAGATCAAGAACGCGTTTTTCAACCTGGAACGGCTGGGCGCGGTGGCGAGGCGCTACGTTGTGAATCAGTATGGCGGCTCATCGTCTCCCCTGCAGGGCGGGCTGCCCAGCGACCGGTTGGTGGCAGAGTGGTGGCTGCGCTCGGCGCGGGTAGAGGAGACGCTGAGACGCGGCAAGCGCCCGGAAATGGAAATCGCTGAGCGGGTGACGATTCCCGGGGAAATCTACAGGTGGAAGGCGCAGGCGGAGACCCGGGCACGGGCAGCCGAGGCGCAGCGGCAGACCAGGGACCGGCTGCAAAAATTGCTTGGCGAAGGACTCAGCGTGGTGGGCTACGAGCGCACGGCGAACGGGGATGGGAGCTTTCTGCTGGGAAGCTGGAACGAGGCTGGGTGGTAGAAATCGGCTGGCGCGGGTTGAACCGCGCTGCGGTCAGCCGGCGCGCGGTCAGCCGGCGAAGATGCGGCGGGCCTCGTCTTCGCGGTCGCGCCAGCGGCTGGTGTAATTCTGCAGGGTCATGAAGGTGCGGGTTTTCATGCGGTCGATGTAGAGGGTGCCACTGAGGTGATCAATCTCATGCTGGAGGATGCGGGCGTACCAGCCTTCAGCGCTGACCTGTTGCGGCTCGCCGTGCTGGTCGAGATAGCGCACCCGGACCAGGCGGTGGCGGGGAACTTCGGCGGCGTAGCCGGGCACGCTGAGGCAGCCCTCGTAGAACTCGGCCGTTGCGTCGCCATCGGACTCCAACTGGGGATTGATGAGCACGTGGAACGGCACGGGAACCCTCTGGCGCGCCTGTAACTGCGGCCCGGTCCAGGAGGCGTGGTACTGCTCGCGATCTTCGATGATGGCAAGCTGGATGTCGAGTCCGATTTGGGGCGCGGCCAGGCCGACGCCGGGAGCCAGGCGGAGAGTTTCCAGCATGTTGGCGATGGTTTGCTCGAGCTCGGGGCTGTGAATCTCCTCGGCGCGCAGAGGGCGGGCGAGCTGCCTGAGTACGGGTTCACCGGCTTGCAGGATTTCCAGTTTCAAAAGCGTTCCCCTGGTGATATTCCTATTTTAGCCTGAACCGGCGGCGCGACCGGTGAGGCGCACGGCCCCTCGAAAGAGAGGGGAATTTCCGAGTCCGTGCCCCGCGGCCGGACATCTGAACGGGTTGGAGGACGTATGGCTGCCAAGAACCCACTTCCGAACCTTTCGCCGATGCCCGATGCACTGCACGCTGCGCTTCGCAATCAACTGGAATATCGGCGGCGGATGCTGGCGGAGGCCGACGCAACGGCGGGACCGCAGATTGTGCAACTGCTGCATGATGTGGACGCGGCGCTGGACAGGCTTGCGAGCGGTGCATACGGAATCTGCGAGCTTTGCCACGAATCCGTGGAAGACGAGCAGTTGCTGGCAAATCCGCTGGTACGTTTCTGTCTCGACCACCTGGGCCCCAAGGAACAGGATGCGCTGCAGAAGGACCTTGAGCTGGCGGCGCAAATTCAAACCCGGCTGCTGCCCAAGCGCGATTTCCGCTGTGATGGCTGGCACATCGCGTATCACTACCGGCCACTGGGAGTGGTGAGCGGAGATTATTGCGACCTGATCATGGGTCCGGGGGAGCAGTTGTACTTTATGGTTGGCGACGTGGCCGGGAAAGGCGTTGCCGCTTCCATGTTGATGGCGAATCTGAATGCGATCTTCCGTGCGCTGATTCCCCTGGGGTTGCCGCTTGCGGAATTGATGGAGCGGGCAAATCGCATCTTTACCGGCAACACGTTGCCGACTCAGTATGCAACCCTGATCTGCGGGCGGGCGATGGCGGGAGGCGCGCTGGAGCTGTGCAGCGCGGGACACGTGCCGGCGCTGGTAGTGACGAAAGACAGCGTGGGTTGCGTGGAATCGCACGGGCTGCCGATCGGATTGTTCAGTGAGCAGAAATTCACGACATCGGTGGTTGAGATCGAATCGGGAAGTTCGCTGGTTCTGTTCAGCGATGGCGTCTCCGAGGCTTGCGCCGGTGAGGAAGATTATGGCTATGAGCGGATTGGGGCGGCGGTGATGAGAAGCGCAGGGTCCACTCCGGTCGAAATTCTCTCGGACTGCGTACGTGACCTGGAGTTGTTTCTGGGCAGCGCGCCGCTCTTTGATGACCAGACGTTGATGGTGGTGCGGAAGAGCGACGCGTAAAGCACAGCTCCGGCGAGCGGAGCCGGAAGAATCTCACTGGCGGCGTGATGCCGAGGCGAGTTGCGTGCCGGGCGAGGCTCTGATACGGTGCACGCAGAATGAGAATCGAAGCGGTTACATTGCGCGAAATCCGCCTGCCGCTGGTGAGTTTTTTCGAGACCAGCTTTGGCCGCACCACCGAGCGCCGCATCGTGCTGGTGACGGTGCACTGCGAGGGCGTGGACGGCTGGGGCGAGTGCACGGCGGGGGAGCATCCGTTTTATAGCGAGGAATCGACGGACACGGCGTGGTACGTGCTGCGCCAGTACCTGGCGCCGGCCTTTGTGGGCAGGGAACTGGAAAGTGGGCGCGAGGCAGCGATGCGCATGCCCAGGGTGCGCGGGCATCGCATGGCCAAGGCTGCGCTGGAGAACGCGGTTTGGGACGCCGAGGCGCAGGCGAATCAGGTTCCCTTGTGGAAGCTGGTGGGTGGTGTGCGCCGGGAGCTGGCGGCGGGAGTTTCGATCGGGATCCAGGATTCGCACGGGCAACTGCTGGAGAAAATCGCCGTGGAGGTTGCGGCGGGGTATCAGCGCATCAAGGTAAAGGTGAAGCCGGGATGGGACGTGGAGGTGCTGGCGAAGATTCGCGCCCAGTGGCCGGGGATTCTGCTCTCCTGTGACGCCAACAGCGCCTACACCCTGGAGCACGTCGAGCATCTGAAGCAGTTTGACCAGTTCCGGCTGCTGATGCTGGAGCAACCGCTGTGGAGCGACGAGATCTATCTGCACGCGCTGCTGCAACATGAGTTGGCGACCAGCCTTTGCCTGGATGAATCGATCCTGAACGCGCGTCACGCCATGGCGGCGATTGAGTTGAAGGCTTGCCGGATTCTGAACGTGAAACTGGGACGGGTGGGCGGATTCACCGAGGCAATCCGTGTCCACGACGTGGCCCTGGCGGCCGAAGTTCCGGTGTGGTGCGGGGGCATGCTGGAGAGCGGGATTGGGCGCTCGCACAACCTGGCGCTGTCTACCCTGGTTGGATTTTCACTGCCGGGGGACGTCTCGGCGTCGGCGCGCTACTGGCGGGAAGACATCATCGCGCCGGAGGTCCGGGTTTCCGCCCAGGGAACCATTGCGGTGAGCGACGCGGTGGGGCGCGGGTACCAGATCAAGGAAGAGCTGATCGAACGGCTGACGGTGCGCAAGGAGATCATCAGGAACTAGCGGCGGGGGCTGGCTCCGTGGGCGGGCTGGAGTGGCTGAGGAAGTCGCGGGCCTGCTCGACGGACATGGGCGGCACGGGATGGAAGTCCCAGGAAGTCTCATTGTCATCGATGTGAATGGGTTTGAACAGGAGCGCCTTGCCGTCGAAGCGCAGGATCATGCGGGTGGTTTCCCAATGCGAAGGCGTGACCTCGCACTGCTCGACCAGGAAGCGGCCACCGGCATAGAGCCGGGCGAGAATTCCCCAGCCGAAGGTGACGTCTTTGAATAGCGTGCCGTCGATTTTTGCCAGACGGCGGGCGGTTTCGTCTACCACCACTTCGCCCTGCATGGCGGTGAACACGATGGCTTCGCGGTTGGGCGGATTGAAGCCCGGACGGGCGCTGAATTTGATGCGGGTGAGTTTGTGGCCGTTGGGCGCGGAAACCGAGTTGATGGTTTGAAAGTCGAAGGCGTCGGGAATGGTGGCAAGCAGGTTGCGAGTGCGCTCGTCGTCCTCCTTCTGCTCCTTCAACTTGCGGCGCAACCGGGCGGGATCGAGCATCTTCTGGATGCGCTCTTCCTCCTGGACTTGCTGGGCGGGACTGAGCGGCTTGCCATCGATGAGCACGATGCGGCTGATGGTGCCGCTGGGAGTGTTGACGAGTTGCTCGACCTGGGTGCCGTGTCCGCGAGGCCGGAGCTCCTTCCAGGTGAAGAGATGGAGGTTCGAGTCATCCTTCATCTGGTTCTGGAGGGCCAGGCGCACCAGCTCCGCGGGCGTGGTTTGCTGGGCGCGAACACCGCCTGGCGAGACGAGCGCGGCTGAAAGAAGCCAGAGCACCGCCAGGGCGCGCACCGGCCAGCAGCGGCGAAGCACCGAATTGGGGGGCGCTGGCATGGGAATTCCGTTGGCTCTAAGGTTATCAGACGCAGAGGGGGCGGCTCTATTGCAGATGGACAGAATCATGGGAGCGAGAGCGGTTTTGTGGCCAAAATTGGGACTTCGCCGCCCCGGCGAGCAAGAGGAAGTGTGACTGGAAGAGATGGGCGTAAAATCGAAGTAGAACCGGTCATCCGGGATTTGCCGCTGGGATCATGGTTCGCTATAGTCAAGTGAGCTGATGACTCTGCTTTTTGGGGATCACAGAACAGGCTGCCGGAGTGCCGGCGGCCAGTGCAACTGCACTATGAACGGGAGAGTTCCGATGTGGAAAGCGCGCCGAGAAGACGAAAAGCCGTCAACTCCGAACCCGAGCCCGAACCAGAACCCGCAGCCGCCGGCGCCGGTGGTTCCGGCACCTGCCTCCAACCAACCCCGCACCGTGGAGACGCCAAGAATGGATACGTACCGCGCCGTTGATGTTGCTCATATCGGGAAGTCTGTCATTATCAAGGGCGAATTGTCCGGAAGCGAAGATCTCTACCTTGACGGCGAAGTCGAGGGCAATATCGATCTCCACAACCACAACCTGGTGATTGGACCAAACGGCCGGGTTCGCGCCAACGTGTTTGCCAAAGACGTGGTGATCCACGGCAAGGTGGACGGCAACGTGAATGGAGTGGAAAAAGTTGAACTGAAGAAGTCGGCGCTGCTGAATGGCGATATCAATACGCAGCGTATCGTAATTGAGGATGGAGCGTTCTTCAAGGGCGCCATCGATATCCACAAGGCTGAGCCCAAGCCGGAACCGGTGCGGGCCGTAACTCCGGTGGTGGCGCCGCCGCCGGTGGCGAGCGCGACGGGTGGCAGCGCAGCGGCCGCGACGGAAAAAAAGTAGAGTGAGAACATGAGGACCGGCACACCCGGGTGCGCCGGTTCACAATTGCCATCCCTGGTCAGGTCCCCATTGGATTTTTTTCGCAATCTATTCGGCGGCAGCACAGAGCCACCGTTTGAATCCGCCGCCGGCGCGGCACGGATCGCGCGCCGCTCGACGGGATTCAACCAGTTCACGCGGTACATTCTGCGTCCGGACGGACAGAAGGTTCTGGACCTGGGCGCGACCTCCAGCAGCAACATTCTTTTTATTACCGGACTGGGTCACAAGGCGTACAACGAAGACGTGCTGAAGGCGGCCAACGAAAAGCGGCTGGTGTTTGCCGGAGGCGAAGAAGGCAGCGCAGCGGAGGCCGTGGAACGCTTCCTGGCCGAGGAACTGCAATACGAGCCGGAGTCGTTTGACGCGGTGCTGATGTGGGACGTTTGCGATTACCTGCCGGAGCCGCTGGTGAAGCCGGTGGTGCAGCGCATTTACCGCATCACCAAGCCGCAGGGAGCGTTGCTGGCCTTCTTCCACACCCGCGCCGCCGGGGCGGAAGCGCCGTACTACCGCTACCACATCAAGAACGAAGAGACGCTGGAATTGCAGCGCGGACCCGAGTTTCAACTGCAGCGCGTCTTCCAGAACCGTCACGTGGAAAACCTGTTCCGCGAGTACCGTTCGATCAAGTTCTTTCTCGGCAAGGAAAACATTCGCGAAGTGCTGCTGGTGCGCTAAGCGGTTTCCAATTCCTCTTCCAACAATTGCTTGTCGTGCAGGCTGGTGTAGTAGCCGTTGCGGGCGATGAGTTCGTCGTGGGTGCCGTATTCCACGATCCGCCCCTGGTGCAGCACGGCGATGCGGTCGGCGTTGCGCACGGTGGAGACGCGGTGCGAGATGAAGATGGT
>CAZQDD010000019.1:74675-74754 GCA_964591805.1 uncultured Acidobacteriaceae bacterium | reverse complement strand
CCGGTTACACGTTTGCGGGCTGGAGCGGCGCGTGCAGCGGGACTGGAACCTGCTCTATACCATTCACGGCGAATGCAAA
>CAZQDD010000019.1:0-74575 GCA_964591805.1 uncultured Acidobacteriaceae bacterium | reverse complement strand
CAACCTGCTCCGAGACTGAGAATAGTGGTAAGGCGGTGACGTTGACCGCAACTGCGAACTCCGGTTACACGTTTACAGGCTGGGGCGGCGCGTGCAGCGGGACTGGAACCTGCTCTATACCATTCACGGCGAATGCAAACGTAACTGCCACGTTCACCGCGGTCACCCCAACCTACACCCTCACCGTGACCAATGGCGGTAACGGCACTGTGACCGGTACGGGCGGCACGGCCAACATTAACTGCGGGTCAACCTGCTCCGAGACTGAGAATAGTGGTAAGGCGGTGACGTTGACCGCAACTGCAAACTCCGGTTACACGTTTACAGGCTGGGGCGGCGCGTGCAGCGGGACCGGAACCTGCTCTATACCATTCACGGCGAACGCAAGCGTAACTGCCACGTTCGGGGCAACGCCTGCTCCTCCTCCAGTCAGCACGCCTGCATGGGTAGCGGGCGCGGGTACAACGAGCAACAGCGGCGGCGGTAGCCTCAACTCGCTCGCTCTCACCGCGTTCTCATATACAAAGGGTGAGAAAGTCGTCGCGTCAATGTCTGTCGAGCCCGGCACAGCAGGGACTGTTACAGTAACCGACACTGCCGGCAACACGTACACGGCAGCCTACGCCCTTTACACTCCTGGAAGTGGCCCTGCCATTCAAAGCTTCATCGGAACTGGCGGAACAACTAGCTCCAAGAATGTAGTAACCTTCCATTTCTCGTCGGGACAAGCAGCGTTTGTCTGGGCATTTGCGGATGCGTACAGTAATCTCACCACCGGTGCCGATGTAGTGGTGAAATCGCAGGTCAAGACCAAGACTACAAAGTCTGCGACCAGCACGGCAGCGATCACTACGACCGCCGCTAATGAGATCATTTACGCGTTCTGCTCCCCGATTGATGGGCCAATGTCGGTCGGCACGAACTACACCTGGAACGGACGGCATACGTCAGCAGTTGTGGTGCAGGATCGCAGTTTTGCAACGATTGGAACCTACATCCCGCAGGAAATTGATGCTTCCAGCGGCGACGCGGTTTCATGTGCGGCGATTTCGCTGAAGTAGAGAGGGCAGCACAGAACATTCTCTCGTTCTTGCCGCTTGGCTTCCTAGCCTGGTGCCAACCACGTGAGAGACAATCCTCCGGGAGCGTTGCTCCCGGAGTTACGGAACAGAGGACGGACTGGAAGAACCATGGCGGGAGGCACAATCTGCGCATGGTTCAACCGTGACGACTGCAAACAAACGCGTGATACGCCACCCGTTTGGGGTTTAGTCATCGTGAGAGTTCCGGCGGGTTGGAATGGTTAACACAGGCGCCCCGGAGTTATGCAAAAGTGGAATACGCGAAGCGTTTTCCAAGGCGGTTGTACTGCCATCCTTTCCATAACTCCGGGGGCGCTGTTGCTCGTGCGGGCGCCGCTGATTCAAGTCCTTGCCCGAAGGCTCGATTTTTTCCGGCGTTAGCGGCGCGGCTGGATACTTGGAAGTCGCGCATACAGGATGCCAGCGGAAGGCTGACGGTGAACTGGCCTCTGCCTTCTTCGCGATTGGAAGCCGTAACCTTTCCGCCGTGGGCGCGCACTGCCACCTCAACAAAGACCAGACCGAGCCCATGACCGTTCGAGTCCGGGCCCCGTCTCGCTGCACGAACAGATGCATCGAGCGCTCGCTGCGGTTGCCGCCCGGTGCCTTGGGTATGGTCCACTGCACTTGGCCTCGGCGCTCGTGCCTGGCTCAATCGACACTCCCTCGGCAAGCTTTTTCTGGATTGGAGTGAGTACGCTCGCGTCCTGCTCGCGCTTGCAACGCTTTGGCTCGTAATCGCCTGCGCCCTGTGCATCGTGTTCTATGCCGCGTCCAAGCCGGCGAAGCAGAGCGCGAAAATCATCGGACTGATTCTGCTTCTTGGGGTCCCTGCTGTTTTCTCCGTTGCTGCCAGCCCCAACCTCCATCCCCATCAACCCTGACAACGGGTGGCCTCTCCGGCGCAGCTTATTTGATTCGACTCTCGGCATCATCACAATCCTGCAGCTACTTCCGTTCGAACTCATTCAGTATCTCCCGGCAATCCGAGACGAACCCGCGCAAGTCTGCGCCGGCCAGCGCGAATCCTTCCTGCAGGGACAACCGCAAGAAAAACATCGCAACGGGAATGCGTCCGGGATTGGGAATCATCCCTCGACGATAGCTCCAGAAACTCGAATGAAAACTAAACATTTGATCCGGGGCGCGTCATTCTTAGCTTCTAACAATGCATTAGAGGAGTTTGATGTATGCGCATCCTTGTGATTGAAGACGACGCGGCGCTTGCCTCCTACATTCGTAAGGGCCTGGAGTCGGAGCATTATGCAGTGGATGTGGCGCTGGATGGCGAGCAGGGTGCGCTCATGGCATCGGATCTCGATTATGATCTGCTTGTTCTCGATCTCAACCTGCCCAAGCTCGACGGCATCTCCGTTCTGCGCGCCGTTCGTCCCGGCAAGCCCCAATTGCCCGTTCTCGTGTTGACCGCACGCCCCCGCGTCGAGGACCGCGTGCAGGCGCTGGACAGTGGCGCCGACGACTGCATGAACAAGCCATTTTCTTATTCTGAACTCTCCGCCCGCGTGCGCGCTCTGCTGCGGCGGGGCCGTCCCAGCGTGCAATCAATCCTGCAGGTGGCCGACCTCCAACTGGATCGCGTGGAACGCAAGGTGCAGCGCGCCGGCCGCAAAATCGAGCTGACGGCCAAGGAGTTCGCTCTGCTTGAATACCTGATGCGGAATGCGGGACGGCGCATCACCCGTTCGATGATCATCGAGCATGTCTGGAACATCAGCTTCGACACCTGCACGAATGTCGTCGACGTCTACATCAATTACCTTCGCAAGAAAGTGGATGAGGGCGTGTCGCAACGTCTCATACATACCATCCGCGGCGTCGGCTACGAACTCAGCGACGGGCGCGACGAGGTGGCATGAACCAGCAACAGGAGTTTATGAGCGAGACTTTCCACCTTCTGGCGCAACCGATCACGGCTCTGCGGGTCACGCTGGAGCTGGGCCTGAGCAAAGAAAAGACCGGTACGGGCTCGCAACAAGCCATGGAGGACTGCCTTCGTGTGGTCGATCGCCTCATGCAGGATCTGGCCGTCTTCCGCGAGGTCTCCAGTCTTGACGAGCAACCTGCGCTCCATTCCTCCGACGGCCGGGCGCTGCTCGAACGTTGCGTGGAGGAGCTGGCCCCGGTTGCCCAGGACAGCGGCATCGCACTCGAGCTCAGCGCGGAGCCGGCCGACATCGAATGCCATGAACCGATGCTGCAGCGGGCGGTTTTTGTTCTGCTCGATGAGATGATTGCGTGCGCTCAGAGCGGCTGCCTCATCGCGATCTCTTTACACAGGTGCGGGGATGAATACCGGTTCGAAGTCTGCCCCGGCATGCCGCCGGGACAACGCCAGAAGCTCTGCCGGAAGCTGATGCAGTTTGCCGGAGGCAGCGCCATCCGGTTTGTCTCCGGCTCCACTTCCGTCACTTTCCGGGAAAGTAATTATCGGCGTTTTCCGGCACTTCCTTTAATGGATAAGCAACTTCTAACTTCACACTAATCTAGTTCCAAGAATGGGGCTGTAGGAAACATCACATGACAGCAGCTCGTAACATTATTCCCGCTCTGCGCAGAGCGGCATCGATTCTGATCGCCACGCCCAACGTGAATCTGCGCCGCCGGCTCGGCGACAGCCTGCGCCAGGTGACCTCGGTAGAGGACGCCAGCACGGGAGCCGAGGCTCTGAGCATGCTCGAGCGCCGTGGCGCCCGTATCGTCGTCCTCGACCGCAAGCTTCCGGACCTGAACTGTGACGAACTGATCAGCTTTGTCGAGCGTCAGTTCCCCTGCACCGATGTCGTCCTGCTGGACGGCGAGAACGGCGAAATCAGTTTGCCGGAGGAGTTGCGCGACAACGCCGCCTATGGCTGGTTTCAGGAGTTCAACTTCAGCATGGCGCGCTCGCCTGTCCTGCCACCCGCGCTTCCCCCGGCGCGCCCAGCCGCGGCCAGCGGCTTCATGCCGCTGCCTGAAATGATCGGCGCCAGCGAAGCCATGCGCCAGCTTGCAGCACTGGTTCGGGCCGTGGCTCCCCACACCACAGCGGTACTGATCACCGGGGAAACCGGCGCTGGCAAGGAACTGGTAGCCGAGGCCGTGCATAAACTCAGCCCTCGTGCCGACAGGCCTTTCGTCACCGTCAACTGCGCGGCGATTCCGGAAGCGCTGGTCGAAGCCGAGCTCTTCGGCCATACCCGCGGAGCCTTCACCGGGGCCGTGCAATCGCGCCTGGGAAAAATTCATGCCGCCCAGGGCGGGACGATTTTCTTTGATGAGATCGGCGAGCTTCCACTTGCCAGCCAGGCCAAGCTATTGCGCTTCCTTGAGTGCGGGGAGGTGCAGCGTCTGGGAACCAGCGATGTTTTCCGGCTGGATGCCCGCGTCATTGCCGCCACCAACGTCGATCTGGAAAAGCGCATCGAGGCAAGGTCGTTCCGTGAAGATCTCTTCTACCGTCTCTCGGTTTTTCCAATTGAAGTTCCACCGCTGCGCGAGCGTTCCGGCGATATTCCTCTATTGGCGCGCTATTTCATGGACCGGCTCGCAGGCAAAACCGGGGTGAGTCTGAGTCCGGAGACCGAGGCCAAACTACTGACTCACCGGTGGCCGGGAAACGTGCGCGAGTTGCGCAACGTGCTGGAGCGCGCCTTTGTGCTGGCCGAGGGCCGCGCCATGATCGCACCGGAGCAGATCCGGTTGCGCAAGCCCTGCGGATCAGTGGCCGCTCCCTCAGAAAGTTCTTAACCCCTCTGGGGGTGATTGGCAACTCTCGTGCACATACACCGGTTGCCAGGTAACTCGATTGCTTGAGGACAGACATGAAAGACTGGTACATCATCCCCGAGATTGTGGGTTGCAATGCGACTCTGCGAACGGCTGCCATGCAGGCGGTCGACGCGGTCGAGCAGGGGCGTCACTTCGTGGTGGAAGGCGAGCCGGGAAGCGGCCGCCGTCTGCTGGCGCGCAGTGCATGGTGCCGCCGCAGTCCTGGCGCCCGTTCGCTGTTCACGCTGGATTGCCGCATGTTTCCCTCGGGTGGCGCCGAAGCGCTTCTGTTTGGCGAGCGATCTGGCAGCGGCGCTCCCAGCCCTATCCATTTTGGCAAACTCAACCTGACCGCAGGCGGTGGGCTTCTGCTTCTGCATGCCGAGCTTCTGCCTCGCAAAACCCAGAGCCGCCTTGCCCAAGTTCTCGGCCAATCACTGTTGCGCCCGCCCTCCGAGTCGGTTCAGCTGCTGCTGACCTGCACGTCCCCGATTCATGCGCCCCTTCCGCTTCATTCCGATCTGGCAGAGATGTTACTGCCGGTGCGCGTACCGGCCCTGCGCGAGCGTCTCGAAGACATTCGCGCCATCGCCGAATCCTTCCTGCGCAACGCCTCGCCCTTTGAGAGGATTCGCTGTTCGCAGGCTCTGATCGACCGGTTCTGCAGATATGACTGGCCCGGGAACGTCGCTGAATTGCGCTCCGTTCTGCGGCATCTTCTTCTCGAGCCTCACAACGGGCTGCTCGACGTGCGCCACCTCGCCGACCTGATGTGCCGCGATGAGACCTGCTTCGCGCTCCTGCAGGGCGGCCACCGTTGCGCTCCCATCGAAACCGCGTTCATCCGTTGCCAACCCTCCACAGAGAGCGGGAGCATGCAATGAACCTGATCGATACGCCGATGATGCAGCGCCTCTCTCACTTTCTGGATGCGACCGCCTACCGCAGCGGCATCATCGCCAACAACATCGCCAACATTGATACCCCCGGCTACCATGCGCGCGATCTCGACTTCCGCAGCCAGTTGACTTCCTTGATGAGCGACGATCCGCAGCCTGCTAACCCGCACGTTACCGAGGTCGCCGGGCTCACCGAGCGCCCCGACGGCAACAATGTCAACATGGATCGCGAAGGTCTCGCGCTGGGCCAGACGCAGCTCCAATTCCAGACCGGCGTGGCGCTGATGAAGTCCGAGATCCACCGCCTCAACCAGGCCATTCACGAGGGAGCTTCGCAATGAATTTGTTTGGCGTCATGGGCATCAGCGCCTCAGGCCTCAGCGCGGAGCGCACCCGGGCCGAAGTCGTGGCCAGCAACATGGCCAACGCCGAGAGCACGCATACGGCCGAAGGCGGCCCCTATCAGCGCAAGGAAGTGGTGTTCCAGAGCGCGTCACCATCCAGTTTCCGGATGCAACTGGCGGAGGCAACGGGCTCGGCTCCGGCAAGCGTGGCGGGCGGCGTAGCCGTGCGTTCGATTGTCTCCGATGCGTCAGCGCCCGTCATGCGCTATGAACCTTCGCATCCTGACGCCGATGCTGACGGTTTTGTCGCCTATCCCAACATCAATCCGGTGCTGGAGATGACCGATCTGATGGGCGCGGCGCGTGCCTATCAGATGAACGCTTCGGCCGTGCAAGCGGCCAAGCAGATGATCCAGCAGTCTATCGAACTTCTGAAGTAGGAGCGAGCAAGCCATGGGGATCACGCCATCGATTCTGGGTAGTTTGGCCGGCGCTGCCAGCACCGCAATTTCCGGGAGTGAGTCGCCCGCCGGAGGCTTCGCCAGTGCTCTTGGTTCGGCCATGCAGAAGGTGAACGACCTCCAGACCACCGCCGACCAGAAGGTCACGGATCTGCTCGCCGGAAATGGACCGGACATTCATTCCGCAGCATTGTCGGTGGAACGAGCCTCGCTTGCCTTCGACCTCATGCTCCAGGTGCGTAACAAAGTCGTCGGCGCTTATCAGGAAATTTCCCGGCTCCAGTTCTAAGGCCCTGTCATGAGTGAACCCAAGAGCTTCGGGCAAGTAGCCACCGCACTGCGCGAATTCGCCTCGAGCCTCAACTCGCGCCAGCGCATGCTGCTCGCCGGAGGCGCCGCGGTTGTAGCCGTTGTCCTGTTTACGTTTGTGCACCTGCTGAACCGGGCAGACATGACTCCCCTGTACTCAAACATGGAGTCCGCCGACGCCCAGTCGCTGGGCCAGCGTCTCACCTTGAAGAACATCCGTTTCCAGCTTTCGCCTGACGGCAAATCGGTTCTGGTCCCCGCCGATCAGTTGGACGCCGCACGCCTTGAGATTGCCTCGCAGGGAGTGCCGCATAGTGGCCGTCTTGGTTTTGAACTGTTCGATAAGACGAACTGGGCCTCCAGCGATTTTGACGATAAGGTCAACTATCAGCGCGCCCTCGAAGGCGAGCTGGAACGCACCATTCAAGCCATGAGCGGCGTCGAAGCGGCGCGCGTGCACCTGGCCATTCCGCCCGATTCCATCTATTCGGGGCAGGATCGCCAGGCCAAGGCCGGAGTCATCCTGAAGCTCAGGGAACATCGCCTTTCGGCCGCCATGCGGGTGGCCGTACAGCGCCTGGTCTCCAGCGCGGTGGACAAACTCGATCCCCAGAACGTCACCGTGGTCGATGCCGAAGCGGGCGAGTCCTCGGCTGCCGCCGGTACGCAATCGGCCAGCGAGGAGCGCAGCGCCGAAGAGGTGCTGGCCGATCGTCTGGTTCACACTCTGGAACCGGTCGTCGGAGCTGACCACGTCCGCGCCACGGTGCACGCGGAGTTTGACTCCAGCACCGTCGAAGAACAGCAGGAAAGCTACGATCCGGCCAAGACGGTCGCTCTCACCATGCAGCGCAGCGAGGAGACCAACGGAGGATCCCAGCCCGGTGGCGCCGCCGGAACCGCCTCCAATGTGCCCAGCAGCGGCAGCCTGGCCAAGACTGTTTCCAGCGAGAATCTTGCCCAGTCCAAGTCCGAAAACGGAACCTACGCGGTCAACAAAATCGTGCGTCATTCCATTGAGCCCGCCGGACGGCTGAAGCGCCTGGCGGTTGCCGTCCTGGTGGATGACATCTACAATCCCGCCAACAAGAGCTACCCGCGGCAGAGGCGCTCGCCCGAGGAATTGAAGAGCATCGAGGACATCGCCAAGGCTTCGGTTGGCTTTGATATCGCTCGCGGCGACATTCTCACGGTGCAGAACATCAGCTTCCAGGTTGTGCCCACCGATGCTCCGCCGCCGCCCACCAGGCTGGAGAAGACGCGTACCCTGCTGATGGATTGGATCAGCTACGCGCGCATCGCCGCCCTGTTACTGCTGTTTGGCGTCACCTACGCGCTGGTGCTGCGCCCGGTCAAAAATCAGCTCATCCGCTCGCTTAATGCAGTACCGCCGAAAAACGGCGCCCGGCTGGGGTCCAAGTCCGGCGCAGGAGCCAACCCGGCGCTGCCGGAGAGCGACGAATTCCCAGACTCTGTTTCTGGCGCCGGGCAACGTGAACGTCCACAGTTGGCGCGGCTCAAAGATGACATCTCTACCCGCGTCAAGCACGAACCGCTCAGCGCTTCGCGCCTGGTGCAAAGCTGGATCAAGGACGGGGAGCGCCGATGACTCCCACTCCGGCAACCTCGCGCACTGGAATCCGCAAGGCTGCGATTCTGCTCGTCCTGCTGGGCGAGGAGATCGCCAGCCTCATCTACAAGAACCTGAATGAAACCGAGATGCAAAGGGTAACCCAGGAGATCTCCGAGATTGGAACGATCGATCCCGCCGAAGCTGGCGTGATCTTGAACGAATACCACACTCTGGCCGTCACCCAGGAGTACATTGCGCAGGGCGGCACCGAGTATGCCGAGCGTCTGCTGGTCAAAACCCTGGGCGTGGAGGCCGCACACGTCATGCTGGACGAAGTGAGCCGGGCCCAGGAACTCAGCGCCAGCAAGCTCGATTCGCTGCAAAAAGCCGATCCCCAGCAGCTCGCCAAGTTTCTCCAGGGCGAACATCCGCAGACGATCGCCCTGATCATGGCTCACCTTGATCCCAGGCAAGCCTCCGCCTTGCTGATGAAGCTGACCGAGGAGACACGCGCCGCAGCCGTCAAACGTCTCGCCGAGTTGCGTCACTTCTCGCCGGAGATGGCGCAGAAAGTTTCCGTCGTTCTGCACCGCCGCCTGCAGGCCCTCGGGGAGCAGAGCCGACGCGCCTACGCTGGATTCAAAGGCGTGGCCGACCTGCTGAACCGCATGGACCCGGCCTCCGGCAAGGTCATTCTGGAAATCATCGAGCGCGACGACGCCAAGTTGGCGATGAGCATCCGCAATCTCATGTTTACCTTCGATGATCTGCTCGGGGTGCCCGAGGTCGGTATCCGTGAACTGCTCGCCCAGCTGGATAAAAAGACTCTCGCCCAGGCGCTCAAGGGAGCCTCCAATCAACTGCGCGATCACCTCTTCAAGTCCATGTCTTCCCGCGCCGTCGACATGCTGAAAGAAGACATGGAATCGCTCGGCCCGGTCCGCGCCAAGGATGTGACCAAGGCCCAGCAGGAGTGTGTTGCGGTTGCGCGCAAACTCGAGTCCCAGGGAAAGATTCAACTGAAGCAGGAGAATGAAGATGAACTCGTCGTCTGAGCATCCCCAGTTTTCGTCCTGCGTGCCGATGCAGTATCGCGACGCCGGCGAGCCCTTCGAGCCAGGGCAAATTTCCGAATCCGCTCCAGCCGAGGCTGGCCGGAACGCCGAGCAAGTTCCCGATCCCGCCGAACTGCTGGCGGCGCGTATCGATGAGGAGCGCCGCACCATCACCGCTCAGGCGCGCCAGGAGAGCGAGCGGGAACTGCAGCGCGTTCGCGCCGAGATCGCTCGAGCCGTCGAACAATTTGCCCAGCAGCGCGACGAATATTTCCGCCAGGCCGAGGCTGAGATCGTCGGCCTGGCGCTGGCCATCGCGCGCCGCCTTCTCCATCGTGAGACCCAGATTGATCCGCGCCTGCTTGCCGGTCTGGTGAACTATGAACTGGAGCAATTGGAAGCCGCAACCAGCGTGCGTCTGTTCGTCCCCCCTGAAACACTGAACTGCTGGGAGGAAGCCATCCGCGACATGTCGCATCCCGTCGAGCTCGCCTCTGATAAGGCGCTTCTTGCGGGTGATGCCCGTATTGAAACCGTTCTCGGCTCCACCATCGTCAGCTTCGAGAACGAGCTGAAAGAAATTGAACGCGGTTTCTTTGACCTGCTATCCCACCGTCCTGCGTCCGCCGAATCCAGGCCGCTTCGCGTGCAATGATCCTTGACCGGTTCCAGGAGGCGCTCCAACACGCCCCGCAGCGGCGCTGGAGCGGACGCATTTCCAAGGCTATCGCGGGACTGATCGAATCCGTGGGCCCGCACTGCGCGCTCGGCGATTGCTGCACGATTTGCGACCATGCCGGCAACGAAATCGAAGGTCAGGTGGTTGGCTTTCACGGTTCCACTGTGCTCTCCATGCCGCTTTATCCGGCCAGCGGAGTCCGCTTTGGCGACACCATCTCCACCTGCAACGCCCGTCCCAGCATTCGGGTTGCGGATAGCATGATCGGCCGCGTTCTGGATGCCCGGGGACTCGCCATTGATGGTGGCGCGCCGTTGACCGGGGGCGATCTGATGCCGGTTGTGCGCGCCGCGCCCGATCCCTTCGAGCGCGTTCCCATCCAGGCGCCCATTGGCACCGGGGTTCGCGCCATCGACGCATTCCTTACCTGCGGCCGCGGACAGCGCGTCGGCATCTTCGGCGGCAGCGGTGTAGGCAAAAGCACCCTGATGGGCATGATGGCCCGCGGCACTACGGCCGACCTCACGGTCGTCGCGCTGGTCGGCGAGCGCGGCCGCGAGGTGCGTGAATTCCTCGAGAACGCTCTGGGCGAAGCCGGACTGCGCCGTTCCATCGTCGTCGTCTCCACCTCCGATCAGTCGCCGCTGTTACGTCTGCGCGCCGCCCAGTCGGCGCACTCGATCGCCGAATTCTTCGCCGCCCGCGGCAAAAACGTTCTGCTTGTGCTGGACTCCATCACCCGCTTCGCCATGGCGCAGCGCGAGATCGGACTCGCAGCCGGTGAGCCACCCACCGCCAAGGGTTACACGCCTTCGGTCTTCACCCTGCTCTCGCAGCTTTTCGAGCGCGCCGGGAACTTTCGCACCGGCTCCATTACCGCCTTCTACACCGTACTCATGGAAGGCGATGATCAGATGGATCCCATTGTCGACGCGGTCCGGGCCCTGCTCGATGGGCACATTCTGCTCGACCGGCGTCTCACCTCCGAGGGCCATTTCCCGCCCATTCACCTGCTCGACAGCCTCAGCCGCCTCATGCCCGCCGTCTGCTCACCCGAACATTTTGCCAAGGCGCAGCGCCTCCGCCGCATGCTCGCCGACTACACCCGTTCGGAGGACCTGATTCGCATTGGCGCCTATCAGAAAGGTTCGGACCCGGACCTGGACCGCGCCATGCAGGTGGTGCCCAACCTGCGCACCTTCACGCGTCAAGGAAGCCTGGAAATTCCAGCGATGGAGCGCACCGTCTCAGCACTGCTCACCATGGACGAATGATGCAATTCCACTTCCAGCTTGAAGGGCTTCTTCGCGTCCGGTTGCTGCTCGAACGGCAGGCGCGCGAGCGTCTGGACGAGTCCATGATGCGGGTTCACTCCCTGGAGCGCAGTCTTGCCGAAGCCACGGAGTGGAGCCGCAAGACCGCCGGGATACGCTCGTCCCAGAATCAGGTTCCCGCCGGCGAAATGCAGTTTATCGAGTCGGTTCTGCGCCAGACCCAGGCTGCGATCGCCCATTGCCAGGGTCAGAAGGAGGACGAGGACGAGCGTGCCGCCGAGCTTCGCGCCCACTATCTGCTCGCCCGGCGAGAGCGAAAAACGGTGAGCACCTTGCGCGAAAACGCACTGCGCCAGTTCCAGGCCGAGCAGGCCCGGCGTCAGCAATCTGAGCTGGATGAAATGTTCCTGGGAAAACTGCTGCGTTCCCGCAACGGGGAGCAGCAGGCCGTGGCAGATGCGCAACCTGGTCGGACTCCATGACACGAATCTAACCTGCCAGCCGCGTAGTTGGCCGCCAAAGTGCATCGATTCACCGCGCATGAGTATATTTCCGATTCTCGCCGCAGCCGCTCCCGCTTCTTCGCCCCCGCCGGACAGCAGCAGTCATGACGCCTCCGGAGGCAGCAGCAATTTTTCTCAGATGCTGCACCAATTGGGTTCCGGCGCAAGTCCCTGCTCAAGCACGAGTGCCGGAGTTGGCCCCGGGGAACCGTTCTCCCTGCCAAACGCATTAGCCGACGCAGCGCCCGCGACCGACATGGGCGCCATTCTGCACCAAGTTCCCGCGCCGCCGCCCAACCCCAACGCAACCCTCGTTGCAGCCAGAGAAAACGCCGCCGGCACCTCTTTCGCCGTTTCCGGCGCGAAGAACGCGGAGTCCGCAGTCACCGGCATCCTTGATAGCCCTGAAAACAAAAAGGCAAAAGCCGGCGCCAAAAACACCCCAGTCCATGCCAAGAACAATGGGCAAGAAACCAGTGCGAAGGCGTCTCCCAGCGGAAAAACGGCAACCTCCAATGCCAAAGCATCGGCGGAAGTCGCCGTCATCGCTCCGCAGGATTCGGGCGCACAGCCGGCAAAGATTCTGTTGGACCTGTGCTCTGGCATCAACCCTGATTGCGGAGCGTTCCCTGCGAGTGCGGCCGGCCGCGTTGCTGCGAGCGTTCTGTCTGGCGCAGACGTCTCCACGCCCCGTGTCTCGCCCGCATCCGCTGTATCCGTTACCCTCACCCCGGCTGACTCGTCCGCCTCCGCCAAGGAGTCATCTTTGGCTCCAGATCGTGTTGCCGTACTTTCCTCCGGGACCAGCGCCGGTGCCCTCGCAGCCGAGGTCCAAACCTCCGCAAAGGTTGCAACCGCGCTGGCGCCGCTTTCCGCTCTGATCGCGCAGAGCGGGGCGCACGCGGCGTTTGCAAGCACTGCGGCTACAGACGAGGTCAAAGCCAAGGCAAAGTTGCAAGCCGCAATGTCTTCCGGAAAGGCGGACGGGAGCGCCGAGGCTGCGAACGGCAATGAGGCGGCTTCTGCATCCCCGATAAGCACGCATGTTGCAAATCTTCATCCCTCCCTCACGCGGGAGGACTACACGCAGGGCGGCTCACCTATCGACCCTGCCACGTTGCGCTCCGTCACAGATTCATCATCGCGACAAGAGAAGATTCGCTCCGGGAGCGCGAGAGCGTCCCAGGGAGACAGCTCGTCTGCCACTCTGCGGACGAGCGCTGGGGGCGAGCATGATGCCAATCCCAGCCTGACGGCTGAGGGCAGCACGCATCCTTTTTCATTCCAGGCAACCGAGGTGCCGCCATCCGCTACGCCCGCGCCAGCCCCGGCACCTTTGGACGCGGCGAAAACCGCGGCCTTTTCCGCACCCGCCGTGCCTGCGCAGACATCGCAAAACTCAGCTCCGGCCGCGGCTCAACCACGGTCCCAGGCGCAGTCGAGTGCGCTTCCAGATGCTCACCCCATGGTGGACTCCGGGCAGCTTCGCGTGAGCGCAAACAACAGCGAACTCAAGGTCAGTGTCCAACTTCCCGACCTCGGCAAGATCGAGGTGCGCGCCGTCACCAGCCATGATGTCACCACCGCGCACCTGACTACTTTCCACCGCGACGCTTTGCAGGTGCTGTCTGCCGACCGCACCGGTCTCGAGCAGGCGCTCAAATCGCGGGATGTGATACTCGGCACTTTGGATTCCCACAGCCAGCGCCAATCGGCCGGACAGCAGCGCCAGCAGAACGCCCAGTCGTGGGCGCAATCCTCTGGCGGCACGTCTTCCAGTGCTGCCGCGGCAACAACTTCCGCCTCGGAGGGAGCCGGCAGCGCCGGCATTCTCCCGGATTATTCCAGCATCAGCGTACGAGCTTAAGTTCAAGGAGAAGGAATCGACATGAGCATGAGCATCTATCCCGTATCGACGGCCACCGCCAAAGCCAACGCTGCGGCCGCCGCCAGCACCAGCGCAAGCAGCAGCACCGATTACCAGTCGATGTTCATGCAGTTGCTGGCCACCGAGTTGCAGTCGCAGGATCCGACCCAGCCCATGGATCCCACCACAATGGTCACCCAGATGGTGCAGATCAATCAGCTCAGTGATGTGGCTGGAATCTACTCGCTTCTCCAGGATGCAACGGGCACCGCCTCCAGCGGCAGTTCCGCGGCCGCCGCCAGTCACGGCAGAGTCGCCGCGGCACACGCCAGTGGCGCCAACGCAATCGCCGCCAGCCACAGCAGCGGCGCCAACACGGGAAGCGCAATCTCTCCATCTGCCAAGACCACGGATTCCGCCAGCCCCGTCAGTTCCACTCCGAGCCACTCCACACAAAACATTCCGGGAGGAAACTAATGCCCAACTTTTCGATTCCGCTCTCCGGATTGGACGCCTGCAACACGGCGCTCAACACGATTGCCAACAACCTGGCCAATCTCAACACGACCGGCTACAAGGACACCGCCGTCAACTTCCAGGATATGTTCTATCAGTTGCTAGGCACCAACGGCTCAGGGGATCAGCTCCAGGTCGGATCAGGATCCTCGGTCGCATCGATCGATACCAATTTCGCCGGTGGCACCGTATCGGACACCGGAGTCGATACGGATGTTGCCATCACCGGTAACGGATTCTTCATCGTGCAAAACGGCAGCAACAGCTACTACACCCGCGCCGGCGATTTCACCCAGGACTCCAACGGCTACCTGGTGACCGCCGATGGCTATAACGTCATGGGCTATCCCGCCGTCAATGGTGTGGTGAATACCAACGGCGGGCTGGTTCCGATTCAGCTACCGATGGGTGAAACCAGTCCGCCCACGGCGACCACCACCATGTCGATTAATGCCAACCTCAGCGCCAGTGCCGCCGTTGGAGACTCCTATAACACCAGCGTCACGGTCTACGATTCACTCGGCACCGCGCATGTAGTCAGCGTCGATTTCACCGATACCGCCGCCGGGTGGACTTACGCGGCCACCGTGCCCAGCACTGAGATCACCGGCGGCACCGGCACCAGTACTACCGTGGCGAGCGGCACGCTCACCTTCAACAGCAGCGGAACCCTTACCAGTACCGCGCCGATTGCCATCAGCATCCCACACCTCGCCGATGGCGCAAGCCCCCTTGCAATCAATTGGGACCTGGCGAGTTCATCGGGCACCGGTCTCATCACCCAGGTCGCCGGAAGCAGCGTCACCAATTCCACCAGTCAAAACGGCACCACCGCCGGCTCCCTGACCGGCTTCACCATTGGCTCCGACGGCACCATTTCAGGCACGTTCACCAATGGAACCCAGGTTCTCGGCCAAGTCGCTCTCGCCAACTTTGCCAATCTCCAGGGTCTCACCAATCAGGGCGACAACAACTACTCCGCCACCATCTCCTCGGGTACCGCCGTCGTCGGTACCCCTGGAGCTGGTTCCCTCGGCACCCTTACGGGCAGCGCGCTTGAACTCTCCAACGTTGACATGTCCACGGAGTTTTCCAATCTCATCATTGCCGAACGCGGCTTCCAGGCCAACGCCAAATCGGTGACTACCTTCGATCAGATTGCGCAGGACACGATCAACCTGATTCGTTAGAATTTTCTAAATTCACGGCCTCAGCGTGCGAGCGCGAGGCCGTGAATCCAGAACGTCTTCCTGAGAGCTTTTTTACGAACCCTGCTCCGCTTCGGCCCGCTGATTGCACCTAGTATGCCTGCAACACCGCATTCCCATCAGTTCACAGGCGCAGGTCGCATGAACGAAACATTAGAAAACAGCACCGCACTCACCCTCGGAAACAACGCGGAGGCCGCACCCAAGCCGAAACACTGGGCCGCGTTTCAACTCCTCTCCTGCCAGCTCACCCTGGAAATTCCGATTCCCGGATTTACGATCGCTGCGCTCCTGCGTCTGGCTCCCAACGACATCGTCAACACACACTGGCTTCAGGGATCGGATGTGCCGCTACAGGTCAACGGAAAACTAATTGGCTGGACCGAGTTCGAAGTCATTGACGATCATCTGGCCGCGCGCCTGACCCAAATCGCATGAATAAACGAAATCGTGAGAGCGGAAAAAAACGCGGCCAGAACAGCTCCATTGCCATCCCGCGCAGCTCCGTCCCGACGAACCCGAAACCGATCCCCTTTGCCGGGCAACTCAACGCTGCGTCCGGGCATCGGCCCGCCAGTGCGCCCCATTCCCGGCTGTGCGCTCGCCTCTACGCACTGTTCATCCAAGGCATCCAGCGGCTTACCGGGCAATTTCTCAAACGGCGGCGCTGCCGGCGCAAGCTCGAACTGCTGGAGATTCAGCAGCTCGGCGAGAAGCGTTTTGTCGCGATTGTCCGCGTCGGCAAACAGAAATTTCTAATCGGCGGCGCTGCCACCTCAATCTCCCTCCTGGCGGAAATCAACGCCCAGCGCGCTACCGTCATCGCCCCTCGCCAACCGGTCCAGGAGAGCGCATGAAGCCGCTGGTCCAATTGACCGCCATGATTCTGTTGACGAGCGGAGCGGCACTTGCCGGGCCCCTACCCTCGGCGCAGCCGTCTGGCGGCATGGCGGCTCCACTGGTCAATCTTGGCGGTGGACAAGCCCCCTGGACCATTGTCGTCCTGCTCACCCTGCTCACCCTGATTCCCGCACTGTTGCTGTCCATGACGCCCTTCGTGCGCCTGCTCATCGTTTTTCACTTCCTCCGCCAGGCGCTGGGCACGCAAAGCACGCCGACCAATCAAACCCTGATCGGATTGGCCCTGGTGCTTACGTTTTTCCTGATGCAGCCGGTCGGTGTTGCCATCCAGCAACAGGCCATTATTCCCCTGGAAGCGGGACGGATCACACCCATGGCCGCCGTCGAACTCGGGGCCCGTCCCGTCAAGACATTCATGCTCCACTACGTCCGCCAGAAGGATGTCGCGCTGTTTCTCGAACTCGCTAAGGAGCCACGCCCCAGCACCCCTGAGGATCTCTCCATGCGCATCGTCCTGCCTTCCTACATCCTCTCCGAGTTGAAGGCCGGCTTTCAGATTGGCGCCGTTCTGTTTCTCCCATTCCTGGTTATCGACATGGTCGTCGCCTCCATTACGACCTCGGTCGGCATGATGCAGTTGCCGCCGGTGGTGATCTCCACCCCACTCAAGCTTCTCCTTTTTGTCATGGTCGATGGATGGAATCTTCTCGTCGGTTCCCTGATGCGCAGCTTCGCGTGACCTCATGCCCCTGGAACAGGTAATCCAACTCGGACGCACCACGCTTGAATACGCCATCCTGGCGGCGCTGCCTCTGCTTGCCGTCGCCACAGCGGTCAGCATTGTCATCAATATTCTCCAGGTACTCACCAGCATTCAGGACCAAACTGTCTCCACGGTCCCGCGCCTGCTGGCTACCGCCCTGAGCGCCATGTTTCTGCTGCCCTGGATGCTGCGCCACCTGGCCGCCTTCACCATTCAACTCTTCTCCGATTTCCGGCCCTTACTGCAATGAACCTCGACCTGAACCTGGAATCCATTCTGGCGGCCGCCGTTTTCATCGGACTGCGGGTCTCCGGCCTCTTGTTGTTTGCTCCCGGCCTCAGTAACAATGCCGTGCCCGCCCGCACCAAGGCTGCCTTCGTTGTGCTCCTGGTGGTGCTCCTCGGGCCTGTCGTGCCGGTTCCGCAAATGCACGTTTCACCTCTCGGCTGGACAGGAATCGCGCTCAACGAGTTGCTGATCGGTGTCATGGTCGGACTGTTTCTCAACTTTATTTTTGACGCAGCGCAATTTGCCGGGCAGATCCTTGGCATGCAAATGGGATTTTCGCTGGTTACCATACTCGATCCACAAACCCAGGCTGATTCCGCCGTGCTCTCGGTTTTTTACCAGACCATCGTGCTGCTCATTTTCTTTGCTCTGGATGTCCACCAATGGATTTTGCGAGCTCTTGTTTCCAGCTTTTACTACCTTCCCGCCGGGCACAGTGTGCTCACCCTGGCACATATCGAGGCCTTGTTGCATGCCGCCGGCGCCATCTGGGTGCTGGGATTGCAAATCGCAGCGCCGGTGCTCATCGCCACGGTGACGGCGGATTTTGTGTTGGCCTTTATCGGGAAAGCGTCGCCGCAACTGCCCGTGTTTTTCGTGGGTCTTTCGGTTAAATCGGTTTTAGGAATGCTGGTATTGATTGCGACCATAGCGGCATGGCCGCGTTTTTTCTCGCTCCAGTTTGCCAACGCAATTCGCTGGAGCGAGCAGACTCTTCACCTGACTCATTAGGAAGAATTCATCGTGGCTGAAGACAACAAGACCGAGAAGGCAACCGAGCATCGCCGGCAGAAGGCGCGCGAAGAGGGCCAGGTGGCGCGCTCGCGCGAACTCAGTTCCACCGCCGCCATGCTCACCGGCATTCTCGTGCTGGTGGCACAGAGTTCCAACAGCCTCCTGCTCTGGCGCCAGTTCTTCCATGCCACCCTGGACCACGCCGTGCGCGAGGAGATCTCCATTGCAACGCCCCTGTTTCCCTGGACTGCGCAACTGCTCTTTGCCTGGACATGGAAGCCACTGGCCGCTGCCTGGGGCGTCGCCGTTCTGGTCTCGCTCGCCCAGGGCGGCGTCGTCTTTGCTCCCAAACTGCTGGCGCCCGACGCCGCCAAGCTCAGCCCGGCCAAGAAGCTTGCCCAGATCTTCAGCATCACCACCCTCGTACAGGTTCTCAAAGCCCTGGTTCCCGGCTCTGCCATCATTTTCATCGGCATCGACATCTTCCGCCGCGAGTGGCCGAGTCTGGGTCTGGGTCTGTGGGCTTCACCGCGCCAGATCTCGGCTCACATCTTCGACCTCGTATTCGAGGTCTTCTGGAAGTCTTCGCTGGTTCTGCTCGCCTGGGCCGTCGTCGACTACATTGCCATGCGCCAGAAACTGGAAAGCGGAATGCGCATGAGCAAGCAGGAAATCCGCGAGGAGATGAAACAGACCGAGGGCAACCCCGCCACCAAGGGCCGCATCCGCCGCCTGCAACGCCTGGCCCGCCGCAAGCGCATGCTGCAGGCCGCCAAGAAAGCTACCGTCGTGGTCACCAACCCCACTCACTTCGCCGTGGCACTGGAGTATGGCGACGAGATGGCGGCGCCCACTGTAGTCGCCAAGGGCCAGAACCTGCTGGCCCAGCAAATCAAAGAAATTGCGCGCTGGGACGGAATTCCCATTGTCGAGAATCCTCCTCTGGCGCAAAGCCTGTATCGCACCGTCGAGGTCGGCCAGGCGATTCCTGAAAAGCTCTACGCCGCGGTGGCCGAAATCCTCGCCTACGTATTCCGCATGCACGCTCAGCAAATGGCACGGAGGAACGTCTGATGGCGGAAGCGCCCAAGACAACGTCATTTTTCAAGGACGCAAACTTCGACTGGATTGTTCCGGCCGCCACCGTCTCGGTCGTCTTCGTCATGCTGGTTCCCATGCCCAGTTTTCTCCTCGACCTTCTGCTGGCCATGAGTATCACCGCCTCGGTCCTGGTCCTGCTTTCGGCGGTTTACATTCTCCGTCCGGTGCAGTTTTCGGTTTTTCCCAGCCTGCTGCTCTTGCTCACGCTGTTCCGCCTGGCACTCAATTTGGCCAGCTCACGCCGCATCCTGCTCCACGGCAATGAAGGCACTGCCGCTGCCGGCAACGTCATCGCCGCCTTCGGACAGTTCGTCGTTGGCGGCAACTACGTGGTCGGCTTCGTGCTGTTCATCGCTCTGATTGCCATTCAGTTTCTGGTTGTCAGTCACGGCGCGGTGCGCACCGCCGAGGTTACCGCACGCTTCACCCTTGACGCCATGCCCGGCAAACAAATGGCAATCGACGCCGACCTCAACGCCGGGCTCATCGACGAGCACCAGGCCCGCGCTCGCCGCGAGTCGGTCGCACGCGAAGCCGAGTTCTACGGTGCCATGGACGGCGCCGCCCGCTTCAGTCAGCGCGATTCTCTCGCCACCATTCTTCTCACTGCCATCAATATCGTCGCCGGCTTCCTGATCGGTGTCTTCCAGCTCGACATTCCCTTTCGCGACGCGCTGAAGACCTACACCGTCCTGACCGTTGGCGATGGCCTGGTCACCATGATTCCGTCGCTTCTGGTCTCCATTGCCGGCGGCCTGGTCGTCACTCGCGCCTCTTCCAACCGTTCGCTCGGCGGCGATCTCGGCCAGCAACTGTTCGCCCAACCCCGCATGCTCTGGATCGCCGGAGGAGCCATGTTCGCCATCGGCATGATTCCAGGGATGCCCAAGTTTGCCTTCCTGCTCATGGTCAGCGTGCTGTGGATCATGGCCTGGAGGCTGCAAAAAATGCCGGCCGCCGCCGAGAACAAAGCGGCCGCTAAGCCCGGAGCCGGCGGCGCCAACAAGCCCGGGACCATTCAATCCGATTCGCTCGACGCTCTGCTGGCGCTCGATGATCTCTCGCTGGAAGTGGGCTATGCCCTGGTCGCCCTGGTCGATGCCAATCAGGGCGGAAAGCTGCTGCCCCGCGTCCGCGCCCTGCGCAAGCATCTGGCCGGCCAGCTTGGCTTCATCATTCCCAGCGTTCATATCACGGACAACCTGCGCCTCAAACCGCGCGAGTATGTCATCTCATTGCGCGGGGTTGAGATCGCGCGCTGGGACATGCCGGAAAACCGCCTCCTTGCCATCAGCTCCGACCCCGAGCCACCGCGCCTTCCCGGCACGGCGACCAAAGAACCGGCCTTCGGCGTTCCGGCGCGCTGGATCGCCACCGAACTGCGCGAGCAGGCCATCGCCGCCGGGTATTCGGTGGTCGATCAGACCTCGGTGCTCGCCACCCACATCTCGGAGCTCATCCGCCAGTACGCGCACGAGTTGCTCACCCGCTCGGAAACCAAACGACTGCTCGAGCGTCTCAACGACTCGCACCCCAAACTGCTTGACGAACTGGTGCCCAAACTGATGACCCTCGGCGAAGTGCAAAGAGTGCTGCAGCAACTTTTACGGGAACAGGTCTCGATTCGCGATCTAGGCACGATCCTGGAGACGCTGGTCGAGTCGGCGGCCATCAGCAAGAACCTGGTCTCGCTGGTCGAGGCCTGCCGCCAGGCGCTGGGACGCTCCCTGATCAAGCCTCTGCTCGATGAGCAGGGCGCGCTCAAGGTAGTCACTCTGGATCCGCGCATCGAGGAAGAGCTCAACCAGGCGTTCACGCCGCAGATGCCGGCCTCGGGATCGCTCGCTCTGCAACCCACCTTCATCCGGCGCCTGCTGGAAGCCTTGCGCAAGCTGGTCGGCGAAAACGTTGACGTGGCCACCCCTGTGATTCTCTGCTCGGTCAATACGCGCTTCCATCTGCGCCGATTGCTGGAGCCATTTCTTCCCAAAATCGTCGTCATCTCGCACGGCGAAATTCCCGCGCTCACCCCGGTGCATTCCATCGGAAGCCTGAACGCATGACCATAAAGAAGGTTCGACCGAGGTCCGCCATGAAGAATTCGCAACCCTGCTACGCGCCTCCCACGCTCGACGAGGAAGTACGGAACCGCATCCTCATGGAACAGATGCCGCAGGTGCGCTACATTGCGCGCCACATCCATGACCGTCTGCCCCAGCACGTTCCCATGGAAGACCTGGTCCACGCCGGTGTCCTCGGCCTCATGGACGCTCTCACCAAGTACGACGATGCGCGCCAGGTCCAGTTCAAGACCTATGCCAAGTTCCGCATCCGCGGCGCCATTCTCGACAGTCTGCGCGAACTCGACTGGAGCCCGCGCGATCTGCGCCGCAAAGCCCGGCTGGTCGAGACGACCTCGGCCCGCCTTGGCCAGGAACTGGGACGGTCGGCCACCGAGCAGGAGATTGCCTCCGAGCTCGACCTGACCCTGGATTCCTTCCAGCGCCTGCTCGGAGAACTGGAAGGCCTTGATCTGGGCAGCTTCCACATCGAGAACAATGATAAAGATCACGACGACGATCTCTGCGAGTATCTGCCCGGCAACCCGGAGGAGAGTCCTTATTTCCTTACCATGAAGTCCGAACTCCACGCCTTTCTCGTCCGCGCCATCGAGGAGTTAAGCGAAAAGGAGCAGCAGGTGCTTTCGCTCTACTACTACGAGGAACTCACCATGAAGGAGGCAGGCGCCGTGCTCGGCGTCGGGGAATCGCGCGTCTCACAAATTCACTCACTCGCCCTGCTCCGCCTCAGGGCCCGCCTGCAATCGCTGCTCGCCGGGAAACAGATGCCGCCGCACCTCGCCGAGCAAGCCGTCCGAGGCGCATTGGAGAACGCATGGAAAAAGTACTGAACCAGGATGAAATCGACGCCATGTTTCGTGCCGCCCTCGGGCGCAGCCAGGGCCCGGCATCAGCGGTTCCCAGCTATCAAGTCTGCGACTTCAAGCAGGCCGGACAAATTAAGAAGGACCAGGTCCGCGCCATCAGCAATCTCCACGAGGGTTTCGCGCGCAACCTCACCAATGCGCTGGGCGCGTACTTGCGCGTGATTTTCGAGGTCAACCTGGTCTCGGTCGAGCAGCTCACCTTCCGCGAGTTTTTGCAGCGCATTCCCGATCTCGCCTACCTGGCAACCTTTCAAGTCAAGCCGATGGGAGCAATTGCGGCTCTGGACCTGGAGCCGTCGCTGGTCTTCCCGATCATCGATCTGCTGCTGGGCGGGATCGGCCGCATGAACGAACAGGAGCGCGAGATTACCGAGATCGAAGAGGGCATCATGGAGGGCGTTGTCCGCATTCTCTGTGGCGAGTTGCAGGCTGCCTGGTCTTCACTCAGTTCCACGTTCGAGTTCGATGAACGTTTGCAGCCCACTCAACTGCAACGTCTCATGCCGCCCGGCGATAAAACTCTCTGCCTCAGCTTTGAAATTCACATGCCTGAGTCGCAGGGCGTCATGAACGTGGCCTTCCCCGCGGTTGCCTCCAATGCGCTGTTGCGCAAGCTCGGCCAGGATGGCGGATACAGCCGCCATCGCGGCCCCAGCGTCACCCGGGAGCGCATGACGGAGCACTCGCTATCTTTTCCTTTTGAGTTTGCCCTTGGCATGCCCTGTACCAAGCTTGCGATTCGCACCCTGCTCGATCTCAAGCCAGGAGACGTTGTTTCGTTCCCGCATCGGGCCGAATCCCCAATCGAAGGAATCGTCGCAGGCCGCGCGCTCTATGAGGCATTTCCAATGCGCGCCGGAAGCCAGCGTGCATCCAGAATCTCCCGGATGCTTCCATACCTGTCCGAGAATGAGGAAGAGCTTGCATGAGTGACATCGTCCAGGACCCAGCTTCCAGCCTCGTTCAGCAACTCGCCGAAGCCGCCTCCAGCGTGCTCTCCCAGGTCGCCGGCGCCACGCTCCAGGCGCAGCCGGTTCCGCTGGGTACCCCCATTCAGGCCGCAACCCTGATCCGTATCGATATCAGCGGAGCGTTGGAGGGCGCTTGCGAAATCGCTCTCTCGGCGCCCATGACCGCGCAATTCGCCGCCCTGCTCACGGGCGAGCCCCCGGAGCCAGAAGGCGAGATCAGCAGCGACACGAGCGAAGCCGCAGTCGAACTCATTCAGCAAATCTGCGGCAATGCCGCCGACCGCCTGCGCGGTGTCTTTGGGCCGCTGGAACTCAAGCCTCGTCTCGCCGAGCGCGATCCGGCGAGCGGCGAGCGCCAGTGCCTTTTAATTCCTCGCGACGGCGGCGCGCTTGATTTCGAACTGCATATTCTGCGCCTCACCTCCCCGGCCAAGCCCGCAGCTGCCGCGCAGCCCACGCCGCAACCTGCTGTGCAACCGGCCGCAAAACCCGCAAACGCGGCCGCAGCCCAGTCCAGTAATCGCAATCTCGATCTTCTCCTGGACATCGAACTCGGCGTCACCTTGCGCTTTGGAACCCGGCACATGCCGCTCAAAGACATTCTTGAACTTTGTTCCGGCTCCGTCGTCGAACTGGACCGTCGTGTCGAGGAGCCGGTTGATCTTCTCATCGATGGCCGCCTCATTGCCCAAGGCGAGGTCGTCATCGTCGAAGGCAACTATGGTCTTCGCATCCTGCAGGTCGCAGCTCAAGGCGAAAAAATCGCCTGTCTGCCGTAGCCACAAGAGAGAGTCATGTATAGGCTTCCCGAAAAAAAATGGAAACGTCCGCTCGCATGGAAACAACTCTTCCTTCCCTGCGCTCACCCGGAATGCCGCACTGGTTCCAGCTGGACTGGCATGCTTCACCGCACTGCCGGGTTCTGGTTCAACGAACAGGAGTGGTTCTGCAGTCCACGCTGTCTGGAGGAAGCACTCGAAGATCATTTGCTCGGGTATTTCTTTAAAGATCACCACCCCGCTCCCATTCGCACCACCATGCCGCTGGGCCTGATGATGCTGGCCCGCGGCGTGATCTCCGATTTGCAATTGCGCGAAGCCATCCAACTGCAGCACAGCTCGGGAGAAAGGATCGGCGTCTGCCTGCGGCGGTTGAGCTGCATCACCGACGAAGACATCGCCTCGGTCGTCGCCACGCAGTGGGGATGCCCGGTTTTCCCCGCTGAAAGCGTGCAGCCTGCCTGCTCCATGCTGATTCCCTTCAGCCTCATCGAACGTTACCGCATGTTGCCCGTACACCTGGTGAGCCAGGGCCGCCGCCTCTTCGTCGGTTTCTGCGAAAGAGTCAACCACACCGCGCTCATTGCCATCGAACATATGCTCGGCTGTGACACCGAGGCCTGCATCATCTCCGAGGCCAAACTTCTCCAGGCATTCGACTACCGCAAATGCGACACCACGGGCGAGGCTGCCGTCAGGCGGCCCGAGACCGCCGCTGAAACCGCCCGCATGATTCTCAGCTACGCGCAGCAGACTGCTGCCGGAGCCATCCGGCTGCGCGCGGTGGAAGGAAACATCTGGGTACGCTTCCTTTCCCAACGCTCGCATCTTGATCTGGTTTTCGAAGTCGCAGCCGTCTGAAGATGTTTTCCCTAAAGTGCGCCGCAACCTCAGCCGATACATGCATTGAGCGGCACCTATGAATACTCCACAGCGAAATTCGAGTTGCAGGGTCATTTCCATCGCATCGGCACGCCCAGCCATGGCATCGCATGCGCTTAGCATGCTCGCCCTCATTCGCGGTCAGCGCGCCATGGATCTGGCCCAGTTGGCAGAATCCATCCGTCGCAATCGCGATCTCTGTTCCATGGTGACTGAAACCGCCAGCGCAGAGTTCGGATGGCCCCGCCTCAGCGTCGAGGAGGCCGTCGTACTGCTGGGCGGAAAACGTCTCTACGCGCTTCTGTCACATCCGGACCAGCGTGGCCGCAGTGTCTCCGAGGCCCGCCGCACGATTCACGGCAACAGCATCTCTCCCGCGGCGAATCCCGGCCAGTTGGAGATGTTTCAAGGAGAACCGAAATGAGCCAAATCAGAGCCCTCATCGTGGACGATTCTTCGGTCATGCGCAAGATCGTCGAACGCTCTTTGCGCCAGGCCGGACTCGACCTATCCTCCGTCATGGAAGCCGGCAATGGCGCCGAAGCTCTCGGCATCCTCGACGCCAATCCAGTCGATCTCATCCTCAGCGACATCAATATGCCGGTCATGGACGGCCTGGAATTCGTACGTCAGCTCCAGACCGTGGAAAAACTCCGCGGCGTCCCGGTCGTCATGATCACGACCGAGGGCAGCGAGTCCAACGTAGTCCAGGCGCTCTCGCTTGGAGCCAAGGGATACATCCGTAAACCATTCACTCCGGATCAAGTCAAAGAGCACGTGCTACCGGTGCTGGGACTCTGAAAATGACACCATTCTCCGAAAGTTCGATCCCCATCGCTGTCTTCGATCGCACCGCCTGGACGCCGCTCCTCGAGCTCTCCGCCCGCGAGGTGTTCGACATCATGTTGTCCACCAGGCTGCGCGCCTTTGACAAATCCGCCGACCTGAACGACGGAGAATTCACCGCCCTGGTCGGCCTTGCCGGCAGTCTCTGCGGCGTCCTAAGCATCCGCTGCAACGACCAGGCCGCGCGCATTATGGCCAGCAAGATGCTCGGCATGCCCGAGGAAGAGGTCGATAACGACAGTTGGGATGCACTGGGCGAGATCGCCAACATGATCGCCGGCAACTTCAAAGGCAAGCTCAGCGGAATCGGCAATCACTGTATGTTGTCAGTCCCCACCATTATCGTCGGCACTGACTACGAGACTCGTTCGGTGCGCGGCGGCAATATGATTGAGGTCGTCTTCGAATTCGAGGGTAAACCCCTGTGGGTCAGCCTGGAACTGCACGAATAAGGCAACCCCCGTACCTGTTTTTTGTGTCCTCACGGTTGCTGCAGCAGCCTGGATTGGACCGCGGGGACGTTCCCTGGGGGAGCACAAGTCTTCCGAGAACTGCGCCGGCCCTTGAGTCAGGCTTGGCCAGGTGATTGCTCCTCTCGCACATCCACCCGCCCCTTTTCTTAAGAATCTTCCAATTGCCATGGCACTCCGCTTGCTCTCTCATGCAGCGGAGCCTGAAATGAACAACGGCATCTACGCGGCCAGCACTGGTCTTCTCGCAAGAACCCAGGAACTCGATCTGGCAGCCAACAACCTCGCCAACGCCAACACCACCGGGTTTCGCGGCGGGCACGTAAGCTTCAAAACCCAGATGATGACCGCATCGGCGAACGCATCCACCCGGGCCGTAAGTTCGTTCGGAGTTCTGGGCTCGCCGCGCACCGATTTTTCGCAAGGCTCGCTGCAGCAGACGGGCAATTCGCTGGACCTCGCACTGGAAGGCTCTGGCTTTTTTGCCGTTCAGGCTCCCACCGGCGTCCAATACACCCGCAACGGCAACTTCCATCTCACCCGGGATGGCTCCCTTGTCACCGCGCAGGGTTTTCCGGTGCTCGGGGACAAAGGTCCCATCACCCTTCCGGGGGGCAACGTCGAATTCAGCTCCAACGGAGTGATCTCGGTCAACGGCGACGTTGCCGGACAACTGCAACTCAGTGAATTTGATTCCAGTGTTCCTCTCACTTCCCTCGGCGACGCCTATTACTCGGCGCCCGCGGCCGCCGCAACCTCCGCCAGCAATCTCACCGTACGCCAGGGATCGCTGGAGAGTTCCAACATAAATCCCGTCGAGAGCGCCGTCGGTTTGATTGAAATTCAGCGCAACGCGGAAATGATGCAGCGCGCGCTCAATACGTTTCACAATGAGTTCGACAAGACGGCAGCCGAAGATCTGCCCAGGGTTTAGGAGTCGCCATGTTTCGTTCGCTCTACACCGCCGCTAGCGGCATGAACGCGCAACAGACCAATCTGGACAATATTGCGAATAATTTGTCCAACGCCAACACCGCTGGATTCCGCAAACGCCGGGTCCAGTTCCAGGATCTCATCTATCAGAATATGGTCACTCCGGGCGCGGCCGCCACCCAGCAAACCGTTTCCGCCGGCCTCCAGATCGGACTCGGCACCCGCGCCGCCGCCACTGAAATCCTGCAGTCGCAGGGCGACTTTCAGCAGACCGGAAATCCGCTCGACATCGGCATTCAAGGTCTCGGGTACTTCCAGGTTCTCACTCCATCCGGCCAGATCGGCTACACCCGCAGCGGCAGCTTCCATCTCGATTCGTCGGGGAATGTCGTCACCTCCGACGGCGATGCGCTGCAGCCCGCCATCACGATTCCCGCCGATGCCACGGCCATCACCATAGGCTCGGACGGGACCGTCTCCGTCGCGCAGCCCAATCAGACCCAGTCGCAGCAGATTGGTCAGATTCAGCTTGCCACCTTCCCCAATCCCGGAGGCCTGAACAGCATCGGAGCCAATCTCCTGCTGCCGACCAGTTCCTCGGGCGACCCGATCGTCGGCAATCCTGGCGGCCCGGAGGGCGTCGGCACCCTGCTGCAAGGCTCGCTGGAACAGTCGAACGTCAACACGGTCGAAGAGTTCATCCAGATGATCCTTGCCCAGCGCTCCTACGAGGCCAACTCGCAGGTGGCGAAAGCCGCCGATCAGATGTTCCAGGAAGTGAATCAGCTCGGGAAATAGCCATGCGGACCCGTTTCCTATCTTCGACGCTTCTCTTTACTCTCGCCGTGCTGAGCTCGGCCGCCGCTGCTCCGGCGGCTGCGACCGAGCCGCGCCAAGTGGTGGCGCTGTGGATCTCCCGCCAGCTCCACCGCCAGGTCGAAGCATCGCAGATTCTGCTCTCCCCCGAGGTCGCCACGCTGGAAGGTTGCACCATTACCCGGTCCCGGCCCGTGCCCATCGGCGCGACCGCGCTTTCTCTGCGTTGTCCCGCTCATGTTTTGCCACAACTTCTGTTGCTCAACATTTCCGTCCATGACGCGTCCGCCGATCACACGGTTTCCCGCGTCCGTACGCTGTCGCCCAAAGCGCCGCCCAAAGATCCCCCCATCGTGCGTACCGGGGCCACTCTGCAAGCCGACTGGCGCACCGATTTCCTGCACGCCGAGCTTCCCGTCGTCGCTCTCGACTCCGGCGCGGCCGGTGCCGAGATCCGCGTCCGCATCACCAGCACCAACCGGATCATGCGCGCCCGCATTCTCAGCGCCCACACCGTCACCATCGTCGTCGCTGGAGCCTGACCGGGAGCCCCTTATGAAGCGAAGTCCATCCCATATCGCCGTCCTTGTTTGCACTCTCCTTCTGCTCTCCGCCGCCACGGTGGCCGGGAAAAAATTGAAGGTGGACAAGCAACTGGATCCACTCGACCAGTACGTGAAGCAGGTCGCCGCCGCTCCCCAGGTACCGCTCAACATCAGCAGTGGCAGCCTTTTCACCAGCGGTGGTCTGCTCGCCGATCCCTGTTCGGATGTCAAGGCTCATGCCGTGGGCGATTCCATCGCCATCCAAATCATGGAGTCAACCACCATCTCGCAAAGCGGCAGCGTTGCCAGTGAACGCGACTTCGCGCACTCCAGCGGAATCTCCGCCGTGGGAGGCCAGTCACCCGGATTTCTCAATCCGCTGCTGAGCGCAAATTCCAGCACCAAACTCGGCGGAACCGGCGCCACCAACTCCCAGAGTTCACTCAACACGGTGATCACCGCTCTGGTCGTCGCCGTTTTGTCCAACGGTTCGCTGGTGGTCGAGGCTCGCCGCCAGGTTATGGCCAACCAGCAGCATGAAAACGTAACGTTGCGCGGCGTCGTGCGTCCGGCCGACATTGCCTCCAACAATTCCATCTACTCGTATCAGCTCTCCGACCTCCAACTTGAGGTGAAAGGCAAAGGTGTCATCAGCGATTCGGTGCGCCAGCCCAACATCGTCATGCGCACCCTGTTGAAGTTGATTGGATTCTAGACATGCTTTCCGGACAATGAGTTCGGAACCATGGAATCGAAGTGATGGGTTCAGTGAAATTATTATGAAGATATTCTGCACAGTTCTGTTGCTCGCCGCCTCAACCCTGGCCAGTGCCGCCGCCGACTCCCCGCCCTCCTCGCGGCTGGTGCGGATTCGCGAGGTCACGGCCGTCGAGGGGGTGCGTGAAAATTCCCTGCTGGGCTTTGGTCTCGTCGTCGGCCTGCGCGGCACTGGGGATCAAACCAAGCAAACCATTTTCACCACCCAGATGCTCGCCAATGTGCTGCTCCGCATGGGGCTGCAGATTGCCCCCACAACCATGACCGTTAAGAATGTCGCGGCCGTCCTGGTCACCTCGTCCCTTCCCGCCTTCACCCGCGCCGGAACGCAGATGGACGTGCTGGTCTCATCCATCGGAGACGCAAAATCGCTCGAAGGAGGAACTCTCCTGCTCACTCCCATGCGTGGCGAAGACGGGCAGATCTATGCCACCGCGCAGGGTCCGCTTTCGATCGGCGGCTATAGCGCCGGAGGCGGCGGAGTTACCAAGCAACTCAATCACCCCACCGTTGGGCGAATCGCAAACGGCGCTGTCGCCGAGCGCGACCTCGCCCCCGATCTGCGCAACCTTGCCTCGCTCTCCTTGTTCCTGCGCGAGGCCGATTTCGCCAACGCACAACGCATCGCGCAGCGCATCAATGTCGAATTCGGACGTCCCGTCGCCGCCGCCACCGATAGCCGGCGGATTGAGATTTCCAGCGCCGGACAGGACATTCCCGCCATGCTTGCCCGCATTCAATCATTGCCAGTGGAGGTCATTTCAGCCACCCGCGTCGTGATCAACGAAAAGACCGGGACCATCGTCATGGGGCGCGATGTCCGTCTCAGCGCAGCCTCCATTCTGCAGGGTTCTCTGTCGATCGAAATCGCCACCACCTTCGCGGTCTCCCAGCCCAACCCGCTCAGTAAGAATGGCGAAACCGTCGTCGTGCCACAAACCACGGTGAACACCCGGGACGGCCCAACCAAGCGCATCGAACTCAACGAAGGAGCTACCGTGGAACAGTTGGTCAACGGACTGCAGACCATCGGTGCCAGCGCCCGCGACGTTATTTCCATCTTGCAGGCGCTCAAGGCCGCCGGCGCCCTGCAAGCTGAGCTGGTGGTATTGTGAGCAGCCACGCCAGCGGCCGCCAGCGAAGCGTTCCCCGCACTGCATTGCAAGCTGATTTGGAGGACCTGTGAGCACACCGCTAATCACCCCCGGCGCCAGCGATATCCTGCGCGACCCGAAACAGATCCAAGCGCAATTGCTCGACCAGAAAGCCAGCAGCGGCGCACAGGAATTCGAGGCATCGCTGTTTGCCTCCGTGCTGTCAAAAATGGAGAATAATCTCTCCATCGAGGACGAACAGAACGACGACGCCGGACATGACACCTGGGGTGCGATCGGCGTCCGTGCCGTCTCCCAGGCCCTGGCTCAGCGTCACGTCCTTGGAATCGCCGGCATGATCGAACACTCTCTCGGACTGAAATCTGCAGGCAGCTCTCCCACTATGGGAAGTCCTCCAGCAGTGGATCCGAAAACAAATAAATAAAGTTTTTCGCTAATGCCACTGAAGCCAACCAGCAATCTGCCGATGAAAACTGTTAGGAAGAGATCAAGGAGCTTTATGAACCTTCGAATTCAAAACTCGGTCCAGCCTGAAACCGACCCTCCGGCCAATGCAAAGAGCAGCAGTACGCAATCCGCTGCCGGTCCCGGCTCGTCGCAATCCACCAGTTCCTACATCGGAGCGCTGGATGACGCCCAGGATACTGCATCCATCAGCTCCGCCACCAGCCAACTCTCCGGTGATGTTCCCATCCGTCAGGATCGCGTCGACGCCCTGCGTTCCCAGCTGGAGACCGGCACTTACACGGTCAACGCCCATGCCGTCGCCACTGCTATGTTCCAAAACCTGTTCCGGAGCTGAACATGAACGCGCCTGCTGGCCCGCTGCACGATTCTCCCGCCGGCGTCGCCGAACTCGACGGCTTGTTGGCTGCAATCTCGGAGGCCATCGAGGCTCTGGTGGCCTGGAACCTCACGGCCTTTGAGGCGGCCGTCGAGCGCCAGCGCGCCATTTGCGACGGCCTTGCTCTGCAATCCGAATGGCGCCGACTTCCGAAGACAGAGGCAACCGCGCGCAAGATTCAGGATCTCAATCGCGTCTATGATCGCCTGCTGCGGCATTCCATTCGCTGGACACATACCATCCAATCCATCCATCAGGCCGACGGCGATGCATTTCCTCGCCGCGTTGCCCTGCATTTCAGGGGCTGACCATGGGACTTACCGCTGACCTCAACGTCTCTGTTCAATCCCTGTTGGCGGCCACTGAGTCCATGGACGTGACGACCACCAACATTGCCAACCAAAACACTCCGGGCTATGCCCGCCGCACCGTTGTGCTCGAGGAGTCCGCTCCGAGCGGCGGCGACGGAAGCACCACTGGCGTGGATGTCAAAGCCATTCAGAGCATGCGCGACACTGTCCTGGATCTCAGCATCAATGCCGCCACCTCGCAGCAGAACCTGAGCGATACCGTCTCCAGTTCCCTTTCGCCCGTCCAGACCGCCTTCTCGGACACGGATACCGGCTCCATCGGCGCCACCCTCGATTCCTTTTTCAGCGCTCTGCAGGAGCTTTCCACCTCGCCGGCAGACGGCTCGCTGCGCTCCGACGTGCTCACCGCGGCCGATAATGTGGCGTCCTCATTTCAGAGCACCGCCTCCGTGATCACGCAGGCGCAGCAACAGGCCGACCAGGCCGTCGTTCAGGAGACCAGTGACGCCAATTCCCTGCTGCAGCAGATTGCCCGCACCAACGGCGAGATCACGACCGCCCAGAACCTTGGCCAGAGTACCAACTCCGATCAGGACCAGCTCTCCAATCTGCTCACCCAGCTTTCCGCCATCATGGATTACCAGACCGTCAAAAGCTCGGACGGTCTCACCCTCACCACTTCCAACGGAACCCCGTTGGTCGTCGGCAGCACAGCCTATGCGCTCACCAATGCTGTGAACACCAGTGGATTCAATGATGTTTATGCCAACGGTACCGACATTACCAGCACTATCCAGGGTGGAACTCTGGGCGGCGATATTCAGACCCGCGACCAGACCCTGGCGACCCTGGCGACCCAACTCGATCAGTTCGCCTATCAGTTCGCCCAGGCCGTCAACAATGTCCAGACGGCCGGCTCCGATGTCAACGGTACGGCCGGTGTTGCTCTCTTTGATCCACCCGACACCACCTCCGGAGACGCTACCGGCGCAGCTGCTTCCATCAGCGTCGCACTCACGAGCGGCTCCCAGATCGCGGCTGCCGCCAGTGGCGGAGCCTCCGGTGACGGCAGCAATCTCACCAACCTGATTGACTTACAGAATCAGTCCATCATCAGCGGCGACAAGCCAGAGGACGCTTTCTCCAATCTGACCTTCTCCATCGGCAATACCATCTCCCAAGCCAATTCCGACTCCACCGCCACCGGCAACATCCTTACCCAGTTGCAAAACCAGCAGAGCTCCATCGAGGGTGTCTCCCTTGACGAGGAGTCCTCCAACCTCCTGCTCTACGAGCGCTCCTACCAGGCTGCCGCGAAAATCATCTCTACCGTCGACACCCTGATGGGCAACGTGCTCGATATGGGCGTCACCGACCCGGGGTACTAAATCATGAGAGTCAATCCCAATTACACCTCCGACATGGTCAACCTGATGGATCAGGCACAGGAGGCCGAGAACAACGCGGTTCAGGAACTCAGCACTGGCCGCCGCGTCAACTTGCCATCCGACGATCCTGCCGCCGAAGCCGCCATGATCGGCGAAAACTCCCAATCTGCGGCTGTCGACCAGTACACCGCAAGCTCGGATTCGCTGACCGATGTGCTCAATACCGCCAACAGCACATTGGATTCGGTCACAACCCTGCTCCAGCGCGCCGTCAGTCTCGGCGTCGAGGGTGCCAACGGCACCATGAACCAGACCGACCTCAATTCCATCGCCGTGGAGGTCTCGGGCATCCAAAGCCAAGTCCTTTCGCTAGCCAATAGCTCCTATGCGGGACAGTACCTGTTCGGCGGTACCGCCAGCGGAACCACTCCCTACGTGGCCGATCCCTCCAATCCCACTCAAATCGACTATGCCGGAAACGACGAGCAGAACCAGGTGCAGATCGGAACCGGTCTATCCGTTGCCTCCAATCTGCCTGGCAGCAGCATCTTTTCCCAGTCCGGATCCAATGTATTTGACGCCTTGCAGTCGCTGGTCACGGCGCTGCAATCCGGCGACTCCTCCAGCATCTCCAGCGCTGAGGACAGTGTCAGCAACTCTCTCAACGCCGTCGATACTGCCCAGGTGTTCTACGGCAACACCGTCAACGAACTCACCACCAACGAGTCCTACCTTAGCCAGGAAAAGCTCAACATCACGACCTACGAGAACACTCTGGTCGCCGCTGACACGGCAACCGCCGCCACGGACGTAACCCAGGCCGAGACCGTTCTGAACGCCACGATCGCCGCGGCTGCCCAGATCAACCAGCAGGCTAACCTGCTCAACTACATTCAAAGTTAATCTTCACGCCCCGCAAAAGGACACCATCGCGGACGGCAGACAGGTGACAAAACTCCCGCGCTAGCGGGAGTTTTGTTGTATTCAAAGTTAACTCTGGGAAAAAGAAGACGCCTTTCCGGAGGAGATGGAGTTCCTCTCGATTGGGTTGCAGGTTCCTGACATCCAGATCCGACAAAAATGCATAATCTTTCAAATATGCATAAAAAGTTCGAGACGAATCCAATCCATTGAATCGACGCACCCCGCCTGGAAAGCGGGCATTAACAGATAGAGAGGGCTCTACCACGCTCCCGAATTTTGTTTCGCAAATCTCTCGATAATTCCTTTGGGTATGCACTGGGTTCTCGTGTTATCATCGCCTCCATCTCTGCAAAACTGTGCTTTCGCTTCACCACAAGGATAAAAGGAGCCCGGCCAATGAAAAGCCGCTCGGTAGCAGTACTATTTGTTTTTCTAGTCTCCATTTTCGCGTGTTGTGCTTTTGGACAAACTTTTCGCGGAAGCATACAGGGAACGATCACGGACCAGTCCAGTGCGGCCATCGTTGGGGCACGGGTAAAGGTCTTCAGCTCTGCTACCGGATTTTCGCGTACGGTGACCACCAATGAACAGGGCGAGTATCAAGCCTCGGAATTGCCGCTGGGCACCTATAGCGTCACCATTGAAAAAGAGGGATTCAGGACCACCACGTTGAACCAAATCCCGGTGAGCGTGGGTTCGCCGGCGCGCGCCGACACCAAGCTCACTCCAGGCCAGGTGCAGGAGCGGGTAGAGGTCAACGCCGAAGTTCCGCTGGTTGAGACCACGTCGAACACCACGGGCGGCACCATCGAGGCAGCCGAGGTGGCTCAAATTCCAGTCAATGGCCGTGACTTCACCAGATTGCTGGAACTGGTTCCGGGCACCACGAGCGATCCGGTGGGTTCCACGGAATCGGCCGGTTCCTACGGGCTGTTCAGCCTGAACGGCAATCGCGGCCGTTCCAACAACTACCTGCTCGACGGCACCGACATGAACGACGGTTACCGCAACCTGCCATCGATCAACCAGGCCGGTGTGTGGGGTTGTCCATCTACCATTCTTCCCATCGATGCGCTGGCCGAAATTCCGGTCACGGGCAGCCCGGAGGCGGAATTTGGCCGCAGCTCCGGCGCCACGGTCAACATCGTCACCAAGTCGGGCTCCAATGCGATCCACGGCAGCGCCTTCGAATACTTCCGCGACGCCTCGCTAGGCGCACGCAACTTCTTCAACAGCACTTTTATCGATCCCACTAGCCTCGCGGTTTCCACGCAGCCGAAGAATTCCTTCACCAACCATCAGTTCGGCGGCTCGGTGGGCGGACCGCTCATCAAGGACAAATCGTTCTGGTTCGTTGCCTTCGAGGGCCAGCGCGAAAACGGCGGCCTGCCGCAGTTAGGCACCGTGCCCACCCAGGCTGAGATCGCCAGCGCAGGCGGCGTCACCAATCAGGTGATTCAGAATCTTCTCAACCGGAATCCCTGGGGCGTGCTTCCAGCTTCCGGTGACGGAACCGTCACCTTCACCACGCCGTTCCTCAACAACAGCACGAATGTGATTGTCAAACTCGATCAGCACCTGCACCTGTTCAGCTCCGGCGACCTGCTGACCGGACGGTATTACTATGGCCACGGCACGCAGAGCTTCCCGCTGGGAATGCTGGCCACGGGAAACAGCGCGCCAGGGTTCAACACCTCGACGCCAACCCACGTCAACATCGTCTCGCTTTCCTATACTTCGGTTCCAAAGTCGAATGTGATCGTCGAAGTGCGCGGCGGCTACAACCGTTTCCTGCAGAATTTCATCCCGCAAGACATCAGCTTTAACCCTCAAAGCATCGGTCTGGACACGTTGCCGCCGGGCTACAGTCCCGCGCGCGATTACGGGCTTCCGTCGATCAGCGTCAGCGGACTCAGTCCCATTGGCGCAACCGGCAGCGACGCTCGTGGCCGTATCGACACCAACTACCAGCTTTTCGGAAATGTTTCGATCACGAAGGGAAAACACAACTTCAAGTTGGGTTACGAATGGCGGCGCACCTTCATCAACAGCTTCATCGATTCGGGCCACCGCGGCAAACTAGATTTCGATTCGCTAGGCGCATTCCTGAGCGGAACGATTGACAGCGACGAGTCGGGCTCGGCCGAGGGCTACAGCACGCGTTACAGCTACCAGAACAGCAATGGCGCCTACGTCCAGGATTCATGGCGCGTGACCAACCGGGTGACCGCGAACCTTGGCGTGCGTTGGGATTACTTTGGCGTCATCGGCGAACAGAACCATGAGTTCAGCCTGTTCAATCCGGTAACCGACGCTCTGGAGCCGGTCGGCACAAAGGGCGGTCCCAGCACGCTCTATCCCAAGGATTGGAGGAACTTCGCGCCGCGCGTGAGCCTCGTGGATGACGTCCTCGGCAACGGCAAGCTGGTGGTTCGCACCGGCGTAGGCATTTTCTATGACGGAGCGTCGCAGGACTTCTTTGTCGGCAACCAGCCTTGGAACACCTTGCCCGCGCAGGCAGGCCCGGCGTTTAACAGCATCGGCTTTGCCGGTTCGATTGCTCCAACCATCGTCGCAAACCAACCAGTTTTCAGTGACTACAGCCCAAGCAGCGCGTTCACGGTGTCGCAGAATCTGGTGACGCCGCGGTATGTCTCCTACAACCTGAACATCGAGTCACAGGTGTCCAGGAAGGTTGCGGTACAGGTTGGATATGTGGGTTCTCAGGGACGTCACCTGTACCATTTCCGCGATATCAACCAGGTTGACCCAACCACTATTACGGCGTCAAACCCAAATGGAACATCGCCTTATCCAAACTTTGTTTACATCAACCAGGTTGAAACCAGCGCGATTTCCAACTACAACTCGCTTCAGGGCAGTGTGAAGGTACAGAACTGGCACGGGATTGTCTCCACGCTGAATTACACCTGGGCGCACTCGATTGACACGGCGAGCGATGGACTGGATTTCGTTCCCAACGCGGCTCAGCCGGATAACAGCTTAGACCCAAGGGGGGAGCGCGCCAGTTCCAACTTTGACGTGAGGCAGCGCTTGCAGTGGTACTGGAGCTACAACCTGCCCAACTACAAGACTGCCAAATGGCTCACCAACGGTTGGGCTGTGGATGGGAATTTCGACTTCGCATCCGGTCAGCCATACACCGTCAGCTACCTGTATGAAGCCAACTACAACGGTACCGGAGAATGGTTTGGACGCCCGGACATCGTTGGCAACCCAAACACCAAGCACAGCATCAACCCCGGAAACGGTGGACTCAATCTGCTGAACGCAGCGGCGTTCGTCGCACCATGCACCTGGGATACCGGCCTGGGTGGTTGTGTCCCCGGAACCCAACATATCGGAAGCGAGGGACGCAACGCGTTCCGCGCGACCAGCTACACCAACTTTGATTTCACGCTGGCGAAAACATCGCACCTGACCGAAAAGGTCACCATGAAACTTCAGTGCGATGTTTTCAATATTTTCAACCACCCGAACTTCAGCAACCCGCTGTTGCCGGGCTTCTCCATCGACGCGTTTGCCAGCAGTAATTTTGTAAAAACGTCGGGCACTCAGGGCAAGGTTTTGGGCGGCGGTAACCCGGGTTCCAATGGATTCGTGCAAACTCAGGCCACTCCCGACGTAGGCAGCGGCAACCCGTATCTGGGCGGAGGCGGTCCGCGCGGCGCGCAGTTGGCGGCTCGCTTCACCTTCTAACCTGCATCCTTGCTGGATCGAGAGAGGCCGCCTGCGGGCGGCCTCTCATTGCCTGGGCGAAGGACAGCGGCTACGGTCCTCTTCTTGCTTTTGTTCCGGAGACGCTCCCTTTCACTGGAATTCATGCGCAAGTTCGCGCTTCTCTGCTTTACACTTCAATTTCAAGACTAGTTTTCCACGCCAGCTTCGGCACTTCCGAATCAGGCGAAGTTTTGGTCCTTAGGGAGAAAAATACCTGCAATGAGAAACCTGATACGCGCTTGTTGGCTGGTAGGACTGGCTGCAGCTCTCTGCGGCCAACCACAGGCCTGGGCGTCCGCCGCAGCACCAGGGAAACAGGATATTGTCCTCACCAGCATGGCTAAAGAACTGCAACGCGCCAAGGGAGAGTTAGGCAAACTGACTCCTGCCCCCTATTTCATCAGCTATACGGTGTACGACGAGCAGGTGTCGTTTGCTCTCGGCATGAACGGAAGCCTGATCACCAGTACGACCGGGCGCAAGCGGATGGGCGATGTAATCATGCGGGTGGGCGCACCGGCGCTAGACAACGCGCACGGCGAGAACCGTCCCTCGGCGATCAGCACCGAGACGCTGCCTTTCGATGACGATGCCGACGCGATCGCACATGCGCTCTGGCGGCTGACTTTCAGTGAGTACCGCAAAGCATCCACGGCATTTCTCAATGTGCAGACAAAATTTCAGGTCAAGGCAAAGGAAGATGACCTGTCGGCGGATTTCAGCAAGGAAACTGCGCAGAGCCACACCGACTACAAGGAGGTGGCGCTAGCTCCGGAGCAGAAGGAGATGGAGACTTTTGTGCGTCGCTTTTCCGCTGCCTTTGCAAAATATCCATACATCTATTCTTCCGGCGTGATGGTGACCGGCGAGAAGTCCCTGCAGCGCTTTGTGTCGAGCGAAGGCGGTCGGGTGGTGACGCCAGACACGATGGTTCGCGTAGTCATCCAGGCGGAAACCCGCGCCGAGGATGGCATGGAATTGATCCGCGTGGAGACCCTCCAGGCTGATTCCATGAACAAGTTCCCCGCCGCGGCGGAGATCGATGCCAAGGTGGAACAGATGGCCAAGGATCTCAAGGCCCTCCGCGAAGCTCCGGTGGCCGAGCCCTACGATGGCCCCGCACTCCTTTCCGGCCGTGCTTCTGGGGTCTTTTTCCACGAGGTACTGGGACACAGACTGGAGGGCCAGCGGCAGCGCGGCGACGAGGAGGGGCAGACTTTCACAAAGAAATTGAACCAGGCCGTGCTGCCGGAGTTTCTCTCCGTCACCGATGACCCGACCCTGCGCACGCTCAATGGAACCCGGCTCGCCGGTTGGTACGAATACGACGACGAAGGCGTGCCGGCAGCGAGGGTCGAGGTGATCAAGGATGGAATCCTGCGCAACTTTTTGATGTCGCGCATGCCGATCGCCGGCTTCGATCATTCCAACGGACACGGGCGCTCGCAAGCCGGCTTCATGCCGGTGGGGCGCCAGGGGAACCTGATCGTCAGCTCAACCCACACGGTGAAGGATTCCGAACTTCGCCAGAAACTGCTCGACGAAGTGAAAAAGCAAGGGAAGCCCTACGGCCTCTACTTTGAGGATATCCAAGGCGGATTTACCTTGACCCAACGCTCAGCGCCGCAAGCCTGGGAGGTGCTGCCGGTGATGGTGTGGCGGCTGTACGCCGATGGCCGGCCCGACGAATTAGTGCGCGGCGTGAATATTGTGGGCACTCCATTGGCCGCGATGAACCGCATTCTGGTTACCGGCGACACCGCCTCGGTCTTCAACGGCGTGTGTGGCGCGGAGTCCGGCAGCGTTGCGGTTTCGGCGGCCGCGCCGGCGATTCTGTTCTCTGAAATCGAAGTGCAAAAGCGGGCCCATTCCAACGAGCGCCTGCCGATCCTGCCGCCGCCGGGATTTGAACATGAGGCCAAGACGTCGGCCCAGGTAGGGGGCCAGCAATAATGAAGACTACTCTGGTGAGGTTGATCCTGCTCCTCGGCTTGCTTCCCGTTCTCGGTATCACCGGCGCGTTCGCCGCCGAGGCCAAGAACGCGCCGGGCTTCGACGACCCGATCCTGCGCGACTTGCAGACGGAGATGGCACGTTCGAAGACCCAGCTCCGTCTGGAGAACATGTCGGCACCGTATTTCATCGACTACCGCGTGGTAGACATCGACGATTGGGAAGCGGACGCCGCGCTCGGAGGCCTGCGCAGTGAAACGCACTCGCGAATTCGCTTCCTGCTGGTGCGGGTGCGGCTGGGAGATTACAAACTGGACAGTTCCAGCGCACACGGAGAAGGCGCGATCGAGTTGGTTCCACTCGACAATGACGAGCACGCTTTTCGATTCCAGGTCTGGAGCGCTACTGACAAGGCCTACAAGCAGGCAGTGGAGGCCCTGACTGATAAGCAGGCGCGCTTGAAACAACTCACCATCGATCATCCCGTGGATGACTTTGCCCACACGGAAGCCGTGCAGTCCCTGCGGCCACTGGTCGAGCTGAAGGTGGAGCGCGAGCCTTGGCTGAAGATGCTGCGCGACGCCTCCGCCCTCTACACCAAGGACCCGAAGGTGCAATTGGTAGACGCCGCGCTGAGCTTCAAGGCGGTAAATCGCTATTACTTGAACTCAGAAGGAACTCTGGTACGCGACGGAGAACAGGTCTACCGGTTGACCATCAACGCTAACACCCAGGCCGAAGACGGGATGCGGCTGGAACGCTCGGCCGCGTTCACCGCAAACTCGCTCCAAAGTCTTCCCAAGGCAGCGGAGTTCGAGGATCGGGCAGCCACGCTATTGGCAACCCTGAAACAACTCCGCGAAGCTCCCGTTGCGGATGAGGATTACCACGGTCCTGTATTGCTCTCCGCAGATTCGGCTGCAACGGTCTTTTCCGTCCTCATTGGCGAAAACCTCTTGGGAAACAAGCCGGAGCTTGGACAGAATGCGCGCGTACGCGGGCAGTTCGCCAGCAGCTACAAGACGCGCGTGCTGCCTGAGTTCCTGACCGTTGTGGATGATCCATCCCTGGATTCCCTGCAAGGCACCGCGCTGCTCGGTCACTACGAGGTGGACGATGAGGGTGTGGGTGCGCAACGAGTTTCGCTGGTTGAAAAAGGCATGCTGGTGAACTATCTGCTGGGGCGCCAACCCATTCGCGACTTTCCTTCCTCGAACGGACACGGGCGCTCAAGCCTTCCGCTAAGCTGGCCGGCGCCGGCGGTGGGCAATCTCGTGGTCAATTCCAGCGATGCTCTCGCTCCCGGCGAGTTGAAGAAAAAGCTGATCGCAATCTGCAAGGACCGCGGCCTCGAATATGGATACTATGCGGAAACGATGGGAGCTTCGCAAGCGCCACGCCTGCTCTATCGCGTTTGGGCGCAGGATGGCCACGAAGAACTGGTGCGCGGTGCATTGTTTGGCGATCTTGACCAGCGCTCCATGCGCAGCAACATTGTGGCGGCGGGCAACGATGCTTATGTGGACAACGAAGTTCAACCGGTCCCGCACAGCGTCGTGGCTCCATCCATTCTCTTTGACGATCTGGAAGTGAAGCGCCAGACTTCGAACAAAGACAAACTGCCTGAGTATCCTGCACCAGAGACGGCAAGGAAGTAATCGTCTTACGAGCAAGCCCCATCGTCCGCCAGGGCGCTGGGGCTCCTTACGCCCGCACGGCGGCGGACCCTCATTTTCAGCCACCTTCGGGCTACAATCTTTTATTGCCACTACATTCGAGTGAGGCACTCCTGAATACGTCGCCGGCATCGCTGATCGTCAAGCCGTGGTTTGATCAATTGCGCGTCGTGCTGGTGCGCTCGCGCAATCCGCTGAACATCGGTGCGGCAGCGCGCGCCATGAGTAATTTCGGATTTCAGCATCTTCGGCTGGTTTCTCCATGGGAACCCTCCTACCTCGGCGCGCGCTCGGCCGTCGGCGCCTCACAGGTGCTGCTGCAGGCGGAGGTCTTCGGGCGCGTTGCCGACGCGGTTGCCGACTGTAGCCTGGTCGTAGGCACTTCCGCGGTAGGAGAACGCGAATTGCAACATCCTCTCCAGGTGTTGGAGCAGGGCGCTGAATTGATCCGCGAAAAACTTCCGGCGGCTCCGGTTGCGCTGCTGTTCGGTTCAGAAAAATTCGGACTCTCCAACGAAGACCTCGCCCACTGCCATTGGCTGATGCGTATTCCCACGCGTGATGAACACATCTCGATGAACCTCGGCCAGGCGGTTGCCATCTGTCTTTACGAGCTGGCTCGCACCGCCGCAAATGTCTTGCCAGCCAGCGAACCTGCTCCGGCGAGCGCCTCGGAGGTAGAGCGCATCTCACTTATTTTGTTCGAGGCGCTCTCGATCAGCGGATATGTGCAACCCTCGGGCGAGGCCGCTGCGCTGGAAAAAGTGCGCCGTCTTTTGCGGCGGTTGAACCTGGAAAAGAGCGACGCCGAGGTTTGGCTTGGCATGATGCGCCAGATTCTTTGGAAGACGAAACATCCGGGCGATGAAGACCATTGACGGCCGCGATCGCCGTATCAAGTTCCAGACAGCGGCGTTCTGCGCGACGTGAGCTTCAAACTTGCGAACTCGCTTTGAACTTGAAAGTTTTCGTCTGAAACTTGAAACTGGGTTGATGCATGCCGTAGCGATCATTCCCTCCCGGATTGCCTCCACCCGCTTGCCGCGCAAACCGCTCCGCCAGATTCTTGGAAAACCGATGATTCAGCGCGTCTATGAAGCAGCGTGCGCCTGCCGGGGATTGCAAGACGTTATCATCGCCACTGATTCGGATGAGATTTTAGACCTCTGCCAGCAGCACGGGTGGAACGCGCGCATGACCTCCGGGCAATGCCGCAGCGGCACCGATCGTGTGCGAGAGGTCGCACGTAACGTGAGCGCCGATCTCTATGTGAATGTTCAGGGCGATGAACCGATGGCCCGTCCCGAGCATCTGGACGCGCTGCTTTCGGTGATGAAACCGGGGGTGGACGTGGGAACCGTCTATACCCCCTGCCCAGCCGAAGACGTAAATAACCCGAACGCGGTCAAGATTGTCACCGCTAGCGACGGGCGAGCTCTCTATTTCTCCCGGGCCGCCATCCCCTTCGATCGCGAGCGTCGCGGCGATTTGCGCTATTTCAAGCATCTCGGGTTTTACGCCTACACGCCCCAGGCGCTGGAGAAGTTCTGCCTGTGGCCGGAGTCGGAACTGGAGCGCGGCGAACGCCTGGAGCAGCTTCGCTTCCTCGATCACGGTATGGACATCTATGCCGCCGAGACGCCGTTTGACACCGTGGGCGTGGACACGGAAGACGACCTGCAACGCGTGGAGCAACTGCTGCAACGCCAAGGCCGACCGTAAGACTCAGAGAACCGGAATCCAGCGCTGTGGCAGAAGACCGGGTTGCAACCAACCGGGAAAAACCAAACCGGGTAAGTCTCCGCTACTTCACCTTTACCGAAATTTGCGCCTTGTCCGAGTGTCCGGCGCCGTCATCCGCGCTAAGCGTGTAGGTAGTGCTCTTTCCAGGCGAGACATCCACGCAGCGGTTCATCGAAGGCCACACCGCCTCGATGGGCGGATCAAAGACGACTCTCTTTGCGTTGACCACGCCGTAGCAGATCTGCACCGATTGTCCTTTGGGCACCACGCCAGGCGAGGCGTAAAGCATCGTGATCTTCAGTTGCGAGCCCCCATTGAGCGCAACGTCTTTCCGGGCGCGCTCCGCTTCACGGGCTGCGGCAGCCTGCTCTGCCTGGCGAGCGTCATTCCAGCGGGAATAGAAAGTCCATCCGGCGTAGAGCGCCGCAATCAAAATGAACACCGGCAGGATGAGTGAGGCTCGCTCCAGAAAATTTCTCTTTGCCTGGGTCATTCTTGTCCCCGTAGTTACCTTTGTTAGATGCATCGTACATTGCTCGAGAACATCGCTCGATTGAGAGTGTACTTCGCCGCCGGTTTTTCCAGCGCGCAAACGCCGCAAACCGGGCGCTGTTCCCTCCGCAACGGGCCAATGGTACAGTCTTGCAGAGTAATATTAGTGCTGCCTGGCGGGCCTGTCTCCATGCCGGGAATGCTGCCGGGGAGGAACGCGAAAAGATGAAACAAGAGAAAAAACTGCGGTCGCTAGCCACTCTCTACCGAGTCGATGACGGCAAGAAGTTTCGTTTGCGGGACTATGATCCGGGCGATACCGCCGGGCTGCCAAAGGAGTTCAAAGAGGAATCCGAGCAATTGCTGCAACGCTCCACCCAGCTACTGGCAGAGTTGCAGGACCAACTCTATGCGCAGGATCGCTGGGCGCTGCTGCTGATCTTTCAGGCGATGGACGCGGGGGGCAAGGATGGCACCATCAAGCACGTGATGAGCGGCGTCAATCCGCAGGGGTGCCAGGTTTTTTCCTTCAAGGCGCCCTCGGCGGAGGAACTCGCTCACGGCTACATGTGGCGCACATCCAAGTGCATGCCAGGGCGCGGCAAAATCGGGATATTCAATCGTTCCTACTATGAAGAGGTCCTGGTTGTGCGTGTCCACCCCGAATTACTGGAAGCCCAGTATCTACCGTCGTCCTGCGTCAGCGATCGAATATGGAACGAGCGCTTCCAAGACATCTCCGCCTTCGAACGCTACGCCACGCGCAACGGAATCGCAATTCGAAAATTTTTCCTGAACGTGAGCAAGCAAGAGCAGAAGCAGCGGTTCCTGGCGCGGCTTGACTTGCCGGAGAAGAATTGGAAGTTTTCCGCCTCCGATGTGCGCGAGCGCCGCTATTGGGACGACTATCAACAGAAATATGAGGACATGATTCGTCACACATCCTCGAAACATGCTCCGTGGATCGTGGTTCCTGCGGATAACAAGTGGTTCGCGCGTCTGGTTGTTTCCTCCGCGATTGTCCATGCTCTGGAGGAAATGAAACTGAGCTATCCCGAAGTGAACGATGAAAAGCGGCGCGCCTTGGCGGCGGCACGACGGGAACTCGAAGGCAAGGTGAAGCCGAAAAAGGCGTGATATTTCTCGAGTCTGCGGGCTTTTTCGCTGCTGGGACTGGCGCTGGGAAGCGCTCTCACCGTAAAGTAGAACAGCCAAATAGGGGATACCCCATGAGTGCAGAGCACGAGATGGAAGAGTTGCAAGAGGCGGCCGAACATGGCCGCGAAAAATCCAACCTGGCCCCGGTCAGCTTCACCATGGCCATCCTCGCCGTGCTGGTGGCCGTGGCTGCATTGCTGGGCCATCGCGCCCACACGGAAGAGGTTCTTCTGCAGAACAAGGCCACCGATACCTGGGGCTACTACCAGGCGAAGAACATACGCCGCCACACGATGACGCAGGTGGACGAACTCCTGAAGGTCCTGCCATTGAAGGACTCCGCGGCGGCCGCGGCCCTGCTCAAGAAGAATGAAGCCGCCATCGAGAAATCCAGCGTGGAACAGGAAGAGATCCAGAAGGAGGCAACCGCGATGGAAGCGGAGGTAAAACTCTTCGAACATCGTGCCAATCGCTACGACCTGGGGGAAACCCTCCTGGAGGTGGGACTGGTTATCTGCTCTATTACGCTGCTCACAAAGCGACGTGTCTTCTGGTTCGCGGGGATCGCGTTTGGCATCGCCGGAGTTGTACTAACCGCGATGGGTGCGTTGTACCATTAAGATCGCAATTTCAAATGACGGAGGACAGGGTGAAATCCCTGTTCCCTGTTATTTTGGAGTTGTTGCGCTTCCGGTTCTAAATCAGTCCGTCGAGGCCGGCGATCGTCTGGTGAAGGACGCGAGCCGAGTTCTTCAACTTTGTCTCCTCGTCTTCGCTCAATTCCAGGTGAATCACCCGCTCCACCCCGCCGCGATGCAATACCGTCGGCAGGCTCAGGTAAACGTCCTCAATCCCGTAGAGTCCATTCACCAGGCTGGAGACTGAGAGCACCGTGCTCTGGTCGCGCAGAATGGCTTCCGTAATTCGCATCAGTCCGGCGGCGATTGCGTAGAACGTCGCACCCTTAAGCTTGATGATCTGGTACGCCGCATCGCGCGTCTGGGTGAAAATCTGATTCATCTCCTCCGGCGAACAGTTCGCATTGTTATGTTTCGTGTATTCCGGCAAGCGCATGCCCGCAATGTTGGTCAACGACCAGACGGGCACTTCGCTATCGCCGTGCTCGCCCACAATGAAGCCGTGCACGCTGCGCGCATCCACGTCAAAATGCTGGCTCAACAGGTAGCGGAAACGCGCCGTGTCCAGGATCGTCCCTGAACCAATGACCCGCTCCGGGGGCAGTCCGCTTAATTTCCAGGCGACATAGGTCAGCACATCGACTGGATTAGTGGCGATTAACAGGATGCCCTCCGGGTTGTGCTTTACGACCTGGGGCACGATCGAGGCAAAAATCCGTGCGTTCTTTTTTACCAATTCCAGACGGGTTTCGCCTGGTTTCTGTGCGGCCCCGGCGGTGATCACCGTCACGGCAGCCCCGGCACAATCGGAATAATCGCCAGCCCAGATGCGCGTCGAGTGGGTGAAGGGCACGGCATGGTTCAGATCCATGGCCTCGCCCTCGGCCTTCGCTCGATTTGCGTCAATCAATACGATTTCAGAAGCCAAGCCCCGAAACAGAAGTGCGTAGGCGAAGCTTGCTCCCACGTTTCCCAGCCCGACGATTGCAACACGATTCGGCATTTTTATATCCACAGTAGAATTTCACAACCTGCAAATTTTTGTGCGTTTTGGTATGAACCCGCACGCCTGCACGCCGCAATACGGTTAGGTTACTCCAAGTCTCCATAATACCCGCTGAAGTCACCAATGGGACTATACCGAAAGAGTTGCCGCTCGGTTGAAAAATTGTTCTACTATTGGTAAACGCTGCTGAACGCAGGGGATTGGCGAGTCGTTCGGAAATGAAAGTTCGCCATTTGCAAGGCGCGCGACCGGCATTCCAGCCACCCCCCGCAGTCAATAGCCTATTTAGACCTGTTGGGAGAACGGCCCAACACAATAGTTGAATTTGCAAGGGCTTACGCTCGGCCACGACCCGTATGGAGGGAAGCCGAACATGTCAGATAAGACGACGCCCGAAGACGTAGCCGCACTGCTCGCGCACACGCAGCTGAACCAGTACAAAGTATTTCATCAGGAACGGCGCAGCAGCGGCAGCGACTCCCCGGCGCAATCCATCGAGCCCACTACGGCACAGCAGTCCACTGCCGCGCCGTCCCATGCAACTCCGGAAGTATCGACGCTGGAATTCGTGCGGCCTCAGGCTCCGCGATGGGCCTTGTTGCAAGACCTTGGAGCAGAGAGCGAATTTCCCCCTACCGGTGATGACTCGCAGCAACTGCGCGTGCCCACAATTGCCGTTCTTTCCGCCAGTGGCGGAACCGGCAAGACAACCGTCGCTGCCACGCTTGGTCGCGCCCTCGCATCGACGGGCGACAATATCCTGATGATCCACGGCGCACTTCAGCCTTCTTCGCCGCTGCACTTTGGAGCGCCTGTTGCACAGGCGGGACGCCTCCGGACGTTTGTTCCTCCGCACCGCAACCAGGGCACGGTTCATATGCTCGCTCACCAGTTCGATGAAGGTTCCGCGCAGAGCGAGGAGAGCGGAGCATGGCTGATACGGGAGGTGAACTCCCTGCGAACCGAGGTTGATCGCTGCATCGTCGAAATCAGTTCACCGCGCGGACAAGAAAGCCAGATCGTGGATCTGGCTGGCGTTTGCCTGATCGTGCTCACCCCGGACATCAGCTCCGTCATGGCCTTGGCACCGCTTCGCAAGCTCTACGAGCACCGCGACCGGCCAGGCTCGCGCCAGCAACCGAGCGTGCATTTCCTCGTCAACAAGTTCGACCCGGCGTCGGCTTTCCATGCGGAGGTGCTGCAGAACCTCCGGCAGCAACTTGGCACTCGCCTGCTGCCGTTCTGCATTCGGCGCAGTGATGCGGTCGCCGAGGCTCTGGCGGCGGGTATGACGGTTTTAGACTACGCACCAAAGTCTGCGCCGGCCGAGGATTTCCTGCGCCTCGCAACCTGGGCGCGCCAGGCCAGTTCCTCGTAACGCGCGGGAGGCGTCGTTTCGTCACATTTGTCTATTGCCTGATCCCGTTCATCAACGTGCTTCAGGTGTTCGGCTTTGCAAAGGAAAAGCAGTTATGAAGAGAGGCAGTTTCCTGCGGCGGCTCTGGACCTGGTGCCTGGTCCTGGTTGCTCTCGTCATATCGGCCTTCATGGTGATCATCCCGCTCACCTGGCAGGAACAGGCCTTCGTAGGACTGGCAACCCTGGCCCTCGTTATCGTGCTGAACCGGGTATCCCGTGGCCAGGTGATCACAATCACCATGATGGCGCTTTCCGCCATTGCCACCACGCGCTACGCCTATTACCGTATTCAGCAGACGATCGAGGGCATGACCACGGCAGGTCACGCCAGTTCGATGAATAATTTTTTCGTCATCATCCTTCTGTTTGCGGAAGCATATGCGTTCATGACCCTCTACCTGGGTCATTTTCAGACCATCCGGCCGCTGCGCCGCAAACCCGCACCGCTGCCGGATGACGTGAACAATTGGCCCACCGTAGATGTTTATGTGCCAACCTACAACGAGCCGCTCTATGTAGTTCGACCCACCGTGCTGGCCGCACTCAACATGGACTGGCCCAGCGACAAATTCAAGGTTTACATCCTGGACGACGGACGGCGCGAGGAATTCCGCCGGTTTGCCGACGCCGCCGGTTGCGGCTACATTATTCGCGACAACAACCGCCATGCCAAGGCTGGCAACATCAACCAGGCACTGCCCACGACGACCGGCGAATTCATCGCAATCTTCGACTGCGATCACATCCCCACCCGTTCCTTCCTGCAGATCACCATGGGCTGGTTCCTCAAGGACCAGAGAATGGGGATGTTGCAAACGCCGCACCACTTCTACTCGCCCGATCCGTTTGAGAAGAACCTTGGGCAGTTCCGCAAGATGCCCAACGAAGGCGAATTGTTCTACGGCATCGTGCAGGATGGCAACGATTTCTGGAATGCAACATTTTTCTGCGGCTCCTGCGCCGTGCTGCGCCGCTCCGCCCTGCTGGAAATCGGCGGTGTCGCCGTGGAGACGGTCACCGAGGATTGCCACACCGCCCTGCGCCTGCACACGCGAAAGTGGAACACGGCTTACATCAACATCCCGCAGGCCGCCGGACTGGCCACGGAAAGTCTTTCCAGCCACATCGGCCAACGGATCCGCTGGGCGCGGGGCATGGTGCAGATCCTGCGGTTGGAAAATCCCCTTTTCAACCGAAAACTCACCCTGGCCCAGCGCTTCTGCTATTTCAACGCGTGCTCGCACTTCCTGTATGCGCTGCCAAGGCTGATTTTCCTTACCGCGCCGCTGGTCTACCTGCTCTTTGGATGGGTGAATATTTATGGCTACGCATGGGCAATCCTCGCCTATGCCATGCCGCATATTTTTCTCGCGCAGATCACCAACTCCCGGGTGCAGGGCCATTACCGCCTCTCTTTCTGGAATGAAATTTACGAAGCAGTTCTGGCTCCTTACATTCTGTATCCAACCATCCTTGCGCTCATCAATCCCAGGCTGGGCAAGTTCAACGTGACCGTCAAAGGCGGCCTGGTGCCCAAGTCCTACTTCGACCGCAAGATTGCGATGCCGTTCCTCGTGCTGCTGTTCTTCAACATCCTTGGCATCATGATTGGTGTTCCGCGTTACTTCTACTGGGATAGCGCGCACAAGGACACGGTCATCATGAACGTGTTGTGGACGTTTTATAACATCGTGATCCTGCTGGTTTCCGCTGCGGTCGCCTGGGAAACCAAGCAGCAGCGCCGCCACGTTCGAGTCGATGTCGAGGTGCCCTTCACCATCGTCTGCCAGGATGGCAGCCAGCTCCACGGACACACCATTGACATGTCCAACAGCGGGGCAGCGCTGCAGGTGACCGACGCCGAACGCCCTGTGGCGATGGGAGAGGTAATCAACTTCTACTTTTCCGGACGGCCGGAAGGTTGCTTCTTCGAGCCGCGGATCGTTGTTCTCGCTGGTCAGATCATCCGCATCGACTTCGGGGAGATCAACCTGGAACAAGAGGAAGTTCTGACCCGCGTTCTCTACTCGCGCGCCGATTCCTGGATCGATTGGGGGAAGCATCGCGAAGAGGATCGCCCGCTGCGAACTTACGGGCGGTTGCTGGGAGTCGCTCTCCAGGGAATGCTCGCGATCTCGCGCGGCCTTTTTACGGCGCGCCCTGACGATGCCTCCACTGGCGACAAAAAGGTGGGCAAAACGCGGCGCCGGCAACCTATCCTGATCCTCCTGCTCATTCTCGTTGTGCTGGTCCTGCTGTACGTGAATCGATCTCCCGCACAAACGATTGCAAGAGGAAAGGCGAATTTAGCTACGGCCACTGGCAAGACGAACAAGGACAACGCAGCGGATGAAAATCCGCACTCCGGCGCAGAGTTCCACGACCAGTTCAACCTGCGCGCCCTTGGCCAGCAACGCCCTCTGTTTCTTTACGACAGTGAGTCACGATCGATGGTCAACTTTACCGTCCCGGTGACCAAAGTCGTCAGTAGCAGTTCGCTTACGCTCCACTACTCGGCGCCCGCACAAATCCGGCCACGGGAACTGGTGCTGAATATAACGTTGAACAACACGGCCGTTGCCTCGGTCGAGATCACGCCCGGAAACAACGTTTCCACCCAGGTAATGATCCCCGCCGAATTACTGACAACGGAAAATACCCTTGCCTTCCAGCTTTCCGGCCAATGCGCTGCCTGCGTGGGAGGCGACGGAGCCAGCCCCTGGACCACCATCGGCATTGCAACCGAGTTGTCACTGAACGGCTCGCGCCTGCCCATTGCCAATGAACTTCGATTGCTGCCCCAGCCATTTTTCGACCGCTCGGTGCAGCGCGTCTGGAATCTCGCGTTCGTGCTGCCCGCCAATCCCGACAACACTCTGCTGGAAGCCGCCGCCGTGGTTGCCAGCAAGTTCGGCGAACTCTCCGACTTTCGCGGGGTTCAGTTCTCCGTTTCGCGCGATCAGCTCAGCAGCGGGAACTGCGTAATCGTCGCAATCCTGGGCTCGCCCCTGTTGCAGCATTTTGACTTGGAGGGTATCACCGGCCCCGCTATTGCAATGCGCAACAATCCCGCTGACCCCTATGGCAAGGTGTTGCTGCTTCTCGGAAACGACTCCGGGCAGGCGCTCACGGCAGCGCGTTCCTTTGCCTCCGGTGATTTCACTCACAGCGGCGACACTGCCTTGCTCAGCGCTGCCAAGACCTTCTCGCCCGTCGCCCCGTATTCCGCCCCGCGCTGGCACAGCAATGAGAGACCCGGTGGACTGGGAGAATACACAACCCAGGAGAGCCTGCGCGTCTACGGGTCAGGCTCCATCGATCTTTACTTCCGTCTGCCGCCGGACTTGTATTATGTCGGCACCTCCGAGATTCCCATCCAGCTCAAGTACCAGTATGGCGGCGTCGAGCCGGGAAGCAAGGGTGCGCTGTCCATTCGCCTGAATGGGAGCTTCATCGGGAGCATTGTGTTGAAACCCGAGGGCGTGGGAGTCATCCACACCGACCGGGTCATGTTGCCCGTACGCTCGCTGAATGCCTACTACAATACGATCACGGCGGACTTTTTCTTTGCAGGGAATGCTTTACCTGCCAGCCCGGAGTATGGCCAGATTCTTCGCGAGACCCGGCTCGACCTGCGCCGTGTGCGCCACTCCACGATGATGCCAAAGCTTGAATTGTTTTCGCAGGCCGGCTACCCATTCACCATCCACAGCGACCTGTCCAACACCGCGGTTGTCCTGCCTACGGACCCGGGAAACGCCGCGATTGAGCTGCTATTGAACATGATGGGATTTTTCGGAGCCCAGACCGGCGCTCCCGCATTGCTTGTCGCAGTCACGGACCCGGGATCGGTTTCGCACTATGCCAACCGTGACCTGGTGGTTCTGGGCAGCGCCATCGACCAGCCGCTGGTGAACCGATGGCAGAGTTCAATGCCGATCCAGGTTACTGAAACTGGCGGACGGCTGGGACTACCCACGAGCTGGCTGGAGAGTCTGCAGCCCGGCTCCCCGATCAAGTCCCTGGACCGGCAACTTGCCGCCGGATTATTGAGCCAGGACACGGTGATCGATGGCTACGTCGAGGGATTTGAGTCTCCGCTCAATCCGGAACGCTCGGTGGTGATGCTGATTCCACGAGATTCGAATAACACAGGCGTGCTTTCGACTTTGTTTGCTCCCTCCCTGCGGCGGGGAAACGTCTATGGCACTGTCTCGGTCGCACAGAATGGCACGTTTCAGTCCTTTCACATCGCGCAGAATACCTATCGAGCTGGACGTTTGAGTCTGTTTGACTACATGATGCTGGCGTTCACTCGTTATTACTGGTTTCTTCCCGTCTTTATGCTTATCAGCGCCCTCATTATCGGGACGCTGCTGGATCGCGTCGTCGAGCGCCGTGCGTGGCAACGGCTGAATCCGGAGACGCCGTGAGGCCGACGTGAGGATCTTACTGATTACGTGCCTCGCCGTGCAGAGCCTGGCTTTGCCTGGCTTGGCCGGCGCCCAGGAGAAGTATCCGATGCTTGGGATGCCGGCAGTCCAGCTTCCGGCCACCGGGCCTGCGATGGCAACCCGGGAGAATAGCTCCAGCATCCTCACCTGGAATCTCTGGCAGGATTACAAGCGCGGCTTTCTGGAAGAGAGCGGCCGCGTCGTGGACCACGATGATGGCGCGCGCACGACCTCCGAGGCTCAGGCCTACGGAATGTTCTTCGCCCTGGTGGCCAATGACCGGCCCACATTCGACCGCATCCTGCAGTGGACCCAGACAAACCTGGCCGCGGGCGATCTTACATCGAACCTGCCAGCCTGGCTCTGGGGCTGCGATCCCGATGAAAAATGGCACGTTCTCGACCGCAACCCTGCCAGTGATGCCGACCTCTGGATGGCTTACAGCCTGATCCAGGCGGGCCGGCTCTGGCAGGAACCCGGATTCATCAAGCTGGGAAATGCCATCGCCGGCCACGTCGCTGAGCTGAGCGTAGTCAAGATGCCAGGTGCGGGCACGGTACTGTTGCCCGCACCGGTCGGCTTCGCTTCCGGAAACTTCGTGGAATTGAACCCAAGCTACCTGCCGGTGCAGCTTCTCTACGGGCTCGCGGCGGCGCTTCCCGATGGGCCTTGGGCGCAGATTGCCGATAATACCCCGGCCATTGTGCGCCACGCAGCGCCGCACGGGTTTGTGCTGGACTGGGTGAAGTATTCGACCGAGAAGGGTTGGGAGCCGGGCCGCGGGCCGGCCTCTGATTCCCGTTCCAGCTTTGACGCGATTCGCGTCTATTTATGGGCCGGTATGACGGATCCCCACACTCGCGGACGCAAGGAATTGCTGGCTGCGCTGCAAGGTATGCGCACCTACATGAAAGACAATTTCTATCCGCCGATGATTGTCTCGGCGGAGGGCAAGGTCACCGCGGAACGCGCCGGGGTGGGTTACTCTGCCGCGCTTCTGCCTTTCCTGAAGACGGTAGGGGACGACAGGGCCTTAACTTTGCAGCTGAGCCGCCTGGAGATTGCGCGCAAGCCGCAGAGCGGTCTGTATGGGGATCCGCCAAGGTATTACGATCAGAATCTTGCGCTCTTTGGCATCGGGTGGGTCCAGGACCTGTTCCGGTTTTCCGCCGAAGGCGCACTGGAAGTCCGGTGGAGAAACAAATGAGTCGATGGAAGCGTTGGATCCTTTGGACAATCACGGTAGTTCTGTTGGCGCCCATGATGATGGCGGCTTCCAGTGCCGTCGATTTATTGCTGGAAAAGGCTCGCTCTCTGGAAGGGCGCGGACGAACTGATCTGGCGGCGCAAACCTGGCAACAGGTATTGTTGTCTGATCCCAACCAGGCCGAGGCGCTGGCTGGTCTGGCCCGCTGGGCCAAGCAAAGCGGACGACCGGAGGAGGCGCGGACCTATCTCGATCGCCTGAAACGCGCCCATCCAGGAGATCCGGCCATCGCACGCATTGAGGCGATGAAGGTGCTCACCGCGCAACAGCGCACCCGGTTGGACGAAGCTGGCCGGCTCGCCCGCGCTGGCCGCCCCGACGACGCCTTCCGCATCTATCGTGAGATCTTTGGTGAAGAACCTCCACTCGGCGATTGGGCGGTGGCCTACTATGAGACCGAAGCCGCTTCCGCCAATGGCCGCGAGCCCGCCCTGGCCTTCATCCGCCAACTGGTGCAACGCTACCCTACGAACGACCAATACAAGCTCGCGCTAGGACGCCTGCTGACCTACGACCCCAAGACGCGCATGCAGGGCGTCCAACTGCTTTCCGCCTTGCATGGAACCTACAGTGAGGCTGCACGCCAGGCCTGGCGGCAGGCGCTGAGCTGGGAAGCCACGAACCCCGCTTACCAGGCTTCCATTCGCGACTACCTCAAGCGTTATCCGGACCGCGACCTGAGCGCCCAGGAGCAGAAGGCCACAGCCCCGAATCCAGCCAAGGCAGCAGAGCCGGCTGGCGACCCCGATGAGGATCGCGGCTACAAGGCACTGAATGCAGGCAACCTCGAGGAGGCGCAGGCGCGCTTTGAGAGCGTGCTCAAGCGCCATCCAAACTCCGGCCAGGCGCTGGCCGGTCTCGGCTTTGTGAACATGAAGAAGGAGGAGTTTGAACGCGCCCTCCATAATTTCGAGGATGCAATCAGGATCCAGCCCCAGGACAAGGCAATCCAACAAGCCCTGGAGAGCGCTCACTTCTGGACTGAGATGAAACATGGGAACCTGGCGCTGCAAGAGGACCGCACCGATGATGCCATCAACGCCTATCAGCAGGCGCTGGCCCTGCGGCCCACCAATGCGGAAGCCACCATCGGACTGGCCGGTTCCATGATGAAGAAGGGCGACGTACAATCGGCGCTGCCGCTGTTCAAGAAGGTGGCCGAGGCCGATCCGCAGAACGCGCCCGCATGGCGCGGCTACGTGACTGCGCTTTACAAGGCTGGCAATTCCGAGGCTGCCATCCAGGCCTATCACCGCCTTTCCACGCAGACTCGTGACGCTTTGGAGAATGACGCCGACCTGCTCACCGCGCTGGCCCTGGCCAACCAGGCTACCGGCCAACAGATGGAAGCCGAACGCATGTTACGCCGCGCTACCCAGATTGCCGGACAGCAGTCGCCACGCGCCGCCGCCGACATTCAGCTCCAGTTTGCCAACACCATGCTGGATCAGGGACAGGCGGCGGAAGCCGCGGCGTTCTTCAAGCGCATCGCGGACCGCAATCCCGATAACCTGAACGCATGGCAGGGGCTGTTGGCCGCATACCTGCGAATCAATGACTATGCGCGCGCCATTGCCGCAATCAAGGCCATGCCCCAGGGAATCTACTCCCAGGCGGTTCGCTCCGGTCCGTTCCTTAACTCCATCGCCGCCATCTACATCGCCCAGGGAGACTTCGACAGCGCAGAAGCATTCCTGCGCAAGGCGTTGGAACTTCCCGGCCTGGCCCACGGCCCGCAAGTCAACACCCAGCTCCAACTCGCCAACGTCTACATGCACCAGGGACGGCCCGATAAAGCCAGCGAACTCTTCCAGAACATCGTGGACCAGAACGAAAACGACCCCGACGCCTGGCGCGGATACCTCAACGGACTGCACGAACAGAAGGATGACGACCGCGCCCTCGCCGAAGCCGAACGCATGCCCGACAAAGTGCGCAAGATTCTGGAAAAAGACGCCAATTACCTGGCCCTGATGGCTTCCGTGCATGTCGCCATCGGCGACAGTGAGGGCGGCATCCGCCTGCTGCAGGAGGCCCGCTGGCCGTATGATGTCATGCGCAAGCAGCCACCCGCCGATCTCGACATCCAGCTTGCCTGGAGTTATCTGGACGCTGACGGCCGCGAGAAGGAACTCTACGCCCTGCTGACCACCATCAATTTGCGCAACGACCTTACTCCCAGTCAGCGCGAGAACGTCCGAAATATCTGGTCCACATGGAGCTTGCGCCGTTCTCAGCAGGCGCTGGAGGAAGGTGACGAACCACGCGCCATCGCGATCCTTACGGCCGCCGCGCAGGCCCTTCCCATGGACAACAAGATCCGCGCCGGACTGGCAGGAGTGTTTCTCCGCACCGGTGACCCTCGCCGCGCCCTGCTGGTCTACGAAAAATGGGGCATGGTGGACGCACAGGTCGACGATTACCTCGGTGCAATTGGCGCCGCCATGAGCGTCCAGGCCACCCAGCTTGCCGAACACTGGACCAAGGTTGCACTCCAGCGCTGGCCCAAGAGCGCGCCCCTGCTGGAGGTGGCCGGCAAGCAGGCAGCCGCCCACGGCGACTATAACAAGGCGGAGGCCTACTGGAAGGCCGCGCTGGAAGCCATGCCCACAGACGGTGCGAAGGATTCGCTTTTCGGCATCCTGGGTCAAGGCAGGGAGGCTCCGCACCAGTCGCAAGCCACGCAGAACCTCGCCCGGCTGCTGATGCCCGATGGCGAACTGCCACGGATCAACCGCAACAGCCTCACCCACGTTTACACCCCGAGAGCAGGAGACTCCACCGCGCCCATGCCTGCTGATAACGTTTTGCCATCCGTACCGAAGGCAATCCGGCAGCAGATGAACAGCCAGCAAAATGATTCGTCCGCACCCGGCACGACTGCGCCGCCCGCCACCCACAAGAAGCAGCCGCCGAAAAAACAGAATCAAGGTTCCACGGCGCCCGCCGAGAATTACCCGGCGACCCGTCCCATTTCCTTGCACCTGGGCGGCTCGGATTACGAAGCGCAGGACACACCGGCCCAACAGAACAGCGACGCGCCTGCTCCCACCTCTCCGCCATCGGAAAACCTCATTCCGCCCAAGAGCACCACCGCGCAGCAGGATACGGATCAGGCCCTGGGAGAGTTGATCGAGCGCAAGAGCTCGCGCTGGGACAGCGCCTTCATTGCTCCCGGCAAACAGCAGGGCGAACGGCAGGAGATCGAGAGTGAAATCAACGCCGTGCAGTCGCGCAATACCCCCTTCTTCGGCGCCGGAACCGTTGTCACCAGCCGCAGTGGCACGGTTGGCTTTGACCGCGCCATTACCGAGCAGGGTAACGTAAGCGGCAGCTTCATGCTCGGCGAAAGCCTGCGCGTTGGAGTTGATTTCAAGCCCACATTTATCTATTCCGGACAACCTGCCCCCACCACCAGTCTGCCATTCGGAACCTTGGGCCAGGGTGCGACCATCGCATCCCAGTCTGCCGCCGGAGCCGCCGGCGACGTGCAGATTTCCACGCAGAACTTCGGCGCCATGCTTGGCATGACGCCACAGGGATTCTGGGTGCGGAATTTTGAAGCCGGCCTGCGCTGGAAGATCCTGGGCGGTCCCATCACCGTCCAGTTCAACCGCAGCGCCATCACGGATACCCTGCTCTCCTACTCGGGCACCTACGACCCCGGTACCGGATATGTCTGGGGCGGCGTGATGGCAACGGGCGCACAGGTTGCCGGGAACTGGGGTGGAGGCAACTCCGGCATCTACACCCAATTCGGCTATGACTGGATCGACGGGCATAACGTTGCCAACAATAACCGCATCAGCGGAACCGCCGGAACCTACTGGAAGGTCATGGAGCGCCCGCAGGGACGGCTGAGTGTGGGCATGAACCTGACGGGCATGCACTACGATCAGAACCTGCGTTACTTCACCCTTGGACAGGGCGGTTACTTCAGCCCGCAGAGTTACTTTCTCTTCAACGTTCCCATCCGCTGGGTGGGAAGGTGGGAGCGCATGGAATATTCCATCGCAGGTAGTCTGGGCATGCAGTTCTTTTCCGAGGATGCAACGCCATACTATCCACTACTTTCACCGACTCTGGCGAATCCATCCTATCTGGGCCAGTCCAAGACCGGCGCCAACTATAACCTGGAATTCAAGATGGGGTACCGCATGGCTCCCAACTGGTACATCGGCGCATACGTCAACGCCAACAATACCGCGGATTATTCCTCGCAATCCGTTGGCTTCAACGTGCGCTACCTGATGATGCAGTCGCCCAGCAGTAACGATCTTCATATCAATTCGATTCCCGACTGGAAGGGAGTTCAGTTCTTCCGACTGCAGTAGTCACGCTAGCGCAAGTTGGAAGCCACCTGCCCGTGACCGTGCCATCCGCAGACAGTGGGTTCGGGGCCAGCAACAGCTTTGGCTCCGCGCCCAGACAGGCAGCCAACCCGGCACTCTCCGATTCTGCAACGCGCTGTCGTGCGAATAGAAGTATTGAAATCTATGGGTGCATCAAAGCTTGTTCAGCGCCGCGAACGGTCAGGGCTTGACTCGCAAATCTCCCATTTGGGAAAGCCCGTTTTCCGCTTTCCGGTGAGACCCGGCTATTGCCTCACCAGCACCTGCGTTCTCGGAAATGCAAATACCGCGCCCGCGTCGTCGATCACGTTTACCTGGCAGGTGTACCAGCCGGGATTCAGGGCTTTCATCGGCACTTCAAACTGAAATGCCGCTGCCTTGCGGCCGGCAGCGTTCAACCGCTGCGTCTCCACCATCGGCGTCTCGTACACCTTCACCTTGCCGCGGAAGAATTCAATGTTGGTGAGCAGGTGGATTGCGTCCTTTTTCTCCGCCCACTGCGCCGGCTCATAAACCTCGTAGTACAGCGTCATCGACTGTTCTGGCGTGAAGACGTGGGCAATGTTGGGGACGATCTCCTGTCCGTCGCTCACCAGGGGATTCGACTGCGACTTCTTTCCCGCCGGAACTTTCTGGCTGGAAAGTATGACGGAACTCATCTTCATTTTTTCTTTGCGCAGATCCGGAATGACCAGGTCTGACTCGAAGGTTCCTACTCGTCCGTTCTGATTCTCGCGCACCACGAATTTCAGATGATAACGCCCTGGCGGAAGCAGGAAGCCCGTATTGTATTGCACGTTTTTGCGCTTCGCTCCAGTCGCCAATGCTGCGCCTGCTCCGGCACTGGGCGCACTCCCGCCTGCGGTCACGCTCTGCGTCTGCTCCAGGGTGAGCTTGACGGTGTCACGAATGTTGCCGATCGGAAACCTGGTTTCCTTATCGCGCACCATCCCCAGCACGTCCAGCGATGCCCGGTCCTTGTCGCGCTGCGCCACCAGGGCCGAACCAGGCACAACAATCGACACCATGGCGTAGAACTTGCTCTCCTGGGCGCGGAAGTAGCCGCTCGCCAGGTATACGGGAAGATCCGTGTTCGGCAACTCGGACATCATTTCTTCCTGTAACTGTTCTTCACGGTCTTCCTTGGTGAAGTGCTGGAAATCCCTGGGCCCGTAGTATCCCTTGCGATACTCTAGTTTCACATCGTTCCGGTTCAACTTCACCTCGATGCGGCGGAAGCGGCCATCTCGATTTGGATTCGAACTGCGGTATCCGAGCACATAGTAGGTTTCGCTATCCGCCTGAACCTTTGCGTATGCCTTGCTGAAATCATTGCTATCCAGGAACGCACTGCCACCGGTATCTTCGGCGATGGTCACCAGGGTCTCCTGGCTGGCGAAGTTTGAGTCCAGATCGTTCTGCACCGCGGCGCCGCTGTAGGAGGAAACTCCGCGCAAACTCGCCGAACTTGCAATGCCGCCCGGCGGCAGCGCCTGCAGGCCGCGCGAGTCCACCGCGTAGATCGACACATTCGAGCGTACCGCGGCGTTTACTGCCGCGCGCAACTGCGCCTGGTTCTCCACGCCCGTCTTGGTCATGCCGCTGCTGAAGTACAAAATCGATTTCTTCTGATCGATGCCGGCGAGATTTCTGGCGAGCGTCGCCAGCGCCTGCAATCGCAGATCCGTGTTGAAGATGTTGTAGTCCGTATCGTCGGCCACAAACGAGCCGGCGTCGTCGGGCGTGCCCTCGCTGGTGCCGGTGGTACCCGCCTCCTGGCCGACTCCCTCGTTGCCCGCAATTCGCTCCAGCGCCGCCAGCAGTAACTTTTTGTCGCCGCTGAAATCCTGTACCACCTTCAGCGAGGTATCGAAGCTCACGATGCTCACCAGGTCGGCGGGCGTCATCTGCTTCGCCACGAAATTCTTTGCACTCTCCACGGCACGGTCGCTGTCGTCGCTCTCCAGTGAGCTCAGATCGAGAAACAGCACCATCAACCTGCGGTCCCGCAGCGCTTCGAGCGAAGGAGCTTTCCTGCTGGTCAACAGATCGGTCTTGGCCGCCGCTGTTTCGGCCTGTGCGGGGCCGCCTTGCGGAGCGCTTTGCAGGTAGTTCTCCACGTCTTCAATGTCGAAACTCTGCAGGCGCTGCACTTTGCCGTCTTCCAGCACGGTAAAGTCGCTCTGCTTGAGTCCGCGCACCAGCGCACCGTGCTTGTCATGCACGGTGACGCTCACCAGCACAAGTTCGCTTGACACCTTGAAGGTGAAGCCATTTTCACCCCCACGCACCACCTGCGCCAGCGCCGTGCCGGAAGCCATCATCGAGCAGCACAGCAGCACGGCCAGCGCCTTGCGAATGAATTCGTTTTCATACGCTCTCATGGCTACCATCCCATTATCGATCTTCATTCGCCGGCAAATCCGTTTCCTCAAAACCGGTAGTGCAACGACAGAATCATTTTGCGCATCGAAGCCACGCTGGTCACCTGCCCATAGGTTGGCGAGTCCACCGTGGTGTCGATGCCTGAGTAGTTGGGATGGTTCAGCACGTTGTCGGCCTCGGCACGCATCTCCAGCCCCATCGAATTCCTGAGCGGAATGTTCTTCGCCAGCACGAGGTTGAACAGCCAACTGCCCGGTCCGATGACGGTGTTTCTGCCGGCATTTCCATAGGTACCCGTCGCCGGGGGCACAAACGCCGCCGTGTTGAACCAGTGCTTGATGCTGCGGTCGCCGATCTGAATCGGAGCGCCGGTGTAGTTGGCGCGCAGGGTGCCGTTGGTTCCACCCGCCACGTCGGTGTAACTGCCCAGCACGCGGGCCGTGAACGGCGTGCCGGAAGCCGCCGTGAAGGTGCTCTGCAGCAGCCAGTCGCCAAGCATCTTTTGCGCAATGCCCGGCCGGGTGAGCCACTTGCGTCCCTCGCCCCAGGGCAATTCCAGCGTCCAATCGCCGCTCAGCTTGTGCCGCTGATCGAAACTGGAAAGCCCGCGTTCCGCCCGCAGATCCTTATCGTTCTGCGCCACCACCTGCGCGCCGTTGCCAATCGATGAAGCATTATCAATCGACTTCGAGTAGGTGTAGGTGCCGCCCACCGCGAACCCCTTGGTCGTGCGCTTGCGCAGGCGCACCGAACCGGCATGCAGGATCGACGATCCCTGCGAGGTCTCCCAGTTGAATGCCTCCACGCTGGGGATGATCGCCCCGGCCGGTCCGCGGTTGGGCGCGCGCAGCATGTCCAGCGCCGAACCCTTGCTTCCCGTGTAACCCACATTCAACAGCAAGGTTGAGGTCAGCTCGTGCTGCACGTTGAGATTCCACATCTGCACGTAGGCCACGCGATAATTCGGATCGACCCCATAGTTATTCCGGGTCGCGCTGGGCGTCGCCGGATTGGCCGCGGGAAGTCCGTTGACCTGGCACGGATTGGCTGGCGCGCCCGCGGAGATGGGAAACCCGTTGGCCATGCACAGACTGCTGGGCGCCGTCGGCAGAGCAGAGTTTGTTTCGGTCACGGCGAAAGGTGGCTGCGCCGCCAGGTTCTGCACTACCGAGGCATACTCTCCCAGGTTGAAGTTGATGCCGTAGCCCGCCCGCACCACCGTCTTTGCTCCGAACGGCTTCCATGCAATGCCGGCACGCGGAGCAAAATTGTCGCGGTCCGGATGCATCAAAGCCCGCCCGTACGGCTGGTTCGGTGTGGATGGCTGCACCGGAGTCACACCCAGAAAATTGCCATCCGCATCGAACTGCGTAATCAGATTCGCGAGTTGACCGTGGGCTTCATGGAAGGGCGAGATGAACTCATAGCGCAGCCCGGCATTCACCGACAGATTCCCCTTCACCCGCCAGTCATCCTGTACAAACAAGTCGTAACTGTCGCCCAGAAACTGGTCGTGCACCTGGGAATACGCCAGCGATGCCGACTGCGCGTAGCCCAGCAGAAAGTCGGCAAAGTCATAGCCGGTCCCAGCGACCGGCGCAGGGACACCCGTCTGAGCATTCATGACGTACTTTGCCGTGGAGGAGCCCGTGAACGTGAAGCTGCCACGCGGGTTCGTACTGGCATAGGCCTTGTTGTTAATCCAGCGATAGTCGCCGCCGAAGTGGAGATGATGCTTTCCCCGGAACCAGCCAAAGCTTTCGCTCAAAGAAAAGGTTTGCGAATCACGCTGCGACGGAGCTACATCATTCAGGCTGGTGTAGTCGGAAAACGCCAGGTTCGGGACGCCCCAGTTTAACGCGTCGCCCTGGCCATCGGAGACTCCGCCGATGCCAGCGTTGCCCGCAACGTTCGTGATACCGGCATAGTAGTTGCCGGTATGCGAGCGGCTGCGGTTCCAGGTGAAGCGGAGCTGATTGCTCAACTTGCCCTTGCTCACCGCCCAGCCCACGTTGGCGTTGAAACCGTTCGTGTGGGTGCTGCCGCCAACGGTCGCAAACGGCTCCAGATTGCCAGATTCGTTGCGCTGGTAGTTCAGTCCAAAGCTCAGGTTATTGCGTGACCGCCCGCCCCGTCCGCCTGCTCCCGGCGGCTCCGGCATTCCCGGCGGAGGCGGCGGCATGCCGCGCTGCCCCGTAGTGGCGCCAAAATTGTGCGTCAGCCGCAAGGCAAATATGTCCTGGTCGTTTTCAGACGCGGAACTGAAGTGATAGTTCTGCAGCGAACCGTTGGAAACATTTGGAGTTGGAATGTAATGCAAAAGCGCCGCGGCCTGCGGGTTGATCACGCAGTTTCCCTGCGCGTTCATGCTTCCGGCACACTTGTTGCTCAGCGGCGCGCCCGTCTGGGGATTGAATAACTGCAGAGCGCCGCCATTGACGCTGCTGAGGTCGCCGCCACGTTCGGCGAGCGTCGGCACATGCGAAAACATGTCATACGGCATCGAACTGCGTATCCCCGAATAGTTCAGAAAGAAAAAGGTCTTGCCGCCATCCTCGTACAGGTGCGGAATTTTCAGCGGTCCGCCCAGCATCGCGCCGATTTTGTTGGAGCCATACCCCGGCTTTTCTGCCGGCCCGCTCAGCGAATACGGTGCGGCGTCCAGTGCCGCATTGCTGGCGTCATAGTAGATCTGCCCGTGCGGCCGGTTCAGCGAACCCATGCGCATCCGGCCACCGCCGCCACCCGCGCCGCCGGGACCGCCGGGACCGAAGCCGCTGCCTGGACCGTCGGCTGGGCCGTCGAAACCGCCGCCGCCCAACTGTCCCCGCGCTCGCAGATCATTGATGCGGTCGCGCAGTTGATCCATATTCTGCAAACCAAAATCCTGTTCGTTGCCCATCCGGCCGCTTACGGAAACCGATTGGTTTGCCGCATCCTCGCTCGCTGCCAACCCACTCACACCGGCCAGGGACGCATCCCCTTCTCCCGGCAGCGCGGACTGCGCCAGCGCGGCATTATCCGAGTTCAGGGTCAACCTCTGCGCGCCCCGCCCGGCGGCCACCTGCTGGTTCCAGGCTTGCGCTTGCCCGTTGCCTTCCTGGCTCGCTGCCTCGCCCGCGTTATTCGCCGTCTTCGGTACCCTGGAAAGCAAGACCAGTTCGAAATCGTGCATTGCTTCCGGTTGCGCGGGAGTCAGCACCAGTTCGGCCGTCTGCGCCGCAAAGGCGGAAAACTCCGCCCGTAACACCCAGCGTCCCCTGGAAGGTAAATCAAGGCGGAAGGAGCCATCGACGTTGGTCGATGTAATCAGCTTGCGGCCGGTCAACGCGTGCGTCGCCGTAACGGTCACACCCGGCAGGTTGGTGCTGCCCGAGCGAATGACTCCATGAATTGAAAATCCCGCGGCGGGCGCAACCGTCGTCGCGGCGGGCGCACGCGGGGCCGCGCTCTGCGCTGGCGCAGGCGGTTGCGCCCATGCCGCGGCAACCATCAAACTCAGCCCGAGCAGCAGTTCCGCCGCACTCCTGGGAAGCCTCGACAAGTTTCCTGCCCCTATTGCTTGTGGTCGTTGGAGACTGGTGCAGCCGGACTCTGGTTCTGCGGCGCGGCGATTCCCTGGCGTGCCCCGCGAACTCTGCCGGCGTTCAGCTCCCGCGGCACAAACACGCCGTTCTTCAGTGCTCCCTGCCCGCGCACAAAATCCCCAACCTTCACATCCGCGAACGTCGCGCTCTCGCGGCCATTGCGGAATGAAGTTTCGTCATCGACTTCTATCACCTGCTCGGTGTTGTCAGGCTTCCGGATGGTCAGCTTTGTGTCATCGATCTTTGTAACCTCGCCAAGGATGTAGCTTCTGCCATTGTCCTCCGGTTTTTCCGGTGCGCCACCCATTGCTGGGCCACGCGAAAAACCTCCACCTCCGCTGCGTCCCCGCACCATCTGCGCCGTCCACACGCCATCTTTGTCCTGCCCGCCGGAGACGAACACCCGGTCGCCCGGCTTGAAGTCGCTGCGCTTGGCCTCCTCGCGATCCTTCATGAATCGTGTCGAGGACGTGATCTTGACCTTCGCGCTGCCCCCGCTGAAGGTGTCGAGCGTCATGGTCGAACCCTCGATGGCAATAATCTGACCACCCACGCCCGCGCCTCGGCCGGGCCGCTCCTGCCCGGAAGCAACCTGGGGTGGAGCATCCTGTGCCATTGCCACGCCGCCAAGAACTGTCGCCAGTATGGCTGCCGCCGCCAAAACATTCACTCGCATTTCGCTTCCCCTCTCGATGACTGCCCTTTGAACATAGACGCTGCTGTGCCGGGCTGGTTGACACCATTGGGTGAAAGCATCTGCAAAACAGAACATTTTCCTCTAAATCTCCCATTGCGGAGTAACCGGAGAACCGGCGTTGGATGGGTCACGAAGTCTTCGCGGGACTTACAGAAATCTTACAATGCCCGCCACTCGCGATTGTTATCTTAAGAACAATAGTGGCGTGGCCTTCCCCGCATCTCCGCCGCATCCGCGGCGAACTTTGAAGGTCACGAAAGGATGGAGCCGGGTGACATCAACCCAGGACAAGAACCGGATCAATTGGCTTACCTGCATCGTCATGGTTATCTATCATGTGTTGGCCGTCGATGCTCTCCTCCACTTTTCGTGGAAGGGAGTTGCCGTCGCCACCGGACTCTGGTGGATCTCCGCATCGCTCGGCATCGGCGTCGGCTATCATCGACTGCTTACGCACCGCGGCTTCCGCTGCCCCAAGTGGCTGGAATATTTCTTTGCCGTCTGCGGAACGCTCGCCCTCGAGGGTGGACCCATCTTCTGGGTCGGCATCCACCGCATCCATCATCAACTCACCGACCGCGAAGGCGATCCGCACTCTCCGCGCGATGGCAAGTGGTGGTCGCACATGGGCTGGATCCTCACCGGCCACTCGCTTCACCAGGGAACCGAGGAACTGGCGCCTTACGTTCCCGATCTACGCCGCGACAAGTTCTATCTCTGGCTCAGCAAGTACCACTGGATCACCCAGATTGTGGTCGGTGCCGCCGTGTTTTACTTTGGCGGATGGAACATGGTGCTCTGGGGCGTCTTCTTCCGCACCGTAGTCGGCCTGCACGCCACTTGGCTGGTGAACTCCGCCACCCACATCTGGGGCACGCAGCGCTGGCAGACCGGAGACGACTCCACCAACAACTTCCTCATCGCCCTGCTCACCTTCGGCGAAGGCTGGCACAACAATCACCATGCCCATCCCAACTCCGCACGCCACGGCCTGCGCTGGTGGGAGATCGACACCAACTGGTACGTCATCTCGGCTCTCGCCGCCGTGGGACTGGCCCACGACATCAAACTGCCGCGGGCCAACAGCCGCGTCAAGGAGTTCCCGCCCAGGAGTAATTCCGCGCCCCGTCCTCTGGCGCCCGAGGACAAGGCCGTTGCAAACGCCGCCGCCGGCGACTAGTCGCTCTCAGGCAATCACGCAGAATCGCATGCCAAGCCCTGGCGCATTTGTCATGGCTTGCTTTTTCACACCGGCTGCGGCGCCCGGTCCGCGGCCGCCTGCCTCTGATCCGTTCTCATCTCCTCTTTACTAAGTCCGGCCGCCTCACTACTATCTAGCTGTCTTATGGCGATCACCTCCCGCAACAAGGCCATCGCGTTTTTTATCGTCCTCGGAGCCTGTTCGGTTGCCGTCGCGCTGGCTCTCAACATCACCTGGGTGATTCGCTGGCGTGAAGTCGGAATGGTCGTTCTCGGCATTATTTTCTTCAGCTTCATTATTGCCGGAGTCACGCTGAACACCATTTTCCTGGTGCGCGAGATGCGCCGCAGCGATCAGCATGACAGCTTCATCAACGCGGTCACCCATGAACTGAAGACGCCGATCGCATCCATCCGTCTCTACCTGGAGACGCTGCAGTCGCGCACTCTCAGCGAGACGCAGCGCAAACGCTTCTACGGCATCATGCTGGAGGACACCGACCGCCTCATCCATACCGTGGACCAGGTGTTGCGCGCCGGCCACCTCGGGCAAAAAAGCGTAAAGAACTTCCAGCGCCTTGACCTTGGCGAGATCGTGCGCGACTGCGCCTCGCTTGCCCAGACCCGCCATCACCTTGCCGCGGAAAACATCCGCTTTGTCGATTACACGCTTTCGTCACCATGGGTGCAGGGGGATCCCGAAGAGTTACGGTCGGCCATCAATAACCTGCTGGAGAATGCGGTCAAATACTCTCCCAGCAAGATCGCCATTACGATTGAACTTCTCGACGACGCCAACGATCTGCTGGTGCGGGTGACCGACAAGGGCCAGGGCATCCCGCAAGGTGAACTGAAGCGGATCTTCCGCCGCTTCTACCGCGTCAATGAGCGCCTTCGCCAACGGGTAAAAGGCACCGGCCTGGGACTGTTCATCGTGCGCGGCATCGCGCAACGCCACGGCGGCAGCGCTTACGCCACCAGCGAGGGAGAAGGCCGTGGCGCCACGGTCACGCTGCGTTTGCCGCGCGATGCCTCCTGACCGAGGTTCTTGCTATCCGCTGCCCCGCTTTCCGCGATACCATGAATTCGTGACCCGCTCCCGCCGGGCAAGGATGGCCCATTCATGAAAGAGTTTTACATTCGCGACGCAGCGCAACAGGAAAACAAGATCGTCACCACCAGCTTCGTCGTCAGCAATAAACAGATCAAGTCCAAGAAGAGCGGCGAGCCGTATCTGGATCTCACCCTCATGGACCGCACCGGAACCATCCAGGCAAAAATGTGGGACAACGTCGAGGAGTGCGCCGACGCCTTCGAGCAGGATGACATCGTCAAAATCAAGGGACTGCTCAACAAGTACAACCAGCGCTGGCAACTCACCATTCACAAGATTCGCAAGGTGGACGAGGCCGAGGTTGACTTCTCCGATTACCTTCCCAAAACAGCGAAGGATATCGATGAGCTTTGGAGCGCGCTCGGTGAATTTGTCGCCTCCATTGGTGAACCTCATCTGCGCCATCTGCTGGAACTCTTTATGGCCGACCCGGAGATCGCCCGCGCCTACCGCAACGCTCCTGCGGCCAAGACCATGCACCACGCATGTATCGGCGGACTGCTCGAGCACGTCGTCTCGCTGTTCCGCTCCTGCGACCTGGTTGCCCGCAACTATGCGTTCATCAACCGCGACCTGCTGCTCACCGGCGCCTTCCTGCACGACATCGGAAAGATTCGCGAGCTCACATATAACCGCTCTTTCGGCTATACCACCGAGGGCCAGTTGCTCGGCCACCTGATCATCGACCTTGAACTGCTGCACGCCAAGCTGGAACTGCTTCCCGGCTTTCCTCCACCTCTCAAGATGCTGGTCGAGCATCTCATCATCAGCCATCATGGCCAGTACGACTTTGGTTCACCCAAGCTGCCCATGTTTCCAGAGGCGTTGATGCTGCACTACCTGGACGACCTCGACTCCAAGATGGAAGCCATGCGGGCGCAATGCGAGCGCGATGCCGACCTGGATTCCCCCTGGACTGCGTACAACTCCGCCTTGGCGCGTCCTCTGCTGAACACGCAGAAGTTTCTAAAATCCCTGGAGCCGGCCGAAGTTGAGGGCGAAGCCATCACAGCGCCAACCGACTAACCACCAGCGCGGTTGGTCAAGCGGGCGACCTTTTCTGCCCGCCTCCGGGCGCACCGTCTGCACGGGACTGCATGGGTGGAGATTCCTTATTTCCGCCGGCCGCGCTCCGCCCTGTGCCCTGATTCCGAAGGAACTCCAACGGCAATTGCGGCGCTTCCGTTACAATTCTGTAATGCTCCGATTTTTTACCGCAGGCGAGTCGCATGGCGAGGCACTGGTTGCCAATATCTCAGGTCTGCCCGCTGGCATCCCGGTAACCGAGGCCGCCATCGATCGCGAACTCTGGCGGCGGCAGCAGGGTTTCGGCCGGGGTGGGCGCATGCGGATCGAGCGCGACCACGCGCGCATACTGAGCGGAGTACGGCATGGTCACAGCATCGGTTCCCCGATCGCAATGCTGATCGAAAATCGCGACTGGCAGAACTGGAGCGAAGCTTTGCCGGTGGGCGAAGGCGACCCGGAGAAACACCGGGCGGTGAAATCTCCGCGCCCGGGTCATGCCGATCTGGCGGGCGCGCTGAAGTACAACCTGCCGGAGGCTCGCTATATTCTGGAACGAGCCAGCGCCCGTGAAACCACCGCCCGCGTCGCCGCTGGAGCGGTTGCCAAGCAGTTGCTCGCCAAACTGGAGATCGAAGTTCTCAGCCATGTCATCCAGGTAGGCGGCGCACGTTTGTCGCGCGCGGTTGCTTTTGACCAGCTTCGCAACCTGGCGCTGAAGAATGAAGTCCTGCTCAACTGTGCCGATGAAGAATCAGAACAGCGCATGAAGGCCGAAGTGGATGCCGTGCTGCGCACTGGCGATACCGTTGGCGGAATCTTTGAAGTGGTGGCGCACAACGTCCCGCCCGGCCTGGGAACCTATGCCAACTGGGACGAGCGCCTGGACGCGAGGCTGGCCGCCGCCGCCATGTCCATTCAGGCAGTAAAGGCCGTCGAGATTGGAGACGGCGTTCTGGGGGCCGCGTCGCGTGGCTCGGCCGCGCAGGATGAGATCGGCTACCAGGACCCTGCTGCCGCAGGCGATGAGAACGCCGCAACCTTGCATTCAAAGTTCACGGCCTTCACCCGCGCCGGCAATCATGCTGGCGGACTGGAAGGCGGAATCTCCAACGGTTCCGACATCGTGGTACGCGGACACCTGAAGCCGATCTCCACCTTGCGGCGCCCGCTGGCTTCGGTTGACTTCGCCAGCCGCGAGCCGGTGAAAGCCGCCTACGAGCGCTCCGATGTGTGCGCAGTGCCGGCTGCCGGAGTGGTGGGAGAAGCCATGGTAGCTCTTGTGCTGGCAGCTGCCGCGCTGGAAAAATTTGGTGGCGATTCGCTCATCGAACTGCGCCGGAATTACGAAGGATACTGCGAACAGCTTCATAATTACTGAACCGGAACGAGTGATGATTTATCCAATTGTGAAATATGGCGATCCCGTGCTGGAGACTCCGGCCGCGCCCGTAACCGAATTCGATGACAGGTTGAAGAAGCTTGTCGATGACATGTTTGAGTCGATGTATGAGGCTCAGGGTGTTGGCCTGGCCGCACCGCAGATCGGAATCTCGCTGCATCTAACCGTCATCGACACCTCCTTCAAAGAAGATCCCGAGTCGCGGCTGGTGCTCGCCAATCCGCAGATCGTACACGTGGAAGGCAAACAGGCCGGCGGCGAGGGTTGCCTTTCCATTCCGGACTTTCGCGAGACTCTGACCCGCAGCAAACGCGTCACCATCCGGGCGCAGGACGTGCACGGGAACTGGTACGAGAGGACAGGCGAGGATCTGCTGGCGCGCGCCTTTCAGCATGAGATCGACCATCTCAACGGAACCCTCTATATTCACCACCTCTCCTCGCTGAAGCGCGACATGATGCGACGCAAGATTCGTCGCCTGCAACGCCAGGGCGAGTGGTAGAAAAAGCGGTCTTCACACCCAGGGAAGCTGCGCCCGGCGCGCCGCTTCCTCGTCTGCGCCGTGCATTCCACTGCCGCTTCATGCGGGCGGAGGCGCCGGCCCGCGACAGCTGCCGGGCGGCAACGCGGACGCAGTTCTGCTCCAGCGCTACAATCAGGTTGTGAAGCTTGTCTATTGCGGTACTCCCTCGTTTGCCGTTGCTCCGCTGGAAGCGTTGGTTCGCGCCGGTCACGACGTGTCTCTGGCCGTCACCCAACCGGACCGGCCAAAGGGCCGGGGGATGGAAATGGCGCTGTCGCTGGTGAAGCACAAGGTCCTTGAGCTTGGCCTGCCCATTGCGCAGCCGGAGAAGATCAAGAACAATGACGAGTTCCGCGCCCAACTCGAAATGCTCGCGCCTGACTGCATTGTGGTCGTCGGCTACGGACGCATCGTTCCGCGCTGGATGCTCGACCTGCCAAGGTATGGAAACATCAATCTGCACGCCTCCCTGCTGCCGAAGTATCGCGGAGCAGCGCCGATTCAGTGGGCCATTGCAAACGGCGAACGCGTGACCGGCAACACTACCATGCGCATCGACGAGGGATTGGACACGGGAGACATTCTGTTGCAGCGCGAGCTTGCCATCCGCGCCGAAGACACCAGCGTAACCCTGGCGCCGCGGCTGGCGGCGATGGGAGCCGAACTGCTGGTAGAGACGCTGGCCGGGCTGGCGGAGCGGCGATTAAAAGCCACGCCGCAGGACGATTCGCGCGCGACACTGGCGCCGATCCTGACACGTGAGGATGGACGCATCGACTTTTCCCGCGATGCGCAGACGATCTGCAACCGCCAGCGCGGCTTCCAGCCGTGGCCCGGCGCATTCACCAGGTTTCGCGGCAAGCAGCTTACGCTGCATGCGATCTCGCCGGCCGCCGCTGCGCCAGCGCTCGCCGCCGGCGAGATTGACACGGCGGGCGAACGGCTGCTGGCAGGCTGCGGCACCGGTTCGGCAATTGCGATCGACGAGTTGCAACTGGAAGGCAAGCGCCGGGTGAAGGCGCGTGAGTTCATCAACGGATACCAGCCCAGGCCGGGCGAGAAATTGGGGAGTTAACATGGCGGTCTCGCCCGCACGAACCTTTGCTTACGACATTCTGATCCGGGTGGAGCGCGATGGCTCCTATGCGTCCGAGCTGCTGAACTCGGCGCGCATGGACGGGCTCTCGCGCGAGGATCGCGCGCTTTGCTACGAGCTGGTGATGAGCACGCTGCGCTGGCAGTCCGGGCTGGACGCGCGGATTGCGCAGTACTCTTCGCAGAAGGTGGCGCGCCTGGATGGGGAGGTGCGCGTTGCCTTGCGCCTGGCCGCCTGTCAGTTGCTGCACCTGGAGCGCATCCCGGCGCACGCCGCGGTACACGAAAGCGTGGAACTGGTAAAGCGCTCCGGAAAAAGCTCGGCCGTACCCTATGCCAACGCGGTGCTGCGCAAGCTCGCGGCCAACGCGGCAACGCCTATGGCAGGCGCGGGAAGCGGGACTGCGCAGGGGCTGGCGGACGAGTTTGCGCATCCGGAATGGATGGCCGCGCGCTGGATCGACATGTATGAATATAACGCCGCACGCGCCATTTGCGCGGCCAACCAGAGGGCGCCGCGCCCGGCGCTGCGCCTGGCCGCGGCGGGCGCGGAGGAAGAACTGCGCGAGGCGGGAATACAAATTGCGCCCGGTGAGTTGCTGACCGGGGCTCGCCGTTTGCTCTCCGGCGACCTGGCGCACAGCCTTGCGTTTCGCGATCATCACGTCGCGGTGCAGGACGAAGCGTCGCAACTGGTGGCCGCGCTGGTGGGAAACGGCGAACGGATTCTGGACTGCTGCGCCGCGCCGGGAGGCAAGACGGCGGCGATTGCCCAGCGCAATCCCGCGGCGGCGATCACCGCGGTGGAATTGTACGAACATCGCGCAAGAGCGCTGAAAGAGCGGGTCCAAGCGATGCGGGTGCAAGTGGTGACGGGCAACGTGACCGCCATAAAGTTTGCCGAACGCTTCGATTGCGTGCTGGCCGACGTGCCCTGCAGCGGCACGGGAACACTGGCGGCGAATCCGGAGATCAAATGGCGGCTGCGGCTGGAGGATTTGGGCAGACTTAAAGATCTACAGATGTCGATCTTACGGGCGGCGCTCGCCGCGCTGGCCCCGGGAGGAAGGCTGGTGTACTCGACCTGCTCGCTGGAATCCGAGGAGTGCGAAGACGTTGTGGAGCAGGTTTTATGCGGGGAAAACCGGATTAGCGTCCTGCCTTGCGAAACCGTTCTGGAGGAGTTGAAAGACTCCGGCGAGTTGGCGTGGGCGGAGCCGAAGACGCTGGTGCGCGGTCCCTTTCTGCGCACGTTGCCCGGAATCCACCCTTGCGATGGGTTCTTTGCGGCGGTGCTGCGGAGAGGTAACGATTGACCAGAAGGGTAATCGTTTTCGAGGCGAAGTTTACTGCTTGGGCAATCGTTGCGCAAAGTGCTGAACGATTGACTCCCTAGGCAATATTTTTCAGATTGGTTACTTTTCAGGCAATCGTTTGGAGAAAATCCAAACGATTTTTCTTGGTTTCCTCGCTTTGCCCGGGATGACACTCTGGAAAAATACCCGGCCCGGGGAACAGACGTTGTGAGCACGAGGGGATTAGATTCGGGAAGATACACATATGCGTAAAGATATATATGGGTAGATACACATCCGTTGGAAATGCCCTAGAGGGGGCGCTCGACCTCGAGGGAGACGCTTGCGCCCGCAGTGACACGGGTGCCGGGAGCCGGCGTCTGGCCAACCACGGTCGGGGTTGGCGGGCGGGCGCCAGGACTGGCAAAGCTGTCGGGCGGGCCGGGTGGCGCCGTGGTGACGGCGAAGGTCTTCAATCCGGCGCCGGTGACAAGTCCGGTCGCCTCGGTCAAGGTCATCCCGGTGAGATCGGGCATGGCATAGGCGGGCTCGGGCGGCGGAACGGCATAGAGGAGACTGATGCGGGGCGAGGCGATGCCCTCGGCGCCGGGCGCGGGCGTCTGGGCGATGATGGCATCGGGCACCGAGTTGGCGACGGGAAGTTCGGCGGAGGCTCCCACCTCAAGTCCGCGGCGGCGAATGTTGATTTCCGCGGCCCGCGGGCTCATGCCGAGAACAGCCGGGATGTCGATGTGCTGGGCGCCGAGGCTTTCGGCGGCTTGCACCCGCCAGCCGCGGCGGACCCTGGTGCCGGGCTCGGGTTGCTGCGAGACGATGCGTCCGGCGGGGATGGTGGCGGAATAGAAGTGATCGCTGCGGGCCAGTTCCAGGCCATTCTCGGCGGCGGCGCGCTCGGCTTCCGCGGGCAACATGCCACGCAATTCCGGCACCGCAACCTCGCGGCCATGGATGGCGAATCTCATGCTGATCAACGCCGCGGACAAGGCGACGATGATGAGGACCAGAACTTGGGCGAGCAGGCGGAGGAAGCGGATCATGCCAGAACAGGGTAACGGCTCGCTGGCCCGGAGACAAGTTACGATCCGGGTTCGAGAGGCATGGGGCGGGAGATGCACCCGGACGCTTGCCGGCGGAGGGTGGAGCGGGATTCGAGGGGCTCCGGCGGCGGGTGTGCCGGGGCGGGAAGAATCGGCGGCTGGCCGGAAAGTTTGAAGATGCACGGAAGCGCGGGCTGCGCTGGAATTCTTCGCTGCGCTCAGAATGACACTTTCCGAGGATGATGCCCTTTTGGTCGGATGCCGGCGTTCGAGCAGGCGGGGCGGCAGGGACGAGTCCGGTGGGTCTGGATTTGGCGCACCGGCGGCGGGGCAGGCGCAATGGGTCGTCACACTGAGTCGTGACGTGCGTCACACCACGATGGTTGGAGGATTGGTAGAAATGAAGGCCGGGGGTGGGCGCTTTGAATCCATGTTCGCAGAAAATGTCACCGGAAACGCCGCTGGAGATTTCCGGCGCCGGATTGCCCTGCGCGGCGGCCGGAGAGCTGGCGCTGGCGCTGGCTCCGGCGGGGCAGAAGCGGGAGGTGGCTCCGGGCGGGCGCTTGTTTTCCTTTGGCGACCCGGCGCTGGGCGTGTACCTGATCGTGAACGGCACGGCGCGAGCCTGGCTGCCGGGCGGGGCCGCGCAGGAACTGGTCCGGGGCACGGCCGGTCCGGGCTCGGTGCTGGGACTGCCTTCGGCGCTTTGCGCCAAGAGCTACCAGTTTGATGTGGAGGCCGTGGAGGCGGTGGAAGCGATCTTTGTGGAGACCGAGCTGGTGAACCAGATTCTGCGGCAGCGTCCGGAGCTGTGCATGCAGGTGATGCGGAGGATGTGCGACGAGTTGAGCGCGCTGAAGCAGACGCGGGATCACATGACCGGCTGCGCCAAGCAGGCGTGTGCGCTGCACGGAGCCTGCAAGCAGGCGGCTGGATTGGAATAGCAAGTCCGGCGGAAGAGACGACGAGCCGTGCCCGCGGGTACGGCTTTGCCGTGTCTGCAAACGGCGGAGCGGGCGTGGTGCAACGTTGGCCGCATTGGGAATGAACCCCGCATTGGGAAATTCTTATCTTGGCGGGTTCCGATTTTGCTTTGGAAAGCTCTTCCCCTTTGCTTTGATCGGCAGAGCGCGGCTCGTGTCGCCGGGTCCGGGTCCATCAGGAAATTGTCCGATGCGAGCGCGCGGATTCGGTTGGCATTTCTCTTCAGAGGATTCTGCAATGACTTGGAACGACAGGTGGAGCGGGCCGATGCCGGGCAACGCGGCGCGCGGGAAGCGCTGGATGGGCGTGGGCGCCCTGGTGCTGGCGATGGCGCTCCCGATGTTGGCGCAGACGGGCGGACGCGCCAACCGGATCACCGGGGAGCTGAGCGCGGGAGCGACGGTGGCGGTGGCCGGAACCATGCATCCGCTGACGCGGCGGGCCTCCGACCTGGGCGCGGTGAATGCCGCGATGCG